>CAJWYF010000001.1 GCA_913049535.1 uncultured Synechococcus sp.
TCAACCCCTGACGTTCTCCCAGGCTGAGCTCACCGCGACGGCTGGCCCGGCGCAGCGGGTTGCGGCAGCGGGATTTCCACAACGCCACTCGATCGGGAAACGATTCCTGCAGCTGGAGTTGCTGGCAGCTCCAGACCATGGCTTCGCTGCCATGGAGATCAAGCGCCTCGATGGCCAGCAACAACAGGTCGAGCCGCTCCATCCCCCGGCGCGGCAGCCGGATCGGGGCGGGTGGTGCGGCAGATGCGATCAAGGCCTGTTGGCGATGCTGCGATGATGCCAGCCGGGCACTGATGCCGTCATCCTTTCTGTCATGAGTTCAGACACCTCGACCGCCGGCCTCGATGCGCAATTGCGATCGCTGGTGCGTGATGTGCCTGATTTCCCCAAGCCAGGCATCCTCTTCCGCGACCTCACGCCACTGATGCGTGATCCAGCGGCCTGGGAGCTGGTGTTGGGCGGACTGCAGCAGCGGCTGTCCCCACTGAAGCCAGAGCTGGTGGTGGGTATTGAGGCCCGAGGCTTTCTGGTGGGCCACACCCTTGCGGTGACCATGGGACTTGGCTTTGTGCCGGTGCGTAAGCCCGGCAAATTGCCCGGTCCAGTCGATGCGGTGGAGTACGACCTGGAGTACGGCAGCGACCGCCTCGAGATTGTCCAGGGCTCCTTGGCTGGGGGGTCGCGGGTGCTCGTGATCGATGACCTGTTGGCCACTGGCGGCACGGCCGCTGCCTGCGCTCAGCTTGTCCAGCAGGCTGGTGGTGTGCTTTGCGGCTTTGGCTTTGTTGCCGAGCTCTGCGCGTTGGCGGGACGGGACAAGCTCACCTCAGGAGTGCCTGTGGAGGCGCTGATTCAGTACTGATCCAACGCGACTTGTCAGCTTTGGTGCTCTTGCCAATCCAGCACCTGATCAAGTTGCCCCAGGCTCAGTAGACCAAAGCGCCAGAGGGTCACCGCCAGTGGTGCCTGCTCCTGGATCGCTTGCCGAACGCCCAGGGCAAGGGCGTCCTCACTCAGGCCGATGTCTCGGCGCAGGTAGTCCACCAGGGCTGTGGGGGGAACAGGTTGTGGCGTGGTGGTGATCACCATGGCCGCAGGGGGGGGAGGTTGGAGAAAAGACAATCCCTCCGGCCATGAGTGTGCCCATGGCTGGATCAGATGGCTGTTAAAAGCTCCTTAAGAGGGTTGATTATTTGGCTGCTGCCACCCCGTTGTCAAGAGCATTCCTTTTGGTCCGTATGTCGCCAAATTCAGGCTCCAGCGTCGCAGCGGGCTGCAACAGCTCAACATGCTGATTCCAAAGCGCCGCAGTGGCAGCAGCAGCCGATGGCGATTGGAAAACAGACGCACCAGCAGATCGGTCGCGATGAGCACCCCCAGCAGATCCAACCAACGGCGCTGGCTGTAGCGGCGCACCAGCAATCTCGGGGTGGTGCGCCGATCGCCAGCCAGCCGGGCCAGGGTTGCCACATCGCGCCAGCAGAGGTTGAGTCCCTGGCCTCCGACTGGATGGCAGCGGTGGGCGCTTTCGCCGCAAAGCAGGGTGCTGCCCCGTCCAAGGCGTGTGGCAAGGCGCCAATCCACGGGGAACCATGCCGGCTGATCCAGGAGTGCGGTGGTTGTGACCTCCTCGGGGAGGGCGTCATTGAGCTGCTCGAGGAAGGCGCTAGCGCTCAGCTGAATGCGCTGCTCACAGCGCTGTCGTGGCGCGCTCCAGACGATTTGGGTTTTGCCTTTTCCCAGGGGGAGCACAGCCAGCGGGCCCTCCGGGCGGAACACCTCCCAGGCGGTGGCCGGGTTGCACTGGTGATCAAGCTGAACGATGGCCGACAGGCATCCCTGGCGGTAGCGGAAGCCGCCGAAGCCAATGCCTAGGTTGTCGCGCGAGGGGGAGTTCCCCCCCTCGGCAATCACGGTCAGCTGTTCATCGTTGGCTGCCTCGGGTCCTGGCTCTCCCAGGTGCAGCTGCACCCCAGGGTGCTGGCGGCAAGCCGCGAGTAGTTCCTGCTGCAGCCCCTTGTGCTCAACAATCCAACCCACGGCATCGGGGGCCGTAAAGGCGGTTCGGCAGCGGCTGCCCTGGTCGAGAAGTTCAAGCCGATCAAACGGCTGGCAGTGGGGTGCAACGGCGCGCCACAGCCCCAGTTGCTGCAGCAGCTCGCAGCTTGAATGGGTCAGGGCATAGGCCCGTCGCCTGCCCAGCAGCGCATCGGCATCCTGTGGGTCATGAAGCTTCACCTGCCAGCCCGATCGCGCTAATGCCAGAGCCGCCAGGCTGCCGGTGGGGCCGGCGCCCTGCACCACGGCCGACTGTCCTGCAGCAGATCCGTTCATAAAAAAACCCGCGACAGAAATTCTGCCGCGGGGATGTCGCTAATTGCGAGAGGTCTGGGGCGATCAGCCGATTCCCAGCAGTCCTTTGGTGAAGGCTTCGCCACCGAGGGCGAGCTCAGTGGCAAGCAGGGCGATGAAACCGAGCATGGCCATGCGGCCGTTGAGTTTCTCAGCACGCTCGTGGAAACCCCAACCGTTCTCAGCTGCAACCACCTGCATGCGGGGCTCGGCGGCGAAAGCATTTAGGCGACCACCGTCTTCGGTGGTCACAACAGCACCGCGCATGCTGGTGGTATCGCTGGGGGTCGAAGAGGTCATAACGATCCTTGTTCTCTACGTATCGTAACGCAATGTTTCGATCTGTAAAGCCCCTCTTGCGCTTCCTTAATTGCTGACTCCTTCGATGCGGTCCTCGATCTCCTGGTAGAGATCCTGCAGCTGCTGAATGTTCTCGTCACTGGTCTCCCAGTAACCACGTCCATTGACCTCAAGCAGGGTGCTGACGATGCGGCGGAAGCTGTGGGGGTTGAGGTCCATCAGCCGTTTGCGCATCTCGGGGTCGTTGATGAAGGTGTCATTGGCTTCTTCGTAGACGAAGTTGTCCACGGCGCCGCTGGTGGCACTCCAGCCAAGGGTGAAATTCAGGCGTTTGGCGACTTCGCGCACCCCCTCGTAGCCGGAATTGAGCATGCCCTCGTACCACTTGGGATTAAGCAGCTTGGTGCGCGAGTCCAGCCGGATGGTTTCACTCAAGCTCCGCACCTGGGCATTGGCCGTGGTGGTGTCGGCGATGTAGCTCGAAGGCTCTTTGCCGTCATCACGCAAGCCTTTGATCAACTTGGTGGGGTCTGAGTCGAAGTAGTGACTGACATCTGTCAGGGAGATTTCAGCTGAATCAAGATTCTGGAAGGTGACATCAGCGGTCTTCATGGCTGATTCGAACACCTCACGCTTTTGATCCATCTCGCCAGGATTGTCAGCATTGAAGGCGAAGGTCTTGCGGTTGAGGTACATCTCCTGCAGCTCGTTCTCCTCTTCCCAGCTGCTGTTCTCCACCGCCAGGTTCACGTTGGAGCTGTAGCTGCCGCTGGCATTGGAGAAGACGCGCGTGGCCGCATCCCGCAGGCTCGTGCCCTGCGACTCGGCCTGCTCCTGGGCATGGGCTCGAACGAAGTTCTGATCGAGCGGCTCCTTGGCCTCTGCGGCCATCTTCACGCCCTGATCGATCAGCGCCATCTGGTTGATGAACAGATCGCGGAACACACCGGAGCAGTTCACCACCACATCAATGCGGGGACGGCCCAGTTCTTCAAGGGGAATCAATTCCAGCTTGTTGACGCGGCCGAGGGAGTCGGGCACTGGACGCACACCGATGAACCAGAGGATCTGAGCGAGGGACTCCCCATAGGTCTTGATGTTGTCCGTGCCCCAAAGCACGCAGGCAATGGTTTCAGGCCAGGCCCCTTGCTCGGCCTTCTGGCGTTCGATCAACCGATCCACCACCACCTTGGCAGCGGCGACAGCGGCGCGGGTGGGAATGGCCTGCGGATCAAGGGCGTGGATGTTCTTGCCGCTGGGCAGCACGCCTGGGTTGCGGATTGGATCACCGCCTGGTCCTGGCAGGACGTATTCCCCATCAAGGGCTTTGAGCAGGCTTTCCATTTCCTGGTCAGCGCAGACCTGCTCCAGGCAGAAACGCAAGTAGCTGAACAGCGTCTCCAGCTCTTCAGGGTTTACGGAACCGAAGCCGGCTTGGCGGCAGGCGCTCAGCCAGGGGCTGGGCAGCTTGATGCCGACGCGCTCAAGCAGCTTCAGCAGCCAGCCGAAGTTCTGCTGCAGGGTGACGCGACCATCCCGCCCGGTCACGGCCTTGACCATGGCTCCAACAGCCAGTCGGCAGGTTTCCGTGATCTTTTGGTTCAGCTCAACATCAGCCAGCACACCCTCGTCGTTGCCGCGGTACACCGCTTCGATCGTGCGATCAATGCTTTCTGCCAGCAATGCAGGCAACGAACGGATGCCGTCCTCCTCCCGTTCGAGGGCTGCAATGTTCACCAGCGTGGCGATGGCCTCCTCGGCTGTGGGCGGTTTGCCGATGGTGTGCAGACCACAGGGCAGCAGCCGGCTTTCAATCTCCATCAACTGGCGGTACACCGCCCCGACGACCCCATCGCGCTGCTCTTCATTCAGCTCAGAGGCGTCCTGATCGGGCAGCGTGACGTCCTTGTCGAGGTTGCAGAGACGTGAGGTCTCGACGATGGCGTTGACGATCTGGACACCACGGCTGCTCTCGCGCAGCTGCTGGTAGGAGCCCACCAACTCGCCCAGTTCCTTGAGCCCTTTGTAGAGACCAGCATTTTCAGCCGGTGGGGTGAGATAGCTGATCGTGGAGGCGTAGCCACGGCGCTTGGCGATCGTGGCCTCCGAGGGGTTATTAGCCGCGTAGTAATAGAGATTGGGCAGAGCACCGATCAGGCTGTCGGGGTAGCAGGTCTCACTCATGCCCATCTGCTTGCCAGGCATGAATTCCAGCGAGCCGTGGGTGCCGAAGTGCAGCACGGCATCGGCGCCCCAGATCTTTTCGAGATAGGTGTAGTAAGCGGCAAAGCCGTGGTGAGGGCTGGCGCTGCGCGAATAAAGCAGACGCATCGGGTCACCCTCATAGCCAAAGGTGGGCTGCACGCCGATGAAGACGTTGCCGAAGTGGCGGCCAAACACCAGCAGGTTCTGCCCATCGCTGTTGAGCTCACCAGGGGCTTTGCCCCAGTTCTCCTCAAGGCGCTGGTGGTAAGGCGTCAGGCGCTCGTACTCCTCAACGCTCATGCGATGGGCAATCGCCAGTTCAGGGGCCCCTTCGAGCGCTTCAGCATCGGTGAGCACCAAGTCCATCAACGCCTTGGGGCTGGCGGGCACATCGCCTACCTGATAGCCGCGGTTGCGCATCTCCTCGAGCACTCGGTGGATCGAACCGAAGACATCGAGGTATGCGGCGGTGCCCACATTTCCTTTGTCCGGAGGGAAGCTGAAGACCGTGATCGCCAGCTTCTTTTCCGTGCGTGGCTTGGCGCGCAGGTTGGCCCAGCGGATGGCGCGCCCGGCAATGGCATCCACCCGGTCCTGCAGGGTGTGGGCCTTGCCGGTGGCATCGTCGCGACCGCTGAGCACGATCGGTTCGATGGCCCCATCGAGCTCGGGGATGGCGATCTGCAGTGCCACCTGCACCGGATGCAGTCCCAGGTCGCTGGCCTCCCACTCCTGGGTGGTCTGGAACACCAGAGGTAACGCCACCATGTACGGGCGGTTGAGGCGCTTGAGGGTCTCGATCGCTTTGGGGTGGTCCTGCCGCGCTGGACCGCCCACCAGGGCAAAACCGGTTAGGGAGACGGCCGCATCCACCAGCGAGCGGTCGGGGTTGAGGGGATCAAAGAAAAAGCTGTTGACGGGTTTGGAGAAGTCCAGACCGCCGCAGAAGACGGGAATCACGCGGGCGCCGCGGTATTCCAGCTCCTGGATCAGCGCCACGTAGTGGGCGTCATCCCCGGTGACGATATGGCTGCGCTGGAGCACCAGACCGATCAGGGGGCCGCTGCCCACCTCGCTGCGGCTGTCGTACCAATTCAGATATTCCTTGAGGTCCTCAAACATGGACGGAGCCAGGGGGTGCCAGATGCCCTGGTCGGGGAAGACCACCGGCTCGGCCACCTCGATGCTGGGGCGTGCGGCGTCCCCACTGGGGTAGACGTACTTGTCCGCCAGCATCAGCAGGAAGTTCCGCAGGTTGTCCGGCGTGCCACCCAGCCAGTACTGGAAGCTGAGCATGAAGCTGCGGGCGTCCTGCGCCTTCTCCACCGGCAGGTACTTCAGCACCGTCGGCAGGGTGTTTAGCAGCTTGAGCATGGCGTCTTGAAAGCCAGCTCCGCCGGCTTCCTTGCGCTTGCGCATGAAGTTGGCAATCGCGCTCTTGCTCTGGCCCAGCTGGGCCATCGAGAAGCTGCCCAGTTTGTTCAGCCGCATCACCTCGGGCATCGAGGGGAAGACGACTGCGGCTTTGAGGCGGTCGCGGTGCGGAGCCACAGCATCGACCACCTTCTGGGCCAGATCTTCAATGAAGATCAGCGAGGCGATGAAGACATCGGCCTCAGCCACATCGGCGCAGAACTGGGCGTAGTTCTCCGGGTCGCGCAGCTCCTCGATCAGGTACCCCGAGAGGTCCACGGCCAGATCACCGCCCAGGGCATTCAGGCTGTTGGCCGCTTGGGTGAGGGCGTTCTGGTACTGGGGCTCGAGCACCACGTAGACCGCCCGCATAACAGACCGGCCTTCAGCTGCTTCTGGGGTGATGCGACGGCTGGAGGAGCGGACCTGGGTGAACATGCGCGCGGGCTAGCGATTAGGAAAGATTACGGACAGACTCGACCCCGTGCGGCGGGAGTAGCGCTTTATGACAGACCAGATCCCAGTCGTGGTGGCCGGTGCCCTCGGTCGGATGGGCGCCGAAGTGATCAAAACGATCCAAGGAGCCGAGGACTGCAAGCTGGTAGGGGCGATCGACACTTGCCCTGGCAAAGAGGGGGAGGATGCCGGCCTTGCGCTGGGGCTCGGCGAGCTTGATGTGGCCCTCAGCGGCGACTTTGAAGGGTCGCTGTGTCTGGTCAGCCAACAGCACCCCGGAGCGGTTCTGGTGGATTTCACCCACCCCAAGGTGGTTTACGAGCACACCCGTGCCGCCATCGCCTATGGCGTCACCCCCGTCATCGGGACCACCGGCCTCTCGCCTGAGCAGCTGCAGGAGCTGGCTGGTTTTGCCGAAAAGGCCTCGATGGGGGCTGCTGTGATCCCCAATTTTTCGGTCGGCATGGTGCTGCTTCAGCAAGCGGCTGCAGCTGCAGCCCGCTTCTATGACCATGCGGAGTTGGTGGAGCTGCATCACAACCGCAAGGCTGATGCCCCCAGCGGCACCTGCATCAAAACTGCTGAATTAATGGAGGATCTGGGCAAGCAGTTCAATGCCCAGGAGGTGGACGAGCACGAGACATTGACCGGTAGCCGCGGCGGCGAGCGTGCCAGTGGCTTGCGGCTCCACGCCATCCGTCTGCCCGGTTTGGTGGCCCATCAGGAAGTGCAGTTCGGCGCGCCAGGTGAGCGCTACGTGCTGCGCCATGACACCTTTGATCGGGCCTCCTACATGCCCGGGGTGCTGCTCACGATTCGCAAGGTGCGTCAGCTGCAGGGTCTGGTGTACGGCCTTGAGCGCCTGATCTGACCGCCGATTGGGACACTGGTGCGATGCTTCTTCCTCTCAAGCCAGGTGAGCTGCAGCGGTTGATCCCTGCGGTAGCAAGCGGCCCGCAGTTCTCCCATTGCTCAGGCTCACCCCAGCAGCTGTTGCAGCGGGTGCTGATCTCCTCGATCGGTGGCGTCATCCCCCTCCTCATTTCGGGGGGAAGCTTTGGAAGCCGTTGGGGCAGCGTCTGGCTGGTGGTGGGGCTGGTGATGCTCCTTTACATCCTCTGGGGGCCGATCGTTGAGGCGGGCAGCCGTAATGCCCAGCTGCGCCGCTTTCCCGCCGCTGCTTTGTTTGAAGGTGAGATCGCTGACCTGTTCACCCGCGAGCGACTGGAGGGCCGCCAGGAGACCACGGACCGTCTCGGGCGGCTGGAAACGGTCGAAAACCGCCGCACCTGGCTCTGCCTCGAGCTCGAGGACGAGGAGGGCTATCTGGGGCAACTGAGGTTTCCACTGGATAAGAAGCACAAAGCCCTGAGGCGGGGCATGGTGATTCGCTGTCTTGTCCTGGCTGAGCGTCCTGACTTCTCCCGCATCGCTCGCATCAGCGATGGCTGGGTGCCCCAGGCGCGGCTGTGGGTTGGCGAATACCCCTATCTGCTGCGTCCAGCGTTCGAGGAGCTCTGCCTCAAGCGATTGGGCTGAGGGGCTCGCGGCGCGGCCAGAGCGCATCGGCCATCCGGCAGATCTGGCTGATGGGCCCCACGTCATGCACCCGAATCACCCGCGCTCCGCCGGCAATCGCACGACAGACGCTGGCCGCGGTGCCCCACACGCGCGCTTTGGGGCGGGGTTCATTCAGCACATCCCCAATGAACCGTTTGCGCGAGGGCCCCAACAACAGGGGGAAACCATGGGCGGCCAGTTGCGGCAGTGCTTCCAGCAGCATCAGGTTGTGCTGCGTGGTCTTGGCAAAGCCAAGGCCGGGATCCCAGAGAATCTGATCGGCGCTGACCCCGGCGTTCAAGGCTGCATCCGTGCGCGCCATCAGTTCATGTTCCACCTCTGTGGACACCGCGCTGTAGGAGGCCAGATCATTCATCGTGCGGGCATCGCCGCGGCGGTGCATCAGCACGTAAGGGCAGTTGCGCTCAGCGATGAGGGGCAGCATCGCTGCATCGCCAAGACCGCCGGAGACATCATTGATCCAGTCGGCGCCGGCATCGAGGGCAGCAGCAGCCACCGGCGCCAGGAACGTATCGATCGACAGCAGCAGTCCACTGGGCAGATCACCGTCCCGTCGCGCGCTCACCAGCTGCTCCAGCACGGGCAGCAGGCGCCTGAGTTCCTCTTCAGCTCCGACATCGACCGCCCCGGGGCGGGTGCTCTGCGCCCCGATGTCCAACAGATCAGCACCTTGTGCCGCCATACGGCGAGCAGCCCGGCAGGCTTGCTGCGGCTGCAGGTGGAGGCCTCCGTCGCTGAAGGAGTCCGGCGTGATGTTGAGGATCGCCATGACCGCCGTGTGTGTGCCCCAAGGGCAGCGACGGTCACTGGCGGCCGTGGTCATGCTGCTGCCACTTCGTAGTTGGCGATGCGCGCAAAGCCGACGGGATCGAGCGAGGCACCACCCACCAGGACGCCGTCGATGTCTGACTGGGCCATCAGTTCATCAATGTTGCCTGGCTTGACCGAGCCGCCGTACTGAATGGTCAGATCCGGGTAGCCCACCCAATTGCGGATGAGCCCGCAGACGCGGTTCGCTTCATCGGAGGCGCAGGTCTTTCCAGTGCCAATGGCCCAGATGGGTTCGTAGGCCACAACCAGTTTGCTGGGATCGATGCCATCCATGCCCTGTTCAACCTGACGGCGAATCACCCGTTCGGTTTCACCTGCTTCTCGCTGACTGTCGCTTTCGCCGACGCAGAGGATCGGAATCAAACCGGCGGCCTGAGAGGCGCGGGCTCGGTGGTTGATCTGTTCGTCACTTTCACTGAAGTATTTGCGCGGTTCGCTGTGGCCAACGATGGTGTACTTCACCCCGAATTCCTGCAGCATGGCTGGGGAGATCTCGCCTGTGAACGCACCTTTGCCTTCCCAATGGACGTTCTGGCTGGAGAGCTGGACCCTGCTGCCGCTGAGGGCCTGCTCCATGGCAGCAATGGCCGTGAACGGGGGGGCGAGCACCACGGTGCGCTCAGTGGGGGTGTTGGCCACCAGGGGCATGAAGTCCTGGGCAAAGGCACGGGCCTCCGCACAGGTCATGTGCATTTTCCAGTTACCGGCGATCACCACCGGACGGGACGCAGTGCTCACCCGTTCTGCTGCGAAGGGTTGACGAGCCTAGAGGGTGGTTGATCCCCCATCTCCAGCCTGAGCCTCGATTGTGAAGCTGCGTCCGGCAAGCTCCACCACATCGCCAGCGCAGAGTTTGCGGCCACGACGGGTCTCCATAGCGCCGTTAACCCGTACCTCGCCCTGCTGGATGCGGATCTTGGCCTCTCCACCAGTGGAGACAAGGCCCTGAAACTTCAGGTGCTGATCGAGTCGCATGGCAGCTGCTGCAAGCGAGGCGCGTAGCCTGCCGCCATGGTTGCACCACCTTCAACGGCTGGTTTTCGCAGGCTGATTCCCCTCCTGCAGCCCTATCGCGGGCGGCTGATCGCAGGCGGGCTCTGCATGCTTGTGTTTGTGGCGTCCTGGCCCCTGCTCGCTGCCCAGGCCGGGCAATTGATCCCCGCCATCGGCGATGGCGACTTTCAGCGGGTGTTGCGGGTGATCGCCCTCTCCCTCACCCTCTTTTTCATTCAAAAGCTGGCCCAGTTCGGTCAGGACACCTTGCTGGCAGCCCCGGCGCTGCATGTGACCCAGGCCCTGCGGCGCCAGTCCTTCGCCAGGCTGCAGCGCTTGGAGTTCGGCGCCCTCGAGACCCTTTCGGCTGGAGATCTCACCTACCGACTCACCGAGGACGCCGATCGCATCGGCGAGGTGATCTACAAAAACATCCAGGAGACAGCGCCCAGCATCCTTCAGCTGATCGTCATGTTCGGCTACATGGTGATGCTGGACTGGCAGCTGTCGCTCGCCACGCTGCTGCTCGCACCTCTGGTGGCGCTGCTGGTGAGCAGTTTTGCGGCGCGGGTTCTCACGGCGGCTGAACGCAGCCAGCAGCAGGTCAGTGAGCTGGCCGGTTTGCTGGGAGAGGCCATCTCAGGCCTGCCGCTGGTGCGGGCTTTCGCTGCTGAACCCTGGCTCCAGCAGCGTTTCGAAGAAGAAATCGAGCTGCATCGCCGTGCTCGCTACCGCACGATGCGACTGCTGGCCTTGCAGCACCCCGTGGTGGGTTTCATTGAAGCGGCGGGCATCCTGGCGGTGCTGTTGATCGGTGCCCTGCGCATCAGCTCCGGCGGTTTGAGCGGCGCAGGTTTCAGCAGCTTCATCACGGCGCTACTGATCCTGATCGACCCGATCTCCCGTTTGATCACCAATTTCAACGAATTCCAGCAAGGTCAGGCCTCCCTGGGACGGCTGCGCGCGATCGAGGCCGAACCCATGGAGCGGCCGGATCGCCCCGATGCCAGAGCAATGCCAGCCCTGCGCGGCGGGCTGCAGCTCCAGCAGGTGAGCTTTGCCTACGACAGCGGTAAGCCGGTTCTGCAGGGGCTGGATCTGACGGTGGAGCCGGGTCAGGTGGTGGCCTTGGTGGGCCCTTCCGGTGCAGGCAAAACCACCCTGTTCTCCCTGTTGCTGCGCTTCAACGAAGCGCAGCAGGGTCAGCTCTTGCTCGACGGCATGGACCTGCGTGATTTGCGGGCCGCGGAGCTGCGCCGGGCCATCGCCTTGGTGCCGCAGCAGAGCACGCTCTTTTCCGGAACGGTGGAGGAGGCGATTCGTTTCGGCCGGAAGGCCAGTGACGACGAGGTGCGACGCGCCGCCCAGCTGGCCAATGCTGAAGGGTTCATTGAAGCCTTGCCAGGCGGGTACCAAGCGCGGGTCGAAGAGCGCGGCAGCAACTTTTCGGGGGGGCAGCTGCAGCGCCTGGCGATCGCCCGGGCCATGCTCGGTAATCCTGCGGTGCTGCTGCTCGATGAGGCCACCAGTGCGCTTGATGCTGAGGCAGAAGCCGCTGTGCAGCAAGGCCTTGATCAAGCCATGGCGGGCCGCACGGTTCTGGTGATTGCACACCGGCTCTCGACCGTGCAGGAGGCCGATCGCATTCTGTTCCTCGAGCGCGGCCGCATTGTTGAGCAGGGCAGCCACGATGAACTGCTGCGGGCCGGAGGTCGCTACAGCGCCTTGTGCAACCGGCAGCTGATTCGCGCAGCCGGCCTTTGAAGCCAGCCTTAGGCAACGCCGCTAGATTCCCGCTGCCCGAGATGCCTTTCCATGACTGAAACTCCGGATCAGAACCCGGTGCTGACTTTTGAAGGCAAGCGCTACGAACTCAACAGCCTGCCTGAGGAGGTTCAAGAGCTGGTGCGTGGCATGCAGGTGGCTGAAGCCCAACTGCGCATGCATGAAGACACCCTCAAGGTGCTGGCCATCGGTCGCCAGTCCATGGCCGTGCAGCTCAACGAAAAGCTTCAGGACGTCACCCCTTTGCCGGATAACGGTTGAGTCACAGCTCTGCCGGGCCTATTCAGCTCTCGAAGCGGTAGGCCCGGGTCAGGCGGAACACCACCGGTGACAGCAACAGCAGCGCAATGAGGTTGGGCAGAGCCATCAGGCCGTTGAGCGTATCGGCAACGCCCCAGACCACACCGCGATCTCCTGCAACCGAACCAATGACGACCACCGCCACCCAGATGATCCGGAAGGGCTTGATCGCACCTTCCCCAAACAGAAACTCGGTGCAGCGCTCGCCGTAAAAACTCCAGCCAAGAACCGTGGTGAAGGCGAACACCACAAGACCGGCAGTGACGATCCAGCCTGTGCCGGCCACGCCGCTGTTGAAGGCGAGGATCGAGAGGTTGGCGCCTGATTCACCACTGATGTAAGCGCCGCTGGTGATGATCACCAGTGCGGTCATCGTGCAGATGATCAGGGTGTCAATCACCGTGCCGAGCATGGCCACGGTGCCCTGGCGAACGGGGTCATTGGTGCGGGCGGCGGCGTGGGCGATCGGTGCGCTGCCCAGGCCCGCCTCATTGGAGAAGATGCCCCGCTTGAAGCCCATCAGCACCACCTGGCCGAAGGCACCACCTGCTGCAGCCTGGCCACTGAAGGCATTGCTGATGATGGTTTCGAAGGCTCCTGGCACCTCCGTTGCATTGAGGATGAGCACCAGTAGGCAGGCTGCGACGTAGAGAATTGACATCGCTGGCACCAAGGCTGATGCCGCTTGAGCGATGCGGTTGATGCCGCCGATGATTACGGCAAACACCAACGCCCCGAGGACCAAACCGGTGGCTAACGGTGGAACCCCAGCGGTGGCCAGGGCGCTGGAGACTTCAAAGCACTGCACACCATTGCCGATGCCGAAGCCCGCGAGCATGCCGAAGAGGGCGAACAGCACTGCGAGCCACTGCCATCGGGGGCCGAGGCCGTTGCGGATGTAGTACATCGGGCCGCCGACATGGTTGCCCAGTCCATCGACCTCGCGGTAATTGACCGCCAGCACGGCCTCGGCGTATTTGGTGGCAATGCCAAAGATGGCGATGACCCACATCCAAAACACCGCACCGGGCCCGCCAATGGCGATGGCGCCAGCGACGCCAGCGATGTTGCCGGTGCCGATGGTGGCCGAGAGCGATGTCATCAACGCGCCGAAGGGCGTGATGTCACCGCTTTCTGCACCCGCCGCCGGTCGAGTCAGCATGCGCACGCCATAGGGCAGCCGTTGCAGCGGCATCAGCTGCAGCCCCAGCATCAGCACGATGCCGGTGATGGCGATGAGGCTGACCATGGGCCAGCCCCAGACGATCCCGTTGATGGGGTCGTTAATGGCCGAAATCAGATTTTCCATCCATCAGCGCTCAATGCGGCGATGGTGACACAACTCAGGCAGCCTTGAGGTCCACAAAGCGGAAAGTCTGCAGGCTTTCTGGAGTGTCGCCAAAAGCCTCCGTGCGGATCTCGCGCTCGCTCAATACCCAGGGACCACCCTCCACCAATGGAGCGAAGGTGTCGGTGAAATGGTTGACGCCACCTTTGGTCTCACCACTGGTGGGGTCGGCGTACTGACTGGTGTAAGAGCGGCTGAGATAGCCGCTGCCGGTGTCAGTGGTGCTTTCGGTGTGGATGGTCACCACCGTGCCGTGGATGTGGCGGTGCACCATCGTCACAACGTCGTTTTTGATGCGGTACTTGTCGCCTTCCCCCTTACCGCCGACGATCACCTCAAGTCCTTCAGCGGTGTTGTCACCGGCAGTGAAGGTGTTGGCGCTGTGGGTTTGCTCGAAGCTGCGGCGTACGCGGTGGATGCACACCTCCCAGAGCTGGGAGGCGAAGGCCTTATGCACCTCCTCATCGCTGACACCATTCACCTCAGCCTTGAGGTCTGCTCCCACAGTGAAGCTGCCCTCCACGTGACGATCATCCTGAATCCAGATGCAGCGGCCGCTGTAGCCGCCAAAGCCTGGCTCCCAGGTGTAGCGGTTGTTGTAGGCGGCCTGGAATAAATCGCGGATGTCGGTGCCGGGGGCGATGGCTGTGCTGACGCTCATGTCGGTCCGTGCAGATCCTGCAGGGCGTGAATGGAAAATCCATTCTGAACCTGCAGAGCAGCAACTGCTTCCACCACGGCCTTGGCACCGGCGAGAGTCGTGACCGTTGGCACGTGGTAATCCAGTGCTGCCCGGCGTAAATAGCGGTCATCGTGGGCGGCTTGCCGGCCGATCGGGGTGTTGATAATCAGCTGAATCTGTCCTGAGCGGATGGCGTCCTCCACGTTGGGGCGGCCTTCATGCACCTTGAGCACCGGCTCCACATCGAGTCCAGCGGCCTGGAGATGGGCAGCGGTTCCGGAGGTGGCAACCAGATGAAACCCCTGCTGGTTCAGGCCTTTGGCCACATCGACCAGGGCTGTTTTGTCTCGGTCATGGGTGGAGAGGAACACCGTGCCTCCGGTCGGCAGGACCTCATTGGCGGCCAATTCAGCCTTGGCGTAAGCGAGCCCAAAGCTGGTCGCCGTCCCCATCACCTCGCCGGTGGATCGCATTTCAGGTCCAAGAACCGTGTCGCAACCTGGGAAGCGACGGAACGGCAGGACCGCTTCCTTGATCGCCTGAAGCGGTGGAGTGGGTTCAGCGCTCAGCCCGAGCTCCGTCAGGCTCCGGCCGGCCATCACCCGGCTGGCGAGTTTGGCCAGGGGGGCTCCGGTGGCCTTGGCCACAAAGGGCACCGTGCGCGAGGCGCGTGGGTTGGCCTCGATGATGAAGACCTCGCCTTCTTTGACCGCGAACTGCAGGTTGATCAGGCCTCGCACTTCGAGGGCCAGGGCCAGCTCGCGGCTCCAGGTGCGAATGGTGTCGAGGGCCGCAGGCTCGAGGCTGACCGAGGGCAGGCAGCAGGCCGAGTCGCCTGAATGGATCCCGGCTGGCTCGATGTGCTCCATCAATCCGCCGATCACCACCTGACCGTCGCTGTCGGCCAGAGCATCCACGTCGACTTCAGTGGCGTTTTCGAGGTATTGATCAATCAGGACAGGCTGTTCGGGATCCACCTGCACGGCCTCGCGCATGTAGCGGTCCAGTTCATCGGCGCCAAAAACAACTTCCATGGCCCGGCCACCGAGCACATAGCTGGGCCTCACCACCACGGGGTAGCCGATGCGCTCAGCGATCGCCTTGGCCTCCGCTTCGCTGCGGGCGATGCCATTGGCGGGTTGGCGGACCTGAAGGCGCCTGAGCACGGCTTCAAACTGCTCGCGATCTTCCGCCAGGTCGATGGACTGAGGTGATGTGCCCCAGATGCTGGTGCCCGTGCGGCGACCGTTCGCCGATTCCAGCCAGCGCAGCAGGGGCAGTGCCAGCTTCAACGGCGTTTGACCGCCGAATTGCACGATGACACCGTCGGGTTGCTCGGCTTCGATGACATTGAGAACGTCCTCGAGGGTGAGCGGTTCGAAATAAAGCCGGTCGCTGGTGTCGTAGTCGGTGGAGACCGTCTCTGGGTTGCTGTTCACCATGACGGTGGCCAACCCCTCCTCCTGCAAAGCAAAGGAGGCATGGCAGCAGCAGTAATCGAACTCGATGCCCTGGCCGATGCGGTTGGGGCCACCGCCAAGAATCATCACCTTGCGGCGACTCTCGGGCTGCACTTCACTCTGGGGAGGCAAAAGCTGCAGGTCGCCTGAGGCATCGAGCCGTTCCAGGCGGCGCTCATAGGTTGAGTAGTGGTACGGCGTGCTGGAGAAGAACTCCGCGGCGCAGGTGTCAACCGTCTTGAAGACGGCGTTGACCCCCTGGGCCTGGCGATGACCCCGCACCGCCAGTTCATCGGATCCCGTCGACCAGGCAATCTGGCGGTCGCTGTAACCCAGTTGCTTGAGCTGCAGCAATGCAGCGGCATCGAGGTCAGCGAGTTTGCGGCCTCCAAGCAGGTTCTGCTCGATCTGCAGCATCCGCTCCAACTTGGCGATGAACCAGGGGTCGATGCCGCTGATGGCATGGATCTGCTCCACTCTGCGACCCTGCAGCAGGGCACTGCGCAGCGCAAAGATCCGCTCGGGGGTGGGGGTGCGCAGTTGGGAGTCAAGTTCCCCCTCTGATGACCGTTCATCGGGGCGGTCAGCTCCCCAGCCGGCATGGCCTGTCTCCAGGGAGCGCAATGCTTTTTGGAAGGACTCTTCAAAGCAGCGGCCGATGGCCATGGCTTCGCCCACCGACTTCATCGATGTGGTGAGCACCGCGGAGCTGCCGCTGAATTTTTCAAAGGCAAATCTAGGGACTTTGGTGACGACGTAATCAATCGTCGGTTCAAAGCAGGCCGGGGTCTTGCCGGTGATGTCGTTGATGATCTCGTCGAGGCGATAGCCCACGGCAAGCCTTGCCGCGATTTTGGCGATGGGGAATCCCGTCGCTTTGCTGGCCAAGGCCGAGCTGCGACTGACCCGAGGATTCATCTCGATCACCACCACATCGCCGTTGGCGGGGTTGATGGCGAATTGGATGTTGCTGCCGCCGGTGTCAACGCCGATTTCGCGGATGATGGCCAGGGACTGGTCCCTGAGGCGTTGATACTCGCGATCGGTGAGGGTCTGCGCAGGAGCCACGGTGATCGAATCACCGGTGTGCACACCCATCGGATCCAGGTTTTCGATGCTGCAGATGATCACCACGTTGTCCGCGGTGTCGCGCATCACCTCCAGTTCAAATTCCTTCCAGCCCAGCAGCGATTTCTCGATCAGGATCTGGGAGACCGGACTGGCTTCCAGGCCGCTCTGGCAAAGGGCCTTGAATTCCTCAGGGTTGTACGCGATGCCGCCCCCGGAACCGCCGAGGGTGAATGCCGGCCGGATGATGCGTGGATAGCTGCCGATGGCATCACCCACCAGCTCAGCTTCCTCGAGGTTGGTGGCAATGCCGGAGGGGCATACGGCCACCCCGATCCGCTCCATGGCCTGCTTGAAGAGATCTCGGTCCTCGGCTTTTTCGATCGCAGCGAGGTTGGCGCCGATCAGCTCAACCCCATGGCGCTCGAGGGTGCCGTCCTTGGCCAGGGCAACCGCAAGATTGAGGGCGGTCTGCCCCCCCATGGTGGGCAGCAGCGCATCAGGTTGCTCGATTTCAATCACCCGCCGGACCACGTCCGGGGTGAGCGGCTCGATGTAGGTGCGATCCGCCATGTCCGGATCGGTCATGATCGAGGCGGGGTTGGAATTGACCAGAACCACCTCGAATCCATCAGCCCTCAGGGCCTTGCAGGCCTGGGTGCCGGAATAGTCGAACTCACAGGCCTGTCCAATGACGATCGGGCCTGAACCCAGCAGCAGGATGCGTCGAAGATCCGTGCGGCGGGGCATGGGCCGGCTCAACAGGCAAACCTGCTCAGCTTCTCATTCCTCCTGTCAGCTTCACGAAGACGCTCGCTACTGTGAAGTACGAATCCTGTTGAGCAACAGCGTCCATGAGTGAGCTTCAGCGCCTGAAGGGGCTGCTGCCGCCGGAAATGCAGAGCTGGGTCTTCGTGGAGGCTGCAGCCGCTGCTGATCCGCCTCTGGTCACCCTGGAGGAAATCGGTCGCGATGAAGTCGAGATCCAGGTGGACCTGCAGCAATGGGATGAATTGGCCCTCGATCATCGAAACCTGCTCTTCTGGCACGAAGTCGGTCGGGTGCAGAACGACGCCATACCCCGCGATGGCTGGGAAATGGCCGCGCTCGCCATCGGTCTGGGCGGCGCGATTGGAGAGCTTTGGGTCCAAGACGGTCTGCTGTTGATGCTGGCCATGGGCCTCTCAGGCTTTGCCGGCTACCGCCTTTATCTCAAGAACAACTCTGAAAAGCGCCTTCAAGACGCCATCGCTGCCGATGAGCGGGCCATCGCCCTGGCGACCCGTTTCGGCTACACCCTGCCGAATGCATACAAGAGCCTGGGCGGTGCTCTGAAGGAACGGATCGAGAAAACCCGCAAAAAGCGTCAGCGCGGCTTTTTTGAAGACCGCCTCGAGGCTCTGCGTAAGAGTGCTGGCCGCGCCCGTGCCGAGATGGCGCAGCAGCAGGGCAGCAGCCGTTCGGTCACCAGTGAGAACGTCTATGGATAGCGAAGCCTTGGTGCGACTGGCTGCAGAAGCAGCTGATGACCGCAAGGCTGTCGACATCCGCATGTTGCGGGTGGATGAGGTCACCACCCTCACCGACTGGTTTTTGGTCTGCAGCGGTCTGTCTGATGTGCAGGTCAAAGCCATCGCACGCTCGGTGGAGGATCGCCTGGAGGAGGAGGCCGGTCAGCTGCCGCTGCGCAAGGAGGGCTTGAGGGAAGGTCGCTGGGTTTTGCTGGATTACGGCGATGTGATCGTTCAGGTGCTCACTCCCGATGAGCGCAGTTACTACGATCTCGAGGCCTTCTGGGGGCATGGCGAGGTCGTTCCCTTCGTCCCGGCTCCAGCACCCTCCAACGCCAGCTCCTGAGCGATGACGGTCTGCCCAGTTCCCGCTGAACAACAGCCGCTCACCCAGTACCAGGAACTCTGTGAGTCGTGGTTTTTCCGCTGGCCAGCCCATACCTTCACAGCCCTGATGCGCTCCCTCACCCTGGGTTGGCTGTTGCTTTTGCCCGTCACGCTGCTGGTGGCCAGCGGCAGCATCCCTTTGCGCCATGACATCCCCCGCCTGGTGGCTGCTGCCGCCGTTGCGGCTCTGGTACTGCCGCTGCTGTTCCTGGTTCGGCAGTGGTTGGGTTGGACCTATGTCCATCGCCGCTTGATGCAACACCGCATCAGTTACGAGGAATCGGGCTGGTATGACGGCCAGGAGTGGGAAAAGCCTCTGGACTGGCGGGAGAAGGACCTGCTGGTTGCCCAGCACCAAGTGCGTCCCGTGCTCGGTCGTCTGCTCCGTGCTCTAGGTATTTTGGCCGCCTTGCTGCTGTGGGGGGCGAGCCTCTGCCAGGCTCTTTGAGATAGCTGTTCTTAGGCGGGAAGCAATGACGTCGTCGATGGGGCTGGGCAGCGGCAGTAGGCCTGGCCCGCCCCCTGTGGAGGTGCGCCTGCTTCGGAATGGCCTGGGCGAATCCGTGCATCGCGTGCATGCCGTGGTCTGCGATCAGCGCGGAAGGCTGCTGATGCGCGCAGGCGATGGCCAACACGCCAGCTTCATCCGCTCGGCCCTCAAGCCCTTTCAGGCCCAGACCTTTGTCTCCAGCGGCGCGCTGGATGCCTATGGGGGCGGAGAGCGGGCCATGGCGATCGCCTGTGCCTCCCACGATGGTGGTGTCGATAAGGCCCGGGAATCCTTTCAGCTGCTCTGGCGGGCTGATGTGGACATCTCGTTTCTGCGATGCCCGGTGCCCAAGGGCAAGGACAGTCCGCTGCAACACAACTGCTCGGGCAAGCACGCGGCATTTCTTGCCAGCTGCCGGCGCATGGGTTGGCCCCTGGAGGGTTATCTGGAGCTGGATCACCCCGTACAGCAGGAGTTATGCCATCGCGTGGCGGAACTGCTGGGGTTGCCGCAGGCGGAACTGATGAGCGCCTGTGATGACTGTGGTGCCCCCACGTTGAAGCTGCCCCTTAGTCAGATGGCCCTGTTGTTCGCCCATCTCGGCGCAGGCTCGATGCCGAATCTCGAGCGACTAGCGCGTTCGATGCAGGCTCATCCCGAGTTGGTGGCTGGTGAAGGCCGCTTTGATACCGAATTGATGCGCCGTGGGCTCAGCATGCTGGTGAGCAAGGGGGGCGCTGAGGGGATCCAGTGCATCGCCCGAGTCGGTGAGGGCATTGGCCTGGCGATCAAAGTGGAAGACGGCGCCGGCCGCGCGAAATGGGCTGTGGCCTTGCATCTGCTCAAGCAATTGGACTGGCTGACGCCCACGGCGTTGGAGGAACTGGAGCAGCGCTTTTTGATCCCCATGGAGGGGCAGCGGCTTGAGGTGGTCGGTGAACTGCGCTGAGCACACCAGCACCCATCTTCTCCCTTGCCATTTGTCGCCTTCATCACCTAAATTGAGGTTTCGGTGAATTCCGCGGGGTAGAGCAGCCTGGTAGCTCGTCGGGCTCATAACCCGAAGGTCGGGAGTTCAAATCTCCCCCCCGCCACCAATGTGAAGAAAGGGTCCATCGAGGGCCCTTTTTTTGTGACCTTTGTGATCGAGTCGCAGCTGGTATCTCAGGTCCCGTCGTGTGGCTTAGGCCCCTCGTTGTGTTGACTCCAGGCATCAACCACATCAGGGAAGTGGTCGTTCATGCAGTGGTCACAAATGCCATGGCTAAAGCCAAGTTTGCTGTGGCGCGACAGATATTGATCAAGAAACTGCCAGTCACCATCGCCGTCGCGGACTTTGCGGCAGTACGAGCAAATGGGCAGGATCGGCTGGTCACCACACAGCGAGCCAATACCATCAAGCAGCCGCAGTGTTCTGCGGCGCAGCTCCAGCAGCGTCACCACCTGGCGTGCCAAGGCCTGCATCACCTTGGTCTGGGCCGTGGTGAGCATGCCCGGCTTGCGGTCAATGATGCAAAGGGTTCCTAAACGATGGGCATCACAGGTCTCAAGGGGAAATCCGGCGTACATCCGGATTTTCGGCTCGCCGGTGACCAGAGGATTGTTCTGAAAGCGCCGATCGAAGAGCGCATCTTCCACCACCATCGGCTGGGGGGAGTGGATGGCATGGGCGCAGAAGGACCAGTCCCGTGGGGTCTCCATCGCTTCAATGCCGACTTTGGCTTTGAACCATTGGCTGTCCCGTGCCACAAGGCTCATCAAGGCAATCGGTGCACCGCAGGTGATGGAGGCAATGGTGGTGATGTCGTCGTAGCACTGCTCCGGGCGTGTGCCGAGGATGCGGAATTCCGCTAGAGCATCAAGCCGAGCCTGCTCATCGGGTGGTTTCTTGGCGGCGTAATACAACGCCATCAGACCTCCGTATTCACAGCCACCCTTTGGGTCTATCAGTCCTTCAATCCAAATGGCTCGCCTATCAGCATCAATCGGTCAAAGTTATTGAGTCGAATCGCAGCCCATGAAGCTGTTTTACCTTTCAAAAAGCATGTCTCAGACCGTCATGGGCTGGTGTGCTGATCAGACTTCCGGGCGGCTGAAGAGACTGTTCAGGTAGTGCTGTGCCACGGCACGGTCGCTGCTGCCGTTCTGAAACAGGAAGGTGGCCAGCGCCGAGCTCACCAGCTGGTATTGGTCCCAGGAGGGATTGTCCTTGAGGAAACCCCGCATGCTGTGGAAGAGAGCTTCAGGCACTTCTGCTTCCAGGCTGACGATGTCCTGATCCAATGATTCCAGCCCAGCGCCCATCCTTTCGTTCAAGTCCCTGTCCCTTCGCCCAGTGATGAAGCCATACCGATGGCGGCGGCGTCAAAGCCACGCATCAAGGTGATGAGGGTGTGGCCTGATGAGGCCGAACCCTGTGCTGGCAATGCTTTTGGCCTGCCACATGACACCTGCACCTTTGGATTGAAGCGCGTTGCCGCCCGCGTCAACCCACTGCTTTGACGGGCCTGTGATCTCCACAGAGGGATGGGGCGATGAGGATCCTGAGCGATTCGGCTGTGGAAAGAATGCGCAGTCGCTGGGGAAAAGAGGCAGGAACTGTGGAAAGACTTGAATCATCAGCAGGGCTAATACCCCTTCAGTCCGGTGGGACGCGGCCGAGATCACACCGGCTCTAACCCTGCTTTGCACGGTTTCTCTTTACCTTCCGCTCACGGGCGTGGGGTCAACGTGCGCGGGCCCAGCGGATGGTCCGCATGGGGGTAGGTGGCGTGGTGATGGTGATGATCCTGAGCGTTGGCGATCGGTACACCATCGGGCTGACAGGCTCCTGTGCACTCGTTTTCACAGAGCTGACAGGGCTCTCCCAGGCCTTCGACGTGGTGATGGTGACTGTGCTGGGGAGCACCAACCTCCGCTTCAAAACCGAGCACCTGCTGGCGGTATTTGCACAGCGAGCAATTCATCGCGGTGTCGCCGCGGATCACCTCTTCCACCCGCTCCTTGAAGGTCTCGATCACCAGGGGGTGATCACCCAGGTAGCTCGCCTGGAGCATCTCCACCTCGGGATGATCCGCTGCGACCCGCTCGCTGTGCTGGCGAATGCGACTGACCAGCACCCCTGAAAAGAGGAAGTAAGGGAACACGATGATGCGGCGAAAGCCCAGCTTCACGACGTGGCGCAGTCCAGGCTCCACCAAGGGGAAGGTGACCCCGGAGTAGACGGTTTCGCCCCAGCCAAAGCCAAAGCCCTCGACCAGCATCCGCGTCACCTTGGCCACATTGGAGTTGGCATCGGGGTCGGATGAGCCCCGTCCCACCACCACCAGCAACGTGTCACTGAGGGGGACCGTCTGCTTGGCCCCATCCAGGCACTCCTGAATCCTTGCCGCCGCTGCCTGGATCATCTTGAGGTCCACGCCCAGCTCGCGGCCGTAGTCCACCTTCAGGCCGGTTTCAGCGCTGTAGGTGTTGAGCACGGAGGGGATGTCGTTCTTGGCATGACCAGCGGCGAACAACATTCCAGGCACCGCCAGGACACGGGTGACTCCCTGCTGCCGCAGGCTTTCAAGGCCGTCCCGCAGGATCGGCCGGGCGAATTCCAGATAGCCATGGGCCACCGGTAGCTCTGGCATCTGTTGCCGCAAGCCGGCGGCGAGGTGGGCGAATTCATCAACAGCCAGCCGGTTGCGGCTGCCGTGGCCGCAGATGAGGACCCCAAGCCCTGGAATGCTGCTCAACAGGCTCGACATGACAGTGGATCACTGTCAGGACGCTACCTCCTGACTTTGATTGACGATCAACCAGCCAGCGAAACGCTGCGTTGGCTTTCGTGGCTGACCAGACAGGCATCCATCGCCTGCTGGGCTGCCAGACCCTCCAGCAGTCCGGGCACCATGGGCCGGCGCTGTCGCACCGCTTCTGCCCACCAGCCCTGCAGACGGGAGACCGGAGCGATGCGGCCATCCTCCCAGCTGCGCTGGAAACTCAAGGATGGATCCGGAGGAAGTGGGGCCAGCGGTTCCCCCTGCCGTGATCCTTGAAGCGAAAAGCCGTGCACATAATCCTTCTGGTTGGCGCTGCCCAGCACCAACGTCCCTGCTGAGCCGTAGATCTCAAGCCAGCAGCCGCGCCCCTGCCGCGCGGTGGAGGCCAGGGCTACCTGGGCAGGCAGGCAGTGGCGGGCCCCATCCCAATGGGGTTCCAGTTCCAGCTGCAGAAAGGCGGTGTCGGCCGCATCCACCGCCCCCATGCCTTGGCCATTGGGTCGCGGCCGCTCCTCAATGGCGACAGCCAGCTGGGCCTGCAGCTGGCGTACGGGTCCCACAAGCCAAGCCAACATGTCGAACGCATGGCTCCCCAGGGCCCCGAGCACGCCGCCGCCTTCCTGGCGCTGTGAATACCAGTTCCAGGCCCTCTCGGGGTTGGCCCTGCTGCCCATGAGCCAGTCAAAGCGCAGCAGCCAGGGATCGCCCACCCAGCCCTGCTGCAGCATCAGCGAAAGCTGCTGAAAAGCCGGTACGGCCCGGTATTCGAAATTCACCGCGCAGATGCAGCCTTGGGCCAGGGCCAATCGCTCCAGCTCGGCTGCTTCATGGGCACTCAGCGCAACGGGCTTTTCAAGCAGCAGGTGCTTGCCTGCCTGCAGGGCCTGTTGGGCGAGTGAGAACCTGGCCGCAGGCGGGGTGGCGATCACCACAGCCTCCACGGCTGGGTCATGCAGCAGAGCCTGGAAATCATCGGTGCCAGGCAATGCAGCGGCCGCGGCGGCCTGTTCCACGCGTTCGCGGCGCGGATGCCAGAGGGCGACGGGCTCGGTGGCGGCGCAGGCCCGCAAGGCGGGCAGATGAACCTTCTCACCAAAGCCCAGGCCAGCAACGGCAACCCCAAGTGGTCTCGGCTGGTGCATCAGGCCAGCCCCCGCTCGCGCGCCGCGCTGCACACCTCATGGATCACCGACCCGATCAGGGCATCATCAGCAGCAATCTCCCATTCCTGCTTAAGGCGAGGCAGTCCGTTGACCTGAAGGTCGCGAAAGCGACTGGTGCCGCAATCGATCGCCATCACGTACAGCTCACCGGGTCGTTGCTCACCGTCTTCCCCAGCGGCCGGCGTGAAACGGCTCAGCACAGTCAGCTCACCGCGGCGGTTCAGTCGCAGGCTGCCGCTGTCCCACCATTGCTGACCTTCCTGAGTGGCTGGCACTTCGATCCATTCCACCGGTGCAGCCCAGAGAGGCTGAATGGGCATCAACAACAGCAGGGCCAGTAGTGCCTGCAGCAGGGTGGTGATCATGCGGTGACAGGCAATCCCTGGTGGTGTAGCTGCAGCAGGCTGGCGAGCGTCTCGCGTAGCCGGGTGCGTGGAACGATCAGGTCCACAAAACCGTGGTCCTGTAGATATTCCGCTGTCTGGAAATCGTCGGGGAGCTTCTCGCGCAGCGTTTGCTCGATGACGCGTCGACCAGCGAACCCGATCAGGGCCTTGGGTTCAGCCAGGATCAGATCGCCCAGCATCGCGAAGCTGGCCGTCACCCCACCGGTGGTGGGGTGCGTCAGCAGCGGGAGATAGAGCAGCTGCCTGGAGCGATGCCGCTCCAGGGCCCCGGAG
This sequence comes from uncultured Synechococcus sp., assembly GCA_913049535.1. Classification (GTDB taxonomy): domain Bacteria; phylum Cyanobacteriota; class Cyanobacteriia; order PCC-6307; family Cyanobiaceae; genus RCC307. Next base: position 24,773 of record CAJWYF010000001.1, read on the forward strand.
ATCTTGGCCATCTGCATCAAGCTGAGCATGCCTTCTTGCATGCGGGCGCCGCCGCTGGCACAGACCACGAGCACCGGTAGACCTTGCTCAGTAGCCGTTTCGATCAGCCTGGTGAGCTTCTCGCCCACCACCGAGCCCATGCTGCCCCCCATGAAGCGGAAGTCCATGACGCCGACGGCGATTGATCGGCCCTCCAGCTGGCCGATGCCGCAAATCACTGCATCGCGCAGACCGGTGCTGCGTTGGCTGTCCTTGATGCGATCGGCATAGGCGCGCCGATCCTTGAAGGCCAATGGGTCGACGGGACTGAGTTCGCTGTCGATCGGTTGGAAACTGCCGGCATCGAGCAGCAGACGCAGGCGCTCGGCACTGTCAACGCGGTGGTGATAGCCGCAGGCGGCACAGACGCTGGCATTGGCCAGGAGGTCCTTGCGGTAGACAACCTCTCCGCATTCGGGGCATTTGCTCCAAAGACCGTCACCGTCTTCCGGTTCAGGGGTCGGTCGCAGGGCCGGTGTGGTCTTGCGACGATCAGCGAACCAGTCCAGCAGTGACACAGCGCTTTCCTCCTGTGCCCCCCATTAAACGCCCAGACGATCGGGCTGAATCAGCAACTTCCCGATGGGGTCGGCGGCGATCCAGCTCAGCACGCCTCCAGCAGCGAGAAATGGGCCGAAGGGAAAGGGCTGGCGTGGCCCCAGCCGCCCGCTGAGGCGTCCGGCCACACCAAAGAGCGCCCCCAGCAGCACGGCAGAGGCGATGGCGACCCCGAGGCCTTTGAGACCAAGCCATGCCCCAAGCAGCGCTGCCAACTTGGCATCGCCAAGCCCGAGCGCCGGCATGCCAAGGAGGCGTTCGGCGCCGGCGCTGATGCTTTCAAAGGCCAGCAGGCCGATGGCTGCAGCCGTGGCATGCCACAGCAGCAGCTCAGCAGCCTGGCCCTGCAGTGCGCCGAGGGCAGCACTGAGCAGCAGACCGCTGACCACTCCCCAGCGGCACAGCGGTTCAGGAAGTCGCATCGTGCGAGCGTCGATCAAGGCCAGCGGCAGCAGCCAACTCAGCAACATCCCGCCGGCGAGCAGGTTGAGCAGCGGCGGCAGCTCCCCCATCCGACCAGCACCTGGCAGGGTCAGCAGAACCCAGAGGCCGGCGCTGAGCAGCTCCACAGCGGGGTATTGAACGCTGATCGGAGCACTGCAGAAGCCGCAGCGGCCACGCAGCAGAAGCCAGCTCAGCAGGGGAATGTTGTGGAACCAGGGCAGATCATGGCCGCAATGGGGACAGTGACTGCCTGGCCAGACGACCGACTCATCACGCGGCAGACGCCAGACCACGACGTTGAGAAAGCTGCCGACACAGAGACCCAGCAGGGTGGCGATCAGCACCAGCATTGGCGGGGACAGGCTCATCGACGTGAGCGACTGCGACCGTGGGCCCTGGGCCGCAACAGATCAAGTTCGAGGAATTGTTCAGTGGGCAGCAACACGGGTGCCTCAAAGACAACGCGGCCGCTGCCGTCTCGTGATGCGATCACCACCCCAATTGGTTCAGGGCGAAGGCCGAAGCGTTCTAGATGATCGAGATACAGACGTCGTCCGATCTGCACCATCCGTGAAAGTTGATCAGGTGCCCACCTCGCGGGCCCGGGATCAACGGCGCCACTGGCCCCGCGTATCGCAAAAGAGGGCATTGTCACGCCCGCACCATAGCTGGAGCGGGCGTAATTGGATCAAGCCTGAGCGCGCTTTTCTTCAATCATTCGGTGAATGATCGGGGTGAGGATCAGCTCCATGGCGAAGCCCATCTTTCCGCCGTTGACAACGATGGAGGTGGGGCTGGACATGAAGGAGTCGTGGATCATGTTCAGCAGGTAGGAGAAGTCAATCCCCCACTTTTCACGGGCACCCTTGCGGAAGTGGATGATCACGAAGCTTTCATCCGGGGTGGGAATGTTGCGGCAGATGAACGGGTTGGAGGTGTCAACCGTGGGGACGCGCTGGAAGTTGATGTCCGTGCGGCTGAACTGGGGGCAGATGTGGTTGATGTAATCCGGCATGCGGCGCAGGATTGTGTCAACAATGGCCTCTGCTGAGTAGCCCCGTTCAGCATTGTCGCGGTGAATCTTCTGGATCCACTCCAGGTTGGTGATGGGCACCACACCCACCAGCAGGTCAGCTAGTGAGGCCACGTCGTAGCCGTCGCCAACCACGCCACCGTGCAGGCCTTCGTAGAAGAGCAGGTCAGTGCCGCTGGGAATGGGCTCCCATGGGGTGAACTGACCAGGGCCCAGGTCGGTGCCGAGACGCGCGTTGTGCTCTGTGGCCTCCTCGGGGCTGTGGAGGTAGTAGCGCTTCTCACCACCACCGGTCTTGCCGTAACTGCGGAACAGCTCCTCGAGCTTGTCGAAGCAGTTGGCCTCCGGACCGAAGTGGGAGAAGTTCTCACCGGCAGCCAGGGCCTGCTTCATGGCCTCTTTCATGGCCATGCGCTCGTAGCGGTGGTAGCTGTCGCCTTCCACCACAGCAGGGGTGATGCCCTCACGGGCAAAGATGTGCTCGAACGCCCGCTTCACGGTGCTGGTGCCGGCGCCGGACGAACCGGTTACCGCAACGATCGGGTGGAGGGAGGACATCGCGTAGCAGAGCTGGCTCGGGGGAGTTTGCCAGAAGGTCGTCCGATTTGGTCAGCCCAACGCCGCCAGCAGCGCATCACCCATCGCGGCGCACCCCACGGCGCTGCAGCCCTCGGCCATCAGATCACCGGTGCGCAGGCCCTGGGCCAGCACCTGCTCCACCGCGGCTTCCAGGCTTGCGGCTGCGGCCTCTTGGGCCAGCCCCACGCGCAGCATCATCGCGGCAGAGAGCACCATGGCCAGGGGGTTGGCTTTGTCCTCTCCAGCAATGTCAGGCGCCGAGCCGTGCACGGGTTCAAACAGTCCCGGTCCTTCGCTGCCCAGCGAGGCTGAGGGCAGCATGCCAATGGAGCCGGTGAGCATGGCGGCCTCATCGCTGAGGATGTCACCAAAGAGGTTGCCGGTGAGCAATACATCGAACTGGCGCGGATTGCGCACCAGCTGCATGGCGGCGTTATCGACATACATGTGGCTCACCGTCACAGCGCTGTAGTCCCCGGCCATGGCATCGACCCGTTCACGCCAGAGCTGGCTCACATCCAGCACGTTGGCTTTATCCACCGAGCAGAGGCGCCCTTGACGCTGGGCGGCCAGATCAAAGGCCACCCTGGCGATCCGATCAATCTCCGTGCTGCTGTAGGTCATCGTGTTGAAACCCCGCTCCTCGCCGCTGTCCGTGCGGACGCGTCCTTTGGGCTGGCCGAAATAGATCCCGCCGGTGAGCTCGCGCACCACCATCAGGTCCACCCCGCTGATCACCTCTTCTCGCAAGCTGCTGGCGCCGATCAGGGCAGGAACAATCTTGACGGGGCGAAGGTTGGCAAAGAGTTCCATGCCGGCCCGCAGGGCCAGCAGGCCTGATTCGGGGCGTTTCTCGCGCGGCAGGTTGTCGTACTGGGGACCGCCGATGGCAGCCAGCAGCACGGCATCAGCGCTGCGGCAGGCATCCAGGGTGCTCGCTGGCAGTGGCTCGCCGCAGGCATCAATTGCTGCACCACCAACGGGCTGCGAATCAAAACTGAGGGAGAAACGATGCTTTACAGCAACGGCCTCGAGCAGTTTCACAGCCACCGCTGTGATCTCTGGTCCGATGCCGTCGCCGGCCAGGAGTGTGATGCGGTAGCTGCTCATCAATGGCCCGAAAACCGATCGCTGAACTTATCGCGCCGCTTCATGCATCACTGAGTTTGCGCAAGGTACGTGCCATCTCCGGCAACTTGTTGAACGCGGCTGAACAGCGCAGCCAGAGGCGATTCGGAATGGCTGGGTAGCCACTTACCACCTCCCCGGCAGCCACCTCGCCATGGATGCCCGACTTGCTTGAGGCGATGGCGCGATCGCCAATCACCGCCCGGTTGGCCACGCCCACCTGCCCGGCCAGGATCACGCCGTCACCCAGACGGGCCCCGCCGGCGATGCCCACCTGAGAAGCCATGGCGCAGCCACGGCCGGTCACCACGCCGTGGCCCACCTGCACCAGGTTGTCGATCTTGGTGCCGGCGCCGATACGGGTTTCTCCCACCGATGGCCGATCGATCGTCGAACCGCAGCCCACCTCGACCCCGTCCTCCAGCACCACTTGGCCGGTCTGGGGCATCTTGCGCCAACCGGAGGCGGTGGGAACAAAGCCAAAACCCTCCGAGCCGACGACGGCGGTGGAATGCACCACGCAGCCCCGTCCCAGGCGACTGCCGGGATGCAGCACGGCATTGGCATGCAATTCGCAGCCCTCGGCGATCACCACATCGCTGTAAATCACAACGCCTGGATGCACCACAGAGCCGGCGCCAACCTGCACATCAGCAGCGATCACCGCCCGGGCGCCCACATGCACTCCCTCGCCCAGGTTGGCTGCCGGATCGACCACTGCACTGGGGTGGATGCCTGGTGGCAAGACCTGAGGGGGATGCAGCGCCTCGAGGGCCTCAGCAAAACCCAGCCGGGGGTCCTTCAGCGCCACCCAGGCGATGCCGCGCTCGCTGGCCCGCTGCTGAACGTCGGGATCGAGAGGCAGCAGCAGGGCGCTGGCGCCCGTGCTCTCCAACGCCTTGATTAAGGCATTGCCCGGCTCAAGGAAGCTGAGCTGGCCGTCGCCGGCTTGATGCAACGCGGCTGCACCGCTCAACTCTGGATCCGTGCCCTGGTGTTGGGGCTGGCCCTCGACCCCGGACAAGCGCTGGAGAAGGGTGCTGAAGCGCATGGCCGCCGCGTCGCTCAAAGGGGCGGCGGGATCGTAGGTCCCCCCGGCGGAGCGGTGATGACCAATTGGTCACGGTGCACCACGACCCCATTGAGTTCGGAATCAACCGTTCGGCTGATCGTCCCTGAGCGCAGCCCGAGGATGCGTTGCAGCGTGCTGGAGCTGCAGCTGCTCAGCCCCCGTCCCAGCTCCTGGCCGCCGCTGCCAAGAATGCGCAGTGGAGCCTGAGTGTCGAAGTCGCCCTCCATCGAGCGCACACCAACCGCCAGCAGCGAAGCCCCTTGCTCCAGCAGGGCGCGCTCGGCTCCGGCATCCACCTGCACCTGACCTTGGGGAACCAAGGCATGGGCCAGCCAGCCCTTGCGATCGGAGATCGGCTCAGGACTTGGCAGGAAGCGGGTGCCGTGGCTCGCGCCCTGCAGCAGTTGCTCGATCAGACCAGGGTCACGGCCGTCGGCCAGACGGACCGCGATGCCACTGGCTGTGGCGATGCGTGCTGCTGCCAGTTTTGTCGTCATGCCGCCGGTGCCCCAGCGGCCGCCATCGCCGGCACCTTTGCTGAGGGCTTCGAGTTCATTCAGGCTGCGCACCACGCTGATCGGCCTGGCATCGGCATGGCTGCGCGGATCAGCGGAGTAGAGCCGATCGACATCGGTGAGCAGGATCAGCTCATCGGCCTTGATGGCTACGGCCACCAGGGCTGAGAGCGTGTCGTTGTCTCCAAAGCGGAGCTCTTCGGTGGCGAGAGTGTCGTTTTCGTTGATGATCGGGACCACCCCCCACTCCAACAGCTGTTGCAGGGTGCGGCTGGCCTGCAGGAAACGGCGGCGGGAGGCCAGATCACCGCGGGTCAGGAGCACCTGGGCCACCGTCTGGCCATGGGGCCGGAAAGCCCGGTCATAAAGACCCATCAGTTGGCCTTGGCCGATGGCAGCGGCGGCTTGTAGCTCCTCCACCAGCTCCGGCCTCTGGTTGTGTTGCAGCTCCCGGCAACCCAGTCCCACCGCACCGCTGGTGACCAGGACCACCCCGTTGCCGCGCTGGCGTTCGGCGCTCAGGTGACGAGCAAGATCAGCCACAAAGGCTTCCGTGTTCAGCCCTTGACGACCACGCAGCAGGCTGGTGCCCACCTTCACCACGAGGGTGCGGCTCATGACTGGGGCAGACCGCTGTCGACGCGGGCTCCACACCAGCGCGCGATGGTGCGCTCACCCCGTTGCAAACGATCATGGCGGCAGGGGCTGCCATCGGCGGCCACGGGCCGCACCAACACGGTGAACAACCCCAGACGGTTTCCCGCGAGCACGTCGGTGAAGACCCGATCACCGATCAGTGCCACCTGCTCTGCCGGAAGTTGCAGTTGCTGCAGCACCAGGCGCAGCGGTCCTCGGCGAGGTTTTCCCGCTGCTGCGGTGTAGGGCAGCTCGAAGGCATTGGCGACGGCAGCAATACGCCGGCGGCTGGGGTTGTTGCTGAACAGATGCAGCTGCAGCTGCTGCCGCGCTGCATGGACCCAGCGCACCACACACTCCGGCATCGCCTGGCTGTGGCGTGGCAGGAGGGTGCAGTCCACATCGAGCACCAACGCCTTGATGCCCTGATCGAGGAACACCTCCAGCGGCAGATCGCAGAGGCTTCCTGTTGCCACCCATGTGGGTTCCAGCAGCCGGCGCACGCTCAATCCTGAGTCTCCCGATCATCCAGTTCAGCTTCGATGCGGGGTTGGACCCGCTCGAATTCCTCCCCTTCCACCAGATGAGCGTGCCCGTTCTCCATTCGGGCCACCACAAAGAAGGGATCGAGCGGGATGTAGAGGCCGTATTCCTGTTGGGCCACCAGGAAGCTCACCAGCAGCTCATAGGTTTCAGCATCGTCGTCATCGTCCTCCTCGCCCTCTAGATCCAGATCCTCAGGGTCGGGCTCATCCAGCTCACCGGCGACAGTCAGGGTCACCGCTGAGCGCACCAAGTTGAGTTCGTGCTCCTGGAGCACCACCTCAGCTGTGGATAGAACCGGTTCGCTGGCATCGGTGGGATCCATCAGCTCAGGCTCCTCGCTATCGCTGAGCCGAAACAGGCAGACCGGCGTGTCTACGGGCGTCAGCAAGGCGTAGTCCTGGCCATCGAGGGGAATCAGCTGCTCGAGGAAGCAGAGCAGTTCACGGCCCTGGTCATCTTTGACCACAACGGTGGGGACTTCGCCGGATCCAGTGATGGCGTCGCTCATGGCAGGGGCACGATCGATGACAGCTTCCCTCAGCACCTGCCAGCTGCCAGCGTCAAAGGGCCGCCGCCGGGACCGGTTCCGGGCCGTCGTTTAACCACTGCTCTAGCAACAGTGCAGCAGCGGCGCTGTCGAGTTGTCCGCTGCGGTCGCCGTGGAGGCCATGGCGCTCAGCGGCGGCCCAACTGCTGGTGTGTTCATTCACCCAGGCCAGAGGGAGGCTGAGGGCCAGGGCCAGCCTCAGGCCATAACGGCGGCAATGTTCGGCCTGCTCGGTGGGCCTACCGCTGCCATCGAGCGGTAGGCCCACCACCAAGGCCTGGCAGCGACGCTGCTGCACCAGCGGTTGCAGCTTGCTCAGATCGGTTGCAAAGCGCCCGCGTGAGAGGGCTGGCAGGGCGGTCACGCTGACGCCGAGCGGATCACAGCCCGCCAATCCGATGCGGCGGCGGCCGACGTCGAGGGCCAGCACCGAGCGCGGCTGGGGTCGTGCCCTCAGCGCCACAACATCGCTTCTGGCACGGGCCGCTGGTTGGGCTGCAGCTGGCCCACCAGGCGCTCAAGGGTGCGGCTGGCCAGCCCCCCCATGGCGGGCAGCTCCTGACGGCGCCAAAGGCTGCGTGCCAGCACCAACTCCTCGCGGCCGGGGATGGCCCCTTGCTGCTCCAGCCAGGCCATACCGTCGTTGTTGCGCACATCGCAGCGCAGGGTGATGGGCATGCGCTCGCTGCAGGCCTGCAGCAGCAGCCTGGCCAGTGGCGGGCCCAGCAGCTGGGCCCAGGCTGGATGCAGGCTCAGTTCCACCTCCGTGGTGCCGGCATGGCTGCGTCGCAGCAGCCGGGCGGCTGCGACCGCCTGGTGCCGTTGCGTGTCCACCAGCAGCAGGCTGCCGGCCTGAGCGTCATCGAGGAGATCATCGCTGCGCAGGTCCTGCATCTGCCGCAGATGGGCTGGGGTGGCACTGAGCTCCAGCTGCAGCAACAGGGCGGCGTTGCTGCGGTCCAGGGGCTGCAGTTGCAGCTGTGGGGGCAATGCGTCGCAGGCGAGCAGGGACTCTGCGCGTTCCAATCGCCAGAGACGCTGCTGTTGCAAGGTCTGAAACCCCTGTTGCCTCAGTCCACTCAGCACGGCCGTGTCGTCAATGGCCGCCCTGGCGATCCAGCTCAGGGCACCTTGCACCGCACTGAGTGCATCACGGATCAGCAAGACGCTCGCTTCGCTGCGGCTTTGCACCGCGGCGTTGATGCTCAAGGCATCGATGCGCCAGCAACTTCCGCGTCGGTTGCATGGCTCAGCGATGAGGGCACCATTCACCTCGCCGTTGCGCCCCTGGGCCAGCCAGGCCAGTGGCGTGGGAGGACGCTGGCGATCGATCAATCTCAGCAGCTGTTCCGGTCCGCGGCGCAGGGCCAGCTGCTGCAACCGCAGGTGCAAGCCATCGAGTTCCGCATGGCTCAGCCTGGCCAGATGCTGCAGGCCAAGCGGTCGCATTACCAGTGGATCGCACTGAGGACCGGGTGTCATCAACCGTCCAGCGCTGCATTAATCCTATCGGCGCACTCAGGCGCCGGTGCCCCGGACAATCACCAAGGGGGTGCGCTCGTTGGCGTTACCAGCTGGGTTGGGCTTGAGGGCACGCTCCAGCAGGGCAATGTCACAGCTGCTGCTCGCTGCAAGCACCTTCACCCGACCCAGGTCGTTGACATCGACAACGGCAACCCCGTGGCCAAGGCTGGCAGCGAGCTGCTCCACCACCTCCTGGCTGCGATCCGGCCCCAGCACAATGGTCTGGTCATACGGAGGGGTGGAGCCGGTCACATCATCGATCAGGCGAGCCTGTTCACCAGCCAGTCGGTAGAACCCACCCGGGCTGCCCGCCAGTTTCATCAGCGATCCCAGGAGCCAGGCCATCAATACCCGAGCGGGCCCCACCAGGTCGATCAGGCTCTGCAGGCCGCACGCCGTGGCCAGGCTGCTGGTGGGATGGAAGACGCGGCACAGCTGCCGGGCAAGGCCTGAGACCTGCAGCTGGCAGGGGTGGTGGTAGCGGCCCTGCATCACCGCCAGTGGACTTTCGGCCACGGTGAGGATGTCACCGTGCTGCATCACAGGCAGGGCATAGCGGCGCAGCACGGCGTCCACGTCATCCAGCACACCCAGCAGGTGGGTGGGCACCGCCAGCACCTCGCAACGTTCCCCTTGGCGCCAGGGGGCGTTGTCGGCCGCCATTGGCTCGGGATGGCGCATGGGCACCAAAAAACCCTGGCGCCGCAAAGTGCGCCCGAAGGGCCCGTAGTTCCACCAGTGCACATCGATCCAGAGGGTGTCGAGCAGCTGATCAAGCCCCAGGCCCTGCAGGCTGATGCTCACGCGAGCCCGGGTGCGTTTGTGCCCTTTGACGATGTAAGCGAACCAATAGCCGTCCGATCGGCTCTCCTCATCAGGGTGCTGAGGCTCGATTCGGCTGGTGATGCTCACCTCCGTCAGGTCCCCCTTGCCCAGCAGGGTGGGAACCACAGTGAGTTCAGGCACAAACACCTCCATCCGCGGATGGGGGTTGCTGATCTGCAACTCTCCCTCCACCAGCCAGCGTCCGTCCTGGCGTCGCACGCACCAGTCAGTCGGCTGGAGTTGAAGTGGTGAGCGGGGGCGCAGGCGATGCCTCAGTTCAAGCCACAGCAGGGCCAGGCCCAGCACCAGCAAGGCGACAGCCGCAACCGCCAGCAGTGACAGCAAGGGGGAGAGCATCTGACGGGGAAGTGCGGTGATGGGCGGAGGGTACCCGCACTCGCCCCTTGCAGCTTTCCCTAAGCATTGCCGTGAAGCAGGGCGTTAGGCCGTTCCTAGCTTGGGCGTGCGTGTGCCTTCTGGCTTTCACACCATGGTTCATTCGAGCGTTGCTTCCTTCTTGAGCAAGGCCCAGGGCAGTGATTCGCTCAAGCAGCGCCTCCAGTCAGCGGATCTGGCTGAGCTGCTGGCCATTGCCCATGAACACGATCTGCATCTGGGGGAAGCCGATGCGCTCTACGCCCATGCGAAGCACGGCATGGAGCTGTGGGGCGTGGGCCACAGCGATCCCAAGCCAGAGTCAACCCCAAGCCAGGGGGTGGATGCGCTGCTGCAGGCAGCCCAGGACAACCCCCAGCTCCAGCAGGAGCTGGCTGGCGCCAATTTGGCCCAATTGCTGGATCTGGCTCGCCGCCACAACATCGACCTTGGCCATGCCCAGGCCCTGTATGAGCAGGCCCGCGAGCAACTTGAGATCTGGTGAGTCGCCGGTTGTTCACGTCGGCTTAGCCCGCAGCCATTAGACGAACAGGAGATCTGTTTTCCGCCATGAGCCAGGCCAACCTGGATCGTTTCTTGCAGGAGGCCCGCACCAATCTGGCCCTTAGCGACAAGATGAAGGAGGTCCGCTCTCACGATGAGCTGCTCAAGCTGGCCTCTGACCATGGCCATGCGCTGAGCAAAGCCACGGTGATCCGTCACCACTTGCACCGTCTGGCAGGCCTCAGTGATGAGGAACTGGAGACCCGCGACACGATGCTGTTTGACCGTGATTTCTCCGACGTTTTCGTTGGTCGCTTCATCTAAGGCGGGTCTCAGCTGCCGTAGCCGCTGTTGATCTCGTTGAAGCTGGTGCTGCTGCCCATGGCGCCGCTCAGCTCCAGGCCTGTGGCCTGGCTCAAAGCTGTTTCAATCGCAGCTGGATCCATCAGCCCGTCCACGTCATAGAGAACCTCACCCTGGCTGTTGATCACCAGCAGTTGGGGCACGGTGCCACGCCAATAGCGGGAGGGATCGCCCGCCTCTGCCTTGGGATCGACGCTGTAGGGATCACTGGGTAGGGCGATCACCTCAACCACCTTGCCCCAGCGGCCCTGCAGATCCGAGAGCAGCGGCGCGAAGTTTTTGCTGGCGGCGCTGTCATCAAGAAAAAACGAGAGCAGCACCGGTCGCTGCTGCCCAAGGGCCTCAGCCAGACTGATGTGGGGGGGAACGAGGGCTCCATCTCCTGCGTAAAGCGCAAAGATGTTGCCGTCGTAGCTGTCGGTCTCCCGGGCTGCCAGGGCCGGTGGGGCCACCCACAGCAGCAGGCTCAGCAGGGTTGTGGCAATGACCTGAAGCAGGTTCAAAGACGTTCGGGTTCGGTTCCGGCATTCTGCAGGCCGCGGCCCAGACCCTGGAGCACGCCGCGTCCAATCAGCCCGATGGCCCGTCCCAGCACGCGGGTGAGCAACAGCACGGTGAGGGAGCCAAGCCTGTTGATCAGCAGCTCTACCTGCGGGGCCAGCGCGTCTCGGGTCTCCAGCACCAGGGTGATGGCCTGCTGCCACCAGCTCAGCTGCCGCAGCTCTGCATCGCGCAATTCATGCACAACCGACTGCTCCAGCTGGCCGTTGCCGATGTCGTAGAGAAGCCTTCTGCTTTCGTAGATGGCCATCGGTCGCTCCACAAGGTTCTGCCAGCGGTCCAGCGAATTGATGCGGTTGCGCTGCCGGTCCAGCTGTCTGGTGGAGAGCAGCTCGGGCATCAGCATCGAGCGGCGCAGTTCAGGCCAACTGCTGCAGCTGTTGAGCAGTTCACGGCTGATCAATTCAGCGTTGCGCACCACCCAGTTGCTCATCAGCTGTTGCAAATGCAGCAGCGCTGGTGGTTCATCTGCCGCCAGCAGGTGGCCGTCAATCAGCAGGGGACGTCCCTGGATCAGGGCCATCAGGCTGGGCAGCAAATCGGCAAGTTCAGGGTCTTCTGCGTTCAAGTCGATGCCGGCGAGCAGGGTCTCCGCCATCGGGACCAACGCACCATCGCGGGGCATCTGCGTGTAAGCACCCACCAATTGCTGCATGGCGCGCTGGCGCAGCAGCGGCTGCTGGGCTTGCCAGAGCTGCATGGCCTGCTCGGGGCCGGCTTCACCACATTGCTGGCGCAGGCGTTCGCTCAGCAGCCGGAATTCAGCCAGGAGGGCTTCAAACAGCTGGCGACGGCGCTGGGGGTTGAGGGCCTCAAGGGCCATCAAGGCCCCATGGCCATCGATGGATTCAACAGCGCCGATGGCGCGGGCCAGGCGGCCCTCGACAGCCTCCAGCACGCTGAGTCCCTGGCGGTTGGCCAGCACGATCTCAAGCCGTTGCTGCGGTTGATGGATGATGGCAACGGGGTCTGCTGCAGCGGGTGAACTGACGCTCTGCTGGGGTTGATCCCAAATCACGCCCAACAACTCGCGTGCCATGCGCAGCTCGCGCAAACGGCCCTGGATCAACAGGCGGCGCAAGCCCCGCACCCCTGGATTGCTGAGTTCGGTTTCAAGGGCCAGGCGCTCCTGATCGATCTGCCTGGCTCCACTGCTGAACAGCCACTGCCCCAATCCCTTGGTCACGCTGGCTGAGGCGACTGCTGCTGAAGCCTGCTCAGACTCCTGGAGCTGCACCACCCGGCCGCCATCGGCGAGCACGGCCAGGGCCTGGTCGATGTCTGCGGCGCTGGGCTGATCGAGCAGGCCATCAACAGGGAGCTGCAGCAACCATTCGCGCCTGTAGCTGTGGCCGCTGGGCAGCACCAGCAACAAGGGAGACGCACCGCGCTGCTGCTGCCAAAGCTGCAGTTCATGGCGCAGGGTGGCCGCAGGCAGCACCTCAGTCAGCAACCAGAGCAGTAGATCCCCGCTGCCCTGTTCCTCGCGCCCCCTGCAGGGATGCAGCTGCCAGTCCTGATGCTGCTCCTTGAGGTAGGCCGCCAGGCTGTCCGCGGCCCAGCCGGCACCGATGAGCAGCACCCGTGTTGTCGTGGTCATGGCTGCTTCAGGGGACGACCCTGCAGGTTGAGGCTGTAGTTCTCGATGCTGTAGCCGGTCTGCTCCTGAATCGCCTGCAGCAGCGGCTCGGGCAGGGTGATGTCCAGGTCGCGGATGCTGCCGCTCTCAAGACAGGTCAGATGGCTGTGGGAGTCAGCGCGGTGGCCGTAAAGACGCCCTTGGGCTTTCTCGAGGCACTCGATCACTCCGTGGCTGTGGAGAGATTCCAGGTTTTGGTAGACCGAGGTGTGGCCAATCCGGCGGCCATCGGCGTTGAGCTGCTCGTAGATCTCGCGGGCACTGAGGTGATCACCACTGCGCCACAGAATTTCCAGCACCAGACGACGCTGGCGGCTGAGCCGTAAGCCCTGACGACGGCAGAGCTGATAGGCATCATCCAGCCCCGAGAGGGTTAACGCCGGCTCTTTAGCAGGTGATGGGCCTTGCATGGCCTCATCTTATGGACCTAGCAAGGGGTGTTCCCGTTGGGATCAGCACTGGGATCCTGCAGCCGCGCTGGACCGATGGCTTCGAGGGCCTCTTTGAGCACCACCGTGCCGTCGTAGAGCGCCCGGCCGACGATCACCCCTTGAACTCCGAGGGGTTCCAGCGGCAGGAGGCTCAGCAGATCAGCGACGCTGCCGATGCCACCGGAGGCGATCACAGGGGTGCTGCTGGCGCCGGCCATCGCCCGCAGGGCATCCAGATTGGGCCCGGCCAGGGTGCCGTCGGTGGCGATGTCGGTGCTGATGATCGCCGCCAATCCCAGGCCTTCGAATTGCTGCGCCAGGGCCGTCGCTTCCGTTTTGGTCTCCGTGATCCAGCCCCGGGTGGCCACCCGGCCATCGCGGGCATCGATGCCCACCACGATCTTGTCGGGGTGGCGTGAGGCCAACTCCGCCACCAGCTGGGGCTGTTCAATCGCCACCGTGCCAAGAATCACCCGGTCCAATCCCACCTGCAGCAGGGCTTCAGCCCGTTCGGCGCTGCGCACACCGCCGCCCAGCTGCACGGGAATGTCGAGGGCGGCCGTGATCGCCTTCACCACGGCGTCATTCACCGGTTCGCCGCTGCGGGCCCCATCGAGATCCACCAGGTGCAGACGCTCGGCACCCTGCGCCTGCCATTGCAGAGCCTGATCCACCGGGTCATCGCCAAAGCGTGTCACCCGGTCGTAGTCCCCCTGGTGCAGCCGGACGCAGGAGCCCTGCAGCAGGTCGATGGCGGGAATGATCTGCATCACAAGCGCATTGCTGCGCTCATCCTCCCAATCGCCTCAACGCAGAATGCTGCGGCAATTGAGCCGTCGGACCATGGACATCCTGATGATGGGCGGGACGCGTTTTGTGGGTCGCCCCCTGGTGGGGCATTTCCTGCGCGCCGGCCACAGCGTCACGCTGTTCACCCGCGGCAAGCAGCCTCTGCCTGATGGGGTCGAGCATCTCAAGGGGGATCGCTCTGAGCCTGATGGCCTGGCGGCACTGGCCGGTCGCACATTCGATGTGATCGTCGACAGTTCAGGTCGCACTCAGGCCGACACCAGTGCCGTGGTGGCTCAGACAGGGGCGCCACGGCACCGTCTGGTGTACGTGAGCTCGGCGGGGGTTTATGCCGATAATCCCCGCCTTCCCCTCACAGAGGATGCGCCCACCGATCCGGCCAGTCGCCATGCCGGTAAGGCTGAGACCGAGTCCTGGCTGCGATCGGAGGGCATCCCTTTCACCAGCTTTCGGCCGACCTACATCTACGGTCCTGGCAACTACAACCCAGTTGAGAACTGGTTCTTTGACCGGATCGTCGCTGGCCGGCCGGTGCCGATTCCAGGCGATGGCAGCACGATCACCCAGCTTGGTCACGTGGAGGATCTGGCCACGGCGATGGCGCGCTGCATCGAGGTGGATGCGGCCACCAACCGCATCTACAACTGCACCGACACCCATGGGGTCACCTTCCTGGGCCTGGTGCACGCTGCAGCCATCGCCTGCGGCAAAAATCCTGACCAGGTGGAGCTGCGCAGCTTCGACCCCTCCGGGCTGGACCCAAAGGCCCGCAAGGCCTTCCCCCTGCGCTTGAGCCATTTCCTCACATCAGTCCAACGGCTGCAGCAGGAGCTGGCCTGGTCACCGGTCTTCGATCTGGTGGGTGGACTGAAGGACAGCTTCAGCAAGGATCACAGTCAGCGTCAGGGTGTTGAGCCGGACTTCAGTCGCGATCAGACCCTGTTTCAGGACTGACGCGCATAGCCCAGCGCTGAGCACAGCGCCAGCATCAGCGAGGGCCAAAACAACCACCAGCCGAGGCTGTGCAGTGCTGCTGCCACTGGCCACAGCGGCGGCCAGAGCAGCAGCAGCAAGGCGACGAACTGCAAGCTGGTCTTGGCTTTGGCGCTTAAGGACGCTGGGCCGCCGCTGCTTTGAACCGTGCGCCATCCGGTCACGGCCAGCTCGCGGGCCAGCAGCAACCAGATCGCCCATAGCGGCAGAAGCCCCTGCTGGCCGAGCCATAACAGCGGCGCCGTGATCAGGATTTTGTCGGTGAGCGGATCCACCCGTGCCCCCCAGGCGCTGCCACCACCGGCGCGCCGCGCAAGCCAGCCATCAGCGCCATCGCTGAGGCCGCCGAGCAGCAGCAGCACCCAGGCCAGTGGCGGGGCACCCTGCTGCAGCGCCACCAGCATGGGCAGCCCCAGCAGGGCTCGGCCCACGGTCAGGGCATCAGCGAGTCGACGCAGCTGTTGAGCGGTCATGGGCGCTGCAGAATGCCAACAGTTGGGTTCCGCCCATGGTGGTGCAGCGCTTGGTGGCCGATGTGATGACGGCTCCGGTGATCAGCGTGACGGCGGCCACTCCGTTGCAGCAGGCCGTGCAGCTGCTCTCAGACCACCACATCTCCGGCCTGCCGGTGCTGGATGACAACGGTCAGCTCGTCGGTGAGCTGAGTGAACAGCAGCTGATGGCTCGAGAAACCGGCTTTGATGCCGGCCCTTATGTGATGTTGCTTGACAGCGTCATCTACCTCAAAAACCCCTTGCAGTGGGACAAGGAGGTGCATCAGGTGCTTGGTAACACCGTCGGTGAGTTGATGAGTGCCAAGCCCCACACCTGCCCTGCAGACCTGGGGTTGCCTGCTGCAGCCAAGTTGCTCCAGGACCGTCGCACCCAGAGGTTGTTTGTGCTGGATGAGGCCCAGGCCCTGGTAGGCGTTCTCACCCGCGGTGATGTGGTGCGGGCTCTGGCAGAAGCAGGCGCTTAACGCAGGAAGGGCAGATCGCTTGGCTCGTTCCAATCCTGGGCCGGAGGCGGGCTGGCCGGCGGCAGGATGGGCGGTTCAGGCACCCTTGGATTATCACTGCCCACGGTGATGGACAGTTCAGGGTCGTAAACCGGCGCGAGGGTTTGATCATCGCCCGCGAAGGGGTCGATGCTGTCGTCGAAGGTTTCCGGTTCGGGCAAGTCTGGGGGTAGGGGAGCAGGCAGCACCGGTCGCACAGCTGCGGTGTCATCACGTTGCAGCTGCGGTGCCGATGGCGGTGGCGCCGCGGTCAAGGCTGCCGTGGGGTCGGCGGTGATGGGGGGTTCCCGCAGGGGGGCCTTTGCGGCCGGACGGGTTGGAGCAGGACCCTGGGTGGGGCTCCAGACCAGCCGTGCCAGGGGTACGACGCCCTGCTCCATCAAGCGATTGAGTCCCGCCAGAGCCCGGTCAGCGACCTTGTTGCCCAGCTGCAGGCTGCAGTTGATCGGGTTGCTGCAGCCCTCCTCGCGGTTGAGGGGGTTGAGGTTGGCCAGCAGCGAACCTTGAAGGTCATAGGAACGACGCTCCAGCTTGAGCATGTAAGGGACATGCACAAAGCTGGTGGCTCCGCCACTGATCCAGTTGGCATCCTCCTCGGTGAATCCCTTGGTGCCGGGGATGATGAAGCGGCTCTTGGAGGCGTGGTCGGGCATGTAGGCCGCCACCAGACCACGGGCGCGGGCCAGTTCCTTGGTTTGCTCGAGCGTGAGGCCATCACGGCTCATGAACACTTCGAGCCGACCGTCGCTGCGCAGGCCCATCACCATGCGGATCCGCGGCAGGTAGTAGCGGATGCGCTGCCCCATCGAGACCGAGTAAGCCCCCTTGTATCCGCTGGGGGGCTGCTCAAAGTCGTTGTACAGCGCATGGAGACCACCGATGAAGGTCTCGTAGCGGCGGGCGCGCTCTTCGGTGAGCTCGCCGTAGCTGAATTCAACGGTGCCATCACGGGTGATGCCGATGTAGGCGCGCTGCTGGGACGCGGAGCGGTTGCGGCCGCGCCAGATCTGGTTGCCGAACTTGATGTCGCCCAGCGGAACGGTCACCTCGCTGCCATCAGCCTCGTAGTGCCGCTCGTACATGGGGCCACTGACGTAGGCAAGGCCGCTGGCATCGGCGTAGGCGTCTTGCTCGCGGTCCCAGCCCTCGAACAGATCGAAGCGCACCTTGCGGGGGTCGAAATCCAGGGCGTAGACCTCCTGGTCCGGCAGATAGCGGAAGGTGTCGCTGGTGGCGGTGACCGGGTCCAGACCAGCCGCTGGTGCATCAGGGGGCGTCGCCGCTCGCCGCGGAGTTGACGGAGCGATGGCCAGTAGAAAGGTGAAGCCTGCCAAGGGAAGTCCCACGGCGCTCCACGCGAGCCAGCGCCAACGCCGATTGGGTGGGCGACCTGTGGCTAGGGGGCGGGGGGTGTTCAGGCGCTGCGGCGCCTGCGCCGACCCGCGAGCGGCACTCCGCGCCGGAGTGACTTCGGCAAGGCCAGCACTGTTCCGTCCGCGACGACCCATTGCTCCGAAGTCCGCTCAGCAGGTTGGCCGCCAGTCAACCGTCCAAATGCCGGTAAGACCAGCCTTGGGATTGTCTTGACGAATGAAAAGCACGGTAGCCGCAATTGATCGCTCATCTGTCTCAAAGTGGACACAGGATGCAGGTGTCCGCACACATTCAGCAGCCCCGCTGGTGGTTTCTCCGGTTCGTGGCTCAGCCAGAGCCCCTGCCGTGACTGGGATGGCTCCCCTTGCAAGGGGCCCAGCCGGCTGCCGCGATCGTGATTCCCCTCCACCCAGGTGATGGGGCAATCGATCCGATCCATCAAGGCCTGAACCTCCTGTCTCAGCAAAGCGCTGACGCCGCGCGGGTGGTGGATCAGATCTCCCAGGATCATCAGCTCAGCGGCGTGGTGGCGACGCACCAACCCTTCGATGCGGCCCAGGTTCTCGGCATCGCCATCGCTCGGTAGTGGAATGCCATGGCTCTGCAGGTGCTCAGCCTTGCCCAGGTGCACATCGGCGATGAGCAGCAACCCTTGCTCGGGGACCCATAGAGCCCGCTCCGGCAGAAACACCAGCTGCTGGCCCGCCCAGCTGAGGCTGGCCTGACCCATCGGCTGTCTCTGGCTCATCGACGCCCGGTGTGCAAGCCGATCATGCGGGCCACGAACACCACCAGAAACACCTGGCTGAAGAACGATTGGAAGTAAAAAATCAGTTGGGCCCAGCTGTTCTCAAGCTGGATTAGGGATCCGGCCGTTGTGGTTCCACCGATGCTGAGGAACATCAGCTGGGAGTGATGGGGGATGCCGCTCTGCAGCTGATAACCCCCAGGGTGGAGGTGATGGTTGAGGCCATGGAGCTCAAAACCCAGCACCGTCAGGGTTGCGTAGCAGATCACCACTCCGAAAAGAACGTCCTCATGAACGTCTTGGGCCATCCAGATGTTGCGAATGAAGCGCAGCAACACCACACCCGTCACCAGAGCCACCGTGGCGTAAAACGCCGGCTTGAGCCAGAGGTGCGCTTGCTCCAGCGCTGGGACGAAGCTCAGCAGCCCCCACACCACCGTCAGCACGGCAAAGACCCAGCTGTAGGCCGTCAGCCAAGGCCGCGGTTCTCCTGAGAGCCGCAGGCCCAGCAGGCGGTTGAAAAACTGCATCGGCACGAGGACTGCGAACAGCAGCAGGCGACCCGCGAAGCGATCAGGATCCGCCAGCGGGGCACTCAGCAGCAGCAGTTCCAGCATCTGGATCACGGCCAGGTGACGGAAGCGCAGGGCCAAAAACCAGTGGGAGCTGATCTGGAAGGGCTGCAGCCTCAACCTTCATGCTTTTCGGCTTCGCGCATCATGCGCTGCACCCGCTCCAGCACGCTCTCGTTGCTCATCCGGTTGTTCAGCCGCTCCACCAGCAGCGGAAATGCCAGGGGGCCAGGACGGGGCATCGCGCTGTGGATCACCTCACTGGCGGCGATGCGCTCAAGGGCCTGGCGCAGCCTCGGCAGCTCCAGCTGTTCATCGAGCACCTCAGCTCTGGCCTGAAGCAGCAGTCGGTTCTGCGGTTCATGGCGCTCAAAAACGTCATAGAGCAACGCTGCACTGATCTGCAGTTGGCCCGTGGTCTTGCTGGAGCCGGGATAGCCCTGCACCGTCAGGCCGGCCACCTGGGCAATGGCGCGAAAGCGCCGGCGGCAGAGCTCCGAGAGATTTAAGGCTCGCTCCAGGTCTGCTTCCAGATCGTCCAGACCCAGCAGCTCCTCCAGTTGGTGCTCCACCAGCTGCTGCATCGGGAAGCTGCGCGGTGCCAGAAGCTCAAAGCCGTAGTCATTGACCGAGACGGTGATGGTGCCTTTCTCCAAATCCGTCAGCCTTGAGGCCAGGAGGAAACCAAGGCCTTCGTGCACAAAGCGACCTTCAAACGGATAGAGGTACAGATGGCTGCCCTCCCTGGTGGTGCAGGTCTCCACCAGCAGCTGGTCTGCCCTCGGGATCATCGAGAGGTCCCGCTGACGCAGAAACAACGGGGCCAACGCCTGCAGCTCAGGCGTATCCAGTTCTCCGTTGGCGGCCCGGGCCACCTCCTGGCGCAGGTGCTCGGTCAACAGGTCCGAGAGGGCCATCTGGCCTCCGGCCCAGGCCGGCACTGTGGTGCTCTTTTTGGTCGATGCCTTCACATAGGCGGTCATGTCCCGGAGCCGGACGAACTCCAGCTGGCGGCCCGAGAAGAAGAACACATCCTTTGGCTTGAGCTGGCTGATGAAGTTCTCCTCCACATGGCCGAGCACGGCGCCGCGCACAAAGCGCACCTTGATCGCCGGTGCTGAGGTGATGGTGCCGATATTCACCCGATGCAGCCGGGCGATGCTTTGGCTGCTGATGCGGAAGCAACCGTCCTCGTCCCGCTGGAGCTTGCGGTAGCGCGGATAGGCCCCCAGACAATCCCCCCCGACTTCCAGAAAACGCAGGCACCACTGCCAGTCCTCGTCGCTGAGGCCGGCGAACGACGCCGTGCTGCGCACCGCCTCCAGCGTGCTGATCGGCTCAAAACCGCTGCCGCAGGCCAGGGTGGTCAGGTGCTGCAGCAGCACATCGAGGGCGTGTTGTGGTGGTTTGCGGCTCTCCACCAGGCCGGCCTCAAGGCCGCGGCGCACGGCGCTCACCTCCAGCAGCTCCAGGGCATTGGTGGGCATAAACAGCACTTGAGAGGTGCCCCCGGGCAGGTGAGCCGAACGGCCGGCGCGCTGCAGCAGGCGCGCCAGGTTCTTGGGGCTGCCGATCTGCACGACGCGTTCCACGGGTTGAAAATCAACGCCGAGGTCCAGCGAGCTGGTGCAGACCACCCAGCGCAGCTCTCCGGCCTTGACCCCGGCCTCGATCAACTCGCGCTCGCTGCGGTCAATGGCGCTGTGGTGCAGGGCCAGCAGGCCCTCCATCTCCGGGCAGGCATAGCGAAGGCACTGGTACCACCGCTCCGATTGGTTGCGGGTGTTGGTGAACAGCAACGTGCTGATGGCCGGTGACAGCCGGTCCACCAGCTGCTCATACATGCGCAGTCCCAAGTGCCCGGCCCAGGGGAAGCCATCGATGCTGTCGGGGATGACGCTGCGGATCTGCAGCTGTTTGGCTTGGGAGGTGGTGATCAGCTCCGGATTAACAGCCCCCACGCCCAGTCCATGGCGAGCGGCGTCATCCAGGTTGCCGATGGTGGCGCTGATCACCCAGGTCTGCAGCGCTGGACGCTGCTGACGCAGCCAACTCAGGGCCAGTTCGGCCTGGATGCCGCGCTTGCTGCCCAGCAGCTCGTGCCATTCATCGAGCACCACGGTCTGCAGTCCTTCCACCAGAGCTTCAGAGCGCTTGTTGGCTTGCAGCAGGGCCAGTGATTCCGGCGTGGTGATCAAGATGTTGGGGGGGCGCTTGAGCTGTTTGGTGCGCACCGCTGATGCCGTGTCGCCGTTGCGGGTGCCCACCGTGATCGGCCAGCCCATGGCAATGATCGGCTCGAGCAAAGCCAGCTCCAGATCACGGCTCAGAGCCCGCAGCGGGGTGATGTAAAGCAGTCGCAGCCCCTGGGGAGGCTCAGCCTCAGCCAGCATGGCGGCGATGACTCCCATCACCGCGGCATAGGTCTTGCCCGAGCCGGTTGGCACCTGGATCAAGCCGCTCCGTCCCGCCAGATGGGCGTCCCAGGCCTGTCGCTGAAAAGGCAGTGGCGTCCAGCCCTGCTGGCTGAACCAGCCATGGATCGGCTCCAGGCGCGCGTCGTGCCCTGCGCTCATGACCTCTCCAGCAGTGCCCTGGCGCTGGCCAGGCTGTCGGCCTCACTGGCCGGTTTGTCCTGGCGCCAGCGGCTGATGCGCGGAAAGCGCACCGCCAAGCCCGACTTATGGCGCTTGGAGAGCTGGATGCCTTCAAAGGCCAGCTCGAACACCTGCACTGGCTCCACGGCGCGGACGGGGCCATAGCGCTCGCTGGTGTGGCGGCGG
The DNA here is from genome assembly GCA_913049535.1 of uncultured Synechococcus sp. Classification (GTDB taxonomy): domain Bacteria; phylum Cyanobacteriota; class Cyanobacteriia; order PCC-6307; family Cyanobiaceae; genus RCC307. The sequence goes on from CAJWYF010000001.1 coordinate 46,390, forward strand.
ATCCAGCGATCGAGTTCGGTGATCTCCTGATCGTTCAGCCCGGAGTAGGCCTTGGCGAAGGTCACCAGCTCGGGCGGTTCATCAGCGTCCTCTGCCGTTGACCACAGAGCGAAGGTGTAATCCGTGAACAGGTTCGCGCGGCGCCCACTACCGGCCTGGGCGTAAATCAGCACCGCATCAAGGCGATACGGCTCCAGCTTGTGTTTCCACCAGTGCCCCCGTTTGCGTCCCTCCAGGTACGGGGAATCGAGGGCCTTGAGCATGACCCCCTCGGCCTGCAGCTCACGGGCTTGTCGCCGCTGCTCATCCAGTTCCTGCCAACTCTGGAAGGACAGCGCGGCCGACAGTCTCAAGCCCCCTTGCCAGTTGGCGGCCATGGCGCCCAGCAGCGCGCGTCTGGTCTGGAGTGGCTCGGCTCTGCAGTCCACCCCATCGCGCTCGAGCAGGTCGTAGACCACCAGCGCTGCGGGGCATTCCTGCAGCAGGCTGCGACTGACACTTCGGCGGCCAAGGCGCCGTTGCAGGGCGCTGAAGCCCATCGGGAGGGGTTCCCCTTCGGCCCACACCAGCACTTCGCCATCAAGGACCGTGCCGTCATCGAGCTGGTCACTGAGCTCGATGATGTCCGGGAAGCTGCCATTGATCAGTTCTTCTCCGCGGCTCCAGAGGAACGACTCACCACGGCGTCGAATCAGTTGTCCGCGAATGCCATCCCATTTCCATTCGGCCTGCCATAGCAACGGATCCATCGTTTGCAGCTGATCGACCTCCAAGGGGCTGGCTAGAAAAAACGGGTAAGGGCGACCTGCAGGAGCGTCGTTTCCATCGTCTTCAGGAGCCAGCAGTTGGCAGAACTGTGTCGCGCTGGGTCGCAGCTCTCCCATCAGCCGCTGGGCCATCGTGCTGTCCTCGACGCCGGCTGCTTCGGCAAGGGCCCGACTGACCAGACCGCTGCTGACCCCGACGCGGAAGCCGCCGCTCAGCAGCTTGCACACCATGAAGACATCGTTCTGGTTCAGCCCGGCCCAGAGCGTTGCCAGAGCCTGCGCCTGGGCGTCGGCTTCCAGGGCAGCCAGCTGCGGCAGGTCCTGCTCCATCCATTGATGCAGCGGCCGCTCCTGCAGCGCAGCCTCGCCATGGGGCAGCAGCAGCGCCACCGTTTCAGCGCTATCGCCCACCTGGGCGTGGCAGTCATCAAACAGCCATTGCGGCAGTCCGCTCAGGGCCTGGGCCACCTGCCGTAAGCGGCGGCCTGTAATCAGCCGCCGTCGCCGTTTGCCCAGCAGCAGCTCCAAGCCCCAAGCGGCATCAGCAGGGGGTGTTCCTCGGAAATACTCCACCAGGACCTGCTGCTTGGCGCGGGTGCCCGTGCTGCGATCCAGCTGCTGAAACAGGGCCTGGAAGCGCTGCATGGACAGGATGAATGGCGGGGGCTGAGCCGTTCGAATTGAACGACATCAACGGTCAACCCGTTCAGACTGACGAGGCAGCTCAACCGCCGTGACTGCCCAGCGCCTCTGGTTTGCCGTCCTCGCTCTGGCAGCGGTGTCTGTGGGGTGCACCGCCATCGCGCCCCCAGGCCCGCAGGCCTCGATGCCGGCCATCGGCTCATCGAGCAGGCCCGAGCCTGTGATCGAGCCGGATCTGCCACCGTCTCCCCCGGTGGTGATGCGTGCTGATCTGGCGGCGCATCAGCGCGTGATGCGCGCTGATGGCAGCGAATTCACCATGCGCTACAGCAGCGCTGTTTTCGATCCGCGCTGGCTGGATCTGCAGTTTTCCGCTGGGTGGGAGCACGAGGAGCAGGCCAATGCTGATACCGAGGCCCTGCTCTTTTTCACCGGTCCCACTTATGAACGTCAGCCGGGACGTCATGAGCTTGGGATCGCCTTGCATGGTGATCTGTTGCTTGGCAATGGCGAGTGGCGCGCCGGCAACAACGCCGCCGCTGCCCAGCGGGCCTATCTGGCGATCACTTCAGCCGGTGATCTGGAGTTCGGTTACGGCCGGTTGCTGCCTGAGCAACGCCACCACTACCGGATTTTCATTGGTGGTCTGCACGCCTTGATCAACACCACCCAGGCGGCGCCTGAGACATACAAAGGTGTGTACTCCAGGCTCAGCCTGGCCGATGTGCGCATCATTTACGCCGGTCGCGCCGATGGACAGCTGGAGCTCATCGAAACAGCCGATGGCCTCCATGTTGATGATTTGCGGGCGTTCGCTGCTCAGCAGGGCTACGTGGCCGTTTATCTGCCTGATCACGCCTCCAAAAGCCGTTTCATCGTTCCGGGCATCAAGCTTTGGAGTGAACAGCAGGCGCTGTGGGTCAGCGGCGGCGACCTTTCGATCACGCCGCTTCCCTTCATGCTGAAAGCTCAGCCCACATCGGCCTGGTTTTCTGCCCCGCCATGACGAGCCAGTTCCGTCTTTACTTTGAGCGCACGATGGGGATCGGCTGTGCCTTGACCCTGTTGCTGGCTGCCCCGGGGCTTGCCGCCGTGGTGCTGTTGTTGCTGTGGAATCCAGCGCTGAACCTCGTCACGCGGCCGGTGCATCGTCAGTGGCAGGCCTGCGCCGCCAAAGCCGGTGAGGGGTTCAAGGGAATGTTGCCAGGCCACATCAGCAGGGAGTGCGGCGATGAACCTCGCCGTTTTCTCTGGCAGGGCGAGCCTGGAACTGCTGAACAACCAGGCTCCTGAGGCTCAAGCTGAAACCTCGCCTGATCAGTTCAGCCGTTTGCAGACCTCACTGTTCTTTTCCGCGGCTGTGGCGATCGGTCCGCAGTTGAACCAACGCACGATCTGCAGTTCCAGGTCGGTCAGCAGCACCAGGGCCCCCAGTACCAGCAGCACGAAACCGACAGCAGGCCAGACGACGCGCTTCATCCCGCTCCTTGATGCAGATCAGATGCCCCCATGTTGATGGCGTTGAGCTGATCGCGCTGTGTGAATGAATCTTGGGCAACCACTGTCCTGACCGCAGGGCAGGCGGTCGCACTCCACGGATGATGGTTAGTGATCCCCTTCCCCTTCAAACAGGGTTGCGAGGGGCTCGCTGCTGATGCCCTCCACCTCCTTGAGGTAGCGCGCTAGCACCTCGCTCTGGCCGTGGGTCACGTAGACCTGCTGGGCCCTGGATTGGCGCACGGTCTGCAGCAATCCATCCCAGTCGGCATGGTCGCTGAGCACAAACCCTCGCTCATAGCCGCGGCGTCGCCGCGCGCCGCGAACCGCCATCCAGCCAGAGGCAAAAGCGGTTTGCGGAGCTTTGAAACGTTTCATCCAGGGGCTGCGATGCGCTGAAGGTGGAGCCAGCACCAACCGCCCTGACCAATCGCTTTTGCGCGGCAGTGCACTGAGCGGCCGTGTGGGCAGCATGGCGATCCCCTCATCGCGATAGGCCTGGGTGATGGGAACCATGGCGCCATGCAGCAGCACTTCCTCATCCAGGCCAAGCTGAGCCAGCTCAGCCAACAGACGTTGCGCCTTGCCGAAGGCGTAGCAGAACAGCAGGGAGGCTCGCTCTGGGGCTGCCTGCCACCACTGCATCAGCTCCTGGGCCACGCTGCGTCCGCTTGGCCAGCGGTAGATCGGCATACCGAAGGTGGCCTCGGTGATCAGGACATCGCAATCCACCACCTCAAAGGGATCACAGCTCGGATCGGGATCGCGCTTGTAATCCCCGCTGACCAGCCAGGTTTCATCACCCGCCCGCAACCGGATCTGAGCGGACCCGAGCACGTGGCCAGCGCTGTGGAATGACACCTCGGCATCCCCCAGCCGGATGACATCGCCGTAGCTCAGCGCGTGCAGGTTGATCGTCTGACCCAGCCGCTGGCGCAGAACCGCCTCTGCTCGCCCGATCGCCCAGTATTCACCGCATCCGGCACGGGCATGGTCAGCATGGGCATGGGTGATCAGGGCCCGTGGCACTGGCCTCCAGGGATCGATCCAGGCATCAGCCGCCCGGCAATACAGCCCCTGAGGGGTGTGCTCCACCAGTGTCATCGTTCAGCCCTGGTGATCTAAAGGCTGAGTTCCAGCATCTTCTCGATGGGCTTGAGGGCGCGCTGACGCAGGGCCTCATCAAGTTCAATCGCCGGTTCGAGTGTGCTGAGGCATTGCTCGAGCTTGTCGAGGGTGTTCAGCCGCATATGGGGGCAGGCGTTGCAACTGCAGCCATCCAACCCCGGCACCGCGTGAAAACTCTTGCTTGGGACGGCTTTGCGCATCTGGTGCAGGATGCCTGGCTCGGTCAGCACGATGAAGCTGCTGGCAGCGTCATCGCGGCTGTAGCGCAGCAGTTTGCTGGTGGAGCCGATGAAATCGGCTAGGTCCAGCAGGTTCTCCTCACATTCGGGATGGGCGATCACCTTGGCCTCAGGGTGGGTGGATTTGAGCTGCAGCACCGCCTCCTCACTGAAGGTTTCATGCACGATGCAGCTGCCCTGCCAGAGGGTGAGCTCGCGGCCGGCCTGGCGGCTGACCCAGCGCCCGAGGTTGCGATCGGGTGCAAACAGAATCGGCTGATCCTGGGGAATGGATTGCACCATCGCCACGGCGTTGCTGCTGGTGCAGATCAGATCACTCTGGGCTTTGATCGCCGCTGAGCAATTGATGTAGCTGATCACCACATGATCGGGATGTTGCGAGCGGAAGGCTTCAAACGCGTCCGGCGGGCAGGCATCTGCCAAGGAGCAGCCGGCATTGAGATCCGGCAGCACAACGGTTTTCTGCGGACTGAGGATCTTGGCGGTCTCGGCCATGAAATGCACGCCGCAGAAGACGATCACATCGGCATCGGTGCTCGCTGCTTTGCGCGACAGCTCGAGGGAATCACCGATGAAGTCGGCAATGTCCTGGATCGACTCCTCCTGGTAGTAGTGGGCCAGGATGACGGCATTGCGCTGCTGCCGCAGGTGCTGGATGCGCTCCAGCTGATCGCAATCAGGCGCGGCGGGCTGGGCGGCAGCAAACACGTGGTCGGGGGAAGAGGGAGGATGATCCCAGATTAGAAACGGCTGACAGGGGGTTCGGTGCTGCGTCTGGCCATTGCCGGTGATCTGCATGGCCAGTGGGATGCACTGGATGCGGAATTGATGCAGCGTCTGGCCCCCGATGCCCTTTTGGTAGTGGGGGATCTCGCTGATGGTGATGTCCGCCTGCCCCGACGCTTGCGTGAACTGACCCTGCCGGTGGCGTGCGTGTTGGGAAACCATGACGCCGCCAAAGATGCCAGCGGACGGACTCTGTCGTTGATGGAGCAGGCCTTAGGCCCGCTGCACTGCGGTTGGTCCCTGAGGTTGCTCGAGCCGCCTGGTTTGGCCGTGGTGGGCGGTAGGCCTGGCAGTCCAGGTGGCGGCTTTCACCTTTCCGCTGCGGTGAAAGCTCACTGGGGTGATCTCAGCATTTTTGAGTCCGCTGAACGGATTGCTGCTGCAGCGCTGCAGGCACCGCCCGAGCTGCCGTTGGTGCTTCTGGCCCACTCCGGTCCCAGTGGCCTGGGGAGCGCGGCCAATGATCCCTGCGGCCGAGATTGGAAGCGTCCGGCATGTGATTGGGGGGATCAGGACCTGCAGGAGGCGATTGTGCGCATTCGCCGCCACCGGGCTGTGCCTCTGGTGGTGTTCGGTCATATGCATCACCGCTTGCGCCATGGCGCAGGTGAGCGCCGCAGCTTGCATCAGGACCGCCAGGGAACGGTTTATCTCAATGCTGCCTGCGTGCCGCGCCACCTTGACGATGCCGATGGCGCCCCCCTGCGCCATTTCAGCTGGGTGGAGATGGACTCCGATGGAACGGTGAGCTTGGCGGCTCAGCGCTGGTATCGCGCTGACGGTGCGATCGAGCGTGATGACCTCTTGCTCTGCTCGCCGGCCCTGCCGTGCTGATCATTGCCTGCATCAGCAGCCACGGTTTTGGCCATGGCGCCCGGGTGGCTGCTGTGCTTCAGGCGTTGCATGCCCGCCGACCTGACTGCCGCTTCATCCTCTCGACGGCCCTGCCGCGGGACTTTCTGCAGCGCTGTTTTGCCGGGCTGCCCATGAACGTGCGTCCCTGCCAGTGGGATGTGGGTGTGCTGCAGGGGGATGCCCTTGGCAGTGACCCTGATGCCACGCTTATGGCGCTTGAGCATCTGCAGCGCAATCTGCCGCTCTTACTGGAGAGAGAGGGCCACTGGCTGGCGGGCCAATGCCGCCGTGGTGAGGCCGCTCTGGTGCTGGGCGATATTCCACCGGCTGCAGCTTTGCTGGCCAAGCGGTTAGATCTGCAGCTGGTGTGGCACGGAAATTTCGGTTGGGACTCCATCTATGGGGCGATGGATGAGCGCTTTGCTGTTTGGAGTCAGCGCTGTCTTGAGCTCTACCGTCAAGGCTCTGCCCTCCTGAGCTGTCCCTTTGCACTGCCCATGCCCTGGAATCTGCCAGGGCGGTCACTGGGACTGGGTTGCGCCAAGCCTCGGATGGAGATCGATCAGCTGCGAGAGCGTCTCGATTGGCGCACGCCACGAGACAGGAGCGCTTTGCTCTGTTTTGGCGGGCTAGGCCTGGCCTGTCGCCCGGCCTGGCTTGAATCTTGGCGGGACTGGCGCTTTCTGGTCCTCGACCCTGCCCTGGCAACAGCAGGAAATGCGGTGCTGGTGCCTGAGGAGCTGCGCCCCCTTGATGTCATGGGGCTTTGTGAACGGGTGATTACCAAGCCGGGGTTCAGCACATTTTGCGAAGCACTGCATCAACAGTGCGGGCTGGTGGTGGTGCGGCGTGAGGGTTTTGCAGAAGCAGCGGTGCTGGAGTCATCACTGCGTCGCCATGGCCATCACCGATTTCTCAGTCGCAAGCAGTTCGATTGCGGTGACTGGGAACTGGATCAGCCTTTATTGCCGCCGGAGGGGATGCCTCTTGCTGGCGGAGGTGTGGATCAGGCCGCGGATTTTCTGTTGCATCAACTACAACAATGCCCATGACACGTGAGCCTGATGCTCACCATGAGCCGGTTGCTGATGTCGTTTTGATCCCAGGAAGATCAGCTGCTTGATTGCAAGCCAGCGGCCGACAATCAGGCCAAGCTCGTGCTTATGGACGCTTTTCTATCTGGTCGATTGTTAATCTCAGTCGTCTAATCCTTGGGCATATTTGCGCCGTCGCCTGTGTGATGTTCCATGGGCGATCGCTCCAAGTTGTCTGTTTCTTCAGCCATGCGCGTGAACGGCGTCGCCATTACCGCCCCTCTGGTTGCTGCCGCGGCAGTTGCAGTTCTTCCACTCGGTGCACAGGCCGGGGGTGTCTCGGTGGACACCGATTCGTTCCAATCCAGCCGGCAAGAGGATGTCGAGCTAGCACAGCTGCGCATGCCTCGTCTGCGTTTCCCCGGGTTGCCCGCGGTGCCGAGAATCTTTGCGATCACACCCGAGCGTCGTGCGCTGCTGAACACCATCCGTTACGCCGAAGGCACCTGGAAAGAGGGTGCTGACGTTGGCTACCGCGTCATGTTCGGTGGCAGTCTGATGAAGACTCTGGATCGCCACCCCGATCGCATCAACTACACCAGTGGCTACGCCAGTGCAGCTGCAGGTGCCTACCAATTCATGCCGGCCACCTGGCGCCTGGCGGTGCGCGCCCTTGATCTTGTCGGTTTTGGCCCCCATGCCCAGGATCAAGCAGCGCTTTATCTGATTCAGCGACGGGGTGCCCTGCCCCTGGCGGACCGTGGAATCCTCTCCAAGGATCTGGCCGCCAAACTGGCGCCTGAATGGGCTTCCTTTCCGACCCTGCGCAACCGCAGTTACTACGGTCAGCCTGTGGTCAAGTACGGCAGATTGAAGCGCTTCTACGAAGCCAATTTGGCCCGACTGCGCAACCTCCACCCTCCGATGGTGAAGACAGTCGAGCCTGAAATCATCATTGAAGAGCCTGAAGTCTGCAGTGGTGACGCCTTCGAGTGCATGTTGGAAGGCGTCGGTCAAGGCGACGGCATCTGACGCTGGGGATCAGGCTGAATCTCCTGATCCTGCGCCACGGCTGCTGAACCACTGGGCTGTCAGATAGGCACCCAGGGCGCTGCCGAGGAAGCCAAGAATGTTGCGGCTCAAGGGCAGCCAGTCATTGGTGCGTGTCACCACAGGACCGATGCCAAAGATCCCAAACAGGATGATCCACAGGGGTGAAAGAAGTAACACCCAGCTCCAGGCGAAAGTTTTTCCCTCTTCCCGGGGGAAGCCTGCAAACCCCACCACCAGTCCACCAAGAATGGATGTGCTGAGTGTCAGCAGCCATTGCTCATTGGGTAATCCAGGCACCACTTGGCATCCCCCCCGCTCCAGGCAGATCTCTACGGCTTCGAGGGCATCGAACACAGCCCCGTCTTCGCCGTGGTCCCGGACGTAGTACTGGTTCCCAAAGCGCGTCTGCAGCTCCACCCAGTAGGTGCGAGGCATCAGGGCAAAGAGGGCATCACCGACGTTGAAGTTCAGAAGGTTGCCCCCCCGTGGGTCAGCCACCAGCAGCAGGCTGCGTTCATCGAGCTTCCAGTAATCACGTACGGCCAGACCTGGGGTCTGATCGAACTGGGTCAACACCCGCAGTTTCCAGCCGTTGGCCGCTTCGAACTGCTCGAGCTGTTGCTCGAGGTTGGTCCGCTGGCTGTCCGTCAGCACCCTGGCCAGATCGATGACGGTGGTGTCGTGGTCCGGTAGCAGCTCAGGGTTATCGAGGGCATGAACTGGAGCGAGCGGCTGCAGCATCAGCCAGCAGCAGGTGAGCAGCGGGAGCAGCCAGCGGAGCATGGTGGTGGGCACAGTGCTGCGCATTCTCGGTGATGTCTTCACCTGCTGTGCCAACGCCACCCCAGTGGCTTGCTGAGCGGCTCAGGGCTTCGGCTGGGCCGGTGGGTTTTGCCACGGTCATGGACTGGCTGCTCAATGATCCGCAGTTCGGCTACTACGGCAGTGGCTGTGTGCGCTTTGGGCCAGAGGGTGATTTCGTCACGGCCCCCACCCAGGGGTCGGCGTTTGCTGAGCTGCTGGGCCGGCAGCTGTGGCCCTGCTTTGAGGCGCTTGCCCTTGAGCAGCCAGGATCCATCAGCCTGATCGAGTGGGGACCTGGTGATGGTTCTTTGATGGCGCAGCTGCTCCATGCGCTGGAACTGGGCCAGACCGCCTGGGGCGAGCGACTGGAGGTGGTGCTGGTGGAGAGCAGTCCAGCGCTGCGCCAGCAACAGCAGGAGCGTTTGGCGGATCTGAGCCTGCCGATCCAATGGCTCTCGCCCGAGGCGCTGCAGCGCCAGCCGCGCCGCGGTCTGGTGCTGGCCCATGAGTTGCTGGATGCCCTGCCGGTGCAGCGCTTTGTCCTAGCTTCCAAGCGCTGGCATGAACTGCTGGTCTGCGTTGATGCCGCAGGTCAACCGCAGTGGTGTCAAGGGGAGCCTCTCGGCGCTGACACGCTGCAGCAACTGCAGCAGCTGGGACTGCCTGCCGATGGCGGCGGTCGACCAGACGGTTGGTCCAGCGAGTGGTGTCCTCTGCTCTCCAGCTGGTTGCAGCAGGCCCGTGCGTCCCTCTCTCAGGGATGGCTGCTAGCGATTGACTACGCCCTAAGCGCCCAGCGGTATTACGCGCCGCAGCGTGATGGCGGCACCCTGCTGGCCTGCAGGGGGCAGCGCACCAGCAGTGACCTTCTGGCTGATCCTGGTCGGCAGGACATCACGGCCCATGTGTGCAGCACCTTGCTGGAGCACCTGGCGCCCCAGGCCGGTTGGCATTGCTGCGGAACCGCATTGCAGGGGGAGGTGCTGTTGCAATTGGGCCTGGCCGCTGAAATCTCCGCGCTCTCGGAGCCTGGACCTCAGGATCTGGCCTCACGCTTGGCGCGTCGTGAGGAGCTGTTGCGCCTGGTGGATCCCCATCTGCTGGGTGGATTCTGGTGGTTCTGGCTCGAGGCTCAGAGTCAGCCAGCGGCTCCAAGGCCCCTCACGCCGCCTGGCTGGTGGCCTGAAGCGCCTTGATGGCCTCGTCCAGGTTGATGTCATCGCGAATCACCACTTGGCCGATGGCACTGGGAAGCACAAAGCGCACCCGGCCATCGCGCACCTTTTTGTCGTGCAGCATCGCCTCGCGCACGGCGCTCGCCTCGAGCTCAGGTGCCTGGATGGGCAAGCCGCAGCGTTGGAGCAGATTCACCTGCCGCTGTTGATCCGCTTCACTCCAGAGGCCCAGCTGCAGGCTGAGCACCCCGGCGGCACGCATGCCGATCGCCACGGCTTCCCCGTGGAGGTACTGGCTGTAGCCGGTGAGAGTTTCCACCACATGGCCAAGGGTGTGGCCGTAGTTGAGGATCGCCCGCAGATTGCCCTCCCGCTCGTCATTGGCCACGATCCGTGCCTTGGCAGCTGCAGAGCGCTTGAGGATCTGCTGCAGCAATGGCGCGCCGATGGTGTCGAGGTCATCGAGTCGCTGCCGATCTTCCAGCTGTTCAAACAACAGCGGGTCGCAGATCACCCCGTACTTGATCACCTCCGCCATGCCGGCGCGCACCTCCTTCAGCGGCAGGGTGGCGAGAGTGGCGGGATCCATCAGCACCATGCGCGGCTGGTGAAAGGCTCCGATGAGGTTCTTGCCGCCGGGATGGTTCACACCGGTCTTGCCGCCGATCGCGGCATCCACCATGGCCAGCACCGTGGTGGGCACCTGCACCACAGCGATGCCCCGCAGCCAGGTGGCGGCAGCAAAACCGGTCATGTCACCAACAATCCCACCACCTAGGGCCACCATCAGCGAGCCACGCTCCAGCCCCATGGCGTAGGCCCCGTCATGGATGCGAGCCACGGTCGCCGGGGTTTTGTGCTCCTCACCGGCATCGACCACCAGCAGTTCAAGGTTGAAGCCCGCTTGCTGCAGGGACTGGCTCAGCGTCTGGCCGTAGTGCTCGGCCACCACCGGGTTGCTCACCGCCAGAACCTTGGTGCCGGCCTTGTAGCCCAGCTGCAGCAGCCGTTCACCCAGGCTGGCCAGGCAGCCATGACCGATGTGGATGTTGTAAGGACGGGCCAGTTCCACCGGAACCGTGGTGATCGGGGCGCCGGTGTCCATTGGTTTGAGAGGCCGTCGGACCCTGAATGTATGGCCTGCCTCGCTCACAATGCGGCGGTTCGGTCTGAAAGGTCATGCGCCGACCACTGCTGCAGCCCTGGCTGTTCGTCGCTCCGGCGCTGCTGTTGATCAGTCTCACGGTGCTTGTACCGGCCTTGATGGCGCTGGTGATGAGCTTCACGCGCAGTGGCCTTGATGTCAGTGAACCACTGCAATTCATCGGGCTGGCCAACCTGCAGCGCCTCGCTGCTGATCCGATGTTTCTGCGGGTGCTCGGCACCACGGCCCTGTATTTGGTCGGCGTTGTGCCGCCGATCGTTCTTGGTGCACTGGCTCTGGCCGTGCTGGTGAACCGGTCTCTGCCTGGAATGCACTGGTTCCGCGGTGCCTTCTATACCCCGGTGTTGGTGTCCATCGTCGTTGCCGCCATCGCCTTTCGTTGGCTTTACGCGGAGAACGGTTTGATCAACGGCTGGGCTTCAGCATTGCTGGGGGAAGGGTTTGAGGCCATTGGGTTTCTCAGTGACCCCTGGCTTGCGCTCCCCTCGGTGATGCTGGTGACCCTCTGGAAAGGCCTCGGGTATTACATGGTGATCTTTCTGGCGGGTCTGCAGGGGATCCCCAAAGATCTCTACGAGGCCGCTGAATTGGATGGCTGCCGGGGCTGGCGTCAGCACCTCGACATCACCTTGCCGCTCCTGCGTCCCTATGTGGCGTTGGTGGCCGTGATCTCCGCTATTGCAGCCACGAAGGTCTTTGAGGAGGTGTTTCTCATGACCCAAGGCGGTCCTGCCGATTCCACCCGCACGGTGGTCTATTACGTCTACGACCTTGCTTTCCAGGAGCTGGAGATCAGCTATGCCTGCACCGCTGGCCTGGCTCTGTTCCTGGTGGTGCTGTTGCTTGGGCTGCTGCAGCAGAGCCTGAAGGCCGGCAGCACTACATTGAAGGATTGAGAGCCAGCTGCGCGTGAACCGACCCGGCATCGTCGGAAGTGGTCAGCTCGCTCTGATGCTGTCTGAAGCAGCCAGGGCCATGGATCTGGAGCTCCAGCTCCAGGCGGCTGCTGCCGATGATCCCGCCGTTGCCATCGCGGCCGGTGCTGTAATTGGAGCTTCCAACACGCCCGAGGCCACCGCCGCTCTGGCGGAGCGCTGCGACGTCATCGGTTTTGAGAATGAATGGGTTGACCTCAAGGCGCTGACGGCATTGGAGCTGCAGGGCACCACGTTTCAACCCTCTGCCGCGGTGTTGAAGGAGCTGGTGAACAAGCGCCGTCAGCGCCAGATCCTCGAGAAGCTCAACCTGCCCTGCCCCCGGTGGTGTGATCTTGCCTCGGTCGTCAGTGCCGGTGGTGAACTGCCTGAGCACATGTCCCTGCCGGTGATGGCCAAGACCATCAGTGGTGGGTACGACGGTCAGGGCACCGAGCAGGTCTTGAACCGGGCGTCACTGGAAGCCCTGCTAATGCGGGTTGAGCCGCGTCAATGGATCCTCGAGGAGCTGGTGCCGTTTGAGGTGGAGTTGGCGGTGGTGGTGGCCCGTGATGCCTCCGGCACCGTCGAACTGTTCCCCCTGGTGGAAACCCATCAGCACAAGCAGGTTTGTGACTGGGTGCTGGCTCCAGCAGGCGTCAGTCATGCCGTCGAGGCCCGGGTGCGCTCGATCGCGGTCTCGTTGGTGACGGCCTTGGATTACGTCGGGGTGCTGGCGATTGAATTTTTTCTTGCACCCAGTGGATTGATGATCAATGAGCTGGCCCCTCGCACCCACAACTCAGGTCACTTCACGATTGAAGCCTGCGCCACCAGCCAGTTCCGCCAGCAGCTCAATCTCCTCAGCGGGCGGCCACCTGAATCTGCTGGCCTGACGGTGCCTGGTGCCTTCATGGTCAACCTGCTGGGTTTTGAACATGCCAGCAGCGATTACTGCGACCGTCGCCAGCAACTCGAGCGCCTGCCCGGTGCTCACCTGCACTGGTACGGCAAAAGCGATGCCCGGCCGGGGCGCAAGCTGGGGCACATCACCTTCCTTCTGCAGGCCCATGACGCTGGGCTACGCCGCCGCGAGGCCATGGAGCACTTAGCTGCAGTACGGCAGCACTGGCCCGCAAACGGATGAACCCCCTACATTCAGTGCGGACTGCTGTGTTGGTGTTTGCCCTGCCCAGTGTTCTGATCTGACTCCCTTTTCGACTCGGGGGGGATGTCGCGACGGTGACGTAGGCCGGCCCCGTAGCTGGAAACGAAGCCCCGCTTTTCTCCCCCTTCTGGTTCTTCCAGGTCGAACTCGGGGGCATCACGGCCCGGCGGTCCACCCTTTTGTTGGCCTCAAGCACGCCTGGCCTGCGGCTTGAGCCAGTTCTTGTCCTTGGCGTGGATCCCCCAACCGGGGGATGACGGCTGCCTCCACCCTCAGCAGGGTGGATCCATGAACCGCTACGCCCTGATCATCACCGGCGCTGATGGCGAGCAGGACACGCTCACCCTGTGGTGCCGTGATCGCCATGAGGCCTGCCGGTTTGTCCTGGAGTTCTGCCTGGACGTTCGCCTCCATGCGGTGGTGGCATTGGAGGAGGTCACGGTGGAGTGATTCAGGCTGCGGCCTCCAGTTGCTGCAGGCGCTCGGCCAGTGATTCACGGCTCAATGCCGTGACGACAAACACTTCCTGAGCGCTGCTGCCCCGGCGAGCCACCAGCTTGTAACCCCCCGTGATCGGGGTGGAGATCCTGAGCTTGAGTCCCTCACAGCGACCTCTCACCCTGGCGATGACCGCCGGAGTGACGGTGTCGATCTTGGGGTCTCCCGCCAAAGCCTTCAGGCGTGGGATCAACCCCTCGAGGTAGGTGCTGTGGGTGATGACCACCCGTCCCATGGCTTCAGGCGCGCTCGAGTGGGGCCATGGTGAGGCCTTCTGCGCCGAGCTGCATGTGATACAGCTCAGCCTGCTCCTGGGGCCCCACCCAGACCACAGCACTCCCCTGTTGATCGACCTCATGGGCCAGCGACCAGGCCTTGTCGGGCGTCATGCCAGGGATGTACTTCACCAGACAGTCGACCACATGCTGAAAGGTGTTGACCTCATCGTTCAGCACCACCACCTTGTAGTTGGGGTAGGGGCTTCGCTCCAGCACGGCACTGCCGGCTGTTTCGCGCACAGGTGTGGAACTGGTCACGGCCACGACGCGGATGCCGCCCATTCTGCGCATCAAGGCGGGAAGGTTTCGGTACAGTCGAGCAACTCGACACACCGTCCCGTGCTGATCACCCTGGGTTGGGCCGCCCTGGCTGCCACGTTCACCTTCTCGATCGCCATGGTGGTGTGGGGCCGTAATGGCGATGGATCCATCAATTTCTGATCCACAACTGCACCGGTGGAGCTGACCTCAACCACGCTGCTGGCCACCGTGGCGGCGGCGCTGCTGCTCTTTGTCAGTGGAGGCGTCATCTACCTCTCGATTGTTGAGTGGCGTGATCGCCGCCGTCGCGGCAGTGCAGCCGCACCGGTCAAAACCAAAACCCGCCGCTGACGAGCGTGGTCCTGCGCTGGCCCCGCTGTGCTTTAAGGGCGTCCCTGCTGACGGGACTGGCTCCTCTCACCATGGCCCTTGGTCTTTGGATCACATCAGGGCCTCTCAGGCCGGCGGCAGTGGTGCAGTTGCTGCCCCAGCTGAGCATGGCGCAGTCCTTTGCTGTTGTGCCGGATCGCCCGATTCCAGAGCTCTGGCGTCAACGTCTGCCGCCAGGGTTGGCACTGAACCTCTGGAGGCGCAGCCGCGGGCTCTGGTGGCAGCTCTGGGGGACCCACGCCGGTTCTGAAGCGGCTCTGCTCCTGCCGGATGATGATGAGCTCAGCGATTTGCCCTTGAGCCTCAAGCTCGGCAGCCATCGCCTGATCGCAGCCAATGCTCTGGCCCTGGAAGAACTGCAACGTCGTCTTGATCCCTCGGCTTCGGTGGGTGAGGCCGTGCACTGCGCGGCCTTGCAGCAACGGGCTGGCAGCGTGCTGTGGCGCGCTGATGCTCTCCAGGCCATGGCTGGCCCCTGGTCCCCGCTGCTGCTGCCATTGCGGCAGGGGTGCCTCAGCCGTGCCAAGCAGCGTTGGCAAGGGGTGGTGGGTTCGCTTGCTCGCAGCCGATCGAGGGCAGGTGTTGCGCGCGAGCTGCCGCTGGCTGCATCCCTCCCCCCAGGTGTTTTGCTGCAACTGCAGGGCTCAGCCCTGCAACCTCTTGTTGGCGGCCTGCTGAACCAGGGGCCGATGCAACGCGCCCTGTTGCAGTCCTATGGAGTGGAGGCCCAGCTGCAACGCCAGGTCATGGGGCTGCCTTTTCTGCTGCAACTCAGGGCTAACCCACCGCAAAGCCTGTTCAAGGCGAGCCTGGTGCTGCAGCTTGCAACCACCGCTGCCCAGGCCGACGCTCTGGAGCATGTCTTGGAGAGGGCTCTGGGCACAAGTCCAAGCCGCGGGGCTGATGGCCTGATTCGCGGCAGCTGGAGCCGGCTGGAGTCAGGGCAGCTCGTGCTGGTGCTGGGCGGTGAACTTCCTGAGCCTTTGCAGCCGTGGAAACCACTGGGCCCAGAGCGAGCGGGCTTAGCTGAGTTGCAGCTGCTGGCCCGCCCGGTCCCCCTGGAGGTGGCTGGTCTTCTCCCTCCTGGGATGCCGGCTGAGATTCAGCGGAGTGCTTTGCTGCGCGCCAGCTGGCGCGGGGCCGCTAGCGGAGAGGGGCCCGCTCAGCTGGAAGCGCTGCTGGCTCCTTGACGCTGTTCGCGTTTGCGTCGTTCGGCGGCGATGGTTTCCTCGAGCAGCTCGACGGCCTGGGACATCTTCTCGAGGTTGCTGGCGTAAAGCCCCATGTCCTTTTCGAGCTTGTCCTGTTGCAGTCCGAGTCCTGAGCCGATCTCGCGCGCTCGCTTCTGCAGGGCTTCAGGGTCCTGGTCATCGCCACCACCGAGGTCCTGCAGCAGTCCCATCAGGCCCACGGCATGGAGTCTGGAGTAGTGAAAGTCGCTGCGGGCCGCGTGCTGCAGCACTTCGCGCAGCACCTCAGGCGCCCCTTCTCCCTGCTGCTGGATCCAGGTCTGGATCTCAGCTTCGCCATGGGGGGTGAGGCTGTCCCTGAGGTGGTTGGCTGCACCGCGCAGGGCTGAGGCATCCATATCGTTGGCGCTGCAGAGTGCGCTCAGCAGTTCACCGCGGCGCTCCTCCGGCTGCAGGCCCTGCATGAAGTTGTCGAAGACCTGGGTCAGGCCCAGGGCGAAGAGCGCATCAGCGCTGAAACCGGCCTGGCCGGAGAGCAAATGCAGTTCGACCAGCAGTTCATCAACGACCCGGCGATACAGGCCCGGGATCACCCGAGGGTATGCGCTGTAGAAGCGGCGCTTGCTGTCGGCCACTGTCTGACGATCGCCCACAACCCTGTTTCAAAGACCGAGACCTTAGCGCTCAGCGTCTGCTCCGGCGTCGGTAGGATTCACTGAGCAACGTTCAGCCCCATGATTCCCATCGTCATTGAGGATTCAGGAAGGGGCGAGCGCGCGTTTGATATCTATTCACGGTTGCTGCGCGAGCGCATCATCTTCATGGGGGAACCCGTGACGGCTGAATCGGCCAACCGCATCGTGGCTCAGCTCCTGTTTCTGGAAGCAGAGGATCCTGACAAGGACATCTTCCTCTACATCAATTCACCCGGCGGATCGGTGTACGACGGTCTTGGCATCTTTGACACGATGCAGCACGTCAAACCCGATGTGCAGACCGTGTGTGTTGGTCTTGCCGCCAGCATGGGGGCTTTCCTGCTTTGCGCTGGTGCCCCTGGCAAACGCAGCAGCTTGCAGCACTCCCGCATCATGATTCACCAGCCCCTCGGCGGTGCTCGCGGTCAGGCCAGCGACATCCGCATTCAGGCCGATGAAATCCTCTTTCTGAAGCAGCGACTCAATGAAGAGTTGGCCCAACGCAGCGGTCAACCACTGGAGCGCGTGCAGAAGGATACTGATCGTGATTTCTTCATGTCACCCCATGAAGCTGTTGAATACGGCTTGATCGACAAGGTGATCGACCAACGTCCGATTCATGCCCTCTGATCAACAGATTGGCGCGAGATTGAGCTGATCAAGGTTTGATCAGCTCACCGTGACTCTCCTTGAGTTGTTTCCAGATCTGACGTATTTCATTGAAGGCATGTTCCTGGCTGACTTTTCCGTTCGCTTGAAGAGCAACGATTAAGCCGACGCGTTCAGCGAACTGCTCAAGATTCTGATGGAACATCAAACGATTGGGGCTCCAATCGTCGCCGCGGTAGGCCGATACGGCTTCCAACGGTGAATGGGTCCCTTCCTGTCCAGCAGGAATGGGACCCTCAAAAATTTCCTCACCGTCGGATGTTTTTCCCATCGGGTCATCAACGCGATGACCCGAGTATGGCCCTGAAACTGATCAGGAGGCTGTCTGCAGGAAGGGAGTGAAACGCTCTTTTTCAGGAATTGAGGTGAAGGTGGCGACTTCCTTGCGGAAATCATCGCCATCAAGCGTTTCCTGCTCGATCAGCTGCTCGACCAGACGGTCCATGCAAGGCCGTTGGGCGGCCAGCAATTCGACGGTGTCGCGGTAGCAGCTGTCCACAATCAGACGGACCTGCTCATCAATGCGATTGGTAATGGAGTCCGAGACGTCGCTGCGTGTCATCAGGTCGCGGCCCAGGAAGACCTCCTGGTTGCCAGCCTCCAGAGACAGAGGGCCAAGATCACTCATGCCGAAGCGTGTCACCATCTGACGCGCCATGCCCGCCACCTGCTGGATGTCGCCGCCGGCACCGGTGGTCACTTCCGCATGGCCGAAGACGATGTCCTCAGCTGCACGCCCCCCCAGGGCGCCCATAATGCGAGCACGCAGCTGGGCGCGGCTGACCAGCATCTGCTCTTCATCGGGGGCAAACCAGGTCAGGCCCTGGGCCTGGCCACGGGGAATCAGGGTGACCTTCTGCACGGGATCGTGCTCCTTGACCAGGGTTCCCACCAGGGCGTGACCCACTTCGTGGTATGCAATCAGGCGCTTGCTGCGGCCATCGGTCAAGGGTTGACCCTCCATGCCGGCGATGACGCGATCAACGGCATCATCAATTTCACTCAAGGTCGTGGCTTCCTTGCGGCGGCGTGCCGTCAGAATGGCGGCCTCGTTCAACAGATTGGCCAGGTCAGCGCCGGTGAAGCCAGGGGTGCGGCGGGCGATGACCTCAAGGCTGACATCATCGGCCAGCTTTTTGTTGCGGGAGTGGACTTTGAGGATCGAGAGGCGGCCTTTGATGTCAGGAGCATCCACAGTCACCTGACGGTCAAAACGACCGGGACGCATCAGGGCCGAATCCAACACATCGGGACGGTTGGTGGCCGCAAGAATGATGATTCCGCTGTTGCCCTCAAAGCCGTCCATTTCGGTCAGCAGCTGGTTGAGGGTCTGCTCACGCTCGTCATTACCACCACCAATGCCGGCGCCGCGCTGACGACCGACGGCATCGATTTCATCGATGAAGATCAAGCAGGGGGCATTTTCCTTAGCGCGCTTGAACAGATCGCGCACTCGGCTGGCGCCGACGCCCACGAACATCTCGACGAATTCAGATCCGGAGAGGGAGAAGAAGGGAACATCCGCCTCACCGGCGATGGCCTTGGCAAGCAAGGTTTTACCCGTGCCAGGAGGGCCCACCAGAAGCACACCACGGGGGATGGAAGCACCCAGTGCTGAGAAGCGCTCAGGTTGCTTGAGGAAGGTCACCACCTCCTCGAGGTCCTGCTTGGCTTCCTCCACACCGGCGACATCGTCGAATTTGACCCCGGTCTCGGCTTCCATCGAGAAGCGAGCTTTGCTCTTGCCGAACTGCATGGCCTGGCCAGGACCGCCAGGCATGTTGTTGGATCGGCGGGCCAGGAAGATCAGTGAACCGATCAGCAGCAGGGGGAAGAGCAGGTTGCCCAGAATTCCAAGCACCGGTGGGGTGGACCGGGGCGGATGCACATCAAAGCTGATTCCCTGCTCATCGATCTTGCTGATCAATTCAGGAGCCAGGCCGGGCAGATCAACGCGCAGGCGCTGCACCCGGTTGTCGATATAAGGGTCGACGGCTTCCACAACGGCCGTGCGGCCGCCGTCATAGATATCAACAGCAGTGATTCGGCCTGAGTCGAGGTAGTTCAGGAAACGGCCGTAGGCGATTCGCGCTACGGCACTGTTGCGAGGAGCGACGGTTGGGCCGTTGGCCACCTGCATGGGGCCGCCGCCGCGCATGATTTGGAAGGCAAAGAACAGCACCAAGCCGATGGGCAGAGCCCACAGCGCGATCAGCCGCCAACGGTTGTTCATAGAGACCGGTCCCGCCGATGACAAAAATGTTTCGTGATTGTAAAGACACTGAGGACGTTTCGCGGAATCCTCTTCAGCTTTCTCAGTGCAGTCCCTGTTCCCGTTCCAGCTCCAGGACGGCGCGCTGCAGCGATGGAGCAAGTGCACGTCGTTCCTGTCGTTTGGGGCTCCAGACGGTGCCGCTGCGAATTTCTTTCAGCGGCGCCAGCACCATGTCTTGACCTTCCAGCAGGCGCAGCTCTGTCAGTGCTGGTGTGAGCCTGCCGCGAAAGAAGTGGGCAACGCGGCGGCTTTCGCGGTGAACGAACCAAAGGGGTAGTTCAGGCGCATCCCAGTCGATTTCCTCCTTGAGCTCACGCAGCAGGGCCTGCTCAGGGGTTTCTCCTGGATCGAGATGGCCACCGAACAGGGCCCATGTGCCCGGATGCACGATCCCTTCGATGTCGTCGCGCAGCTGCAGCAGCCAGCAGCCGTCTTGTTCCAGCATGGCGAGTGCGACTTCTATCACAATCGTCTGAGGGCAACGATCGGATCAAGCTTGGCGGCCCGCCTTGCAGGCACCACCCCGAAAAACAAGCCAATCGAGCCGGAGAGCACGACGGTGCCCAGCACACCTCCTGCGCTGATGCTGGCCGGGAGGGGGGTAATCGCCGCGACCGCAAGCACGGCACCCACGCCCAGTCCGCTGCCCAGCAGGCCGCCGAGGCTCGACACCACCAGGGCCTCCACCAGGAACTGCAACAGGACATCGCCACTGCGGGCTCCCACCGCCTTGCGCAGACCGATCTCCTGCGTCCGTTCGCTGACCGACACCAGCATGATGTTCATGATGCCGATGCCGCCCACCAGCAGTGATATCGCACCGATGGCGGCCAGCATCAAGGTGAGCCCGCCGGTGATGGTGCCAACGATCGAGAGGGCATCCTTCTGGGAGCGCACGGCGAAGTCGTCCTCGCGCAGGATGCGGTGGCGTTGTCGCAGCAGGTTGGTGATCTGAAATTTGGCAGCACTGATTGATGCCGGGTCACGCGCCTCCACGCTGATGAAGGTCAAAGACGTGCCATAGGTGGGATCACGACCGCTGAGGCGGGCCACCATCGTCGATAAAGGGACGTAGGCGGCGTCATCCTGGTTCTGCCCAAGGAAAGCTCCCTTGGGCGCCATGACGCCGATCACCTGGAAGGTCTGATTCTTGATCCGCACCTGTTTGCCGATCGGCCCTCTGCCTGGCAGCAGTCGCGCCGCCAGATCAGGACCCAGCACCGTGACGTTCCGTGCTGATTTGAGGTCCTGTTCGGAGAAAAACCGACCCTGCCCCATCTCAAAGCGCCGCACCGAGAGGAACGCCGGAGTGATGCCTGAGACCGTGACGGTGGCACTGCGGTTGCCGGCACGCATCGTCTCGCTGCTGGTGACCTGCGGAGCGACACGGGCCACGCTTGGCACCTGATCGGCAATGGCTTCTGCGTCCTCCAGCACCAGTGTGCGTGGATTGGCAATGCCGCGACGCCGAGTGTCGTTGTTGCCTGGAACGACAAAAAGGACATTGGCCCCCAGGCTGCTGAGCTGACCCTCCGCCAGATTCTGCGCGCCCTTACCCACCCCGACCAGGGTGATCACCGATGCATTGCCGATGACAATGCCCAGCATGGTCAGCGCTGAGCGCAGACGGTTAGCCCCCAGGGCCCCCAAGGCCATGCGGACGGTCTCGCGCAAAGGGAGCCGAGCGGCGATCGCCTGAGGGCTAGCCGATCGTGTCGGCGCTGCTGTGGTCATGAACGTGGGTCCCGCGATGCACCACGCCGTGGCGAACGTCGAGCGTAACCACCTCACCGGTGCGCACGTCTCGCGTGGCGTTGTGAACGCCAGTGATCACAGCGATGCCAAGCCGCTGGCCAATCACTGCCGCATGGCTCTGGCTGCCGTCTTCTTCGGTGATCACACCGCCGGAGCGACGGATCGCGTCGAGGTAATCAGCGCTGGTGCTCGGCACCACCAGGATTTCGCCGCTCTCGATGCGTGCCGCTTCCGCCGGGGTGTTGGCGACGCGCACCTGACCGCTGACGGACTGGCTGCCGTAGCCGCTGCCGCGCCCCAAGACCGCTGAGACGATGCCGACCTTGACCAAGTCGGTGGAGCCGCTCACCCCGGCCAGGGTGCCGGCGGTTTGAATCACCAAATCTCCCTCTTGGAGCAGGTTTTGCTCCTGTGCGACCCCCATCGCCATGCTGAAGGTGCGGCTGGTGGAGGACTGGTTGGCGATCACCAGGGGATTCACGCCCCAAACCAGTTGCAGCTGACGGGCCACCTTCACATCACTGGTTATCGCAAGGATGGGTGTTGCAGGGCGGAATTTACTGACGTTGCGGGCTGTGGCCCCGCTTTTGGTCAGCGGCAGGATCGCTGCGGCATCCAGCTGGGTGGCAATGGTGCTCACGGCCATGCTGATGGCATTGGGGATGGTGCTGGTCAGCTGGGTGTCGGGCTGGCGGTTGGGATAGTCCTGCTCGATGCGCTTGGCGATGCGGGCCATGGTCTCGACCGCTTCGATGGCGTAGTCGCCAACAGCGGTTTCGTTGGAGAGCATCACAGCATCGGTGCCATCGAGAATGGCGTTGGCCACATCGCTCACCTCAGCGCGGGTCGGGCGGGCGTTGCTCACCATGCTGTCCAGCATCTGGGTGGCGGTGATGATCGGGATGCCGATGGAGTTGGCCTTGCGGATCAACTCCTTCTGCAGCAGCGGCACCTCCTCGGCAGCCATTTCGACCCCAAGGTCGCCGCGGGCCACCATCACCCCATCGCAGAGGGGCAGGATCATGTCGATCTGATCGATGGCCTCAAATTTCTCGATCTTGGCCACCACCGGTGTGGAGAAGCCCAGAGAGTTGATCAGCTCCCGGATCTCCTGCATGTCAGAGGGGTTGCGCACAAAGCTCAGGGCAACCCAGTCGACCCCGAGCTGGAGACCAAAGGCCAGATCCTGCCGGTCTTTGGCTGTCAGGGCCCGCACCGAGAGCAAACAATCAGGGAAATTCACCCCCTTGTTGTTGGAGAGCTTGCCGCCGACTGTCACCTTGCAGTGCAGGGTCTCTTCGGCCTGGTCAATCCAGTCGACCTGCATCTCAACCTTGCCGTCATCCAGCAGGATTCGGCTGCCGGGCTCCACTTCATGAGCCAGCTTGTCGTAGGTGACCGTGGCGATCTGCTGGTCACAGGCGACCGATCGTGCGGTCAGGGCGAAGGGATCTCCCTTGGCCAAGGTGATGGGACCACCCTCAAAGCGGCCCAGACGGATCTTGGGGCCCTGCAGGTCCTGCAGGATGCCGACATGGACGCCGAGCTCGTGGGCAACCTGCCGGATCGTGGCGGCCCGCTGAGCGTGCTCGTCATGGTTGCCGTGGGAGAAATTCAGCCGGAAGGTGGTGGCACCGGCAAGAATCAGGGAGCGAATGCTTTCAGCGGACTCGGTGGCCGGCCCGATGGTGGCGACGATTTTCGTGCGTCGCTGGTGATCGGGCATGGGCATGAACCGGGCCTAAAGCGTTGCGGAAGCTATCACCGGACCGTTCCCATGGATCTCAACACCTATCAAGAGCAGGCGGCCTTGACAGCCCTCTACCCAGGTCGTGGCAGCAATCCCATCTATCCAGCCCTTGGGCTTTGTGGTGAGGCCGGTGAAGTGGCGGACAAGGTGAAAAAGGTGATCCGTGATCACGAGGGGAGCTTCACCGACGAGCGCTGCCACGCCATTGCACTGGAGCTCGGCGATGTGCTCTGGTACGTGGCACAGCTGGCGCATGAACTCGGTTACAGCCTTGAGAGCGTGGCTCAGGCCAATCTCGACAAGCTGGCCAGCCGGGCATCGCGTCAGGTGATCTCCGGCAGTGGTGACGAGCGATGAGTCGATGGTTGGCGGCCCTTATGGCCCTGTTGCTGCTCTTCCCCGGCGGCGCCCTGGCAATTGACCTGGTGGTGTCTGATCCGGTGGTGGAACCGTGCCCGGCCGATGATTCCGCTGCCCAGAGCGATCTGAAACGTCCCGTGGGAGCCAGCTGCTACGCGTTGCGCGGGCTGGTGAGCAACCCCGGCAAGCGGCCTGTGGTGGACACCGATGTCTTCGCGCAGATCATTGATGGCAGTGGTGAACCAGCCCTGGCCAACCGCACCCGTGTGGGCTCGATCGGTGATGTCCCGCCGGGCGACTCCCCTTTTGCTCTGAGGCTTTCAATCCCTGCAGGGACGCCAGGCCCATTCAGCGTGAACAAGGCCCGTGCCCGTGGTTTCAATGCTCCTGTACGCACACGCGCCGGCGCCGAGGACGAGCTCTTGCCCTTGGAGCAGGACCTCAGTAGCTGATGCCGCTGTACATCGAGACGCTGGCGCTGGCCAGCAGTTGTTGCACCAGGTTCAAGGCGACGAAGGCGATGATCGCCGAGAGATCCAAGCCACCGAGCGGTGGGATCAGCCCGCGGAAGACATTCAAGTAAGGGTCAGTGATGGAACTGACAGCACTTAACACTGGGTTACCCCAATCCAGATTGGGGAACCAGCTGAGCAGAACACGCACAATCAGCACCACGGTGTAGATGCTGAGGGTCTGAGCAAGCACTCCGAGCAGGAAGCCGAAATCCATGGGCCAATCGCTTTATTGCTGAATCTATCGAGCCCGAGCATCCCGAGGAAGCCTTCTGCCATTCGGACCGCTTCTGGGCATGGGCTATGACAGAAAAGCCACAAGGTGTCCCATTGTTTCTGTCATAGCCCATGGGGATCACTTCCCAAGGAACAGAGCAGGGATGCGGTCAAGACCGTTGAACCCCGCGATCTGACACATCACGTTGATGGCCATGCCCGCTAGGTGGGCACCCCCAACGATGGTGAGGCCGCGCCAGAGCTTCTCGAATTCAGCTGGAGGTTTGCCGTTCCCCCAGGCCGCGGAGACTCCCACGTAGTTGACCTTGGCAGACGCCTTGATGGGTAAGGGTGTGCCGTTGGTCAGATTGCGCAGAAGAATTGATGCAGATCCATTGTTTCTGTCGCTGGTCACAAAGTTCTGCTCTAGTGCTGCCATGCGCACGAAATTAATCATTGGCATGCCGCTGGCGGAAGTCCAAGACCGTCCGTAGGGAACGGTGTCATTGCCGAACACCTCGCTGTATTCAGCCGAATCAACAAGGTGATCCACCATGGCTTCATAGCCTTGCTGTGCCTGTATGGCGATGGTTGTAGCGACTTCCTGCTGATTCAGTGGGGGCCGGCCGAGGAGATGCTTGTAGGCCAGTTCAATGCCTCGATGGGGTGCGACTGTTGAGAAGAACCGATCTTTATAAAAGTCCCGTTTCACCAGACCACGAACGAATTCACGCATGCTGATGCGGCCCTGCCCTAGCTGGGATTCCAGTTCAGAAGCTCGCTCATTTGACATCACATAGCAGTTGCCATGGAGCTGACGGTAGGCAGCCAGTATTGCCACCTCAAGCGAGCTGCTGTCGGAAGGGGCGTACACATCAAATGTGACGCGATAGGGGCATTCCTGGTGATCCCTGGGCCCAGTGCCGAGCTTCATCTTTTCGCATGAGGCACGCTTGTAATCGGCTTGGCTCAGTGCAATATTTTGGCTTGCGTTGGGTTGATTTCTGTAGGAGAGGCCACTGGATTTAGTAGTGGCACCAAAATCCATCTTTGGTGAGAGTGAGTTGTACATCAGTCGGTGGAAATGCTAGGTGGTTGTCGCAAAGTAAGTACACCTGGAGTGCCCATTTAGGTCGCTCTGGTTATTGCTGATGTAAGAATCAACGAAATAAAAATACTCTTCTGAGGAAAGATGATCTGGCTGCTACACAAAAATTCAGCACGAAAGCATATCTTTATGTTGAATAATGTGAAATACTATGACATGTAAGCTGCTTTCAATAGTTGTGTTAACAGCTATTGAGTTTTGGTTGGTTTGTTTGGCTTTTGGTTGGCCTGGATTGCCTCCTGTTGTCCGTCCCTGGTCTGACATGGCGCTGATTCAAGCTGCCGGGATGTCGTCGCTTTCATGTCCTTTCAGCGCAAATGTGCGATGGAACTTGTCAGTCAGGCTGATCCAGAACGAGCGCCCCTCGCTCTGACGTTTGCGCTCGATGAAGCCTCGCTCCATCAGTTCCTTGATGTGGTCGTAGGCGCCGCTGCCGCGCAGCTCCACCAGTTCGGACTGAAGAATGCGTTTTTTGAGGGCCACGGTCGCCAGGGTTCTGAGGCTGGCGGTGCTCAGGTCGACAGGCACCAGCTCCTGGACCAGTGCAGCAAGGTCCGTGCGCAGCTGCAGGCTGTAACCATTGCTCTCCTGCCGAATTTCAAGCGCGGTGTCGCGATGGGCGTAGTCCGCCATCAGCGTGATGAGGGCCAGTTCCACCTCATCGCGCGGCACGTCGGCCAATTCGCTGAGCTCAGCCAGGCTGAGGCAGCGACCCTTGAGATAAAGAATCGCCTCCAGCCGGGCTGGTAGGGAGATCGCTGAGAGGCTGGACATGGCTCACACCGGGCCTTCTGGGACCGGACGATGTGATCTGGCGCACCGTAGCGGTCGCCTCTGTTTCAGGCCAGGAAGAGCCGGTAGGCCGGATTGTCACTTTCGTCCCAGCTCGGGAAGGGCAGGCGGGCGAGGAACGTTTGCCAGTGCTCCATCTCCGCTTGAGGCACTTGCACGCCCACCACGATGCGGCCGACGTCGGATCCCTGGTTGCGGTAATGAAAAATGCTGATGCTCCATCCGGGATGGAGAGCATCGACAAAGGCCATCAATGCCCCTGGCCTCTCCGGGAACTCGAAGCGGTAGAGCTTTTCTGCGGTGGTGACATCCGTCTGTGCCTCCAGCGGCTGACGGCCTCCGACCATGTGGCGCAGATGCAGCTTGGCGAGCTCATTGCCGGAGAGGTCAACACAGGCAAACCCGCCAGCCTCGAGATCGGCCATGAGCTTGCCTGCATCGGCACGGTCACTGATCTCCACACCGACAAAGATGTGGGCCTTGCTGCCGCCGCTGGCCATCCGGTAGCTGAATTCGGTCAGGTTGTGGGAGCCCAGCAGGCGGCAGAAGCGCCTGAGGCTGCCTGGCTGTTCAGGAATTTCGACGGCGAGCATTGCTTCTCGCTCCTCCCCGAGCGCCGCCCTTTCGGCCACAAAGCGCAGACGCTCGAAGTTCATGTTGGCTCCGCAGGCCACCGCCACCAGCTGGCTGCCGCTGCTCCAGTTCGCCGCATCAGCCTTGAGCCCCGCCACCGCCAGAGCGCCTGCGGGTTCCAGGATCGAGCGGGTGTCCTCAAAAACGTCCTTGATGGCGGCGCAGATGGCATCGCTGTCCACCGTCACCATGCGATCCACCACCTGCTGGGCCAGCCGGAACGTCTCCTCGCCCACCTCACGCACGGCCACGCCATCGGCGAACAGCCCCACCTGCTCCAGCCGCACCCGCTCACCTGCCGCCAGAGAGCGGGTCATGGCATCGGCATCCACCGGCTCCACGCCGATGATCTGCACCCCTGGCCAGAGAGCTTTCACATAGGCCCCCACACCGCTGATCAACCCCCCTCCACCAACGGCCAGATAGATGGCATCAGGCGGTTCGCTGCACTGCCGCAGAATCTCCAGCCCGATGGTTCCCTGACCGGCAATCACCTCCGGGTCATCAAAGGGGTGGATGAAGCAGAGATGGCGCTCCTGCTCGAGGGCCCTGGCCCTGGCTTGGGCTTCATCGAAGGTGTCGCCGTGCAGAACCACCTCTGCTCCGAGGTGCCTGACGGCTTCCACCTTGGTGCGCGGTGTGGTGAGGGGCATCACGATGACCGCGCTGCACCCCAGCTGCCGCGCTGAGAGGGCCACCCCCTGAGCGTGATTTCCCGCACTGGCGGCGATCACCCCGCGTTTGAGCTGCTCGGCGGGCAATTGGGCCATTCGATTGAAGGCACCCCGCAACTTGAAGGAGAAGACCGGCTGCAGATCTTCCCGCTTGAGCAGCACGTTGTGGCCAAGCCTGGCCGAGAGGTGACGTGCCGGTTCTAAAGGGGTTTCCTGCGCCACCTCGTACACCCGGGCCCGCAGAATTCGCTGCAGATATCCCTCCATCCCGTCCTTGATATCTGGCTCCATCCTCAGCCTGCGGTGGTGACCGCGTCATCAGCTCTGGGTCGGGGGTTCTAGATTTGCGGCTTACGGGACGTCTGGCGGATGCATCTCAGCGAGCTGACCCATCCCAATCAGCTGCACGGGCTGAGCGTGATGGAACTGGAGGGAGTCGCCCGTCAGATCCGCGAAAAGCATCTTGAAACGGTTTCAACAAGCGGTGGCCATCTCGGACCGGGCCTTGGGGTGGTGGAACTCACCCTGGCCCTCTACCAAACCCTGGATCTCGATCAGGATCGGGTGGTCTGGGATGTGGGCCACCAGGCTTATCCCCACAAGCTGATCACTGGTCGCTACGTCAATTTCCACACCCTGCGCCAGCAAGGGGGTGTTGCCGGTTACCTCAAGCGCAGCGAAAGCCGTTTCGACCATTTCGGTGCAGGCCATGCTTCCACCAGCATCTCCGCTGCCCTGGGGATGGCCATGGCGCGGGACAACCAGGGTCAGAGCCACAAGTGCGTTGCGGTCATCGGTGATGGAGCCCTGACGGGGGGCATGGCCCTGGAGGCCATCAACCATGCCGGCCACATGCCGAACACCCGGCTGCTGGTGGTGCTTAACGACAACGACATGTCGATCTCACCGCCGGTGGGAGCGCTCTCGAACCACCTCAATCGCATGCGGCTGAGTCCGCCCATGCAGTTCCTCACTGGCAGTGCGGAGGAAGCGGTGCGCCATCTGCCCTTCATGCAGGGTCAGCTGCCCTCAGAGCTCAACAGGCTCAAGGAGGGCATGAAGCGCCTGGCGGTGCCCAAGGTCGGGGCTGTGTTCGAGGAACTCGGCTTCACCTACATGGGGCCCATCGATGGCCATGACATCGGTGCCATGGTGCGCACTTTTCAGGAAGCCCATCGTTGTGAGGGGCCGGTGCTGGTGCATGTGGCCACCACCAAAGGCAAGGGCTACCGCTACGCAGAAGCCGACCAGGTGGGCTACCACGCCCAATCAGCATTTGATCTGACCACGGGCAAATCCCATCCCGCAAAGAAGCCCAAACCCCCCAGCTACAGCAAAGTCTTTGGCCAGACCCTGGTCAAGCTTTGTGAGCAGGATCCCCGAATCGTTGGCATCACCGCCGCCATGGCCACCGGCACGGGTCTGGACCTGCTTCAAAAAGCGCTGCCTGAGCAGTACGTCGATGTCGGTATCGCCGAGCAGCATGCCGTCACCCTGGCCGCTGGCATGGCCTGCGATGGGTTGCGTCCGGTGGTGGCGATCTATAGCACCTTCTTGCAACGGGCTTTTGATCAGTTGATCCACGACGTCGGCATCCAGAAGCTTCCGGTCACCTTCGTGCTGGATCGTGCAGGCATCGTCGGGGCTGACGGCCCCACCCACCAGGGCCAGTACGACATCTCCTACCTGCGTTGCGTGCCCAACTTCACCGTGATGGCACCCAAGGATGAGGCGGAGCTGCAGCGCATGCTGGTCACAAGCCTTCAGCACGATGGCCCCATCGCCATGAGGATTCCCCGCGGCTCTGGTGAGGGGGTTCCCCTGCTTGAGGAGGGCTGGGAGCCCCTGGAGATCGGTCGCGGCGAACTGCTCGCCGACGGCGATGATCTGATGATCGTCGCCTACGGCTCGATGGTGGCGCCGGCGATGGCGACGGCTGGCCTGCTCCAGGAGCACGGCATCCGCGCCAGTGTGGTCAATGCCCGTTTCCTGAGGCCCCTCGATGAGAGTCTGCTGGTGCCCATGGCGCGCCGCATCGGCAGGGTCGTCACCATGGAGGAGGGTTGCCTGGCCGGCGGTTTCGGCGCCGCGTTGCTGGAGGCGTTGCAAGAGCATGATGCCCTGGTGCCGATGCTCCGGCTGGGCATCGGCGATGTGATGGTGGATCACGCCACACCCGATCAATCCAAAGAGGCCATTGGCCTGACACCACGGCAGATGGTGGAGAGCATCCTGGAGCGTTTTGGCTCCTCCCTTCCCTCCAACGCCAGCCGTCGTCCCATCAGCGTCTGAGCCCTGAAGCGCACCACTGTCCTGGTCGTGGGTGCAGGGCCAGCGGGAGGCTCCCTGGCGCGACGCTTGGCTCTGGCCGGCGTTTCTGTCACCCTGGTGGAGCGGCTGGTCTCCCTGGATCATGCGGCCTTCAGCAGCGCCGCCATCCCGCTGGCGGATGTCTCGCGAATGAACCTTCCTGCGGAGGTGATCGCTGCGCGCTGGAACGCCTGGCAGCTGCTGGGTCCCTCCCGGCAGTGGCGGCATTGGAGCAGCCGTTCAGGCTCTCTGGGCTTTGTGCTCGATTTTGGGCTGTTGCGTCAGTGGTTGGCCGAGCAGGTGCGGCGTTTGGGCGGTGATGTTCTCCTCGGTGTGACGGCGTTGCGCACGCACCAGCAGAGTGATGCCTCCATGTGCACCAGCCTGCGCACCCGAAGCGGAGAGCTGATCGAGATCAGCAGCGAGTGGGTGGTGGATGCCACGGGCCAGAGCCGCGCCCTGATGGGTGAGACGGATCATCCCTCTGATCCGATGGTTGCCGGGGTGGGCCTGGAGTGGTTGCTCAAGGTGGGTGAGGCCCAGTGGCAGCTGTGGGCTGGGCGCTTGAGTTTTCTGTTTGGCAGTGAGCTTGTTCCCCAGGGCTATGGCTGGGTGTTTCCCATGCAGCCGGGCCATCTGAAAGTGGGTGTCTGCCGCCTCTGCGACTCGCGGCAATCTCAGCCCTCACTCATCAGCCTGCAGCGACGGCTGCTGGGCATCAGCGGCCTGGAGCAGGCCGAGGTGTTGGATCGCCATGGCGGGCTGATCCGCAGCTGCATCAGCCGTAGTGACCGCCATGTCCGCGGGCGGTTGATTGCTTTGGGCGATGCCATCAGCACCGCCAACCTCTTGGGCGGCGAGGGGATTCGCCACGCCATGGCCAGCGCTGAGGTGGTGGCTGATCTGTTGTTGGAACAGCTGGGCACCACCACGGCCGTGCTGTCCGACGGGCTGGAGACCCACTACCGCAAGGCCATGAATCGCCGCCTTGGCTGGCGGTGGTCCCTCAGTGGCCGCTTGGGCCGTCGCACCTGGCTTGGACTCAACAGCGCCCATGCCGATCGTCGCCTGGAGCGATGGCTCACGTTGCTTGAAAAGAGCAGTGCAGAGGAGCTCTCGGCACTGCTCTTTGACTACCGCTTTGAACGGTTTGGTCTTAAGGCTCTGCCTTACCTGCTCGGCCTGAGGGGTTGAGTGGGTTCGGTTGGATCAGAGCACGCCTGTGGCGGCAAGACCCTGAATGGAAGCGATGCCGATCACGTGGCCGAGGCTTGTGGTTCCAAGCAGAGCACCCAGGCCCATGCCGCCAAAGAACGAGGCGTTGGGCAGTGCACCACCTTCGTTGGGATATTTGATGGTGGCCTTACCCAGGGCGATGGCCATCACGTTGCAGATGATCATCACCAGGCCCACCTTGGGGCTCCAGGCAACAGTGGCGGGGGCCACGGCCAGCACAGGGCTGAACAGAGTGGGGAGCAGAGTCATGGTTGCAGCGATCAAAAGATCCGGACTTCTGGGTCACGATTTCAGACCCGATTGATCATCTGTCGGCTGAGACGATTCGGGGTTGACCCGTAAGAGTTGTTCACCCCCGAAGCCAAGCAGCAGGATCAAATTGCTGATGCTGAGGAAGGCTTCTGCCCCGCCATGCAGCCAATCCACATTGGCCAACTCGGCTCCGTAGCGGACCTGGGCAACGACAGCGGCCACAATCGTGATCGCCACAAACAGCAGCGTCAGCGCAAAGCCCAGCAGTGCCAGCGGGGGGAACCGCTTGCTACGCCAAGCCCACCACAAAAACAGGAGATAGGGCGCCAGTGAGAGGGCAAAGAGCGGTGCTGCCGGATCGCTGGCCAGGGTTTGATCCATCAGAGCCGAGCCTCTTGTCGGCGGCGAAACAGGTGCCAGGCCGCCAGGGCCAGGGTGCTGTTGCCCACCAGGGTGAGGGCCGCTTGCAGTGTCACCAGCCAGTGCAGACCTGGGGAATTATCAAAGACATGCCAGGTGCAGGCGCAGAGGGCGCTGGCCAGGGCCGGCAGCATCGCCAGAGCCAGCCAGCGCCATTCCGGTTCGCGGCAGCGCTCGCCCCAGGCCACCACGGCAGCCATGGCCAGCATCCACTCCAGCACTGAGCTGATGTGAATCACCCAGGTGTGGAAGGACAGGGCGTGCATCCGACCCGACAGGGATCCGTAATGTACGGGCCATCGGCATCCTGCAGTGGGTAGCACCTGGGCCAAGCCACTTCTGTGCGGCTACTACGGCGAGCACAACCTCGGCGATGACGCCCTGCTGGAAGCGCTTCTGTTGCAGCTTCCAAGCGGCGTTCAAGCGTGTGTGACCGCTGCTGATCAGGCGCTTGTGGAGCAGCGCTTTGGGGTGCGCAGCTGCAATCGGCTGAGCTTGCCTGCAGTGCTCGCCGCCTTGGGCCGTAGCGATGCGCTCGTCTTCGGCGGGGGCAGCCTGCTGCAGGACAGCACCAGCTTCCGCAGCCTGACGTATTACGCCGTCTTGATCATTGCGGCGCGTTTTCAGCACAAGCCGGTGCTGCTGTGGGGCCAGGGTTTGGGTCCCTTGCGCCGTCGCCGCAGTCGCCTGTTGGTGCGCGCTCTGCTGCCTCTGGTCACAGGGGCCTGTTGGCGCGATCCGGAATCAGCCGCACTGGCCACTCGACTGGGACGGGAACCGCGTGCTGCTGATGGACAGGGCAGTGATCCGGTCTGGGGATTGCCGCCGCAACCTTGGCGTGGTCGCGGTGGCGCGATTGTGCTGGCTTGGCGTCCGACGCCGCTGCTGCAGAGCCCTCAATGGCGCCAGCTGTTGGAGGCTCTTGATGCGTTGGTCGCCACTTCAGCCCGTGAGGTGATCTGGTTGCCCTTTCACGCCCATCAGGATCGTGATCTGCTCAGCGAACTCCAGCGGCAAGGTCTGCTGCCTGATCGCTTGCAGCAGTGTTCCCGTCAGGTGGAGTGCTCCACAGTTCAGGAGGCCATGGCGATCTGCAGCAGCGCCGGGCTGGTGCTGGCCATGCGTTTGCATGCCCTGATTCTGGGGGCCCTGTCGGGGGCCCCGGTGGCCGCACTCAGCTACGACCCCAAGGTGGCCGCAGCTGCTGCTGGTCTTCCGTGTCCCTGCGTGCCGCTCGGCCAACCCCTGCCTGAATCGGCGGCCTTGGCCAAAAGCTGGCAAGACGCGCTTGACCGACCGCCGGCATCAACGTCGTTGATGGATCTGGCGGCCGATGCAGCCCGACACCGTCGTCTGTTCAGACCTGTTGAAGCTGCTTGAGCGTGCTGAGCACTTCTTGGCTATGGGGGCCGGGGTTGACGCCAACAAACCGCGCCCTCAGGACACCACCAGGATCGATGATGAAGGTGTGCCTCTGGCTGAAGGGGGGTATCCAGGATCCATAGCGCTTGCTGACGCTGCCGCCTGGATCGGAGAGCAGGGGATAGGCCAAGCCCTCGCTCGTGCAGAAACTGGCGTGCTGTTCACTGCCGTCAGCACTGACGCCCACCACGGCGGCGTTGATGGCTTTGAAGGCGTCCAGATCACGCTGAAACCCCTGGGCTTCGAGCGTGCAGCCGCTGGTGAAATCGCGCGGATAGAAATAGAGAACAAGCCAGCTGCCGTTAAAGGAATCGCGGCTCAGACGCTGGCCGAGGGCACCATCTTGACCAGCGGCTTCAAGATCAAAATCCGGTGCTGTTGCATCCAGCTCCGGCAGTGTTCCGCCGAGAGCATGGACTTTGGCGGCCGGCAGTTGAGCTCCTGCCACCACAGCAGCGCCGACAATCAGGCGCAGAACATTAGCCCGCTTCATGGCATATCCAAGCGGGGCTGACCTTAACCACCCGCTGGGCTTGGACGCTGAAGCTCAGAACTTCGAAAGGTCCACACCGAGTTGCTTGGCGTAGGCGCCCAGACCCTTCTTCTGGATGGTGCGCAACGCTGAGGTGGAGACCCGCAGCCTCACCCAGCGGTTGCCTTCGGCCCACCAGAGGCGACGCTCCTGCAGATTCACTTGCTGCAGCTTCTTGGTGCGCACGTGGGAGTGGCTGACAGCCATGCCGTTATTGGCGCGCTTGCCGGTGAGTTGGCAGACCCGAGACATGACTTCAACCGTTTGTGGACAGCACTGGGCTTTCGCCCAAGCGACCATCCTATCAACAAAGGGTTAACCCACCTCCCAGGCCTGCGGAGCTAACGGTGTGGACGAGTACCGCATGAGCTACGGCTGATCGGTAGCATCTTTACAAATCGATATGTCCATGGCCGGTGATTTCTCCGATCTGACGCGGCTGCTTCAGTCTCGGCCAAGGCCTGTTCTTGCCAGTGGTGAGCACCGGGCCATTGTCGGCTGTGGCTATGTCGGCTCAGCCTTGATCCAGCAGTGGCGTGCCCGGGGCCATGCCATTAGTGCCACCACACGCCGGGCCTCCCGTCTGGCTGACCTTGAGGCTCGGGTGGATCAGGCGGTTCTGTTTGATTCCGAGTCCGAGAGCAACGATCTGAGTTTCATCGAGGACATTGATGTCCTGGTGATCTCACTGGCGCCAACCGGTCAGCAGCAGGTTGATCTTGAGGCCTACCGCTCGGTGTTCAGCCGCGGCATCGAGCGCCTGTGCCGAGCGATTTCCGAACGCCGCTCGAGCACTCCGCTCCAACTGATCCAACTGAGCAGTTGCGGCCTCTACGGCGATCGCGGCGGTGCGATCACCACCGAGCAGAGCACGCTTGATCTCAGCCATCCCATCAACGCCTTGCTGGCCGGTGCCGAGGAGCGTCTACAGGCGCTGCGCGATGAGCACATCAGGATCTGCACGCTTCGCCTCGGTGGCATTTATGGCCCTGGGCGGGAAATTCCCGAATGGTTGCTTGCTGCAGCCGGCCAGCGCGTGGAGCGTGATGGCGATCACACCCCTTGCTGGGTCCATGTTGATGATGTGGTGCAAGCGATTGATTTGGCTGCCGAGCGGCAGCTCAATGGTGTGCTCAACGTTGTGGATGATCTAGCCCTGACCAAGCGCGCGATCACCGACCGGCTGTGTGAGGCCACCGGTTGCGCGCCTGTCTGGTGGGCTGGATCACCGAGACATGACCGTGTCTTGGATGCCTCGGTTTCCAATGCCTATGCCAAGGGGCTGGGGCTGATGTTGCACCACCCCTCGATGATTGATTGGTATCTCTCAACCCGCGATGCGGGCGAGGCTCAGAGGCCTCGCTCCATCAGTTGACCCATCAGATCACTGCTGCGCTGCTGGAAACCGGCGAGTTCGTTGGGCTCCAGTCCGCCAACGGAGAGCTTGGCCATTTCATAGAGGTGACGGCTGAGCTTTTCCGCGAGTTCCTGAGTTGGTGAACTGCCCGCCCCGGTGATCACTGCTCCGGCACTGAGTTTCTGCAGGCCTTCCACTAGGCGGTGCCGGCGGTTCACCAGCAACACGTGGTGTTCGGGCAGTCCGGGCAGCCGCTGTTCCATCATTGCGCCCATGTCATTCATGCGGCGCATCTGTTCGGGCAGCAGGATCAGTGCCGCCGGGGCGTTGTCGCCTTTCAATGCCTGCACTTGAACGGTCACCTTGTCATTGGCCAGGGATGTTTTGAACAGATCGCGCAGGCTTTCGCTGCTGTCCTTGCCTTCTGCATCACTGAGGCCGCTGTCTTGCTCTTGTAGCGATGCATCCAGTTCGGCATCCACCCGCTGGAAGGTCAGTTCCTCATGGCGATACTCAAGCCAGGGAATGAACTGGGTGTCGATAAACGTATCCGCCAGCAACACCTCTGCACCCTGTCCCTGCCACAGGGCCAGTGCACCGGCCTGTCCAGCCTCATCGGTGCAATAAAGAATCCGCTTGTCATGGTCTGGGCCCAGGCGCGAGCGGTATCCCGCCAGGGTGGTGAAGCGCTTGCCCCCCTCAGCCTGCACAGGGTCGGGACTGTCGCCTTCTCCAGCGGCTGCTGTGGTGCCGTACAGGACAAGATCGGCGACCTGGTCGGCGAACTTCTCATCCTCCATCGCACCGATCTTGATGAATGGAGCCAACGACTCCCAGATCTCGGCATAGCGCTTGGGCTCGTCGCGGTGGAGCTGCTTGAGACGGTCACCCACTTTCTTGGCCACAAAGCCACCAATCGAGCGCACACGGCGGTCGGTCTGCAGCGCGGAGCGGCTCACGTTCAACGGGATGTCCGGTGAGTCGATGACACCGCGCAGTGGCAGCAGGTATTTGGGCACCACCTCCTTGATGGAGTCACTGACAAAGACCTGGTTGCAGTAGAGCTTGATCTCGCCTTTCTCCCAATCGGCGCGACCTGTTGCTTTGGGGAAATAAAGGATGCCCTGCAGGTTGTAGGGATAGTCGGTGTTGAGGTGCACCCACAGCAGGGGATCGCCCTGGAAGGGGTAGAGGTAGCGATAGAGCTCGATGTAGTCCTCATCGCTCATCTCCCTGGGGCTCTTGCGCCAGGGGGCCTCACGCTTGTTGACCGCCTCACCTTCAAGCTGCACCTCCACCGGCATGAAGTCGCAGTAGGTGCTGATCAAGGTGCGAATGCGTGAGGGCTCGATGTACTCCAGTTCCTCCTCCTGCAGATGCAGGATCACATCGGTGCCGGGTTCACTGCGCTCAGCCGCCTCGAGGCTGAAGTTCGGTGAACCGTCGCAGCTCCAGCGGACTGCTTGCGCCTCAGGCCTAGCACTCAAGCTCACCAGTTCCACTTGGCTGGCCACCATGAAGCTGGAGTAAAAGCCAAGCCCGAAGTGGCCGATGATCGCGTCGCCTTCGCTTTTGTACTTTTCAAGGAATTCTTCAGCGCTGCTGAAGGCCACCTGATTGATGTAGCGCTTGACTTCATCGGCCGTCATGCCGATGCCGTTGTCGCTGATGGTGAGCGTTTTGGCTTCCCGGTCGATGCGGATGCTGACCAGTCCATCGGGCCCTTCGCTGCAATCGCCTGCCATTGCAGCCATCCGCCGCTTGTTGATGGCATCGGTGCCGTTGCTCACCAGCTCCCTGAGAAACACCTCATGGCCGCTGTAGACGGCCTTTTTGATGATCGGGAAGATGTTCTCGGTATGGATCTGGATCTGGCCTTGCTCGAGCACCGACATGAGCTGCTTGTTCGCTGACCACCGACCTTAGGAACGGCCCCCTGATGGACTCAATGGCCTTGATGGCGGGAAGCCCGAACTGCTGCAGCGCTCAGTTGGTGGTCTGCAGATCAGGTCGCTCCTCCGGAATGATCGCGCCTTCGACAGGACAGACCTGCAGGCAGATCCCGCAATCGATACAGGTCTGAAAATCAATCCAGTAGAAGCCTGTTCCTTTGCTGTTAGCGCCCTGTCCAGGATGGATGCAAGCCACGGGACAGGCATCAACGCAGTCGGCGATGCCTTCGCACACATTGGTGACGATGGTGTGAGCCACAGGAACAACTGCGATGTGAACCGATCTTAAAGATCAGCCCAGCCAGACCAGCTCTCCTCCCCGAAGGGCGGCGATCTGTTCGGCCTCCTTGGCGCTGCTGCAGCATTCTGGCCAGAGCTCAGCCCTCTGTCCCTGGCGGTGCAGCTCCTGCACCCGGTCGAGAGCCGCCTGAAGTTGATTGCTGCGGCCATAGGCCACCAGCTGAACGGAGGCGCCACCGCTGTCTGGAACGCCATTGCCGCTTTGAAGCAGCTGGCGCAGGGACTCCACGGCAAAGCTGAAGCCAACGCCAGAGGCTTCATCATCTCCAGGGGCAAAACGCCGTACCAATCGGTCGTATCGCCCACCACTGGCCACGGCCATCGGAGCGTGCTCTCCCTGACAGACCAGCTTGAGCATCACCCCGTCATACAGGGCGAAGTCAGGGTGGAACGTGGGGTCAAGCTGCAGACGGATGCCCTGCCGATCGGCCTGCTGCTGAATGGTGCTGACCAGTTGTGACAGCTCCAGCAACAGCGTTGAGGCGCCAACCATCCGTTCGATCTCAGCCAGCACGCTGCTGGGTTCGCCGCGGAGATCCAGCAGAGACCGGTAACGCTCCTTCAGATCAGCACCGATCTCCATTGCTTCGAGGCTGACCCGATCAAGGCTGCACATCACCCGCCGCAACTCCTGATGTTGGCCCTGCGGCGCACGCTCCAGCACCAGGTCGAGCAGGCCGTGGTGACCGATCAGCAGGGTGGGTTCCTGCTCACGGCTGAAGGGGAGGGCTGCAGCGGCATCCAGCAGCAGGCGCAACAGTTCGCCGTCTCCAGCAACACCGGCAGCGCCCATGAGTTCGACGCCACTCTGCAGTTCCTCTTCAATGCGGATGCCTTGATCCTCGATGCGTTGCGCTTTGAAGGTGGATCCGCGGTAGTGAAGTCTCAGCGGCCGGTGCATGGCGGCCAGGCGCGTGCAGGCGGCCCGGGCAATGCTGGCTGTCATTTCCGGTCTCAGGCCTAGCGCTTCATCGGCCACGACCTGAAGCACCTGGCTGGCTTCAATCGCGCCACCGGCCTCGAGGGTGTCGAGCCGTTCGAGGCTCGGTGGTGTGACCTCCTCGTAGCCCCAGCGGCTGTAGATCGCTGCCAGCTGTTCGCAGATCCAGCGATTAACTCCAACATCACGGGGAAGCAGGTCCTGGGCACCACTGGCGGGCTGAAGGGCCATCGGATTGCTGAAGCTGCGGCCAGATCCTATGGACCGGCGTGGCGCCCTAAGGCGAGGGCGGTGTGATCCGAGCGTTGTAGAGCTCAGGTGGCAATGGTTGGCATTGCGCTAATCCCTCCATCAACGGTTGCTGCAGCGCCTGGGGGCAGGCCAGAACCCGACCGTTGCTCAGATCAAGCGCTTGGCCGTCGTAATCGCTCACCACGCCACCGGCACCTTCCACCAGGGCGACACCGGCTGCCAGATCCCACGGTTGCAGGCCCCGCTCCCAGTAACCATCGAGGCTGCCTGAGGCAACAAAAGCCAGATCCAGAGCTGCGGCTCCACCTCGGCGCACGCCATGGGTGAGATGGGAGAAGTGGCAGAACTCGGTGTAGTTGTTGTCGATCACCTCACGGCGGTCGTAGGCAAAACCGGTGACTAGCAAGGCATCCATCAAGCGGTTGCAGCTGGAAACCTGCAGGGCTTGCCCATTGCAGAAGGCCCCCAAGCCATGCCCGCCGCGGTAATGCTGCTGGACACCAGGGGCGACCACAGAGCCCAGGCGGGGCTTGCCTTGATGCAGCAGACCCACCGAGCAGGCGAAAAGCGGAAACCCATGGGCGTAGTTGGTGGTTCCATCGAGTGGATCGACGCACCACTGCAGCTCAGCACTGCTGCCCTTGGAGAGGCCGCTCTCCTCGGCCAGGACACCAATCTCCGGCGTGCGTTCAGCCAGCACCTTGAGCACGGCGGCCTCGGCAGCAAGGTCGGCTTCGGTGACCAGATCGCCGGGGCGTCCTTTGCTGCGGATCTGGTTGAGGGAGCGCCAGTGTTTCGAGAGGACCTGTCCGCCGGCGTCCGCCGCCTCGCTTGCCACGTCAAGCAGCTGCTGCCAATCCATGCTCACTCCTCTTCCATTGGGATGGCGCGCCGCACGCGGCCTTTGCCAAAGGCATTGCCGAACTGCAGCATGTACACCTCATCCTCGTCTTGGGTTTCGACGGTCAACGGCCCCTGCACGGTCGCCACACACAGCAGGCCGTAGCCCTGGCGGCGCAGGTCATGGGAGAGGCCCAGGGCCTCGCGTTGATCCAGTTCTCCGCTCAGCACGCGAACAGCACAGGTGGTGCAGCAGCCGTTTCGGCAACTGAAGGGAAGCGGTTGTCCAGCCGCTTCAAATCCTTCGAGCACGTAACGGCCTTCTTCGATTTCGGCTTGAAGCACCGTGCCGTGCTGCCGGTCATGGACAGTGACCGTGTGGCTCACGCTCATAGATGGGGGCGAAGTTGACTGCTAGGTTGCCAGCTGCACAGCGGGGCTGTGCCGGGGAGAGGTGGCCGAGTGGTCGAAGGCGCAGCACTGGAAATGCTGTATAGGGGCAACTCTATCGAGGGTTCGAATCCCTCCCTCTCCGTTCTCTTCTGTAGACGGATCAACTTTTTTTTATTGGTTGCTCTGCCTTAAAGCGACCAAAACGAATCCTGGCGACGATGAACGGGACGGTATTCCGTGTCATGGTTCCCCTTCGGTCGACGTCTTTGACGCTGCTGCTTGCGATCGGCGTCGCGGCTTCTCCCTTTGCCCATCAAGCCCTCAGAGCTCAGAGCAACGGAACAATCAGCATCAGTGGCTCGAGCACCGTTGGCCCGATCACCACTCTGGCTGTCGAGGGGTTCAAGGCCACAACGTCGGGCAAGGGTGCGACGTTCAGCCCCGTTCTTGAGAATGGCTCCACCGGTGGATTCCGGCAGTTCTGTGCCGGTCAGACAGCCATCAGCAACGCCTCACGTCCCATCAGTGCCGAGGAGTTGAAGACCTGCGCGGCCAACGGAGTCAGTTTCTATGAGCTGCCTGTGGCCTTTGATGCCATCACCGTGGTGGTGAACCGCAAGAACACCTGGGCCAAGAGCATCTCCCTGCCAGAGCTCAAACGGCTTTGGTCCGAGCAGGCCCAAGGCAAGGTCAAGCGTTGGAACCAAGTGAGCCTTGACTGGCCCAACAAGCCCATCGCTTTGTTCGGACCAGGTCAGGACTCAGGCACGTTTGACACCTTTAACAAAGCGGTGAACGGCAACAAGCGCAATTCCCGCACGGACTACACCAGCAGCGAAAATGACAATGTGCTGGTGCGTGGCGTTGCGGGCAATGCCAATGCTCTTGGCTACTTCGGTTTTGCCTACTTCAATGCCAACCGGGACAAGCTGCGCGCCTTGGCGATCAAAGGTCCAAAAGGCACGGTGAAGCCCTCGGTCCAAACTGTTCAGAACGGCAGTTATCTGCCCCTTTCTCGCCCGATCTTCATTTACGTCAGCCAGAACCAGCTCAAGGCCAACCCCAGCCTGCGTGCCTTTGTGAGCTATTACCTCAAGAACGCCACTGATCTGGTCGAGAAGGAAGGCTCGATCCCGTTGACCACAGCGCAATACAGGATTGTGGAAGGCAAGATGCTCAAGCAGATCACAGGCAGCGCTTTTGCCGGTCAGATCCCTGTTGGCCTCACGTTGAGCGAATTGCTCAACCGCAACATCGATCAACAGACCAAACGGCCTGAATATCACCAGTGATGCGGTGTTGTTGGGTGCAGTGCTAAGGCCTAACAGCTGCACCCGCAGCCATCAGTAAGCCCCCGCGCCAGTGCGCGGCGTGGGGGCTTACTGATCAACCAAAACGCCCGCTGACGTATTCCTGGGTTGCTTCCTGTTTGGGGTTGTTGAAGATGTTTGCGGTTTCATCAAATTCGACCAGATAGCCGACCTTGCCTGAGCCACCCTCAACGGCGACAGCGTTGTAGAAGGCGGTCATGTCAGAAACACGCACCGCCTGCTGCATGTTGTGGGTCACGATCACAATGGTGAACTCCTTCTTGAGCTCGTGCATCGTCTCTTCCACTTTCAGCGTCGAAATCGGATCGAGGGCTGAGCAGGGCTCATCCATCAAGATCAGGTCAGGCTGGGTGGCGATGGTTCGGGCAATGCAGAGACGCTGCTGCTGACCGCCAGAGAGCGAGTATCCGCTCTGGTTGAGCTTGTCTTTGCACTCATCCCAGACGGCGGCGCGACGCAGGGAGCTTTCCACAAGCTCATCCATGTTGCCGGTGTAGCCATTGATGCGAGCACCGAACGCGATGTTCTCGTAGATGCTCTTGGGGAAAGGATTCGGCCGTTGGAACACCATGCCGATGCGGCGGCGCACTTCCACAGGGTCGACGTTGGGGGCATAGAGGTCCTGGCCCTCGTAAATGACCCGGCCCTTGAGGCTGCAGCTGGGGATGAGGTCGTTCATCCGGTTGAAGCAGCGCAGCACCGTGCTCTTGCCACAGCCCGATGGTCCGATGAAGGCCGTCACCTTGCCGCGAGGGACCTCAAGGAAGACATTTTTGACGGCCTCAAATGACCCGTAGCTGATCGTCACATCGTCACAGGTGAGCGCCACCTGTTCATCAGGCACGTCAGCGATGTGGCTGGAGAACGTCATGGGGTGAGAAGCAGAGGTTGCTCTAAAGAAAGTTTGACAGTGGGG
Source organism: uncultured Synechococcus sp. (assembly GCA_913049535.1). GTDB lineage: Bacteria > Cyanobacteriota > Cyanobacteriia > PCC-6307 > Cyanobiaceae > RCC307. Next base: position 88,126 of record CAJWYF010000001.1, read on the forward strand.
GCTTAACGCTGGGCAAAGCTGGAGATCCAGCGAGCCAGCAGATTCATCGTCAAAATCATGACCACCAACACGAACGATGCAGCCCAGGCCAACTGGACCTGAGCTTCATAGGGCATGATCGCGTAGTTGAAGATCATCACTGACATCGTTGCCATGGGCTCAAGCAGTCCATCCGGCCAGTACGGCGAGAAGAACGCCGTGAAGATCAACGGTGCCGTCTCGCCAGCAGAGCGCGCGATGCCGAGCACCACGCCGGTGGCGATCGGCGCGATGGCTGAGGGCACAACCACCTTGGCGGTGGTAACGAATTTGGAGGCTCCCACACCCAGAGCACCCCAGCGCAGCTCCTGGGGCACCAGCTTGAGGCCCTCGTCGGTGGTCTTGATGATGGTGGGCAGCATCAGCACCGCCAGGGCCAGACCACCGGCAACAGCGGAGAAGGTGCTGCCAAACAGGATCCGGCTGGAGACGATCAAGCCGTAGATGAACACACCAGCAATGATCGATGGCACACCAGCGAGAACGTTGGTGCCAAAGCGAATGAATTCAGAGAAGCGGTTGTTGCCGCCATATTCCGACAGGTAGATGCCACCACCAACACCAATGGGGATGGCGAACAGGCAGGAGAGGCCGGTGACGATGAAAGTACCGACAAACGCGTTGCCGATGCCTCCACCCATGTCCTGACCGGGAACGGGGGGTAATTCAAAGAACATCGCCGGCCTGAGGAAGGCGAAGCCTTTGAACAGCACATAAGCAATCACAGCGATCAATGGAATGATCGCGATCACCGCAAAGAGACAGGCAATCGATGTCAGCAGACGATTGCCCTGGTTGCGGAGGAGCCCCGGCTTGAAGAGAAGATCCGGGTTGTTGACACTGGAGGAGGTCATGGGATCAGTCGTACTTGAGGGCGAGTCGCTTGACAATCCACTGGGCCAATACATTTACAAAGAATGTGATGATCATCAGCACAAAGGCGGCATACATCAGCGCTGACATTTGAAGATCGCCAGCCTCGCCAAACTGGTTGGCAATCAGTGATGCGATTGTGTTGCCTGGTGCAAACCAGGAGATATTGAACGTTGTCTGGTTGCCGATGATCATGGTGACGGCCATGGTTTCACCCATGGCCCGGCCGAGCGCCAACATGATGCCGCCGATGATCCCTGAGATTGCCGCTGGGATCATCACTTTCATGATGGCTGTCCAGCGGGTGGCGCCAACGCCGTAGGCCGCCTGGCGCAGATCGCCTGGGACCTGGTTGAGCGAATCGCGGCTGATGGCGGTGATGATCGGCAGCAGCATGACCGTCAGGATCAGCACGGCAGGCATGACACCTGGTCCTGAGGGGTTCGTGCTGAAAAACGGGATCCAGCCCAGCACGTTGTGGATGAATTGCAGGACCGGCCGAATGAACGGCTCCAGCACGAAAATCGCCCAGAGTCCAAGCACGACGGAGGGGATGGCGGCCAGGAGCTCCACCATGTTGGAGATCACGCTCCGAACCCTGGCGCCGATGAAATCCTCTGTCAGGAAAATGGCGGTTCCGACCCCAAGGGGCACGGCAAACACCAGCGCCAACAATGACGTCAGCAACGTGCCGTAGATCGCAGTGAAGGCGCCGTAGACGTCACGAACTGGATCCCAGGTGGAACTGAAAACGAAGTTGATCCCAAAGGCTTGCATGGCCTGCCAGGCCTGGCCACCAACGACCAGAAAAATGCCAAGCAGGATGAGTGCCACCATGAGCGCCAGAATCATCACCAGATTCCGGAATCCCGTGTCAACCAGCTTGTCGCTGGGCGGACGGTGGCGAAGTTTGTAAAGGCTGTCCGTGCCGGAGGCCGCCATGGGCTGAGTCGCAGGCATTTGGAGATTAGGTCGGTCTGCTTACGGGACCGTTAACAGCAACAGTCAATAAAAAAGGGGGAGGAGATTGCTCTCCTCCCCCAGGGTTATGAGTCCTCGTTTGAGGAATCAATGAATCACTGAATCTGCTGAACAGCAGCCAGGGACTTGCGGCGGATGCCGGAGGGCAGGGGCACATAGCCGAGGCTGGGGGCCTGGCTCTGAGCCTTGTTGCTCAGCATGTAGGCGAAGGTCTTCTTCAGCGCAGGGGTGTTGTCACCGTTCTCGGTGGCGTAGGCCAGAACCCAGGTCAGGGTGCTGATGGGGTAGGCGTTAGCGCCCTTGGGGTTGGTGTCGGTGCCAGCCAGGTTCTCGTCGAGGACGATGCCAGCCAGACCGGCGGAACCGTTCTTGGAGGTGGGCTTGACGAAGTTGCCATCAGCGTTCTGGATGGCAGCGGCCTTGATGGCGCCCTTCACGTAAGCCTGGTTCACATAACCCAGACCACCAGGGGTGTTCTTGATCACGCCGGCAACGCCGCTGTTGCCCTTGCCGCCGGAACCGGTGGGCCAGTTCACAGACTTGCCAACGCCGATGTCATCCTTGAAGGCGCCGCTCCAAGCAGCGACAGCGTTGGTGAAAGCGAAGGTGGTGCCGGAACCGTCAGAGCGGTAGGCCACGGTGATGGGGCCAGCAGCGCAACCGACTTGGCTGTAATCGGTGATCTTGCCGAGGAAGATCTCAGCAACCTGCTTCTGGGTGAGCTTGAGGTTGCAACCGGGCTTGTTGTAGCCAACGGCGATGGTGCCGCCGGTCATGGGGATCTGGATCACGCCACGCTTGATCTTGGCGCGCTTCTTGTCGCTCAGGGGCTTGTCGGAAGCACCAAAGTCAGAGGTGCCTGCGATCATCTGGCGAACGCCAGCACCGGAACCCACGGCCTGATAGTTGACCTTGGGGCCACCGGAAGCAGCCAGTTCCTGGAACCACTTCTGGTACAGGGGAGCGGGGAAGGAAGCACCAGCGCCGTTGAGGGACTGCTGGGCCAGAGCGGGAGCGATTGCGGCAGCGCTCAGAGCAACGAGGGAGCTCAGAGCGATGGCCTTCTTGGCGACGGGCATGGGAGCCAGACGAGACGTCAGATCCTTGATACGGCTGAGTTGTTAAGAACTCATTGTCTCGTCCGTATCGATTCCTACGGAAACCCCCAAAAACAACGGATCCATGTGCAAGAAGTCTTCTGGCCTCGGCGGCACAGGGGGCGGAGGACCGATGTCACCCTGACGCGAAGGGGCTGATTCCTTCATCGAAACCGCAGCAGCGAGAGCGGTTTGTTGGAGCGACTCGGGCCGGGGAACATCGCCGAGATGGCCAGCCTTGGAACTCTGCGGCCAGGACCGGTAGCGTGAGCGGAATTGCTTGCGGTCATGGGTCGGATCGTCGGCATCGATCTGGGCACCACCAATTCCGTGCTGGCGGTCCTCGAGGGCGGCCGCCCTGTTGTGGTGGCCAATGCCGAAGGGCTGCGCACCTCCCCTTCGGTGGTGGGTTTCAGCCGAGAGAAGGAGCTCTTGGTGGGTCAGGCGGCCAGGCGGCAGCTGGTGCTGAACCCTCGCAACACCTTCTCCAATCTCAAACGTCTGATCGGTCGACTCTGGAGTGAGCTGGATGAGGCCAGCCAGGGCGTGGCCTACACAATCCGTGCCAACGATCAGGGCCAGGTCCGGGTGGTTTGCCCTGTGACCGAGCGCGAATACGCCCCGGAAGAGTTGGTGGGCTGCTTGCTGCGCAAACTCGTGGATGACGCCGCCAGTTATCTGGGAGAAGAGGTGGAAGCGGCGGTCATCACCGTGCCGGCCTATTTCGATGATGCCCAGCGCCAGGCAACACGTGATGCAGGCCGTCTGGCGGGTCTGACCGTCGAGCGCATTCTCAATGAGCCCACAGCCGCTGCCCTGGCCTACGGCTTTGACCGCAGCCGTTCTCAGACCGTTCTGGTGTTTGATTTGGGGGGAGGCACCTTTGATGTGTCGATCCTGCGGATCGCCAACGGTGTTTTTGATGTCAAAGCCACCAGCGGTGATACCCAGCTGGGCGGCAACGATTTCGATCAGCGCATCGTTGATTGGCTGGCCGAGGGCTTCCAGCAATCCCATGACGTGGATCTGCGCCGTGACAGGCAGGCGTTGCAGCGCTTGCTTGAGGCGGCTGAAAAAGCCAAGCAAGAGCTCTCGGGAACCCTGAAAAGCACTATTTCTCTTCCTTTTATCGCCACAGGCAGTGAGGGGCCGCTGCATCTGGAGACAAGCCTTGATCGCCGCACCTTTGAGTCCCTCTGCCCCGATCTGTTGGATCGCTTGCTGAGGCCGGTTCAGGCGGCCTTGCGCGATGCCCGCCTCACCCCCGATGACATTGATGAGGTGGTGTTGGTCGGTGGTTCCAGTCGCATGCCGATGGTGCAGCAGCTCGTGCGCACCCTTGTTCCCAAAGAGCCCAGCCAAAACGTCAATCCCGACGAAGTGGTTGCCATTGGCGCTGCGGTTCAGGCCGGCATCCTCACCGGAGAGCTGCGCGATCTGATGCTCAATGACGTCACTCCTCTCTCGGTGGGTCTGGAGACCATCGGCGGGCTGATGAAGCCGATCATCCCCCGCAACACACCCATTCCTGTGCGCCGCTCTGATGTGTTCAGCACCTCTGAACCCAACCAGTCCTCGGTGGAAATCCATGTGCTGCAAGGGGAGCGGCCGATGGGTGAGGACAACAAATCGCTCGGTCGTTTTCGGCTTGCTGGCATTCCTCCTGCCCCGCGCGGTGTGCCCCAGGTGCAGGTCTCGTTTGACGTTGATGCCAATGGGATACTTCAGGTCTCGGCCACCGATCGCACCACCGGGCGTCGTCAGAGCGTCACGGTGCAGGGCAGCTCCAACCTCAGCCAGCAGGAAATTGATCAACTGATTGCCGAGGCGGCCAGTCAGTCCCTTGAAGATCGGCGCCGCCGCAGTGCTGTTGATCGGCGCAACCGGGCTGAGACGTTGATTGCCCAGGCCGAGCGGCGGCTGCGTGATGCTGCGCTCGAACTTGGTCCCTACGGGGCTGAACGTCAGCAGCGGGCTGTGGAGCTGGCCCTGCGTGATCTACGTGACGGGCTTGAGCAGGGTGATGAGCGCGAGATGGACCTGCTCGTCAGTCAGCTTGAGGAGGCCCTCTATGGCCTCAACCGGCGCCTATCAGCCGAGCGCCGCGAAGCCGATGGTGGGGCCGGTCCGCTGCAGGGGCTGCGCAGCACCTTGGGGTCGCTCAAGGATGAGCTGTTCGCTGAAGACGACTGGGATGACTGGGATGGCCCTCCCGGTCGCCGCGGTGATGACCCCTGGGGGCGCTATTGACCGCCGCAATGGATCCCTCTGCGAGTGTCGATCACTGGGAGGTGCTTGGCCTGGAGCCTGGCGCGGATCCCGATCGACTCAAACAGGCCTTCCGCCGTCAGGCGCGCCGTTGGCATCCGGATCTCAACGGCAACGACCCGTTGGCGGAGGAGCGCTTCAAGCGCATCAATGAGGCCTATGAAGTCCTCAGTGATCCGCGGCGCCGAGAGGCTTGGGAAGCCGGCGCTGGTGAGGACCTGGCCCATGACCCGTTCGGCGGGGGGTTCCCGAATTTTCACGATTATCTCGATCACCTCTTTGGCCGTCGTCAGAGCGCACGCCCCCAGGCACCTCCAGAGCGCAGGCCGGTGGCCTCCCCACCGCCTCCTCCGCCGGTGCAGGCCCAGGATGATCTCGAGACCACAGTGGAACTGACCCCAGAGCAGGCGCTTGAGGGGACATTGGTGGAAGTGGAGCTCGCAGAAGGCCTCACCGTTGAAGTGCAGACCCCCATCGAGGCTGGTGATGGCTGGCGCCTACGCCTGGCAGGTGTTGCCCGTGGCGGGCGAGACCATTTCCTCCAGCTTCATGTGCGCACGCAGGAGGGTCTGCGGATTGATGGGCTGCGGGTTCTTTACCGCCTCGATCTACCGGCCCCCGAGGGCGCGCTTGGCGGTGCTGCGGTGGTGCCGACCCTGGATGGACCGGTTCGCCTGCGGATTCCTCCAGGCACCTCAAGTGGACGGCTGTTGCGCCTGCGCGGCAAGGGGCTTGAGCGCGGTGGCCGGCGCGGAGATCAGATTGTTGAGGTACGCCTCGTTGTCCCGGATGCGCTGGACGAGGCCGAGGCTGCCCTCTACACCCGACTGCGGGATTTGCTGAGAGACTGATTCTCAGCGTCAGTGCGTCTCTTGAGCGATCGCGTTCACGTCCTCCTTTTTGATGCCGGCAGCGATGTTGAAGGCATTCATTCCCTGGAACTCAACGGCCACACCGTGGTGCTGTTGTTTGACGATGAGGACGACGCCCTCCGTTACGCCGGTCTGCTGGAAGCACAGGACTTTCCACCAGCCACCGTCGAAGCGATTCCCCGCAGCGAGATCGAGACCTTCTGCACCCAGGCCGGCTATGAAGCCCGCTCTGTTCCCAAGGGTTTCATGCCAGCCAGTGCAGAGGAGCGGCTGATGCTCGCGCCGCCGGAGCAGAACCTCGACACTTCCGGCTGGCGCGAGGAGCTCACCCCACCCCTTGAAGCTGCAGCGGATGCAGCAGAGGCCGATGATCTCGAGGCCTTCCGCCGCTCGCTGGAGGGTCTGCTGTGAGTCCCGATCTCGATCGCGGTCACTTGCTGACCGAGCAGGCGAACCCCGCCAGTCGCGAGTTGGATCTGCTCTCCACGGCCGATCTGGTCCAGCTGTTCTGCGAGGAGGACCGTCGCCCTCAGCAGGCGGTGGCAGCGGCGGCGCCTGCCTTGGCGCAAGCGGTGGATGCCATCGCCTCTCGACTTCAGGCCGGTGGCCGGTTGTTTTACGTCGGTGCCGGCACCTCAGGACGGCTCGGGGTCCTGGATGCGGCTGAATGTCCCCCCACCTTCTGCAGCGATCCTCAGCTGGTTCAGGGTGTTCTCGCCGGGGGTGCTCCGGCCCTGTTGCGCAGCTCAGAAGGGCTGGAGGACTCCTTTAGTGGAGGCCGCGATGACCTGATCAACCGCGACTTCAGCGGCGCTGATGCCCTGGTGGGGATTGCCGCTGGCGGCACCACCCCCTATGTCCATGGCGCTTTGAGCCATGCGCTGGAGATTGGCGCCGAGGCGATCGCCATGGCATGCGTGCCTGCTGATCAGGCCCCGATGCCCTGCCGTATCGATATCCGTTTGCTCACCGGCCCGGAGTTGCTGACCGGATCCACCCGACTCAAAGCGGGCACCGCCACCAAGATGGCCCTCAACATCCTCAGCACCGGTGTGATGGTGCGCCTTGGCAAGGTCTTTGGCAATCGCATGGTGGATGTCTCGGTCTCCAATGCCAAGTTGGAGGATCGAGCCCTGCGCATCCTGCGCGATCTGGCCGGTGTGCCTCGAGAGGAGGGTGCCTCGCTGCTGGCTTCCAGCCACGGCTCGGTCAAGTTGGCGTTGCTGATGGCCGCCGCTGCTCTACCGGTTGATGGCGCTCAGCAGCACCTGGAGCAGGCCGGCGGCAATTTGCGCCTGGCGTTGCAGCGCAGTGGGGCTCAGCTGCAGGGTCCCCAGTAGGGGCGGGTGAAGAGATCCAGGCGACGTCGGGTTTCTGTCGGCACCTGATCGGCGGGTGTCATCAAGCTGTTGCAGAGCGCCGTGTGAGCGCTGCTGGCCGGCCGCTCTCGCTGAATGGCAGCCGCCGCCTTGCAGACCACCTGTTGAGCGGTTTCGGCGTTGGCACGCAGGTTGCCGATCACCATCTCCACGGTGACAGCGTCGTGGTCTGGATGCCAGCAGTCGTAGTCAGTGACCATCGCCAGGGTGCTGTAGGCGATCTCCGCCTCCCGGGCCAGGCGGGCTTCGGTGTGATTGGTCATGCCGATCACATCACAGCCCCAGCTGCGATAGAGCTCTGATTCAGCGCGGGTGGAGAAGGCCGGCCCCTGCATGCAGAGGTAGGTGCCGCCGCGGTGCAGCTGACGATCGGCGGGCAGGACCGCTTGCACGGCATCACCCAGAAGCCTTGAGAGATCAGGGCAGAACGGCTCGCCAAAGGCAATGTGTGCCACCGCCCCTTGGCCAAAGAAGCTGGCGTCTCGGCCCTGGGTGCGATCGATGAACTGATCGGGGATGACAAGGTCCAAGGGCCGCAGCTCCTGGCGCAGCGATCCCACGGCTGAGCAGGAGAGGATCCAACGCACCCCCAGGCTTCGCATCGCCCAGATGTTGGCTCGGTAGGGGACTTCCGAGGGCAGATAGCGGTGGTGACGTCCATGACGCGCCAGGAAGACCACCGTGGCTTCGCCGATGCGGCCCCGCACGAGCGCATCGGACGGCGTGCCGTAGGGGGTCTCGAGCACCAGCTCTTCCACGTCGCTGAGCCCGTCCATGGCATACAGGCCACTGCCTCCCAGGACGCCGATCACGGCGGTGGGGAGATCCGCCACGGGAGGGGTCGCAGTCGACATCGTGCTGTGCGAGGGTTCGGGGACCACTTTGCTCCCCGCACTGATGACCAAGGCTGTGATGGACACCGATGCCGGCCAGATCACACTCGAGCTGTTCGATACCGATGCCCCCAACACCGTGGCCAACTTTGTGAAGCTGGTCAAAGACGGCTTCTATGACGGCCTGTCCTTCCACCGCGTCATCCCCGGCTTCATGGCCCAGGGCGGCTGTCCCAACAGCCGGGACGGTGCCAAGGGCATGGCCGGAACGGGAGGTCCTGGTTACATGATCGATTGCGAAATCAATAACCAGAAGCACCAGGCCGGCACCCTCTCGATGGCCCACGCCGGTCGCAATACCGGTGGCTCTCAGTTCTTCATCTGCCATGAGGCCCAGCCCCACCTCGATGGGGTGCACACGGTGTTTGGCCATACCGGCGACCTCGATGCCGTGCTGGCTCTGCGTCAGGGCAGCAAGATCAAGTCCGTCACCATCACCGACTGAGCCATCAGCTCCAGCGCGTCAGGGACCAGAGCGGAGTCTCTTCTGGTTCCTGGGCGTTGGTGGATAAGGCGTCGTCATCCCCCATGCGCAACGTCTCCAGCGTGCAGCAGGTGGGCTCGAGATCGGCTGGTGGATGCTCGCTGCGCTGCAGGTCAGGCCCCAGCAGCAGCTGCAAACTGCCGGTGTCGATGCGTGCGGCCAGGTGGCGCAGTAGCTGCAGTGAGCCCGTTTGGATGTCGATGCCATCGAGAGCCTTGAGCCGTAGGCAGAGGGCGGGCTGACCCAGCACGGCCAGCACCCGATGGTGATCTTCCGCTTCGATTTGAAGCCCAAAACCCGACGCGAGCTGCTGCAGTTGCTGCAGCAGTTCCAGGTCGCGACGCCGGCGAGGACCATCACTGGCATGCCATCCCACCAATGCCCCTGGGCCGGTGAGCAGATGGCCCAACTTGCGCTCCTTGGTCTTGAGGTAGCTGGCGTTGTGCTCCCCGGGATTCATCACCAGTGGCACCCGCTCCACCACCACCAGGCCGTAGCCACCTAAACCGGCAATTTTGCGTGGGTTGTTGGTGATCAGCCGCAGACGTTCAATGCCGAGATCCGAGAGGATCTGGGCGCCAACGCCGTAGTTGCGCAGATCAGCCGCAAAGCCGAGCAGTTCATTGGCCTCAACGGTGTCAAGGCCACCGTCCTGGAGGCTGTAGGCCCTGAGCTTGTTGATCAGTCCGATGCCGCGACCCTCCTGACGCAGATACACCACAACACCGGAACCCTCCGCTTCGATCATGCGCAAGGCCGCCTCCAGTTGGGGCCGGCAGTCGCAGCGCAGGGAGCCAAAGGCATCGCCAGTGAGGCATTCGGAGTGCACCCGCACCATCACCGGTTCACCATTAGCGCCTGGATTGCCTTTGATGATGGCGATGTGATCGTCCCCATCGAGCTGGTTGCGGTAGCCGATGGCCCGGAAATCACCGAATTCGCTGGGCAGCGCTGCATCGGCTTCACGCACCACGAAACGCTCGTTATCGAGCCGGTAGCGGATCAGATCGGCAATGGAGATCAAGCAGAGGTTGTGCTCGCGGGCGTAGGCCGCCAGCTGCGGCAGCCGGGCCATCGAGCCATCGCTGTTCTGGATCTCGCAGATCACACCGGAGGGATGCAGACCGGCCAGCCTGGAGAGATCCACGGCGGCCTCGGTGTGACCAGCGCGCTTGAGCACCCCACCTTCCCTTGCTCTGAGCGGAAAGATGTGTCCTGGCCGTCGTAGATCCGATGGGCGGCTGCTGGGGTGGAGCGCCACTTGAATCGTGCGAGCCCGATCTTCCGCGGAGATTCCTGTGCTGACGCCAGCTTCCGGCCCAGCATCGATGCTCACGGTGAAGGCGGTCTGGTTGCTGTCGGTGTTCTGATTCACCATCAAGGGCAGATCGAGTTGATCCAGGCGGTCGCCCTCCATGGCCAGGCAGATCAGGCCGCGCGCCTCGGTGGCCATGAAATTGATCTGTTTGGGGGTGGCGAACTGGGCCGCGCAGATCAGATCACCCTCGTTCTCCCTGTTTTCGTCATCGACAACCACCACGCAGGCGCCATCGCGGATCGCCTCGAGTGCGCGCTCGATGGGGTCAAAGCGAACGGTGGTGCCCACCGTGACAGTCATTGCTGTTGTGCATTGCGTTCCTCGGTTATAGGGCGCTGACTCGCCGCAATGGGGCTCCAGGGGGTTGGTCCCTAAAGTCGATCCTCCTCAGGCCGTTGCATGAGCGCCGCGACCCCCTCCATTCAGCGTGTGGCCGTGATCGGGGCGTCCGGATACGGCGGTCTCCAGACCCTGCGCCTTCTGGAGGATCACCCCCACTTCCGCGTGACCTTCCTTGGCGGGGAACGCAGTGCCGGCAAGCGCTGGTCAGAGCTCACCCCCTTTCTGCCGCTCCATGGTGAGCTGGTGGTGCAGCCCCCGGATCCTGAAGCCATCGCAGCTGTTGCCGATGCCGCTGTCCTCTCGCTGCCGAACGGTCTGGCCAGTGAATTGACACCTCAACTCGTTGAGCGTGGCGTGCGGGTGGTGGACCTCTCGGCGGACTACCGATTCAATGATTTGAATCAGTGGGCCAGCACCTACAGCGCAGAAGCTTCCAGCCATGCCCGCACGGATCAGGCCCTGTGTTCCGAGGCCGTTTACGGCTTGGTGGAGTGGGCCGGTGAGGCCCTGGCCTCCGCTCGGATCGTCGGTGCACCAGGGTGCTTTCCCACGGCCAGCCTGCTAGCCCTGCTGCCCTTGCTGCAGCAGGGGTTGATTGAAGGGGAAGGCATCGTCATCGATGCCAAAACCGGCACCTCAGGTGGTGGCCGGGCCGCCAAGGAACATCTGCTGCTGGCGGAAGCGTCCGAGTCGGTGGCGCCCTACGGCGTGGTGGGCCACCGCCATACCGCCGAGATTGAACAGCTCGCCAGTCGCGCTTCGGGGCGAGGAATCCAGCTTCAGTTCACTCCGCACCTGATCCCAATGGTCAGGGGGCTGCTGGCCACGGTGTACGGCCGCTTGCGCGATCCCGGACTCACTGCAGAGGACCTGACTACCGTTTATCAGGTCACCTATCGCGACCATCCCTGCGTTGAGGTGCTGCCCGTCGGCACTTACCCGGCCACCAAGTGGGTGCGTCAGACCAACCGGGCTCTGATTTCGGTGGCTGTCGATCAGCGCACCAGTCAGGTGGTGGTGATGAGTGCCATCGACAACCTCCTCAAAGGCCAGGCCGGCCAAGGCGTTCAGTGCCTCAACGTCATGGCGGGCCTCCCCGCCCAGACCGGCTTGCCCCTGCTGCCCTTCTATCCCTGAGCCGCCTGGAGCAGGAGCTCAGCTGCCCGCTGCATCACCATCTGCGGCAGCAACTGGTGTTCAGCGGCGTGGATGCGCTCACTCAGGCTGCTCTCGGTGTCATCAGGTAGGACGGGCACCTCGCGTTGGCCAAGGATGGGGCCTGCATCAACGTCCTGCACGACGTCATGCACCGTGCAGCCGGTTTGGCTGACACCAGCCTCGAGGGCCTGACGGATGGCGTGCATGCCGCGGAACTGCGGCAGCAGGCTTGGGTGGATGTTCAGCAGACGCTGCGGAAAAGCCTCGATCAAGACCAGGGTGACCACCCGCATCCAGCCAGCCATCACCACCAGCTCGACGTGGCGCTGTTGCAGGGTTTCGACCACGGCGCGATCCAGTGCTTCCCGACTTGGGTATTGGGTGTGATCCAGCAGCTCGCATGGCACACCCAAGCCTCGGGCCCTTTCCATGGCGCCGCAGCCTGGACGATTCACGATCAGCTGCACCACCTCGCAGCAGGGTGCATCCGCTTGTCGGCAGCGGTGCACCAGTGCCTCGAAGTTGCTGCCCGATCCTGAGGCCAGTACTCCCACTCGCAGCGGGCCACGGCTAGTGTCGGGTCCCGAGGAGATTGCGGTATGTCCCATCTCTCCATCCTGCCCACGGTTCTGCGGGATGAGCAGCTACTCGCCCATAGCCTTGAATCGCTCGGTCACCGGCCTCATTGGGATGGTGTCATCACCACCCCGATCGGTGCAGAACCCGTGCGTCTTCACCTGCAATTGCCCAGTGGGCAGCGGCTTGGCTGGCGTCAGGAGGGTGCCAACGGCCATCTGGTGCTGGTGGCCGATCTGGAGCGACTCAGCCATGACATCACCGTGCAGCAGCTGCTCTCCAAGCTCACCCGGGCCTATGCGGTGCGGGAAGCCCTGCAAGCCGCTCAGTCCTGCCCCGGTGCTGTGGTGAGTCAGCTGGGCTGACGTGCAGCAGCTTCAGTACTTGCTTGATCTGCGTGAACCTGAGCGCCATCGGATTCAGGTCACACTCCAGGTTCACTCCCATGGTGATGAGCTGCTCTTGAGCCTGCCGAGCTGGACTCCAGGCTCCTATCTCGTGCGCGATTACGTCCGGCATCTCGAGGCTTTGTGGGCCCGTTGTGGTGATCGCCTGTTGCAGAGCGAGCGCATCAACCGTCACAGCTGGCGGATTGCCGGCCTCAGCAGCGGCGACCTGGTTGAAGTGCACTACGCCGTTCTCGGTGTTGAGAGCAGCGTGCGCACAAACTGGCTCGACCCCCACTGCGGCTTCCTGACGGCAGCGGCCTGGGCTCTGGCGGTTGATGGTTGCCGCTGGCAGCCCCACCACCTGAAGCTTCACCTACCGGAGGGTTGGCAAGTGGCGACAGCGCTACCAGCCCTGTCCGGCGGCTGGTGCGCCCGTGACTACGACCAGCTGGTCGACGCTCCTCTGGCGTTGGGCCACCTTTCATCGCTGGACTTTCAGGTGGGCGGAGTGCCGCACCGGTGGGTTTGGCAGGGTCTACGGACGCCAGCTCCGGTGAGCTCCTGGCAAGAGCATCTGCCGCGCCTGTGCCAGGCGGTCTGCGCCCTTCTCGGCAGCGAGCGGCCGGTGAGCGACGACTACCTCTTCATGACCCGCTTCACAGCGGGGGGGTACGGAGGGCTTGAACATGACGACTGCACGGCCTTGATGTTCTGCCGCCGTGATCTGGCGACAGCTGCTGGGTCGCGCCAATTGCTGCAGCTGGCCGCCCACGAGTACCTGCATCAGTGGAATGTGCGGCGGTTGCGTCCCGCCCAGCTGCGCCCCTACAACTACAGCGGTGCTGTCTTGATTCCCGAGCTCTGGTTTGCCGAGGGCATCACCAGCTATTACGACCAGCTGGTGCTTCTGCACGCTGGACTCTGCTCAGAGGAGGACTACCTCGCGGACCTGGCCAAGGACATCAGCCGTTTGCTGACCACGCCCGGCCGCTCGGTTCAGAGCCTGCTTGAAAGTGGCACCGAAGCATGGGTCAAGCTCTACCGCCGCGATGCCCACAGCGACAACCAGCAGGTGAGCTACTACCTCAAAGGGGCCCTCATAGCTCTGCTGATGGATCTGCATTTGCTCGCTGCTGGCTCAGGCTTGCATCTGCTGCTGCAGCAGCTCTGGCAGCAATTCGGCCCAGCGGAGCGGGGCTATACCCAGAGTGATCTGATGGCGGCGATCAGCGCACTTGATGCTGATCTGGGCACCTTGGTGCTGCCATGGCTCAGTGGCGTGGACGATTTGCCGTTGGCTGGCTATTTAAAAAAAGCGGGCTTGCTGCTGGCCCCCGAACCTTGCTCGGTTCCTTTCACCGGTCTCCATCTCGACCGCGTTGAGGGCCAGGTGCAGGTGCGTCGGGTGGAGCGCAGCAGTCCTGGAGAGGATGCAGGTCTCTCCCCCGGTGATGAGTTGCTCGCTCTTGATGGTGAGCGTCTGCGCCGTTCAGAGCAGTTCGAGCAGTGGCTCCAAGCCGGCCTCGAGCAAAAGCTGCTCATCTGCCGCGATGGCGCCATCCGTCAGGTCGACCTGCTCTCCCGCTCTCCCCAGCCCAAGAGCTGGACGTTGCGTCCCGACCCAGAAGCCTCTGAGGAAGCATGTCGTCTCCGCACCCGCTGGTTCATGGGCCCGATCCTCTGAAACGGGCGCAGCGCCAGCAGCGTGCGGCGCTGATCGCTGTGGCCATCGGTGCTGGAGTCACCCTGGGCCTGGTGGGTGTGCTGGTGCCTCAACAGCGCCGTCAGCAGGCCGTTGATCAGTCGCCGTTGATGATCAAGCCTCCCGTGATGGACTGGTTGGAAGATGCGGTCAAAGGGCCGGCGGAGCAGACCGCGCTGACGCCAGCACCGCCTTCCAGCCGCAAGTGGGTCTCCCCGCTGCTCAAGGCCTGCCCAGTTGCGGACCCGGTGCTGCAGCAACGCCTGGTCAGCATGCCGCTGCAGCTGCGACGGATTCAAGCGGATCCGAGCAATTACGGGGAGCGCACCATGGTCGATGCCCATGGTCAGCGCATCGATCCCACGCCGGCGGTGATCGTGCTGCACGAAACGGTCTACAGCCTTGGATCGGCGGTCAACACCTTCACCACCCCCCATCCCAACGACAACGATCAAGCCAGTTACCACACCCTCGTCGGTCAGAAGGGGGAAATCGTTCAGGTGGTTGATCCCAGCAAGCGGGCCTACGGAGCAGGCCATTCCGCCTTTGACGGTCGCTGGGTTTTCACCTCCAAACACTTCAGCGGCTCCATCAATAATTTCGCCTTGCACGTCAGCCTTGAGACCCCTGCCGACGGCATGGGTCCTGGACAGGGCCACAGCGGCTACTCCTCAGCCCAATACGACGCCCTCAGCCGGGTGATCGCCGACTGGCTGGTTCGCTATCACATCGAACCGCGGGCTGTGACCACGCACCGCTACGTCGATCAAGGGGGTGCGCGCAGTGATCCGCGCAGTTTCGATTGGGGTGAATTGCAGAAACGCTTGACGGCTCTAGGCCTGGTCTGCTGATTGCAGCTCGCAACAGCTCAGATCATCGGGGTCAGAGGACGCCGCTTCTGCCCATAAATCAAGCCATGCAGTGCTGGGTCCTGCATGTAGCGCAAGATCCTGGTGGGGTAATCCAGCTTGCCGTTGTGCAAATAAGCCAGGGTGGCGATCCAATGGGCATCGCGGTGGCTGCTGCTGGCCTGCAGTTGGTGGCGGCTTGGGATCCCCAAGGCCTTGGAGAGGCGGCTCATCTTGCCGGCCAGTAGGGCCACGTTGCGTTCGGGATCAAGCAGCTCCTCGCGGGCCGCCTGCAAGGCTTCCGGGCCAGCATCACGGGGGAGCAGGCCCTGATGCATCAGCTCTTCCACACCGAGCTGGGCCGGGCCATGGGTCTGCAGCAAGCCGGAGTGCACCAGGAACCTGGAATCCTCTCCCGGCTTGGCGTGCTGCATCTCGTCAAACAGGATCGCGCTCAGCAGCATGGGGTTGATGCCGCTCCGCTTGGCTTCCCGGCGGATCGCCGGCGCCAGGGCCTCGATGCGGGAGAGGGTGTGGTTGCGCAGGGGCTGCCAGTGGTCGAGTCCGGCTGTAAACAGCTGGGCCAGAGCGGGTTGGGGGCCGTGCACCCCGAAGCGACGCTGGAGTTCCTTGAGCTCTTCTGGCGTGAAGTCAGCGGGGTCAGGACGTTGCCCCTCAGCCACCAGCGGTTGCGCGTCTGAAGGGTCGCCAATCCAATCGATGTGCGGACTGGGCTGCTGGCTTGCGCTGGGCAGCACACTCAGTGACGCGACCAGGGCCGAGACAATCAAAGGGATCGGGCGTCTCACGGCGTCGCAAGAATTAAGTCCCACAACATCAATTTAAGGACAGTTATCAGGACTGCACAGCATTTTCGCTTCTTATCGGCAATGTGAGCACTGTCTTCCCATAACCCGCTCTGGCTTCTTCCTGCATACCTTGCCTGAAGAGCCTTCAAGGGTCATTCGATGAGCACCATGAGTATGGCGACCACCCTCCCCGACCTCAATGCTGCTGATGCTGCCGGACAGTGGCAGCGCTTCTGCGAGCTGCTCTGGCACCACGAACCCCTAGGTCTGTGGCTCGATGTCAGTCGCATGGCCGTGACAGCCCAGCAGTTCCGCGACTTTGAAGCACCCTTTGCCCAGGCCTTCGAGGCAATGGATGCGCTCGAGAAGGGGGCGATCTCCAACTCGGATGAAGGTCGCCAGGTGGGCCATTACTGGCTGCGCAATCCCGAACTGGCCCCCGAGCGGGCGGTTGGTGAGCACATCAGCAGTGAGATCAGCCGTCTGCAGTCCTTTGGCGCCGACGTGCTCGAGGGGCGCCTCAAGGCCAGCAATGGCGAACGCTTCACCGATGTTGTCTGGGTGGGCATCGGCGGCTCAGGCCTCGGCCCACTGCTGATGATCCGTGCCCTGCAGGAGAACCGTCAGGGCCTGCCGTTCCATTTCATCGACAACGTCGATCCTGCCGGCATGAGCCAGCTCTACGACGCGCTCGGCGAGCGCCTGCGCACCAGCCTGGTGATCATCGTCAGCAAGTCGGGCGGTACCCCAGAGCCTCACATCGGCATGGTCCAGACCCGTGAGCGCCTCGTGCAGCTCGGTTGCCGCTGGAGCCAGCAGGCTGTCGCGGTCACCATGAAGGACAGCAAGCTGGATCAGGAGGCCGCGGCAGAAGGCTGGCTCAACCGCTTTGACATGTTCGATTGGGTGGGCGGGCGCACCTCGATCACCAGCGCTGTTGGTCTGCTGCCAGCCGTGCTGGCCGGCATCGATGTGGATGCCTTCCTGCGCGGTGCTGCCGTCATGGATGCAGCCACCCGCCGGCCCAGCCTGCGTGAAAACCCTGCAGCGCTGATGGCCACCTCCTGGTATGTGGCCGGCGAGGGCAAGGGCAAGCGCGACATGGTGGTGCTTCCTTACCGCGACCGCCTCGAGGTTTTCAGCCGCTACCTGCAGCAGCTGGTGATGGAATCGTTAGGCAAGCGCCTTGATCGTCAGGGCCGTGTGGTGCATCAGGGCATTGCTGTTTACGGCAACAAAGGTTCCACCGACCAGCACGCCTACGTGCAGCAGCTGCGCGATGGCGTCGACAACTTCTTTGTGACATTCATCGAGGTGCTGGAGGATCCCGCCGATATCCCCGTGCTGGAGGACTCCCTTCCCGGTGACTTCCTCGATGGCTTCCTGCAGGGCACCCGCGCCGCCCTCTCAGAAGGTGGGCGCCAGAGCATGACGCTGACGTTGCGGCAGTTCAATGCCACCACCCTGGGTGCCCTGATCGCCCTGTTCGAGCGCGCGGTGGGCTTCTACGGCGAGCTGGTTGATATCAACGCCTATCACCAGCCCGGTGTTGAGGCGGGTAAGAAAGCTGCGGCCGCCATCCTTGAGCTGCAGAAAAAGGTGGAGCAGCTGCTGGCTGACGGTCAGACCCGCACCGTTCAACAGATCAGCGAAGCTCTCGGCGACCCCAGCCATCAGGAGGCGGTGTTCTTCATCCTGCGCCACCTCAGCGGCAACCCCCGCGGCGTTGAGGCCGTGGGTGACTGGGCTGATCCCTTGAGCCTGCAGTTCCGCAAGGTCTGAGCTGCAGCACCCTCCCAACCCATTACTACCCCTGCGTCGTGTCGAAAACCGTCCAGGCTTACATCGAAGAAATCCCCGCCTGGTCCAGTGGCACGGCCATGGCATCAGCGCCGCTGTCGGCCATGCAGTGGCTGGTGTGGTCCCTGGCCACTGCGGGCAAGTTCTTTGAGGGAATGATCGTGTTCATGGGGGGCATTGCGCTGCCTCTGCTGACCGCTGAATTCGGCCTTGGTGATGCGGCCAAAGGCGCGATGACATCGGCCACCCTGGCCGGGATCTTGGTTGGTGCTCTGGTGCTTGGCGGCCTGGCCGATCGCTTCGGTCGCAAGCCGGTGTTCATCGGTGAGATGGTGCTGTTGCTGGTGGCCTTGATCGGCGCTTCCACCAGCCCTGGCATCGCTGTTCTGCTGGTCTGGCTGTTCGTGATCGGCCTGGCGCTGGGGGCGGACTACCCGACGGCGCATCTGGTGATCTCCGAGAGCATCCCCGCCTCCATTCGTGGTCGTCTGGTGCTGGGGGCCTTCAGTTTTCAGGCCATTGGAGCCATCGCTGGCACGGCCATTGCAGCGGTGGTGCTGGCCCAAAAGCCCGAGCTCTCCACCTGGCGCCTCTTCTATCTGCTGCCGGTGATCCCGGTGATTCTGGTCATCTGGGGACGCCTGTTCCTGCCAGAGAGCAGCCACTGGCTGGTCAGCCAGGGGCGCCATGAGAAAGCGGAAAAGCAGCTGCGCAAGTTGCTCAATCGCAAGGACATCGATTTACTGCGCGTGGAGATTGCTGATCAGATCAGTGTTCCCAAGCGCTCCAACAATTTCGCCAAGTTGTTTCAAAGCAAGCAGCGACGCCGCACGCTTCTGGCGTCCTTGCCGTGGTTCTTGCAAGATCTCTCCACTTACGGCATTGGCATCTTCACGCCGGTCATCATCGCGGCGGCGTTCGGCGCCAAGGCGGGCGGTGTTGATGTCGCATCGATCATCCACGACGACCTGATCGGTGCCAAAGGCACGGCCTTGATCGATATCGGTTTTCTGGTGGGCATCAGTGTGGCGATCTATCTGGCTGATCGCTGGGGCCGAATTCCGTTGCAGATCACCGGGTTCATCGGTTGCGCGGCGGGCCTGTTGGTTGCCCTGATTGGTCGCAGCGGCGGTGCGGGCAACCTCCCGTTGATTGTGGTGGGCTTTGTCATGTTCCAGTTCATGACCAACCTGGGGCCCAATTCCCAGACCTATCTGATTGCCGGCGAGGTGTTTCCAACCAAATACCGGGGCATCGGTGCCGGTCTTGCGGCAGCCAGCGGCAAAGTCGGCGCTGTGCTGACGGCCTTCTGCTTCCCCTTCCTGATGGCAAGCATCGGCACCGATCGCTTGCTGGTGCTGCTGGTGATCACTTCCCTGCTGGGGGCCCTGGTCACCTGGCTGTTCCGCGTGGAGACCAAAGGCCTGGATCTGGAGCGTCTCTGAGCCGTTCGCTCAGAGCTCCAGATCATCGAGGCGTTCGAGCAGGGTGACCGCATCGGGGTAGTGATGGGCTCCAAGCCCCGGAGCTGGCACCACAAAGACGCGGCAGCCTGCGGCCACGGCAGCTTCAGCTCCGGCAACGGCATCTTCAAACGCCCAGCACTGCTGAGGGGGGACGCCCAGGCGCCGAGCGGCCTCGAGAAAAAGATCCGGTGCCGGCTTGCCGGCGCTGATGCTGGGGTCGTCGCCATAAACCCTGACCGTCACAGGCTCAAGCCAGCTGTGGGGATCAAGCTTGAGCGTGGCTGCCTGCTGGCTGCTGCTGGTGGCGATCGCCATGGGGATCGCCAGCACGCGGCAGCGCTCCACCAGCTCGATGGCACCGGGCATCGGTGCTGCAGACCCCACCTTGGCCCTGGCCCTTGGCTGCTGCTGGGCCAGCAGCTCATCGCTGCTGATCGGCAGCTTGAGGCTTGTGATCACGGCCCTGGCGTTGTCGTACTTGTTGCGACCGCGCAGGCTCAGCAGCAACTCCTCGCTCGCTTCGCCGCCGAAGTGGCGGATCGCTTCACGCCAGGCCTGCGCGTGGATCGGTTCGGTATCGAGCAGCAGACCATCGAGGTCAAACAGGCAGCCGCCTGGCTGGGGAGTCATCCAGTCCATGGATTGCGCTGCCACCGCTGCCGCCGATCCATTGAACATCCGTGTCAGCTCCACGGCAGGGGCAGGCTGCAGTGGGTTTAATCGTCACAGTGCGAGCTCGCCGCCTCGATGGCCGATCCCCAGATTGAATCCGTGCTGCAGGAAGCCCGGGTGTTTCCACCGCCAGCGGCTCTGGCTGAAACCGCCCAGCTCGGCTCACTGGAGGCCTATCAGAGCCTTTGGGATGAAGTGAATGCCGATCCCGATGCGTTCTGGGGACAGCAGGCCCGCGAACAACTTCACTGGTTCAAGCCATTTGAGACGGTGCTGGACTGGAGCAATCCACCGTTTGCCCGCTGGTTTGAAGGCGGGACCACCAACCTCTCCTACAACTGCCTTGACCGTCACCTTGAGGGGCCCCGCGCTGACAAGACCGCGCTGATCTGGGAAGGGGAGCCTGGCGATGTGCGCCGCTTCAGCTACCGAGAGCTGCATGCCGAGGTCTGCAAGGCCGCCAATGCCCTGCGCTCGCTGGGTATCGGCAAGAACGATCTGGTGGCGCTCTATATGCCGATGGTGCCGGAAGCGGCCATTGCCATGCTCGCCTGCGCCCGCATCGGCGCCCCCCATTCCGTTGTCTTCGGTGGCTTTTCCGCTGATGCCCTGCGCGACCGCCTGATCGACGGTGAGGTCAAGCTGGTGATCACCGCTGACGGTGGCTTCCGCAAGGACAAGGCGGTGGCGCTCAAGCCCGCGGTGGATGAGGCCCTGGCAGACGGTGCTGTTCCCAGCGTGCGCTCGGTGCTGGTGGTCCAGCGCACCAAGGCTGAGGTCACCATGCTGCAGGGGCGTGACCACTGGTGGCATGAGCAGGTGCCGCAGCAGTCCGCCTCCTGCCCTGCCTTGCCGATGGCCAGTGAGGACCGCCTGTTTGTGCTCTACACCTCAGGCTCCACCGGCAAACCCAAGGGGGTGGTCCACACCACCGCTGGTTACAACCTCTGGGCCCACCTCACCTTCCAGTGGATCTTTGATCTGCGAGAGGATGATGTGCACTGGTGCACCGCCGATGTGGGCTGGATCACCGGCCACAGCTACATCGTCTACGGCCCCCTCTCCAACGGTGCCACCACGGTGATGTACGAGGGAGCACCGAGGCCCTCCAAGCCAGGCGCCTTCTGGGAGCTAATCGAGAAGCACAAGATCACGCTCTTCTACACCGCACCGACCGCCATCCGCGCCTTCATGAAGAGCGGCCGCGAGGTGCCTGACCAGTACGACATGAGCTCCCTGCGCATCCTCGGCACGGTGGGTGAGCCGATCAATCCCGAGGCCTGGATCTGGTACCGCGATGTCATCGGTGGCAACCGCTGCCCCATCGTCGACACCTGGTGGCAGACCGAGACGGGGGGCGTGATGATCAGCCCCCTGCCGGCAGCCACCCCCACCAAGCCCGGCTCGGCCACCCTGCCGTTGCCGGGGATCGCCGCTGATGTGGTCGATGGCGAGGGCAACAGTGTCGGCACCGATGAGGGCGGTTTCCTGGCGGTGCGTCGTCCCTGGCCCGGCATGATGCGCACCGTGCACGGCGATCCGGAGCGTTTCCGGCGCAGCTACTGGGAGCACATCCGTCCTGCTGACGGCAGTTGGCTGTATTTCGCTGGTGATGGCGCTCGCCGGGACGGCGATGGCTATTTCTGGGTGATGGGCCGGGTGGATGATGTGATCAACGTCTCGGGACACCGTCTCGGCACGATGGAGATCGAATCGGCCCTGGTCAGCCATCCGGCCGTGGCAGAAGCCGCGGTGGTGGGCCGCCCTGATGCGCTCAAGGGGGAAGCCATCGTCGCTTTTGTCAGCCTTGAGGGGGGCCGCCAAGGCGATCCGGAGTTGATGGGCGAACTGCGCCAGCACGTGGGCGTGGAAATCGGTCCCATCGCCCGGCCTGATGAGATTCGCTTCAGTGACGCGCTGCCCAAGACCCGCAGTGGCAAGATCATGCGCCGCATCTTGCGGGCTTTGGCCGCCGGTGAGGACGTCAGCGGCGACACCAGCACCCTGGAGGACCGCAGTGTGCTCGAACGGCTGCGAGCCGATGGCTGAGCTTGGCCCTGGCCGGCTCTGCACAATGACCCGATCGACCTGAACCGATGGCGTTTGCCACCAGCTTCCTGCAGATCCTTGCTGGCATTTTGCTGCTGTTCGCCGGTGGCGAATTCTTTGTGGCGGGCTCGGTGGCCCTTTCACTCCTTCTGGGAATTCCCCAGATCGTCATCGGCCTGACGGTGGTCTCCTTTGGCACCAGTGCTCCGGAGCTCTTTGTCAGCTTGCTCTCCACCCTGCAGACCGGCGGCAGCACCGATGCCATCGCCGTGAGCAATGTGGTCGGCTCGAATGTCTTCAATCTGCTGGTGGTGCTCGGTGCCAGCGCCCTGGTCACTCCGCTGCGGGTTCAGAGCCGCCTGATCCGACGCGATGTCCCCCTGCTGATCGCTGTCTCCATGGCCACCTGGGCCATGGGTTCTGCCGGCACCTTCACCTGGGTGGCGGGACTGGCGTTGCTGACGGTGCTGGCCATCAATCTCACCTGGGAGGTGCGCACCGCCCGGGAAGAGGGTGGCAGCAGCAATGATGCCCTCGATGACGATGCTGCGGCCAGCTTGCCGGTGGCCATCGGCAAGGGCGTGGCTGGATTGGTGCTGCTCGTTCTGGGCTCCCATGTGCTTGTGCGTGGTGCCACCTCAGCAGCGCTGGCCCTGGGCGTCAGCCAGACCGTGATCGGCCTCACGATCGTTTCAGCCGGTACCGGCATGCCCGAACTGGTCACCTCTCTGGTGGCGGCTTACAAGGGCCGCACCGATCTGGCCATCGGCAATGTGGTCGGCAGCAATCTGTTGAACCTGCTGCTCATCCTCGGTGCTTGCGCCCTGGCCACCGGCGGCCAGGGTCTGGTGGTCGATCCGGTGCTGATCAACCGAGATTTTCCGATCATGGTGGCGGCCACCTTGGGCTGCCTGCCCATCTTCTGGAGTGACGGGGCCATCAGCCGTTTTGAGGGGCTGATCCTGGTGCTGCTTTATGGCCTGTATTTGGTCGAGCAGGTGTTGAGCAACACCCTGCCTTTGGGTGATGAGGATCCGTTCCGTCTGGGTGTGCTGGTGGTGGTGCTGCCGGCGGTGTTGATCTTCATTGTCTGGAGTTCGCTCAATTGGCAGCGGCGGCAGCGCTCCTGATCCCCCCCCGCTGTTGCCACCACTGCTCAATGGCCTCAGCAAGGCGGTTGAGTTCCCGTTGCCGAGGCCCATCGCCTAGGCCCCCCAGCCACTGCTGCCTCAGGCCGGCACTGGCAGGGGTGAGGTGATCGCCGCCGAGCTGTTGCAGTTCATTGAACGCTTCTCCGCCTGGCAGAAAGCGCAGGAGCTGACGGCTCTGATCGAGCTGATCATCACGGAAGCGGATCAGCAGCCGCGGTCGCTGCGGCAGTTGGCTGTTGATGATCCGCAGGGTTTCATCGGGGCCCGGGCTGAATTCGGTTGTGACCCCAAGCCGCGGTGCCAGTTCTCCCAGAAGCGGGATCGAGCGATCAGCAGCGAAGTTGTTGAAGCTCAGCAGCACCTCGGCCTGGGCGCCACGGCCCTGGTCGGGCGCCAGAAGGTGCAATTTGCATCCCATGCTGTGGCCCAGCCGCAACACCGGCAGCTGCTCCTGGCGCTGGCTGCGGAAGCCACGCCAAGCCTGCACCGCCAGCAGCTGGTGGTCAAAGCCCGGCAGGTAGGACCAGCACTGCACCAGCCAACCCCTCTGGGCCATTGCCTCCAGCAGCCGCCTGTAGCTGAGCTGTGGTGTGGCACCAAGACCGCTGCCACCGATGAACTGGATCACCCCCTTGGCCTGTGCTGGTGCCAGAAGCCAAAGCGCATCGCGCTGTTGCCACTGCATCAGGCCGCCAGTTGCTGCAGTGCGGCCTTGGCTTGAGCCACGTGCGCGGTGGCATCGAGCAGGGCGTTGAAGACCAGGCGCACCACGCCGCCTCCATCGATGACGTAGGTGACGCGGCCGGGCAGCACAAACAGGGAGCGGGCCACACCAAAGGCCTCACGCAGCTTGTTGCTCTCATCAACCAGCAGGGGGTAGGGGAGCTGGTGGCGTTCGGCAAAGCGACGGTGGCTGCTGGCTCCATCACCGCTCACGCCCCATACCTCGGCGCCCAGTGCCTGCAGTTCGCTGTAACTGTCGCGGAAGGCACAGGCCTCCATCGTGCAGCCAGGGGTGTCGTCCTTGGGATAGAAGAACAGCACCAGTGGTTTGCCTGCAAGGCTGCTGAGACTGCGCTCCTCGCCGTTCTGATCCTTGAGGCAGAAGTCAGGGGCCTGATCGCCCGTGGTCAGAGGCATCGGCTGCATCGCAAGAGCGCAACGACCTTAATCAGAACCCTGGCCCGGCCGATGTGTGGCTGGGACCATGGGACGCGTCGCCTGGCCTTGATGAGAGAAGAGCCTTCTTCCCCCTGGGAGCAGACCAGTCTTCTGGCTCTGGTGGGAGAGCCTCAGGCCCCTTCCGCACCAGAGCAACCCACCGCTGATCCTGTGGCCGCCGCCTCACCCCCGCCTGCAGCGATTGACCAGGTGCTGATCCTCGATACCGAAACCACTGGCCTGGATCAGCAGCGTGATCAGGTGATTGAGGTGGGCGCGATTCTGTTTTCCGTGCCGCAGCGGGCCGTGCTGGCCCAGGTCTCCTTCCTGCTCCCCTGTCAGAGCAACGCGGCTGAGCCCCTCAATGGCATTGCACCAGCGGCCACAACGGCGCCTCAGCCCTGGCGTCAGAGCCTTTCTCTGCTGCAAGAGCTGGCGGCAAGCGCCCAGTTGGCCGTGGCCCATAACGCGGCCTTTGACCGCCCCTGGTTTGGTGCCGGTGGCCTGCCAGAGCTGCACCTGCCCTGGTTGTGCTCGATGGAGGACATCAGCTGGCCGGCCTGCCGTCAACTGCGGCCTCGACCATCGGTGCGCGACCTTGCCTTGGCCTATGGCGTTCCGGTCTGGGCCGCCCACCGAGCGCTCACCGATTGCATCTACCTGGCCCAGGTGTTTGAGCGCTGTGATGAGCTCGAGCAGCTAATCGCCGAGGGGCTTGAACCCCGTCATCTGTTCAGGGCCAAGGTGAGCTACGACGAGCGCCATCTCGCCCGCGAGGCCGGTTTCCGCTGGAATGAACCCTTGCAGGGGGCCTGGAGCCGCCGGCTGAGCGAACGTCAATTGCAGGCCATGGCCCTGCCGTTTGATGTCATTGCGGTTGCCGGCTGAGTTCGGGCGATGCAGCACTTTGCTTCATCACTCCGAATTCCTCTGGATGGCTTCTGGTGCTTAGCAAATTCGCCGTCAGGGTGTGGTCATGGAGCCATCCACTCCCCTCTGTCTACGTCTGGCCACCTGGCAACGGGCCCGGACCTTGGCGCGTCTGATCCGCGAAGCGGAGGACCTCTGGCATGTGGATGTCAAGGACCTGCGCCGCCTCGGTGCCCTTGAGCTCGATCAGCTGCTGCACGAGGTGCCCACGGGCCTGCGCCCTCGAGTCAATCGCTGGCTCAAGGGCTACGGCGCCAAGACACGCATGCACTGAGGAAGGAGCTCAGGCGAGCTCCTCCTCCACGTTGGCCTTGATGGTGCAGTCGCTGGTGGGGTAGCTGACGCACAGCAGGGCAAAGCCCTGCCCCATCTGATCATCATCAAGAAAGCTCTGATCAGATTGATCGACTGAGCCGCTCACCAATTTGCCGGCGCAGGTGGAGCATGCACCGGCGCGGCAGGAATAGGGCAGATCCACACCGGCTTCCTCGGCGGCATCGAGGATGTAGGCGTCGTCGGCGCAGTCAAAGCTGGCGCCACCCTCGATGGAGATCTTGAAGGAGGCCATTCAATTGGATCCGTTTCTTCGTTGGTAGCAAGCTGCTACCAATTCGGCATAAAAAAACCGTCTCGAATCAGAGACGGTTCTCGGGGATTTGGATCTCAAGGTCCGGCTGAAATCGGAGCGGCGGGATTTGAACCCACGACCCCCACTACCCCAAAGTGGTGCGCTACCAAGCTGCGCTACGCCCCGGACTTAGTGAAAGTAACACGCCAAGGGGCCAGTCAGCGACGGCGTTTCAGCCGTTTGAGCAGAACGGCATTGAGCTGATCCCGTCCCATGCCGGCATGGCCTTTGAGCTTTAGTGCAGCGGCCAGCTGGCGCAGCTCCAGCATGCTCATTGAGGCGAGCAGCAGCTCGGGCACACGGCGCCAGGCCACCGACGCCGCCGGCAGCATCGAATCGCCATCAGGTTCCTGCAGGCCCGCCAGGGCGCCGCCGGCAATCCATTCCGGCACCAGCACCATCAGCACCGCCAGCAATCCATACAGCTCCACCAAGCCCTTGGGCAGTGGATGCAGTGGCTTCACTGGCCGGGAACTGAGATCGTCGCTCACGCCTGCTCGTACCGCTGGCAGCGCCGCAGGGAGAGTAGATCCTCCAGCTCCACCTCATCGCCTTTGATCGTCACCTTGAGGCGATCGCTGATGTAGCGCTTGAACAGCGGTGAGCGCTGGTCGCGGAACAGGTTCATCTTGTAGCCGCCCATGTAGATCGAGGCCTGGGCTTCATTGCGCTCGATCAGCAGCTCCTCGTCGCCATCGCAGCGGTATTTGTCCTGGCGCTCGTAGTGCTCCCACCAGGGCGATGGACCGGCGTGAACCCCATGGGGCAACAGCAGTGAAAGCACCACTGCCGCTGCAGCCAGGGACTTCTCAGAGGCTGATGGGCGCATTTTCACCACGCAGCACACAGTGACTGATGGACCAGTCGTAGTGGCTCCAGACCGCCGGCGGAAGCTTGTAGGTGCAACCTTCAAAGCTGCCCAGTTCCACCTTGGTGGGCATGGCTGAGCAGTACGGACGGCTGCCAGGCCGAGCAAGGTACTGCTGGTGGTAGTGCTCCGCTGCGAAGAACAGAACATTCTCACGGATTTCCGTGGTGATTGGCCCGAAGCCTTGGGCTGTGATCAGGGCCTGGTAGCTCGCCTTGCTGGCTTCTGCAATCTTCAGCAGCTCTGGATCGTTGACGTAAATGGTGGAGCGGTACTGGCTACCGGTGTCATTGCCCTGGCGGTCGCCCTGGGTGGGGTCATGGCATTCCCAGAACAGCTTCAGCAGATCGCTGAAATCAATCAAGCCCGTATCCCAGACCACGCGGACCACCTCGGCGTGGCCGGTGCGGCCGCTGCAGACCTGCTCATAGCTGGGATTGCTGCCACTTCCGCCGGCATACCCAACGGCGGTAGTCACCACGCCGGGCAAGCGCCAGAAGCCTTTTTCAGCCCCCCAGAAGCAACCACAGCCAAACTGCGCTTCCTGCTGGCCCTCAGCCGGTGGAGCCGTGATCGGGGTGCCGAGCAGCACATGCTGTCCTGGCTCGAGGGTCGCCCCACCTTCACCGCCGCCAGTGAGCCAACTGAGCATGGTGCTGCTGCTATCAACCCTTCGGTTCTAGGGCAATGTGATTGAGCAGCGTGGTGGTGAAGGCAAAGAGCAGAAACGGCAGGGAGAGCACCAGGATCAGACCCACCCCCAGCAGCGCGAACAGGGGCCGGCTGGCCCCCATCAGCCCCAGGGCCATGGCCAGGCTGACGAAGATCACTCCCATCCAGGCGAGTACCTGGCCGTAGATGTCACCAAAGGTGAGGGTGCAGCGCAGCTGGTAGCTCTCGTGGGTCTCCATGGCCCTCGCGGCGGCGATATGCCTCCAGCTAAGCCCGCTTCCGAGCCGCGACCAGCCGATGCGGGTAGATCTTCAGGAAAAGGGATCAGGCAGCTTCGAGTTGCTGACTGGCCTGCTCCCGCTCCCACAGCCGGCGGTAGGTGCCGTTGATGCTCACCAGCTCGCGGTGATGCCCCTGCTGGACCACCTGCCCTTGCTCCAGCACGAGCACCCGGTCGCAGGCTGCAGCGGCAGAGAGCTGGTGGCTGATGAACAGCACCGACCGCTGCTGGTTGAGGGTGAGGGATTGCAGGATCGCTGCGGCGGTTCGGTTGTCGACGCTGGCTAAGGCGTCATCGAGCACGAGGATCGGAGCATCCACCAGCAGGGCGCGAGCCAGGGCACTGCGCTGGCGCTGTCCACCGCTGAGGGTGATGCCGCGCTCGCCCACCAGGGTCTCGTAGCCAGCGGGGAAGGCTTGGATGTCGGCCTCGAGCTGGGCTTGCCGTGCTGCGGCGCGGAGCTCACTGTCACTGGCCTGGGGATTACCGAAGCGAAGGTTCTCCGCCAGCGTTGCGGTGAAGAGGTACCCCTCCTGAGGCACCAGGGAGATCTTGGTGCGCAGATCACGGAGTGTCAGTGCCGTGATGTCTTGACCATCGATCCAGAGCTGCCCGCTGGGCACCTCCACCATGCGGCCTAGAGCTCGGGCCAGGGTGGTCTTGCCGCAGCCCACCGGCCCCACCACAGCCACCAGCTCCCCTGGCTTGACGTCAAAGTCGACTCCAGCCAGTGACTCTGATGGCGCATCGGGGTAGCGCACGCGCAGACCTCTGGCCCTGATCGCGCCTGGGTTAGAGACCACCTGGAGGGGCTGAGGATCAACCGGGTCTTGGATGGTGGATTCGCGTTTGAGGAGTTCCTCAACGCGCTCCAGGCTCACCTGGCCGGTCTGGAAGGTGCTCAAGGTGAAGCCCAGCAAGGCGGTCGGAAACACCAACCGCTCGACGTAGAGGATCAATGCCACAAGGCCACCGAGGCTGAGGCTGCCGGCGGCGAGCTGGCCACTGCCAATGGCCAGCAGCACCAGCAGTGAGAGGGAGCTGATGCCCTCCAGCAGTGGAAACAGGGTGCTGCGGGTGCGGGCCAGGGCCAAAGCCGCATCGCGGTAGCGATCACTGAGCCGCGTGAAAGCTTCCTGCTCCGTTGGTTCCTGCCGGTAGATCTTGATGGCACTGATGCCTGAAAGGTCCTCCTGGATCAGGTCGCTCAGTCCGGCTAGCTCACGCTGTTGCTGCCGCTGTTGTCCCATCATCCGGCCGCCGCTGGCACCCACCACCAGCAACATCAGCGGATAAAGCGCAATGGCCGCCAGGCTCAGCCAGGGATCGATGGCCAGCATCGCCGGCAGGGTCAGGCTGTAGGCCAGCGCCGTGTTGGTCAGGCTGAGCACAGCAAATCCCAGCAGCCGGCGCACGTTCTCCACATCGCTGGTGGAGCGGCTGATCACCTCGCCGCTACCGGTCTGCTGCACCCAGCCCGGTTCTTGCTTGAGCAGGTGATCGAAAATCCGTTGGCGCAGGGTCACCTCCACCTGACGTCCCGCACCGAACACCAACACCCGCGACCAGAGCCTGACCAAGGCCATCGCGGTGGCCAAAGCAGCGATCAGGGCGGCCTGCTGCAGCAGCTGCGGCAGCGAGAAACCTTCCTTGAGGCTGTTGACGGTGTTCTGCACCAGCAGGGGCAGGCTCACCCCCACGAGATTCACCACAACCAGGGCCACGGCCCCCTGGAGCAGCTCGCGGCGTTGCGGCCGCAGGTGGCGGATGATCAATCCCAGCTTGAGGGGGGCAGCCATCCGTGCATGCATGAATGGGCCCAAACTACGGAGCCACAGCGCTTGACCGGCGATCGATGAGCAACAGCCACGAGAGCACGCCGCAGCAGGCCCATCCGCTGGAGCTCAGCGACCGTCAGATCGTTGATGGCTTGCTTGCTACCACGGTCCCAACAGATGGCCATCTGGTCGATGCTGCCCGCTTGTTGATGCGATACAGCGGTTTTCCTGGGGCCGATGCACTGCAGCGGGATCTGGCCAAGGCCATCAAGCTCTGGGGCCTCAGCCGCGATCAGCTCAATGCCCGCTGCCGCGAGATCTGGGCTTCCGGCTACCGCCCTGGCCAGGATGCAGCAGTTGAACCGCAGGCGGTGGGCAGTGGATTTGATGCCGCCGATTCCGAGGGCTGAGCAAATGATGTCCAGCTAACAAAAGTCCCCCTGGTCCATGGGTAAGAATTGGGCGTCCCCATCACCTGGCCCGGGATGCTTTTGCATCCGGGTCTTTTTTTTGGGCTGATTGTTCTGCAAAGTTCATCTCGCCCGCGGCGCGTTTCCATGACAAGCACTGACACCTTCTCTTGGCCTGTGCTGCTGGAGCAGCTTTGCTGCGGCGAAGTGCTGCAGGCCGATCAGGCCAAGGCGCTGATGCAGGCCTGGCTGGATGGTGCCCTGGAACCTGTCCAGACCGGTGCCTTTCTCGCTGCCTTGCGCTGCAGGCCTTATCAAGCCGTGGAACTGGCGGCTATGGCCCAGGTGCTGCGTGAGGCCTCAGCACTGCCCTGCCCCAGGCCGGCGATGGCGTTGGTCGACACCTGCGGCACCGGCGGTGATGGTGCTGACAGCTTCAACATTTCCACTGCTGTTGCCTTTACCGCTGCAGCCTGCGGTGTGGTGGTGGCCAAGCACGGCAACCGCAGTGCCAGCGGCAAGGTGGGTTCCGCCGATGTGCTCGAAGGTCTCGGTGTGCAGCTGGGTGCACCGCTCGAGCGGGTGGTTGCGGCCCTTGAGCAGACCGGCGTGAGCTTTCTCTTTGCGCCTGGATGGCATCCGGCGTTGAAGGGATTGGCCCCCTTGCGCCGCAGTCTCGGCGTGCGCACGGTGTTCAACCTGCTGGGCCCTCTGGTGAATCCGCTCCAGCCAGAAGCGCAGGTGCTTGGTGTGGCAACCCCAGCATTGCTGGAGCCGATGGCCGGTGCCTTGCAGCTGCTCAGCCTTGAGCGGGCCGTTGTGGTCCATGGCCATGGCGGCCTCGATGAAGCCAGTCTTTCGGGCCCAAGTCAGCTGGTGGTGCTGGAGAACGGGTGCTTGCGCCATGCATCGTTGGATCCCGTGGCCCTTGGCCTGAGCCCGGCGCCGTTGCAGGCGCTCAGCGGCGGGGATCTCCAATGCAACCAGCAGATCCTTGAGGCGGTGCTGCAGGGCGAGGGGACGGAGGCTCAGCAGCAGGTGGTGGCCTTGAACACAGCCCTGGTGCTCTGGAGTGCTGGCGCTGTGAACAGCTGGTCAGATGGCGTTCAACAGGCGCTTTCAGCCTTGGCTTCCGGTTCCCCCTGGCAGCGTCTCCAGCAGCTTTCAGGGGCTCTTGCCAGCGCTGAGGGATGATCTCCTGAGATGTTCAGACCCATGGACGCCCTGCTTGTGCTGGCTGATGGCACCGTGCTGCGCGGCAGGGGCTTTGGCGCCATTGGTACAGCCATCGGTGAAGTGGTGTTCAACACCGGCATGACCGGTTACCAGGAGGTCATCACCGACCCCAGTTACACCGGTCAGCTGATCACTTTCACCTACCCGGAGCTTGGGAACACCGGCATCAATGGTGAGGATCTCGAGGCCGATGTACCGGCCGTTAACGCCGTGATCACCCGTGAGCTTGCCCCTGCAGCCAGCAACTGGCGCAGCAGCGGCAGCCTCGAGTCATGGCTGCAGCAGCATGGCGTTGTGGGCTTGAGCGGTGTCGACACCCGTGCCGTAGTGCGGCTGCTGCGCGAGGGCGGTGCCATCAATGGCGCCGTCAGCAATGACGGCACCAGCCCGCAGGAGCTCCTCCAGCGTGTGCGTCAGGCCCCATCCATGGAGGGCCAGAACCTGGCGGCTCAGGTCAGCACGGCAAGCCCTTACCAGTGGCAACAGGCGACAGCGGCCGGCTTTGACCAACGGCTGCAGGCCCAGCCTGCGCGGCCTTACCGGGTCGTGGCCATCGATTTCGGCATCAAACGGGCGATCCTCGAGCGCCTCAGCGCCCATGGCTGCCATGTGGAGGTGTTGCCCGCCAGTGCCGGGATTGATGAGGTGATGGCCCTGCAGCCCGAGGGGGTCTTCCTCTCTAATGGCCCTGGCGATCCAGCGGTGGTGAGCAGTGGGATCGCCTTGGCTGAGGCCCTACTGCTGCAACCGCAATTGCCGCTGTTCGGGATTTGCCTGGGACACCAGATCCTCGGTCTGGCCCTCGGTGGCACCACCTTCAAGCTCGGCTATGGCCATCGCGGGCTCAACCACCCCTGCGGCGGTGACGGTCTGGTGGAGATCACCAGCCAGAACCATGGGTTTGCCATCGATGCAGCCAGCTTGGATTCCAAGCGTGTCGCGATCACCCACCACAACCTCAATGACGGCACGGTGGCGGCACTGGAGATGCGTGATCAGCCGGTGTTCGGAGTGCAATACCACCCGGAAGCCTCGCCAGGGCCCCACGACGCTGACCACCACTTCAGCCGTTTCACAACCTTGATGGCAGAGCGGCGCAACATCGATAAGATGGAGCGCCTCCAGTAGGCGGCTGTTCGTGCAAGAGGTCTGGAACCATCACTGATCTTCAGCGACTCACTGTCTCCCTCCGGGGCGGATTCGAGCCCCAGGATCACTGTCTGCTGTTCCATTTCACTGGACAGCTTGATGCTTATTCCGAGCGTCAATTCCGTGATTTCATTGCCGATCAATCCACTGGCCAGTCATTGCCGCTGGTGCTTGATCTGAGCCGGATTGATTTCATCGACTCTTCAGGATTGGGCGCACTTGTTCAACTCGCCAAGCAGTGGAACGAGTCCAAGCGACGCTTTCTGATTGTCGGCAACAGCCGTGTCCTGCAAACCGTCAAGCTCGTGCGGCTGGAATCGTTCTTGAACCTTCAGCCCGACCTGTCGACGGCCATGGGCAGCCTTGCCGCTGCCTGACGGCGTCCAGCCAGGCCCCGCCCAGTTGGCATGGCTGGGTGATGCCGTCTGGGAGTTGCACCAGCGTCGTCGCTTTGTTTTTGAGCCCGGTTCGACAGCCCAGCTCCATCGCCGCACGGTGGCGTTGGTGCGAGCTGAGGCACAGAGCACTGCTTTGGCCCAACTTGAGCCTGATCTGTTGCCTGAGGAGTTAGAGCTGGTGCGCAAGGGGCGCAACGCCGCTGGACGAGGACCAAAACGCAGTGATCCGGGTGTTTATGGTCGGGCCTCAGGATTTGAGACAATGGTGGGCTGGCTCTATCTGAACAACCCCGCACGGCTCGAGCAGCTGCTCAGCCGCCTGGAGCGTTGTTGCTCCCCCGATCCGGGGTGAGCAGGTCTGGAGCCCTGACTGTCTGCGTTGTCTCCATGCCTCCCCGTTCCCGTCGCCCCTTCAGCCGCCCCGATGGGCCCGGCCGACCTGGGGGACGGCGCGGCGGCTCCGATCGTTTTGAGCGGCGTGAGCGTCCCTACCGTTCAGAGCGATCTGATCGTGGCGAGCGCCCTGATCGCTTTGACCGTCCTGATGGAGAACAGCGGCCTGGCCGGGGTGAGCGAGCCGTTGGTGGCCGCGCCCGTTTCGATCGTTTTGACCGCAGCGAGCGACCGGGCAACCGCGGCCGCAGCTCCAGGCCGGAACGTTTCGATCGTGGTGAGCGCTTCTCTCGCTCTGGCCCGCCACGCCGTGATGGTGAGCGCCGTGACGGCGAGCGGCGCGATGGTCGCCCTGTGCGTCGCTTTGCTGCTGCTGGTCCGCGCCCGGAGCGCCAGGAGCGGTTTGATCGCTATGAGCGCCGTGACCATGAACCTCCCGTTGCTGAAAGTTCTGCCAGTCCTGAAGTCGATGATCTGATCTGGGGCCTGCATGCAGCCCAAGCAGCGCTCGAGAGCGGCAGGCCTATCCACAGGATCTGGTGCACAACGGAAATGCGCTTTCGCAGCCGTTTCCTGCAGTTGCTCAGAGAGGCCAAGGGCTCTGGCGTTTTGGTCGAGGAGGTCACCTGGGCCCGTCTGGCCCAGCTCAGCGGCGGCGGCGTGCACCAGGGCATCGTCCTGCAGACCGCTGCAGCCGACACCGTTGACCTTGATGCCCTCATCAACGGCTGCTCCCGCATCGGTGAAGCTCCCCTGCTGATGGCGGTGGATGGCCTCACAGACCCCCACAACCTCGGTGCCATCGTCCGCAGCGCCGAGGCTCTTGGTGCCCATGGGCTGGTGCTGCCTCAACGGCGCAATGCAGGCCTGACCGGATCGGTGGCCAAGGTGGCCGCTGGCGCTTTGGAACATCTGCCGGTGGCTCGGGTCGTCAACCTCAACCGGGCGCTGGAGAAGCTGAAGGATTCTGGCTACAGGGTGGTCGGTCTGGCTGAGGAGGGCAGTGCCACCCTCGTTGAGGCCGACCTCGACGGTCCCTTGGTGGTGGTGACCGGCTCTGAGGGTCAGGGCCTTTCGATGCTCACCAGGCGCCATTGCGATCAGCTGATCCGCATTCCCCTCAGGGGCATCACTCCGAGCCTGAACGCATCGGTGGCCACGGCCATGCTCTGCTATGAGGTGGCGCGCCGCGGTTGGATGGCCAACCTCAAGGGACAGGACCCAGCGCCGCGGATTCAACGCGCCCAGATCCACGTGGATCCTGCTGATGTCAGCACCACAGCCGCTGAGCCAGAGGGCTCAGAGCCTGCATTCGATGCACAACCGGACACGGAGATTCGTCTATGAGGTGGCCTCGGCTGGATAGCCATGCACAATGGGCGCGCGTCCAGTCAGCCCCATGGGTGCCTTCTCCTCCCCCTTCCGTGCCACAGCCAATCTTCTGGGCTTGGCCTGGTGGGCACGGGTGGACACCCGTAACCCTGATGTGACCTACTGGTTCGGTCCGTTCGTGCGCCGCAGCACCCTGGAGAGTGAACTCCAGACCTTCCTTGCTGATATCCGCTCAGAGCAGCCTGCAGTTGTCGAGCATCAGCTGCTGCGCACCCGCCGTAGTGAGCCCTTCACCGTCGAGCATCAGGGCTGAATCTAGCCACCGCGCACTGATAGCGTCGCCTCCAGCCAATGAAGCGTGATGGCGATCTCTGCCTGGTCTGATGCCCTGCGACGTGGGGAGGCATCAGCCAAGGATCACGCCAAGAGCAGCCTTGAGCGCATTGCTTCAACCGATGGGGAGGTCAAGGCCTTCCTCACCGTGACCGATGAGGCAGCCCAGAGCGCAGCAGCCGCTGTCGATGCCAGCGTCGCTGCAGGAGGAGAGCTTGGTGCCCTGGCCGGCGTTACCGCCGGCATCAAGGACAACCTCTGCACCAAAGGCGTTGCCACAACCTGCTCCAGCCGCATGCTGGAGGGCTTTGTGCCGCCCTACGAGTCCACCGTCACCCAGCGGCTCTGGGATGCCGGTGCCGTGCTGGTGGGCAAAACCAATCTCGACGAATTCGCCATGGGCAGTTCGACGGAGACCTCAGCCTTTGGCATGACACGCAACCCCTGGAACACCGGGCGGGTGCCGGGAGGGAGTTCAGGCGGCAGTGCCGCCGCTGTTGCCGCCGGCCAGTGCGATGTGGCTCTGGGATCGGATACCGGTGGTTCCATTCGTCAGCCGGCCAGTTTCTGCGGGGTGGTGGGCCTCAAGCCCACCTACGGCCGGGTGAGCCGCTGGGGCCTGGTGGCCTTTGCCAGCTCGCTGGATCAGGTGGGTCCCTTCAGCCGCACCGTTGCCGACTCTGCGGCTGTGCTGCAGACCATTGCCGGCCACGATCCCCGGGATTCCACCAGCCTGGATGTGCCGGTGCCTGATTACCTGGCGGCGCTGGCGCGTCCGATCAAAGGTCTCAAGGTGGGGGTGCTCAAAGAAGCCTTTGTTGACGGTCTTGATCCCCAGGTTGAGCGCTCGGTTCGCGCTGCGGCCAGCTTGCTGGAGAGCCTGGGCTGCGAGCTGGTGGAGGTGAGCTGCCCCCGTTTCCAGGCTGGGATCGCGACGTATTACGTGATCGCTCCTTCTGAAGCCTCGGCCAACTTGGCCCGGTATGACGGCGTCAAATACGGCTACCGCAGCCCTGATGCCGACAGCCTCAGCAGCATGACCGCCCGCAGCCGTGCAGAAGGCTTTGGCGATGAGGTGAAGCGCCGCATCCTGATCGGCACCTATGCCCTCTCGGCCGGCTATGTCGATGCCTACTACAAAAAAGCGCAGCAGGTGCGCACGCTGATCCGTCGCGAGTTTGATGCGGCCTTTGAACAGGTGGATCTGCTGCTGACACCGACCGCTCCCACCACGGCCTTCGCCCCTGGAGAGCATGAGAATGATCCGCTGGCGATGTACCTGGCGGACCTGCTGACTATTCCCGCCAATCTGGCCGGACTGCCTGCCATTAGCGTTCCATGCGGTTTTGATGATCAAGGGCTGCCGATCGGCCTCCAGTTGATGGCCCCGGTCCTGGCGGAAGAACGGCTGCTGCAGCTCGCTCATCACTACGAACAGGCCGCTGATGTGATGGCTTCTCGCCCAAAGGCACCCCTGGTGCCCTAATTAGAACCGTCTGCTCTGGTCCCACCAGATCTGGTGTGCCTCGATAGGATGGACCATCGACTTGTGGAGTGCTGCCCGTGAGCTTTGTGCCGCTCCACAACCACAGCGACTACAGCTTGCTGGATGGGGCCACGCAACTACCGGCGATGGTGCAGCGTGCTGTCGATCTGGGCATGCCTGCTGTGGCCCTCACCGATCACGGTGTGATGTACGGCGCTGTCGAGCTCCTCAAGCTCTGCTCCAAGGCTGGAATCAAGCCGATCATTGGCAACGAGATGTATGTCGTCAACGGCAGCATCGATGACCCACAGCGCAAAAAAGAACGCCGCTACCACTTGGTCGTTCTGGCCAAGAACCGCACCGGCTATCGCAATCTGGTCAAGCTCACCAGCATCAGCCACCTGCGTGGCATGCGCGGCCGGGGCATCTTCTCGCGCGCGTGCATTGACAAGGAGTTGCTCAAGGCCCACAGCGAAGGGCTGATCGTCGCGACGGCCTGCCTCGGCGGCGAGATTCCCCAGGCGATCATGCGGGGGCGCATGGACGTGGCCCGCGAAGTGGCCCAGTGGTATCAGGAGATCTTTGGCGAGGACTTCTACCTCGAGATCCAGGACCATGGTTCACCAGAGGATCGCATCGTCAACACCGGGCTGGTGACCCTGGCCCGTGAGCTCGGCATCAGCCTGATTGCCACCAATGACGCGCACTACCTCAGCAGCGCTGATGTGGAAGCCCATGACGCCCTGCTCTGCGTGCTGACCGGCAAGTTGATCAGTGATGAGAAGCGCTTGCGCTACACCGGCACGGAATACATCAAGAGCCGCGAGGAGATGGCGCAGCTCTTCGCCGATCATCTCGAGCCCGAGGTGGTGGAAGAAGCTCTCAACAACACCGTCAAGGTGGCTGAGAAGGTGGAGGACTACGACATCCTTGGCCGCTATCAGATGCCCCGGTTCCCGATTCCGGAGGGGCACACACCGGTCAGTTATCTGCGCGAGGTGACCGAACAGGGCCTGCGGGAGCGGCTGCAGTTATCGCCTGGCGATGGCATTGATGCCCTCTACGGCGAGCGTCTCAGCCATGAGCTCAAGATCATGGAGCAGATGGGGTTTCCCACCTACTTCTTGGTGGTCTGGGACTACATCCGCTTTGCGCGGGAGAGCGGCATTCCGGTCGGCCCTGGACGGGGCTCTGCCGCCGGTTCGCTTGTCGCCTACGCCTTGGGAATCACCAACATTGATCCGGTCAGCAACGGTCTGTTGTTCGAGCGATTCCTCAATCCCGAACGCAAATCCATGCCTGATATCGACACCGATTTCTGCATCGAGCGCCGTGGTGAGGTGATCGACTACGTCACCCGTCGCTACGGCGAGGACAAGGTGGCACAGATCATCACCTTCAACCGCATGACCTCCAAGGCTGTGCTCAAGGATGTCGCTCGGGTGCTCGACATTCCCTACGGAGATGCCGACCGACTCGCCAAGCTGATCCCTGTGGTGCGGGGCAAGCCCGCCAAACTGGAGATGATGATTGGCGAGGAATCGCCTGAGCCTGAGTTCCGTCAGAAGTACGAGAGTGATCCCAACGTCAAGCGCTGGGTTGACATGGCCCGCCGCATTGAGGGCACCAACAAGACCTTTGGAGTCCATGCCGCTGGTGTCGTGATTGCCGCCGATCCACTCGATGAGCTGGTGCCGTTGCAGCGCAACAACGATGGCCAGGTGATCACGCAGTACTACATGGAGGACGTCGAATCGATGGGCCTCCTGAAAATGGATTTCCTGGGGCTCAAGAACCTCACCATGATTGAGAAAACCCTCGAACTGGTGGCCCATCAGAGCGGAGATCGCCCCGACCCCGACCAGTTGCCGGCCAATGATGAGAAGACCTACGACCTGCTAGCTCGCGGTGATCTTGAAGGCATTTTCCAGCTCGAATCCACAGGGATGCGCCAGATCGTGCGCGACCTCAAGCCCTCCTCTCTGGAGGATATCTCCTCGATCCTGGCGCTCTACAGACCTGGTCCCCTTGATGCGGGCTTGATTCCCAAATTCATCAACCGCAAGCACGGCCGGGAAGCGATTGAATTCGCCGATCGCAAGCTTGAGCCGATCCTGCAGGAGACCTACGGGATCATGGTCTACCAGGAACAGATCATGCGGATCGCTCAGGATCTGGCTGGTTACTCCCTCGGGGAGGCTGATCTGCTGCGCCGTGCCATGGGTAAGAAGAAGGTGGCGGAGATGCAGAAGCACCGTGGCATTTTTGTTGAGGGCGCCAGCCAGCGTGGTGTTGATGGCAAGGTCGCCGATGAACTGTTTGACCAGATGGTGCTCTTTGCGGAGTACTGCTTCAACAAGAGCCATTCCACGGCCTATGGCGCCGTCACTTACCAGACCGCATACCTCAAGGCTCACTACCCCGTCGCCTACATGGCGGCATTGCTCACCGTCAACGCTGGGATCACCGACAAGGTGCAGCGTTATATCTCCAACAGCAATGCCATGGGGATCGCCGTACTGCCGCCGGATGTCAACAGCTCCGGCATTGATTTCACCCCTCAAGACGACAAGATCCTCTTTGGTCTCTCGGCTGTGCGCAATCTCGGTGATGGTGCCATCCATTCCCTGATCGCCTCACGCCAGAGCGGTGGCCCCTTCCTCTCCCTTGCCGATCTGTGTGATCGCATGGCTGGCTGCGGCCAGCTCAACCGTCGCGCCTTGGAATCGCTGATCCATTGTGGTGCCCTGGATGCCATGGAGCCCTCGGCCAACCGGGCTCAGCTGATGGCCGATCTCGACCTCCTCCTGGATTGGGCCAGTGCCCGCGCCCGGGATAAAGCCAGCGGTCAGGGCAACCTGCTTGATCTGCTCGGCGGTGGTGGTGCGGCGGAGACGGCTCCGGCCTCGGCCCCAAAAGCGGCTCCGGTGCCGGATTACGCCCCGACCGAAAAACTCAGGCTTGAAAAGGAGCTGGTGGGCTTCTACCTTTCAGACCATCCGCTCAAGCAGCTCAGTGGTGCCAGCCGCCTGCTGATGCCCATTGGGCTGGGAAGTTTGGAAGAGAAATCCGATCGCAGCCGTGTTTCAGCCCTGGTGATGGTGCCTGAAATGCGTGTGGTCACCACCCGCAAGGGGGATCGGATGGCCATCCTGCAGCTCGAAGATCTGACCGGCAGTTGTGAAGCGGTGGTCTTCCCCAAGACCTACGCCCGGCTCAGCGATCATCTGATGGTGGATGCCCGCCTGCTGCTCTGGGGTCAGGTGGACCGCAGGGACGAGCGGGTGCAGATCATCGTCGACGACGTGGCCCTGATCGATGAACTGAACCTCGTTCTGGTGCGCCTCGATTGTCAGCAGGCGGGGGACATCACCGTGCAGCATCAGCTGCGCGAATGCCTGCTGCAACACAAGGTGGATGGCGAGACCCTGGGGCTCAGGGTTCCAGTGGTCGCTGAAGTCAATGCTCCTGGGGGGAGCTGCTTTGTGCGGCTCGGCCACCAGTTCTGCGTCAATGATGCTGAAGCGGCTGCCGCCAGCCTCAGCGCGGCTCGCTTCGACGTGCAACTGCGCCGTTGCGCAGCCGTGTGATGTTCGGCCCGATCTGCTCAAAACCCAGCAGGGTGCCTGGCTCAGGCAACCAGCTGCTGGAGAACAGTCCATAGCTCAGACCCACCAGGCCTAAAGCGAAGAAGCCCCCTGACACCAGCAGGGTGACCGCCGGTTGGACATCGGCAATCTGGCGAGTCACCAACAGGTAGCTGATGACAAAGGTGCTCATGCCGAAAAAGGTTGGGATGCCCGCCCCGATCACCACGCGGCGTGCCATTCGATTGGCCACAACCGGGGGAATGGTGTTGCGAGGTTTCGGCGCTTTGGGGGCAACGGCCCGGACGGGCTTGTCAGGCACCCCTTTGGCGAAACCTTCAACACCGTTGGAGGACGTGCCCTTGGATGCCATTGAAAAAATCAGCCGCGGATGCCGAGCTTATTGATCAGCCCCTGGTAACGGTCCTGGCTCTGGCTCTTGAGGTAGCTCAGCAGGCTCTTGCGGCGGCCCAGCATCTTCATCAGTCCCTGACGGGAGGAGAAGTCGTGCTTGTTGGCCTGGAGGTGGCCGGTCAGCTGGGTGATGCGCTCGGTGAGCATGGCCACCTGCACCTCAACTGAGCCGGTGTCCGTCGCATGCGTCTGGTGCGAGTTGATCAGTTCTTGCTTCTTCTCGGTGTTGAGGGGCATGCGCTGCGAAGACCCTGTTCGGTGTAATCCAACAGCATACCCACTGCTGTCCCCTTAAGCGGCCTCGCGGCTCAGCCAGGCCAGACACTGGCGCAACCATTCCTCCAGGGGCGCTGACTCCTCGAGCTCTGCGCTGCAGTGCGTCAGGGCCTGCTGCACTTCCACCGGGCCGTAGCCCAGGGCGCTGAGGGTGCTTTCAAGCTCCACCCGGAGCGCCTGCTGCGGCCCGGGTGATGCCACCACGGTCAAGGCTGCTGCTCCCCCCACCTGACTCCAACGCTCCTGAAGCCTCGAGCGCCACTCCAGTGTCAGCCGTTCGGCGATCCGTTTGCCCACCCCAGGGGCGCTGCAGAGTGCGGCGGTCTGATCACCGGCCAGGGCTTGCAGCAGACCGTCCAGTTCAAGGCTGCCCAGCAGCCCCATGGCCACCTGCGGTCCCACGCCATTAACGCTGATCAGCAGACGAAAGAGATCCCGTTCGGCTTTCGCCGCAAAGCCGAACAGGACGCTGCCGTCCTCCCGTTGCTGTTGATGGATATGCAGGCGGAGCGCAGCACCTGGCGTTGATGCCAGGTTGGAATCGTTGATCTGCACCTCGTAGCCCACGCCGGCGCAGATCAGCAGCACCCCGCTGCGGTTGCCATCCCGCCAGCTGTCTCCGACCTGTCCGTCCAACCAGCCGATCATGCTCAAACCTGGTGTCAAGCCATGTTGCCCCTGATGCGTGCTTTGCGCCGTTTTTGCTGCGTCTTTGCCTGTGGGTTGCTGCTGTTGTTGACCGCGTGTTCAGCCATCGGTCAACCGCCTCGCCAGGTGCTGCTGGAGGCCCTGGATCTGCAGGTGCGTTTCACGCAGAGCGATCTGGCGCAGGCCCTGCAGCTGCCTGTGCCTGAGGGTCACCCCACGCTGCGTCGCGTTCGGGTGGAGCAGCAGCATCGCCTGGAGGTGCAGGGCCTCTCGGCCTGGCAATTGCAGGGCCGGTTTGATTGGAGCCTGCCGGACGATCCGATCCGCATCGACAGTCCTTTTGATGTGGTCCTGCTCCCCGGTGAGAAGGGGGAGAGTTGGCGCTTGCTGCGTCCTCCCGGCCCCCAGAAGCCTGGATGGCGCAGTTATCCATTGGTGCGCCGCAACCTGGTTGTTGACGACACTCCCCAGCCTGGCTAGCTGCTGATTAGAGCCTCTGGTCGGATGAAATTCCAGGTCCTCGTCTTCAGCGTGGTGCTGGCGCTGATCAGCGTGAGCCCTGCCGCGGCAAATGACACGGCCATTGACACGGCCGGCGATGGCGCTGCTGCCGCTCAGGATTTGAAGTTGGCACGCCGCTGCGCCTGGCGCGATGCCAACGGGCGTTGGGTTGAGGCCGGCGAATGTGAGATCGAGGGCTGGCAGGGCCCGGGTGAGCTGCTGCTCACCGTGCGCTGGCCATCGGGTCAACGCAGCGTGATCGAAACGCTCCCTGAAGGCGGACAGGCCCGCATCAACCGTCGCCGTGGCTCCTTTCAGCCCGCTGGGGACGGCACCTGGCTGTTCCGCCTTCAGCAAGGTGGTGCCCTTCGTTTCACTGGCAGCTGAGCGCTGGCCGTTGCGGCTGAAGCAGGGAAAATGAAGCCTTGCTGCGAGCCAGCGTGAGCGTTCCCCGGCTGCATCCGCGCACAATTGAAGCCGTCAAGGAACGGGCCGACATCGTTGATGTCGTGGGTGAGCACGTGGTGCTCAAAAAGAAAGGACGCGAATTTGTCGGGCTCTGCCCCTTCCACGACGACAAGTCGCCGTCGATGACGGTCTCACCGGCCAAGCAGTTCTATTACTGCTTCTCCTGCGGTGCCGGCGGCAACAGCCTCAAGTTCCTGATGGAGCTCAAGCGCCAGAGCTTCGGGGACGTGGTGATGGAGCTGGCCAGGCGCTATTCGTTGCCGGTCGAAACCCTTGATGTCAAACAGCAGGAGCGACTCAAGCAGCAGCTCTCGCGCCGGGACCAGCTCCACAAGGCGCTGTCCATGGCCAGCGGCTGGTTTCGCTCCAACC
Source organism: uncultured Synechococcus sp. (assembly GCA_913049535.1). Lineage (GTDB taxonomy): Bacteria > Cyanobacteriota > Cyanobacteriia > PCC-6307 > Cyanobiaceae > RCC307. The sequence goes on from CAJWYF010000001.1 coordinate 130,612, forward strand.
TCAAGCGCCCTGAAGGCCAGGCTGCTCTGGAGTACCTGCGCCAGAAGCGAGGGCTCAGTGACGGCACGATCGAAGCGTTTGAACTGGGCTATGCACCGGAGGGCTGGGATGGACTGATCCGCCATCTGCAGCAGGCGCAAGGTCTCTCCCCAACGTTGCTGGAAGCGGCAGGACTGGTGATCCCTCGCAAGGGGGGCAATGGCTTTTATGACCGTTTCCGGCATCGGGTCATGGTGCCGATCCATGACCGCCAAGGCCGGATCATCGGCTTTGGCGGCCGCAGCCTTGATGGCAGCGAACCCAAGTACATGAACTCGCCGGAGACGGAAGTCTTCGACAAAGGCAAGCACCTCTACGGCTTTGACAAGGCGGCTGATCCGATCCGCCGTGCTGACTGTGCCCTGGTGGTGGAGGGTTACTTCGATGTCATCGCCTTGCATGCCGCGGGGGTGCGCCATGCCGTCGCTGCCCTCGGTACGGCGATGAATAGCCAACAGATCACCCAGCTGTGCCGCTGCTCAGATAGCCGCCGCATCGTGTTGAACTTCGATGCCGATCGCGCTGGCGTGAAGGCGGCCCAGCGCGCCATCGGTGAGGTGGAGCTCCAGGCTCTGCAAGGCCAGATCGAGCTGAGGGTGCTGCATCTGCCCTCAGGCAAGGACCCCGATGAATTCCTGCAGGAGAACAGTCCTGCTGACTATCTCGCCTTGCAGGACCAGGCACCGCTCTGGTTGGACTGGCAGATCGAGCAGGTGCTCGAAGGCAAGGACCTGGGGCGGGCCGATCAGTTCCAGCAGGCGATCCAGGGGCTGGTGGAGCTGCTTGGCAAGTTGCCTCAATCAGCCCTGCGCAGCCACTACCTGCAACGGGTTGCTGAGCGTCTTTCCGGTGGTCAGGCCCGGATGGCGCTGCAGCTCGAGGAGGATCTGCGTCAGCAGGTCAAGGGTCAGCGCTGGCATGGCCGCTCCAGTCGCCATGAGCAACCGTCTGATGCGGGGGTGCGTGAGAGGGCTGAGGCTGAACTGCTCAGGCTGTATCTGCATGTGCCGGCACTGCGGGCTGAAATCCGCCAGGAACTGCGCCAGCGGGAGCTTGAGGATTTCGGGCTGCCCCATCACCGCAAGCTCTGGGCCCAGATCAGCGCGCTGGAGGAGGACAACCTCGGCCTTGGTCTGCTCGAGACCATCAGCCGGGGCAGTGATCCTGGTGAACGTCTGGCGGAGTTGGATCTGCCTCGGTTGCTCAGTGATGCCCTGCTGATCGATGACGCCCCGCTGCTGCAGCGGCTGACCCCATTGCTTGAGCCAAGTGAACTGCAGCAGCTCTCACTGGCCAATCCTGCTGATCAGTTGCGGGGAACCACCGCCAGCCTCGAGCGACACCGAGTGTTGCGCCGTTGCCGCCACCTGCTTGAGGCCTGGGGTTCCCAGCGGCTGCAGAGCCTGGAGCAATGCATCGCCCTGCTGCTGGAGAGCGATCGCGACAACGGTGGGCCCGATGAGGATGGCGAGAGCCGCATCGAGACCTTGTTCCAACAGCTCAATGCCGATGCCCTGCGTTTTCAGGAGTTGTATTACGCCGAACGTAAATACCTGACGGAGCTGGATCAGCGGCGTTGCCGCACCGTGGCTTGAGGGCAAGGGGTCGCGCGCAGAGGCAAGACTCCTTAAAATCTCGACAAGGTTCTTAATGGTCGATGCTGCTCGGGGTTGCGATTGATGTGGTTTCGACGGTGTTCGGGCTGCCCCTGCGCCAAATCGGTCTTGCTGTGAGCTTTGGCACGGCCTTGTTCCAGCCCATCGGCTGAGGTCGTTTCAATCGTCTTCTTCCAGCAGCAGCTGCTGAAAGGCCGTGTACAGCGCATCGTCTGCACTCGCGTTCTCGGTGCTTTTTTTGCGTCCCTTTGCAGGCCCTGCTGAAGGCTGGGCTGCAGCCGGGCTGATCGGATTGGGTTGTTCTTTTTCAAGCTGCTTCAACCGCGCCATCAGGTGCTCCGGCACCGTTCCGTCGGGGCTGACCTGCATCAACTGACGGAACAGTTCCTGGGGGTCCTCCTCGGTTTCAACGCGGTGCTGGCGTTGGGGCGTCGGTTCTGGTTTGGTTGCAGGCGGCTTGATGGGTTGGGGTAACTCCCGCCCCAGTTGCTTGAGCCGCTCAAGGCTGCGGGGATCAAAGCTCATCGTTCAGCTCAGCAGGCCTCAGGAGCAACCAAGGCTGTCCCTTGTACTGCGACCGGTAACGGGGTTGGTGCCATCGGCCACGGCGCAGAGGGTGCTCAGCACATCACCCCGCAGCGGCACATTGGTGAAATCAGCGCCGGTGATGGTCACGTTGCGAAAACGGGTGTTGAACGCAAAGGCGTCTTCCAGCACCGCATTGCTCAAGTTGGTGCCATCAAAAACGGCAGAATCCAGCGTCGCCTCCCGCAGGTCGGTGTCGCTCAAATCAGCATCTTGCAGCTTGGCGCCAAACAGGCTGGCGCCGCGTAAATCACTACCCGAGAGATTGGCCTCCCGCAGGTTGGTCAGGTTGAAGGTCACCCCCCGCAGATCACGCCCAGAGAAATCGGCTTCGATCAACACCTGTTTGGCGTAGTCCATGGCGGCCTCGAGGCGCTGCGGGACCAGCAGCAGCACAGGCAGCAGCAGCAGCAGGCAAGCCAATGGAGCCAGAAGACGGGTGCGGGTCACTGCGAGTGGGTCTTCAGGAATTGGCTGAACCATAGAGCTGTTGACCCATCTCAGTGGCTGCAACCAGCCCCTGGCTGTTGCTCATGGGTCATGGCTTCCGTGGGATCGATCGGCGCCGTCCTTGAGCGCTGCGGTGTCCCCAGCGGTTGGCTGGATGCCGGGAATCAAGGGCATCACCTTGCTGAGCTGGTCACGGTTGCCCTTGAGCACCACGGTCGCCATGGCTTTGAGCGGGGTGATGAACTCACGCTCTCCGCGGCGCACTGGGCCCAGCATTTGGCGGATCACCCTCAGCGGCTGTCGCTGCCGCTGCCTGACATCACGCTTCAAGCGCCGCATCAGACGCTGCAGCTGTGGAACATCGATGTAGATGAGCAGGGCTGAATCGTCCTGCTGCAGCACCTGCTGAAGCCCATAAGCCCCCTCGAGCAGCACCATCTCATAGGGCCCCTGAATCGGCCGCCAGCTGCTGGTTCGCGTGGCCATGTCGTAGGTCCGTAATGGCGGCAGCCCTCCCTGGCGCACGGTATGCAGCTGTTGGATCAGCAGTTCGCTGTCGATGGCCGCCGGTGTATCAAAGCCATACGGCCCATCACCGCTCCAGCCGCAGCGGTAGTAGTCATCGCAGGCGATGGGCAACGGGTTGATGCCCTGGCTGCGCAGAGCAGCTGCCAGTTGCGCGCTGAGCTGGCTTTTACCTGCAGCCGATGGCCCGCCCACGCAGATCAGCGGCAGCAAGGGCTGGGGCAAGGTGATGGCAACGGATGGCTCCAGCCTGCTGCTGGATGGCGGTTGCTTCAAGCTGAGGGAATGGTGTGGAGCGCCGTCATGGGAATCGGACAGCTGCGTTGGCGCAGCATGGCGGCATGAGTTTTTCCGGCCACACCGCTCGCAAGCGTTTCGGTCAGCACTGGCTCAAGGATGGCTCCGTTCTTGATCGCATCGTCGCTGCCGCCGAGCTGTCTCCATCGGATTGTGTTCTCGAGGTGGGGCCTGGACGCGGGGCCCTAACGGGCCGCTTGCTGGGCACCGCGGTGGCCCAGGTCCATGCCGTGGAATTGGATCGCGATCTGGTGGCTGGCCTGCAGGAGCGTTTCGGCGGCGATCCCCGCTTCTCCCTGCAAAGCGGTGATGTTCTTGACCTGCCGGTGCTGGGTGATCCCAGCCGACCCGCCAACAAGGTGGTGGCCAACATCCCGTACAACATCACCGGCCCGCTGCTGGAGCGCTTGGTGGGACGGCTCGATCGCCCGGTTGATCCGCCATACCAGCGTCTGGTTCTGCTGGTGCAACAGGAGGTGGCCCAGCGCATCAGCGCCCCACCAGGCCACAGCAGCTTCAGTGCACTCAGTGTGCGCATGCAGTTGCTGGCTCGCTGCCGCAGCGTCTGTCCCGTCCCGCCCCGCTGTTTTCAGCCGCCACCGAAGGTGCAGTCGGAGGTGATTGCACTGGAGCCTCTGCCTGCCTGCGAGCGGCTTGCGCCCAGCCTGGCCAAAACCGTTGAACGGCTGCTGCGCCAGGCTTTCCAGGCCCGCCGCAAGATGGTGCGCAACACCTTGGCGACGCTGGCGCCAAGCCAGGGGCTTGAGCCATGGCTGGCAGAGGCCTCGGTCGAGCCGCAGCAGCGTCCCCAGGACCTCAGCCCACAGCACTGGGTAGCGTTGGCCGCTGCCCTGGCCCCTGCCCCGTGAGTTCCCTCAGCCTCAGCGCCCCGGCCAAGCTGAATCTCCATCTCGAGGTTCTTGGCCTGCGCCGTGATGGCTTTCATGAACTGGCGATGGTGATGCAGACCATCGACCTGGCCGATGAGCTCATCGCCGCTGCTGCCCCCCCCGGTCAGCTGTCGCTGAGCTGCAGCGAGGCTTCGTTGGCCGTCGATGGCAGCAACCTGGTGCTGAAAGCGGCCGAACTGCTGCGCGAGGAAGTCTCCAATCCGCAGCTCAGCGCCGCGCTGCATCTCGACAAACGGATTCCCATCGGTGCCGGGCTCGCCGGCGGCTCCAGTGATGCCGCAACTGCCTTGCTGCTGTTGAACCGTTTCTGGCAGCTGCAGTTGCCTGAAGCGGTGCTGCTGCGGCTGGCGATCCAGCTGGGCTCCGATGTGGCCTTCTGCCTCGCCGGGGGCAGCCAGCTCTGTTTCGGTCGCGGTGAGGTGCTTGAGCCCTTGGCCTCAACACCTCCACTGGGGGTGCTCTTGCTGAAAGATCCATTGGTGAGTGTCAGCACCCCCTGGGCCTATGGCCGCTGCAAGGCCCTGCGCTCCGCCCAGTACCTCGAGGGGGAGGAGGCTTTTGAAACGCGTCGTCAGGCCCTGCGCAGCGGCGCGTTGCTGCAGTGGTTCTGCGCCGCAGCTCAGGCGGGGCCACCACCGGTGCTGCGCAACGACCTGCAGACCGTGGTGGCACCTGAGGTGGAAAGCGTGCAGCTTGGGCTCAAGTTGCTGGAGCAGGCAGGCTCGCCCCTTGTCGTGGCGATGAGCGGTTCTGGGCCGAGCCTCTTTGCCCTCTACGCCAGCCCTGCTGAGGCTGCTGAGGCGGGAGCTTCGTTGGCACCGCTCAGCGCGGAGAATGGATTTGATCAATGGGTGTGCCGTTTCACCCCCGCACGTCATGGCTGACTCTCAACCCGACACCGATACCGGCGCACCGGTCAAAGGGCCGATGAGCTACCTCAGCGGCAGCCTCACCAGCGGTGGCTTCTGTGCAGTGGCCGTCGTGATCACGCTGAAATTGATCGCCTACTACTCCGCCCATCCGCCCCACTACAGCCAGCGCCTGGCCCAGTCCATCGCCACGGCTCTGAAGACGTTGATCATCGGTAGCGGTTGCGTGGCCACCTTCAGCTTCGGTTTGGTCTCAGCCGGCTTGATGCTGTTGTTTCTCAAGTCCATCTTCCAGAACGAGAGCAAATCAGCTGCCTAACCTGGGGCAACTGCTGTTTTGCCATGACTCCCCACGATCTGGGGTTGCTGGCCCTGCTGCTCTCCCCCGGTCTGCTGCTCTCGGTGCTGCTGCTGACCACCTTTGCTGCCGGCGGCTGAGGGTTTTACCTGCCCGTCACTGATAAGTTGGCCCCTTGCCGGCCTGGTCCGGCGAGCAGCCTGCGCTTGACTCCGTGGCCGAAACCCTTCTGTTCAACGCCCTGCGCGAAGCCATCGATGAAGAGATGGCCCGCGATCCCCACGTCTGTGTGATGGGGGAGGACGTCGGCCATTACGGCGGGTCCTACAAAGTCACCAAAGACCTCTACGAGAAATACGGCGAGCTGAGGGTGCTGGACACCCCCATCGCTGAAAACAGCTTCACCGGCATGGCGGTCGGCGCAGCGATGACCGGCCTGAGGCCGATTGTCGAAGGCATGAACATGGGCTTCCTGCTCCTGGCCTTCAATCAGATCTCCAACAACATGGGCATGCTGCGCTACACCAGCGGCGGCAACTTCACCATTCCCACGGTGGTGCGTGGCCCCGGTGGGGTGGGGCGGCAGCTCGGTGCTGAGCACAGCCAGCGGCTTGAGGCTTATTTCCATGCTGTCCCCGGCATCAAGATCGTCGCCTGTAGCACGCCCACCAATGCCAAGGGGCTGATGAAGGCCGCCATTCGTGACAACAACCCGGTGCTCTTTTTCGAGCACGTTCTGCTCTACAACCTCAGCGAGGAGCTTCCCGCTGGCGATTACACCTTCGCCCTCGATAAGGCCGAGATGGTGCGCCAGGGCAAGGACATCACCCTGCTCACTTACTCGCGGATGCGTCACCACTGCCAGGTGGCCGTCAAGCAGCTCGAGGAGCAGGGCTATGACCCCGAGCTGATCGATCTGATCAGCCTCAAGCCGTTCGACATCGAAGCGATCAAGCGATCGATCGCCAAGACTCACCGGGTGGTGATTGTCGAGGAGTGCATGAAGACCGGCGGTATTGGGGCCGAGTTGATTGCCCTGATCACCGAGCACTGCTTCGACGAGCTCGATGCACCACCGGTGCGCCTCTCCAGCCAGGACATCCCCACGCCTTACAACGGCAAGCTGGAAAACCTCACCATCATTCAGCCCCATCAGATCGTTGAAGCCGTTCAGCAGCTGGTGCAGCGATGACCCGTCCCCAAGGCTGGCTGGCGCTGATCCTTGCGCTGGCCATCGGCAGCCTGCTTGTGCTGCGCTCCTTGCCCCTCTCCCTGGGCCTTGATCTGCGCGGGGGCAGCCAGCTGACCCTGCTGGTCCAGCCCGCTGGTCGGATCACCAAGGTGGAAACCAAGCAGCTGGAGGCTGTCAAGGAGGTTCTGGAGCGCCGCGTCAACGGCCTGGGCGTTTCAGAGGCCACGGTGACCACCTCCGGCACCGATCGCGTCGTGGTCCAGCTGCCTGGTGTGCAGGATCCGCGCCGTGCCGCTGAGGTGCTGGGCACCACGGCGATGCTCGAGTTCCGCGCCCAGAAGCCAGACACCCGCGAGGAGCTGGTGGGCCTGCAGCGCCTCAAGAGCCTGATCAACTCCAGGCTCGATCAGCTGGAAGGTCGTGATCGTCCTGCTGATGGAGACGATCCGATTGACTACAGCGGCCCGCTCGCTGACACGATCAAGCAGGCCGGTCTGAGCCTGCCGCCAGGGGCCAGCGAGATCGAACAGCTGCAGGCCCTGCTCAACGAGACTGAATCGCGTATCGCGCCGTTGTTTGACGAGCCTGCCTTGACGGGCACCAACCTGGTGGATGCAGGACGGCAACAACAACAGGGCAGCTCCAGCTGGGAGGTGACGCTGCGCTTTGACCAGGAAGGCGGTGAGAAATTCGCAGAACTGACCCAATCCATCGCCGGAACCGATCGCCTGCTTGGCATCACCCTTGATGGACGCTCCATCAGTGAGGCCAGTGTTGGACCACAGTTCGCCACCGCTGGCATCACCGGTGGTGCCGCCAGCATCACCGGCCGCTTCAGCGCCGAGGAGGCCCGTGATCTGGAGGTGCAGCTGCGCGGCGGTGCTTTGCCACTGCCGGTGGAAATCATTGAAAACCGCTCGGTGGGTCCCACCCTCGGTGCGGCCAACATCCGTAACAGCCTGATTGCCGCCGGTTCCGGTACGGCCTTGGTCGGCATCTTCATGGTGATCATCTACCGCTTACCCGGTGCCGTGGCTGTGGTGGCGCTGCTGCTTTACACCCTGTTCAACCTGGCGCTTTACGCCCTTGTGCCGGTGACGTTGACCCTGCCGGGCATCGCGGGATTCATTCTCTCGGTGGGCATGGCGGTGGACGCCAACATCCTGATCTTTGAGCGCAGCAAGGAGGAGCTACGGGATGGCAACACCCTGTTCCGCTCCGTGGACATGGGCTTCTCGCGCGCGTTTTCGTCGATCTTTGATGGTCACCTGACCACCTTGATCAGCTGCGCTGCCCTGGGCTGGCTCGGTAGCGGTCTTGTGCGTGGCTTTGCCGTCACCCTGGCGATCGGCGTGATGCTGAGCCTCTTCACCGCCTTGACCTGCACCCGCACCTTGCTGCGCCTGGTGCTGAGTTACCCGACGCTGCGTCGCACCAATCTGTTTCTTGCCGCTTCCTCGCAACCATGACCTCCTCCAGCGGTGCGATCCTGCGTGAGCCGCGGCTGCGCATCACCCGACATCGGCGCCTGTGCCTCAGCATCACGGCCGTCATGCTCACGCTCAGCGTGGTGGGCATTGTTCTTTGCTGGATCTCACCGATTGGCGCTCCCCTCAAGCCCGGTCTGGATTTCACCGGTGGTACTGCGATTCAGGTGGAGCGCCTCTGCGGCGATCGCTGCAATGAGTTGACGGTTCAGCAGGTTCAAGATGTTCTGCCCTCGCCAGCTGTGGTGCAACTGCTCGATGGTGGCCAGGCCATCAGCCTGCGCAGCACCACCTTGAGCCCTGCCCAAAGCGGAGCCATCGTCGATGCGCTGGAGACATCCGTTGGTCCACTGGAGCTAACGGACACCCAGATCACCACGATTGGTCCTGTGCTCGGCAAGCAATTGCTCAGCAGCAGCATCCTGGCCCTGAGCGTCAGCTTCATCGGCGTTGCGCTTTACATCACCGCCCGTTACGCCCGTCTTTACGCCGTCTTGGCGTTGCTGGCCCTGGCCCATGACGTGTTGATCACTGCCGGCCTCTTTGCCTGGCTTGGTCTGCTGGCCGGCGTGGAGGTCAACAGCCTCTTTGCCGTGGCTCTTCTGACCCTGGCGGGCTATTCGGTCAACGACACCGTGGTGGTGTTTGACCGCATCCGCGAACAGCAGCGCATCCTTCCTGATCTGAGCGTCGAGGATCAGGTGGACCGGGCTGTCGATGGCACCTTGACCCGTTCGATTTACACCAGCCTCAGTACCGAAATTCCGATCTTTGCGTTGATCCTCTTTGGTGGCGACAGTCTGTACTGGTTCGCGGTCGCACTGTTTGTGGGTATCGCCGTCGGTGCCTGGTCAAGTGTTGCCGTGGTGCCACCGTTGCTGCCGCTCTTCGGGGGTCGCCTACCCCAGCGCAGTGGACCGGCAGGGGCTACGGCGTGAGGATCCCCGCTGCGCTGTTCTGGGTTCTGTTGGTCCTGGCCCTGTTTGAACTGCGCAGCGAAATCGTGTTGCTGAGCCAGAACTTCACCTGGACCGGACTGTTTTATGCCGCGGGTCATCACAAACTGGCCAGCATCATCGTGCTGCTGAGCCCCTGGTGGTTTCTGTCAGCCGGTCGCTCGACCCGCTCCGGTCGGTTCTGATCCCCTGTTGCATCCATGTCCCCACTGCTGATTGCAGCGCTGGTTGCTCTTGCACCCCCGATCCCCCCACCGGCGAGCCAACCGCCGCCTTCAGGGCGCAGCCTTGAGCTGATCGATCAGCTCAAGGAGCTGCATCGACAGGGCTCCAGCGTCACCGGCGAGCGTGATCTGCTGCAGGCGCACCATGAACTGCTTGGGTTGTTCTGGAGTTCGATCGCGGCCGATGGCGATCAGGAGCTGCCTGATGTCACCTTGCTGGGACCGGGCGAGCGTTTCAAGGCCTGTGGCGGTGCACCAGCCAGCAATGCGTATTGCCCCCAATCAGCGGAGCTGGGCATTGACCATCGCGGTCTGCTGCGTCGCCTGCGTCTGCAATCCAACCCCAGCCTTGAGCTCAGTGCCCTGACGGTCCTGGCCCATGAGTGGGGCCATCACGTCAATCAGGCCATTTCCCAGGGCCCCTTTGATGGCAAGGAGGAGGACGCCGCGGACTGGCGTGCTGGCCGTTATCTCGGCTGGCTGATCTATCAGCAGGTGTTGCCTGTCGAGGACTTCACTGAAGCCGCCAACATCCTGTTCCGCATCGGCGATTACCACCAGCTCTCTCCCCACGGTTATCCCCTCAGTCGCTTCCGCGCCTTCATCAAAGGGGTTCGCCGGCAGCTGCCGCCCGGCTCCCAGGTGGGCTCCTGGACCATGGACACCGAGGAGACCTTTTCCCAGGTGGTGGATCAGAACCCAGGTGAGCCTTGGGTGGACACCACCTTGAAGGTCTATCGCTTTGAAATCGAGCGGGGCAGTCAGATTGCGGGAAATCTGTTCAAGGTCGCCCTTGGCGCCTTGAACTGCGGTTTTGGTTCCGGTCGTGCCTGCGCCGGTTCGTTGATGTCGCAAGGTCAGGCCAAACCCGACGGTTGGTTTCGCTTGCGCACGATGCGATTGAACTGCCACAACGGCATGTTTGATATCCAAGGTGACGGGATTGCCCGTCAGCGCATCAGCCGCGATCGCAAAGGGCAGGCCCAACGCATTGCACAACGGATCTGCAGCACCTCAGCAGTGTCTGCAAAGCCCTGGGAGGACGATGACGTCAGTCCTCTTCCTTGAGCAGCGGAGCACTCCAGCTGATGGCTGAGAGGAAGCCGCGACCCCCGGGCTGAAGGGCCTGGAAGCGACTGCCGTTGCTGTCGGGTTGTTGCAGGTCGTTGACCCTCTCCCAGAGCGCGCCGCCATCGTCGATGCGATACAGCGCACCACTAGCGGTGATCTCAACGGGCGTGAAGGCGTAGGAGCCATCGCGGGTGCCGATGCGGATCACACCATCGGCTTTCTCGCTGATGCGGCAACCGCTGCTGGTGATCAGTTCGGTTCCAACACTGAATCCGTCATCCCCGAATAGAAAGCAGCGCTGGCCGCTGAGCTTGAGGAACACCTGGGCTGATGCCGGAAGGCTGGCGCAGGCGAGCAGCAGGCTCATCGGCAGCAGGCGAAGCATGGCGACCGCATCAGTTGGCGACAGTTTGCCTGATTTGGGCGGGTCCTCAGCGCCCGCGGTGCAAGGGACGTTTTTGTCCCTGATCGCGGCTCTGCTTGTTGCTTGGCAGCGAGAGCTGGGTCTCTGCCCAGTCGCTGGTGAGGGCCGCCAACAGCGAGAGACGGGAGCCGAGGATCCGGAGCAAGGTGCTTATTGCGAATACCTCTCAACGTACGCCGCTGTCAGGCCTAATGCAAGTGATTCGCAACATCAGGTCTTGCGGCGGTGCAGCCAAAGGGAACCTGAACCAGAGCCGTCGCTGTTCTGGCCCATGCACACACTGCGGGCAGAACCCCCGTCCGTTCACGCCGTGGCTTGGCTGCATTCCCTCTTCCATACCGATCTGTATGCGCGCCTCGGCCGCTCCTACAGGCAGGATCAGCCCACCGTGAAGCGCATCGCCCGTCTGCGCGCCTACGGCATGTCCCAGATGCAGATCGCCCGTCGTCTGGGTCTCAAACCCCAGGAGGTCAGCAAAGCCGTGGGCCAGTTCTACGCCTGAGGCAAAAAAAATCGCCCCCCGCCGGAGACGATCAACTCATTCTTCCTTTTCAACTTAGCGGGAGGAAAATCATTGTCACCCCCTTCTGCCTCAGCTCTGCGGCTTCAAGGACCAACGATTCATCTCCTGGCCGTGTCGTGCTGCGCTACTGCTCCCACCTAAGTCAGCTTTGAGGATGCCAATCAGGCTGAGCATGAAAAAGCCCCCTTGGCGGGGCTCCATTGCTCCTGATTGTTGGCGCTCATCCCATGGTGGACACGGTGGTGGAAGCCAGGAGGGACTGAAGCCCGTGGTCTGCGTGGTCAGTCTTCTGCTCAGCTAAGTGCTGCAGTTCAGTGTCACGGATCTTTGCGGTGTAGTGGGGGAAATGTCCACCAGCTGCACCCAGCAGCTCTTCATCAGTCACGGCTTTCAGTTCAAGCGTTTGAGTCGTCATTTCTCCAGCTCCTTCAAAAGATTTGAGTGGTGTCTCTTGAGGCCTCCCCCTTCGACTTCTTTGGTCTATTCCCAGGGAATGGCTTCGCTCGATACCTGAAACCGCCCCATCAGGTTCGGTTCTGCGAACCCATGCCAGGGCAAGTCACCCAAAAGCACTGAGGACCGGCGTTTGCGTGATTCAGAGAGTCCAGCGGTCCATGATCTCCCTGACGAAAACCTCCTGCAGCAGCACCTGCAGCACCACCACAAAGGGAAGTGCCAGCAGCACACCCGGCAGCCCGAGTAGGGCTCCCAGGCTGAGCTGAGACATCAGGGCCACGGTGGGCAACAGGTTGACCGTGCGGGCCAGCAGCAGTGGAGTCAGCACAAACGCTTCCAGGTTCTGCAGCACCAGCCGCAGAATCACCACCTTCAAGGCCAGCAGGGGAGAGACAACCAACGCCAGCGCCGTGGGCAGAAGTGTCGCCACGGTGGGGCCGATGGTGGGGACAAACGTCAGCAGTCCGCAGACCAGACCACTGAGCAGGGCCAGGGGCACCTGCAGCCAGGCCAGCCCAGCCCAAGTGAGCAGAAAGACACTCACCGCGGAGATGGTCATCCCTGCGAGCCAGCCGCCTAAAGCCTCGCGGCACTCGGCAATCAAACGACGGCTGTGCTGCCTGTAGAAATTGGGCGTCGCTGCGATCAACAGATTGGCGTGACTGGTGGGATCCAGGCACAGCAGCAGGGCCAGCAGGGCCATCAGCAGCACCTGGATGGAGGAATTGGCCGCACCACCGGCCAAGCCCAGCAACTGACCGCTGACGGGTTTGAGTGCCGACAAAACACTGCCCGAGCCCAGGCCTTGAGCCAGCTGCTCCAGGCCCCTCACCTCCCCAAGCACGGCTGCAATGCGCTGCAGCAGCTGGGGCAGCAACGCATTGAGGGTCTGGATCTGCTGCACCAATTCGGGTAGCAACAGGGTTCCCATCACCCAGGCCAGCAGCACCAAGGCCAGCACCACCAGCATCAGGGCCTGGGGGCGCTGCAGTGGGGATCGGCGCTGCAACAGCTGCACCGGCACATCGAGGGCCACCGCCAGGACCACGGCCCCAAAGAGCACCAGCAGCACCCAGCGCAGTTCCCAGGCCAGCACCCCCAGCAGCACCAGAGTTATGCTGCCGAGCACGGCCGGCCAGCTGATCACGCTGCTGGATCTCATTGCAGAAATCTCCTCGGCCGTTGCCAGGGATCCATCAGATCGCGGATCACGAATTCACGGATCAGCACCTGCAGGCAGACCGCCAGCGGCAAGGCCAGCAGCAACCCCACCGGCCCAAAGATCACTGTGAAGATCACCTGGGCCGTCAAGGTCAGCCCCGGCAGCAGGCGCACCTGATGGTGCATCACCGAGGGGGTGATCAGATAGCTCTCGACGTTCTGGATCACCACGTAGAGCACCAGCACGGCCAGGGCCTTCCAGGGGGCGTCCAGCAGGGCGACCGACATCGGGAAGATCGTGCTCAATGTCGGCCCCACATTGGGGATCACGTTGAGCATCCCAGCCAGCAGTGCATTGGCTGTGGTCAGCTCAACCCCGAGCAGGCTCAGGCCGATGAAGGCCAGCACGGCAACGCATAGCGAGCTGATCAGCACCCCCACCATCCAGCTGCTCAGCGCGCTGGCGCAGGCATCGATCACCTCGCCCAGCCGCCGCCGCAGAAACGACGGCGCCAGTTGGATCGCCACATGGCGGTATTCCTGCGGCTGAACGCTGAGCATCAGGGCCACAGCAACGACAAACAGAAGCTGCAGCACGCCGACGCCCACGTTTCCGGCTAGCTCGAGCACCTTGCCCACGCCGCTGCCCAGCCCCCAGCGGCTGGGGTCATTGAGGAGTGCCGACCAGGCCTCCGGTTCGGCGCCCTGGCCATGGACCAGGCCGCTGAGCTGGCCAATGCCATCAGCAGCGAGACGGCTTAAGGCATTGGCCGCTTTGGGAAGTTGGCGCAGTAGTTGCTGGAACTGATCCAGGAACGGTGGCACCAAAGCGGTGACGATCACCAACACCGTGAGGATCACCAGCATCAAGGACAGCAGCAGCGACTGCCAGCGCCTGATCTGCAGACGCTGCTGCAGCCACCCCACCAGGGTGCAGAACGCGACCGCCAGCACGATCGAGCCGAACAGGCCGATCAGCACCTCACGCAGATCCCACAGGAGCACAACGGCGGCCACCAATGCGGCAAAACCGCACCAGCGACCAAAGCCCATCGTTGGCGGGGTTTTTTCAGCTTCCGCTGAACCCAAGCTCATTGCTGGCGGCATAGCGCTCAGCAAAGCGCATGAACCGCTCAAAGTCAGCCTCGCTCTTCCAGGTGTAGGTGGCCTCGAGCGCACTGGCGACGCCGTTGACAAAACGGGCGTTGACGTTGCGGGTGGTCAGCTCGCCTTCCTCATCGACCATGAACATGCCGGTGATGTCGCCCATGGTCTCGGGTGCTAGGGCATTGGGCTGCTCAAAGATGAACGTGGCCTGGCCGGTCATGCCATCCCGCGACCGGGTCACACGGATATCAGGCACCACGGGCTCATCGACACCACGGAAGAACTGAATCGCAGCGCCCATGCCAAGCCAACAAAGCGTTGAGCTTACGCAGGTTGCAGCGCCAACAGCTGCTCGGCCACCTGCTGTGGCGGTAGGCCTCCCACCTCAAGCGTTGCCAACGGTGCTGGACGCCGGCTCAGTTCATGGTCGTAGCAGCGGTCGTAGTACTCAAGAATCACCCGGCAGGCTCCGGCAAGATCCCCACAGCGGATGCAGGTGGTGGCCTCCAGCGTGCGTTGCGGTCCAAGTCGCCGCTGCAGACGTTCGGTGGCCTGCAGCAGCCCGTTGGTCTCCTGCGGTCCATAGACCTGAACCAAAGCAGCGATGCGCTCCTGCGTCGGCCGTTGCAACACCACAACCGGTGCCTGCTGCATCTGCTCGAACAGGCTGTGGGGTAGCCGGCAACGGCCAATCTGAGCGCTTTCCGCCTCCAGCCAGATCGGGCTGCGGCCCCGTTGCCGCTCCAGAGCCAGGGCCAGGCGATTTTCAAAGTGTTCACTGCTGGGCTGGGGTGGTTGACCCAAGGCGCCAAAACTGCTGCCGCGATGGTTGGCGAGCCCTTCCAGATCGACCATGGCTCCCCCCGCTGCTGCCAGGGCGATCAGCACGTCGGTCTTGCCGCAGCCGGTGCCTCCCCCCAGCAGGCGGATCGGCCAGTGCTGCTCAAAGCGCTGCAGCACCCAGCGCCGGAAGCTCTTGTAGCCACCGTCGAGCAGCACCACATCGAGATCCAGGGTTTCGGCAAGCCAGGCGACGCTGGCGCTGCGCATGCCGCCGCGCCAGCAGTGCAGCCGCAGCGGTTCTTGGCTGCTGGCGCTGAGGTCACGGAGTTGCTGCCCCATCTGGGCCAACCTCGGCCCCACCAGTTCGAGCCCCCGTTGAATGGAGTCCCGCCGTCCCGAGTGCTTGTAGAGGGTGCCGACCTCAGCGCGCTCCTCGTCGCTGAACAACGGCAGATTGATGGCGCCAGGAATCCGCCCCTTTGCATGTTCGCTGGGGCTGCGCACATCAACGATCGGGCCTGATGCGCTCAGAAAGGCCTCGATCGCCAGGGTGGCTGCCATGGAGCTGTCGCAGGGCCGCTGCAATACTGGCCTCTGGCCTGTTAAGCCATGTTGTCCGGTCTGCGTCCATCCGCATCCTCCGCCAATCCAGCCGGTGGAGACCTGTCTGCTGCAGAGCAGTTGCAGCGCTTTCTCAAGGGCAACCCGCGCAGCCGCCAGCGCCTTTGGCTCCAGCTACAAGGGCTTGGAGCAGAGCTGTACCCGCTGGTCTGGACCCATTTGCAGTCGCTGGATCGCTCGCCCGATGACTGGGCCACCGGCTCGCTGTTGCGCCTGCTGGCACGGGATGGCGAGCAGCGGGTGCGTTTGCAGCAGATTGCTGCAGACGGCTGGTTACAAGCACCGCCAGCCGAGCACACCACCTACAGCGAGCTGCAGCTAGCCCTACTCCTCGGTGATCTTCAGGAGGCGGATCGGTTGACCAGCGTTCAGCTGCGCCGCCTTGCCGGCCCGTCAGCGGAGGAACGCGGTTACGTGTACTTCAGTGAAGTGCCAGCCATGGCGGAGGCGGAGCTGGGCTTTCTCGACACGGCCTGGTGGTTCTACAGCAACGGTCGTTTCAGCTTTCGCATGCAGCGTCAGCTCCTGGAACGTCTCGCCTGGCGCTGGGAGGAGCTCTGGCCCCGCATCGGTTGGAAGTGCGATGGCGTCTGGACCCGCTACCCGGGGGCCTTCACCTGGAGCCATGACGCCCCGGAGGGGCATATGCCTTTGGTCAATCAGCTGCGCGGCGTTCGCCTGATGGATGCGCTCCTGCGCCATCCAGCCATCGACCGGGCTTGCGCAACTCCATAAGATCGAATTCAGGTCGCAGGGTCGGCATGGTGAGCTGTCTGGCCCGAGCAGGCCGCAGTCGCTGGTGTGAATTCATCACCCCATCCACCCTGCAGCTGCAGCCGCTGCTGGAGCTGTTGCTGGAACCGGTTCCAGCCAGTGAGAAAGATCTGCTGATGCTGGGTTTGCAAGAGGCACTGGTGAATGCCGTGCGCCACGGCAATCAGGCTGATCCGGCCAAGTGCCTGCGCATCCGCCGGATTCAGTCACCGCAGTGGATCATCTGGCAAGTGCAGGATGAGGGTCCTGGTCTGCGGCCCCACCTGCGCTCTGCAGCATTGCCTGAGCGACCCGATGCCCTCTGCGGCCGCGGGCTGTTTCTCATGCATCAGTGCTTTGACGATGTGCGCTGGAGCCGTCGCGGTAATCGGGTGCAAGTGGCCAAACGACGTCAGCGCGCCCGCTGAGTGTGGGGACAGCCCGGATCGCGCTGCTCGCGTTTGAGCCAGCGCTCTGCACTCTGCAGCAGTTCCAGCACGGCCTGATCCCCTTCTGCTCCCTGCAGCAGCAGGATCTGCAAGGCCGCTGCAAGCTGCTCAGCTGCGCGATGGTGCCGGTCTGACTTGAGCCGGTGCCAGTCCCGATCACTGATGCTCAAAGCGCCATGCAGATCCTGCGCCAGCTGCTGAACCGATGCTGAAACTTGCTCCATCAAGCGGTGGGGGCAATGATCATTCTGTGCTGTCTGCGACGTCGATGGGGCCAAGGCCTGCTGTGCGCTGGATGCATCACGTCTCCAAGCTGCTGCACCTGGCGCAAGCGCCACGGGCGGCTTCCACGCATTCCTCAGCAGCAAGACGGCAGGCTCAGAGACGCCGGCTGCTGCTGGAGCTTCTCGCTGACGCCGAACTTGCACTGCCCACAGCTGAACCCCATTTCTGGAGGGTGCTGCGTTGGGGCGGGGCCGGCTTTTTAGTGGCCCAGGCCCTGCATTACCTCGTCACGGGGTGAGAGGGAGGGCTCCAGCTGCTGGGCGCTGCGGATTAGATCGTCCTCGAGGGTGAGCTCCTCACCCCGCTCTACATCGAGCACCGTGTGCAACAGGTGCAGAGGTCCACGCTTCCAGGCATTGCGCAGAGAGCGGCGCAGACGGTCCTCGTCCAGCACCAACCGGTCAGCCGCTTCCCGCGGGCTTTCACCCGGGGCAATCTCGCCACGGAGGCAAACCCCAAAGCCGTAGGCCTCGATGGTCAGTCGTCCACCGAGCAGCACGGTCTGAAAGGTCCAGCCCTCAAGCCATCTCACCCGAAACGGGTTAGTCATCAACGGCCTCCCAGGCCTACCCATTGGAGCGGATTTCCCGGCGCTTCACAACTTTCTTCCAGTTTGTGTTTCGGTTTGGATATGTGCTGTACATCACGAAATAACGGACGGTTTGCGGCAGCTCCATACTCTCGTCATGAAATAAGACAGAGCTGAGATTTGCTCAAATCCGGCATTGCCTAGACGCTCATTGATGTCGTCGGTGATGTAATCGCGGTAGAAAGGCTCATGAAAGACGCGACGGAAGTTTTCCATCGCAGGGCTGAATTCAGGGCTGTCCTTGAGTTGCACCGAATCGGCCAGCACCAGGACACCGCCAGGTTCCATCACGCGCCAAGCTTCATTGATCACCTTCTGACGGGCTTCACCAGGCAGTTCATGCAGCAGGAACACGCAGGTGACCGCCTGCATGGTGTTGTCGGCAAAGGGGAGGTCTTCCCCATTGCCCTGCACAAGCTGCGGCAGCTCACCAGGCAGTTCTGAGAGCCAACGGTTGGCCTGGCGCAGGTAAGCCGTGGAGAGATCAAGTCCCACCAGCTGGGCATCAGGCAGGGCCCCGCGCAGCTGCCGCAACGTTCGGCCGGTGCCGGTCGCCACATCAAGGATGCGGGGGTGGGCCGCTTGAGGTGCCTGGCTGCGCAGTCCCTCCAGCAACGGCGCAATCACGCGCCGGCGCATGGCATCAGCTGTGCCATTGAAGAGGATCTCCACCTGAAGGTCGTAGAGCTCGGCGGAGCGATCACTCAGGTAGCCGTCGGTCTGGTGATGAAAATTCTGCAGGTAGTAGTCGGGGTAGGCCTGGGGGTTGATGTCATTGGGTAGGTCCCTGACATCGCGCCGGCTGCGGCGCTGCCAGATGGCTGGCAGGTCCAGCCACACCAGTGGATAGCGGGTCACCCAATCCAGCCACGGGGCGTCAAAGAGCAGAGAGGTGCTGTAGAGACCCTCCTGGGCCTCTTTCCAGTCCAATTCCACCAGCGCATCCATGCTGGTGCGCAGCGCGCTGATCATCTCTGGTGGCACCGCCACGGTGCTGGAGCTGGCATCAGGTGCCACCAGCTCCATCAAGCGGGTGCTGACTTCTTTATGGGCCAGCCCGAGGATGCTCTTGCCCTGCTGCAGGGTCTGGTAAGCCAGCTTGGTTACAGGGTCGCTCACGTCAGTGCTGGCGAAAGGTTGTCCATTCCAGCGGATCAGCACCTCAATTGCGGTGGTGTTGCCTCTGACCTGGATGCCGGCTTTACAACTGGACCAGTCACCGCAACGTCATGGTTGAGCAGGTCCCCAGCAGCGTTGATCCCTTAGCCCAAGCCTGGGCGCGTGAGCACGCTCAGGAGCAGCGCCATCATCAGGCCGAACTGGCGCAGATCACCACACACCCCGATGGCGAAGGTGATCCCTCCTCTGACAGCCAGCAGCTGCAACAGAGCTGGGCTGTTGATCATGCGCGCGCAGAACGTCATCACCAGGCTGAACTGGCCCAGGTGACCTCCCATCAGGACCATGAGGGGGAGAGCGGTGCTGACAGTCAGCAGCTGCAGCAGACCTGGGCTGCTGACCATGCCCGCGACCATCGCCTGCACGACAGCGCTACGGCGATGGAACGGCACGACTGACGCATCACCTGTGACACAAAAAAAGCGCCGGGATGATTCCCGGCGCCTGTGTCATGCGTCAACGCAGCCGATCAGGCGTCGTAATACATGGTGAACTCATGGGGATGGGGGCGCTGGCGCAGCTGCTGAACTTCCTCGTACTTGAGGGCGATCCAGTTCTCGATGAAGTCAGTGCTGAACACACCACCGGCTGTGAGGTACTCGTGATCGGCATCGAGCGCCTGCAGGGCACCGTTGAGGGATGAGGGCACGGTCGAGATCTTAGCCAGCTCCTCCGCGGGCAGCTCAAACAGGTCGACGTCGGTGCCATCACCGGGATCGATCTGATTCTTGATCCCATCGAGGCCAGCCATCATCATGGCGCTGAAGGCCAGATAGGGATTGGCCAGAGCATCGCCGGAGCGGAACTCCAGGCGCTTGGCCTTGGGGCTCGGGCCGGTCAATGGAATCCGCACAGCGGCAGAGCGGTTGCCTTGGGAGTACACCAGGTTCACCGGTGCTTCGAAGCCAGGCACCAGACGCTTGTAGCTGTTGGTGGTGGGGTTGGTGAAGGCCAGGAAGCTGGGGGCGTGCTTGAGCAGGCCACCGATGTACCAGCGGGCGGTCTGGGAGAGGTTGGCGTAGGTGTTCTCGCCGAAGAACAGGGGCTGACCACCTTTCCAGAGGCTCTGGTGCACGTGCATGCCGCTGCCGTTGTCGGCAAAGACCGGCTTGGGCATGAACGTGGCTGTGCGTCCGTACTTGCGGGCCACGTTGCGGACGACGTACTTGTAGATCATCACGTTGTCCGCCGCGGTGATCAGCTCGGCGAACTTCATGCCCAGTTCGTGCTGGGCTGTGGCCACCTCGTGGTGATGCTTCTCGATGGGTATGCCCAGCTGGGCCATGGTCAGCAGCATCTCGCTGCGCATGTCCTGCAGGGTGTCGTTGGGGCCGACGGGGAAATAGCCCTCTTTGAGCTGGATCTTGTAAGCGAGGTTGCCCCCCTCTTCCTGGCGGGCGCTGTTCCATGGCGCCTCGACGGAATCGACGCTGTAGAAGCTGCTGCCGTTGCCGGAGTTGAAGCGGACGTCGTCGAAGACGAAGAATTCAGGCTCCGGTCCAAAGAAGGCCGTATCGGCGAGCCCGGTGCTGGCCAGGTGGCTGATGGCGCGTTGGGCCAGGGCGCGAGGGCAGCGGTCGTAGGGCTGGCCGCTGCGGGGCTCCTGGATCGAGCAGATCAGGCTGAGGGTTTTCTGGCTGTAGAAGGGATCGATCCAGGCGGTGCTGGCATCGGGCACCATCGCCATGTCCGATTCGTTGATGGCCTTCCAGCCGCGAATGGAGGATCCGTCAAAGGCCAGTCCTTCTGTGAAGGACTCCTCTTCCACCAGATCGCGGTGAACGGTCAGGTGCTGCCACTTTCCGTGGACATCGGTGAATTTCAGATCAATGAGTTCGATGCCTTCATCCTTGATCTGACGAAGGATGTCCCCGGGTGTCTTGGCCATGGACAACTACTGGAGTCGAAGAGGTGATTCCTGACGGTAAGGAGCATCTGGCCCCCTTTGTGTATCGGCTGATACACAACTTTTTCTGCTTATCGTCTGTTGCGCCGTCATGGCGGTGTTCCGACTTCATGTCAGATCGTTGGAATCCGCTCTGGCTCTGGGTTCTTGCAGGTTCGCAGGTGCTAGCTTCCGGCCACTGATCCCGGGGACATGCAGGACGCGATCACTGGCCTGATCGGTCGTTACGACCAACAGGGCCGCTACTTCGACCGCTCCGCAATCGACCGCATCGACGATTATTTCGCCGGAGCCGAGGTGCGTCTGGCGGCTGTATCCCTGATCAATCGGGAAGCGGCCGAAATTGTGCGTGAGGCCAGCCAGCGTCTCTGGCTCGCTGATCCCGAACTGCTCCTGCCCGGCGGCAACGCTTACACCACCCGTCGCCTGGCCGCCTGCCTGCGGGATCTGGACTACTTCCTGCGTTACGCCTCCTATGCGCTGGTGGCGGCGGACTCGCGCATGCTCGACGAGCGCGTCCTCAATGGTCTCGATGACACTTACAAGAGCCTCGGCGTGCCGACAGGACCTACCGCCCGCGGCATCCTGCTGATGGCCGATGTGCTGCAGGAGCTGCTCTCCAGCGAAGGCATGACTGAGACCTCCTTGGTCCGCGCTCCCTTCGAGTACATGGCCCGCTTTCTGGCCGAAACCAGCCTCAGCGGCCGCTGAGCCCTTTCCTTCTAACCTGCCCCCACAATCTTTCGATTCGCGTGTCCGTGTCCTCGCTCTCCCCTGTCCCGCAGACCGTGAGCGAGGACCATCGCCTGCGCCTCGATCCCATTGCGACCCCGGATCGCCTGCTGCTTGGCCCAGGCCCCTCCAATGCCGATCCCCGTGTTTTGCAAGCCATTTCGCGGCCCCCACTCAGTCATCTCGATCCGCTTTATCTCGAGCTGATGAACGAGGTGCAGGACATGCTGCGCTACGTCTGGCAAACCAATAACAGGTTCACGATCCCCGTCAGCGGCACCGGCAGTGCAGCGATGGAGGCCACCATCGCCAACTGTGTTGAGGCAGGCGACACCGTTGTTGTCGGGGTCATCGGCTATTTCGGCAAGCGTCTGGTCGATATGTGCGGCCGCTACGGCGCCAACGTTGTCCAGATCCATGCTCCCTGGGGCGAAGCCCTCAGCCTCGATGCCATCAAGGCAGCGGTTGCTGAGCACAAGCCGGCTGTGCTTGCCCTGGTTCACGCTGAAACATCCACTGGGGTCTGGCAGCCCCTTGATGGCATCGGTGCGTTTTGCCACGAGCATGACTGCCTGCTGCTGCTTGACACCGTTACCTCACTCGGTGGTGTCCCTCTCAAACTGGACGAACTCGGTGTGGATCTGGCCTACAGCTGCAGCCAGAAGGGACTGAGCTGCCCTCCGGGCTTGGGACCCTTCACCATGAGCGCCCGCGCCGAAGCCAAGCTTGATGGCCGCAAGAGCAAGGTGCCCAACTGGTACCTGGACATGTCTGGCCTCAAGTCCTATTGGGGTAGTCAGCGGACGTATCACCACACCGCTCCGGTGAACATGAATTTCGGTCTGCGCGAGGCCCTGCGCCTGCTCTGCGAAGAAGGGATCGAGAACTCCTGGGCCCGCCACCGCCGCAACAGTGAGCGGCTCTGGGATGGTCTGCAGAACCTGGGCCTGGAGCTTCATGTTCCTGTCGAACTCCGCCTGCCGACCCTCACCACCGTTCGCATCCCCGAGGGTGTCGATGGCAAGGCCTTTGCCCTGCACATGCTCAATGCCCATGGCGTTGAAATCGGCAATGGTCTGGGTGATCTGGCCGGTCAGGTCTGGCGCATTGGACTGATGGGCACCAATTCCAAGCCCGAGAACGTGGATCGCCTGCTCAAGCTGCTGGAGCAGGAGTTGCCTGCGTTCCGTCAGACCGCCGCCGTCGCCTGAACCAGCTGCGCAGCTGCTCAGCGCATTCGGCTTCCAGCAGGCCCGCCTCAACCTTCATGTGATGGTGCGCGCTCTCGTTGATGGCCAGGTTGAGGCAGGACCCCAGCGCTCCCCGCTTGGGGTCCCTGGCTCCATAGACGACCCGTCCCATGCGCGCCTGCACCAGGGCACCTGCGCACATCGGGCACGGTTCCAGGGTGACCAACAGTGTGTGGCCGTTGAAGCGCCAGTCACTCTGCAGCCGTGCCGCCTGGCGCAGGGCCAGCAGTTCGGCGTGCCCGAGGGGATCCTGGTCCCGTTCCCGCCGGTTGATGCCCCAGCCGATGGCACGCCCGCGCGGATCAAGAATCACTGCAGCCACAGGCACTTCCCCGCACTCCCCAGCGCGTGCGGCCTGCCGCAGCAGCCGTTGCATCCATGGCCTGAGGCTCTGGTCCATCACCATTGAGAATGGCTGACTGACAGAGCGGCCGGCTTGGCTCAATCACTTCATCGAACAGAGCCCCAGCTGAACTGCTTCGCTGGACCTTTCGCGCCTGACCCAGGGCTGGAGGCGTTGCTGGAGCGCAGTACGGCGCTGTTGGTGGAATGGCTTGGTGAGAGTGCTGCCCATGCCCCGCGCCCTGCGCTCACCTTGGAAGCGACGGTGGCGCCAGCTGCGCACGGCCTGGACCTCGAGGAGCTCTTCAGTGGTCTGCGCGGGGTGATGGCCGGCGCGTACCGCCCCAACCATCCAGGGGCCTTGGCCCATCTTGATCCGCCGGCCCTATCGGTCTCCATTGCCGCCGACATGATTGCCGCGGGCCTGAACAACAACCTGCTGGCCCAGGAGCTGTCACCATCCCTCAGTCGCTTGGAGCGACGTCTCTGCCACTGGCTCTCAACACGCGTCGGCCTGGGAGCTAACAGCGGTGGTGTGCCTGCCAGCGGCGGCAGCCTCAGCAACCTGATGGCCCTGGTCTGCGCCCGCAAGGCCGCTGGGCTTGCGGCCGATCCCCGTGCCGTTGTCCTGACGGGGTCTGCCGCCCATGTCTCCCTCAGCAAAGCCGCTGCGGTGATGGGGCTTCCGCCCGATGGTCTTCGCGCCCTGCCCACCGATGCCAACGGTCGTCTGCAGCCGGAAGCGGTGGCCAGCGCCCTAACGCAGCTGCGTTTGGAGGGACGTAAGCCGTTTGCTGTTGTTGCGGTGGCCGGCACCACGGTGCAGGGCACGGTGGATCCCCTCAAGGCTCTCGCTGAGCTGTGCCGCCGCGAGCAGCTTTGGCTCCATGTCGATGGGGCGATCGGGGCGGTCTGCGCCTTGGTGGAGTCCGAGCGCTGGCGCGTCGATGGCATTGAGCAGGCGGACTCGGTCACGCTCAATCCCCAGAAGGTGCTTGGCGTCAGCAAGCCCTCATCGGTCTTGCTGATGCGCCAGCTGGAGCTGCTGCATTCCAGCTTTGCCACCGGTCTGCCCTACATGGAATCGGGCGATGGACCGCAAGGGGGTGAGCTGGGCCTGCAGGGAACCCGTGCTGCGGAGGTGCTCAAGCTCTGGTTGAGCCTGCAGCACCTGGGACTCGATGGTGTGGAGCGCCTTCTGGCAGGAGCCTTCCAGCGTGCTGAACGTCTGCGCTCACTGCTGCGTGCTCCCCAATTGCAGTTGCTGGGCGGTGACCTGCATCTGGTGGCGATCGGGCTACAACCCCACCTTGCTGAGCATGCCTCGGCCTGGCGGGATCACACCCATGCCGAACTGCAGCAGCAGGGTTTCTGGCTCTCGCGACCCGATCTCAACGGGCGCCCTTTGCTCAAGGCGGTGCTGGGCAATCCCTGCACCAGTGATCACCATCTCGAGCAGCTGGCGGCCATCATCAACCGATCCGCCCGTGAGCTGAGCTGATGGCACAACCCCAGGGACGCGGCCGTTGGGTCGCCATCGTCACCGGCGTGATCTCGGTGGTTCTGGCCCTGGCCTATCTGGCGCTGGTGACGCTGTTGGACCGCGCTGGTCCACTCCAGCCCCCGCCGCCCGAGGCCCTGGCTGGGGCGGCAGTCGTCGCCCCTTCCGCAGTGGATCGACCACCCGTGCCAAGGCCTGCTCCAGGAAGCGCTTGATATCGAGATCGCGTCGGTCGAGGTCGTACTGGCGCCGCACCACCTCCCCCATGCCACCGTCGCCCCAGTCCTGCTGTTGGGCGAAATAGGTGATGAAACTGCGGCCGGCCAAGCGCGTCAGCCAGGCGGCAGTGACCGCCTGCAGCGCTTTGCCAGCCACCAGCGTCGGCAACTGGCTCGAGAGTGCTGCTGTCATGACGGCAGCCCCGCCTTTGACCACCCCCAAGCTGGCCAGGGTCCGGCCCAGCGACAGCGCCAGCTGCTGGCCCTGTTCACGGCTGATGCTGACGCCATAGACCTGGGCGATCTCGACCACCATCTGCGCGTTCACCGCTGCGGTGGCCAGCAGATCCACACCCGGCAGCGGCGTCATGGCCACTGCCCCAGCACCGATCCAGCCGTAGCGATCCACGATGGCCTGGGACTGGCTGCGGCGCTGCCGGTCCAGCAGGTCCTGGGAGCTATCGGCCAGCTGGCGGCTCTGCAGAAGAATGTTGTCGGCCAGCAGTTCTTCCCCCTCCTCGCGCAGCACCTGGGCGAGCCGGCGGAGCAGCGGTTCGATTTCAGGCTGCGGTTGAAACGGCTGTGCGCCTGGCCTGGGGATGCTCTGGGGTGAGGCGCTGGCGCTCAGGACATCCTGGGCTGCCACCAGTCCTGCGCAGCGGCGACGCAGCAGTTGCAGCAGTCGGCTCTCCTCGGTCTCGCCGCGCAGATCGCATTTGTTGAGCACCAGCAACGTGCGTTTGCCCAGATCGGCCAGCCCCTTGAGCACCTGAAATTCACTGGCGCGCAGGTCGGCGTCCACCACAAACAGCAACAGGTCAGCCGCGACCGCATCGTTCCTGGCCTCCCTCTCACGTTGGAGCCCGGCATCACCGGCCTCCAAGATCCCCGGGGTGTCACGCAACTCAATGGCCCGCTGCAAGCCGCCGAGACGCAGGCGATAGCGCTGCATCGTTTGTGTCGAGCCCATGGCCGCTCCCACCTGGCCCACCTGATCGTTGAGTAACGCCCGGATCAGCGATGTCTTGCCGCTGGAGCCGCTGCCGAAGACCACCACCACCAGATCACCTCGCTCCAGGGATGCCTCCACCTGCTGGCGGCGTTGCTGCAGCGCCTCCCGGGCCACCGCATCACTGAGCTGATTGAGCTGCTGCTCGATCGATTCGAGATTGCGTCGCGCTGCCTCCTGTCGGTTGCGGGGCGCCTGGGGCGCCGCTGCCGCTGCCTGCTCACGGCGCATGCTGCGCAGCATGGGCCCCAGCAGCGGGTAAATGACCATCGCCAGCAGCGCCAGCAGCAGCAACAGGGCAGGCCCCACCAGCCATCCAGGCAGCCAGTAGCTCAGCTGCCAGATCAGGCTGTTGACCGCCTGCAGCACCAGCGAGAGCACGATGATCAGCAGCAGCACACCGCCGAGCAGCAGCCAGAGGCGCGTGCGGCTCATGAGGCTGCGTCGTCCGCGGTGCTGCCTCGACCAGCCGTGCGGATGATGTCAGCCCAGAGCTGGGCCGCCACTGCACTGCTGCTGCCCGTCGGGCTGTTGTCGTCGTTGCCCAACCAGATGCCCATGACCCAGTCGCGACTGGGCTCGTAGCCAATGAAGAGCAGGTCACGGCCCTCATTGGTGGTGCCGGTCTTGCCGCCTTCCTGGCCGCCGAGCCTGGCGCCGCCGCCTGTGCCGCCCTGGATCACCGAGCGCAGCAGCCCCTGCATCAACTTGGCCTGATCCTCGTTGAGCACACGCCGGCCCCTGGCCGTTGAGCGGGCGTCCTGGCGGCAGCCTTCCCCCTGGCCCTGGCAGGGTTCCGCGTCGGTGAGCTTGCGCACCGTGGTGGGCTCCATCCAGACGCCGTCATTGGCGATGGCGGCGTAGGCGGCGGTCAGCTCCAGCAGTCGGGTCTCGTTTTGCCCCAGCACTAGGCCTGGAACAGCGATCAGTGGTGTGCTGATGCCGAGATCACGGGCCTTGCGCACCACTGCTTCCAGTCCATAGCGGCGCGCCAAGCGCAGTGCGGCGCAGTTGTCACTGCGGGCAAAGGCGCCCTGAAGACTGGTTTTACCGCCGCAGCCCGAGTTGTAGCTGACCCCTCCCCAGTCCAGGGGAGCTGCGCTGATGCTGGAGCCGGCCCTCAGTCCCCGCTCCAGCGCCACCAGGTAGGTGAACAACTTGAACGTGCTGCCGGGCTGACGCAGGGCCTGGGTGGCGCGATTGAACTGGCTGCTGGTGTAGTCGCGGCCTCCCACCATGGCCAGCACACCACCATTGCGGCTGTCGATGACCACGACGGCGCCTTCCTGGATCGAGCCGTAGCCGGTGCGGAGGTAGTCCCGCAGCTTGGCTTCGATCACCGCTTGGAGCACAGGATCAAGGTGGGTCTCCACCAGGAAATTGCCCTCTGAGGCCACATCAGCCCCCACCAGGCGCTCTAGATCCCGGTTGACCTGATCGCTGTAGAACGGCGCTGGCCGGCGCCCATCACCGCTGCAGGCCTGCGGTGCCAGCACCACTGGGGTGCGGCGAGCCCGGCGCGCCTGGTCAGGGCTGAGGCGGCCCTCCCGCGCCATCTTGTTCAAGACACCATTGCGCGCCTCAAGGGCGGCTTGAGGATCGGCGCAGGGATCATGGCCATTGGGGGAAGGCAGCAGTCCCACCAGAAGGGCGGCCTGCTCGAGGTTCAACGCACGGGCGCTCACACCGAAATAGGCCTGAGCCGCATCCTCAAACCCCCAACCCACTCCCAGGTAGACGCGGTTGAGATAAGAGAGCAGCAGGTCGCGCTTGCTGAAGCGGGCCTCCAGCTGCAAGGCCACCAGCAGCTCACGCCATTTGCGAGCCAGCGTTTCCCCTCGCCCCACCTCCTCGGGGTACAGGCTGCGGGCCAGCTGCTGGGTCAACGTGCTGCCCCCTTCCAGCACGCGCCCTCCGATCACATTGGTCAACAGGGCCCTGATGGTGCCGATGGGATCGAGCCCCGGATGCCACCAGAAACGCGTGTCCTCACTGGAGAGAAGCGCCCGACGCAGCGCTGGTGAGAAGTCCGAGAGGTGGGGGTTCTCCTGGTGGGAACTGTCTTGGGCACTGCTGATGGCGCGGTTGTTGCGGTCGTAGAGCACCAGTGGTCCCCGCACCGGCGCCAGGCTGCCGCGCACGGGCACGGTCAACAGGCCAAGCGCCAGCAGGCCCAGTGCACCGCTGCCAAGGCTGAGGATCACCGCTGTGAGTGGCTTGGCCAGCCGTCGCCAGGGCTTGCTCTTTGCGGGATCCCTGAATTCCAGCAACGGCAGGCTTGTGTCCGCCTCGGGGCCAAGGCGGATGCAGTCGCCATCGCGCAGCTCCAGCCAGCTGACCCGTCGGCCCTGCCAGCTCAGGCCATTGGTGGAGCCCTGATCCCTTAGTTGCCACCGTCCCTGGCGCAGTTCCAGCAGGGCATGGCGCTTGCTGACCGCTGGGTGCATCACCGGCACCTCAGCATCGGGGTCACGGCCGATGCGATACACATGACCGTGCAGAACGATGGTGCGCAGCGGATCGGTGCCGTTGCGAATCAGCAGCTGCGCTGTCATCGCCTGGTTCTGAGCGCGTCGATCAGCAGACACAACACGGCGAGGTTGATGGCAACGTCAGCCAGATTGAAGACCGGAAATTGGAATGGCACCAGTTCCAGCCCGTCAATCACCGCCCCAAATCGCCAGCGGTCGATGCCATTGCCCAGGCTCCCGCCCAGCAGCAGTCCCGCTGCAGCGGCCTGCAGGCTGCGCCATTGATCTCCCCGCTGCCAGATCCAGGCCACCAGCGCCAGGCTCACCACCAGGCTGATGATGCCCAGCCACAGGGCTCCATTCCTGAACAGGCTGAAGGCGGCGCCGTCATTCCAGACCAGCCGCAGGTTGATCAGGCCCGGCACGAGGGGACGGCCCATCGCTGCTGGCTGCTGCAGCAACCACTGCTTGCTGAGCTGATCAACGCCCGCCACAACGGCAGCGAGGACCAATGTTGAGCCACGACGACGCAGGCCAGCCATCAGTGCTGCACCAGCAACAGTGGCCTCAGCATCCTGGCCAGCAGACCCACTAGACAGCACAGCAGCAGCTGGCCAGGCAGTGGCAGCAGGCTGTAGGTCAGCAGCAGTTGGCTCAAGGAGGGCTCCCAGCGCCCGGCCAGGCTGCCGAGCACCAGGTTGAGGGCCCCGCAGAGCTGGATCGTCACCAGGCCGAGCATCGCAGCACCGGTCAAGCCTTCCAACGTGTCGAGGCCGTCCTGCTGCGCCAGACGCCCGCTCAGCCACGCCGCAGGCAGGAATCCGGCGATGTAACCAAAGGCCGGCTGCTGCAGGTAATCCAGACCACCGCCTCCATGGAAGACCGGCAGGATGAACAAGCCAAAGACCAGATAAGCCACCGAAGCAATGAAGGCGGCACGGGGCCCGCAGATCAGTGCGGTCAACAGCAGCGCCGGCACCTGAGCGGAGATGCCCAGATCCACAGCAGCGAGCCCGGTGCGTGGATCCCACAGGGGCAAGGCTGGGTAGAGCAGGCTTCCGGCGATGATGAGCAGCAGTCCCGCTAGCGCCCCGGACCAATTCAGCAAGGCGCGCACACCCATTCAGCCTGAAGTGGGTTCATCCTGCACGAATCACGAGTCAGCAACAACGGTGCCCGATTCAGCAAGCCACCCGTTATCGATTGGCATGGCCGTCCGCTTGGCTGAGCCGCAGAGCTATCTGAAAACCGCCGATGCCATGGCGATGCTCAGACCTGGTGATCTGATCGACGACGGCGAGGACGGCGAAGTGGTCGCTCTGCTGCCGCTGAATCAGGCAGCGGTGCGTTTCCGGCGGGGCACTTTTGTTCTTTCTAGCGAGCTGCTGCTGCCGATCGCTGCGGAGGAACCACCTGCTGCCAACGGGACTGCAGAGCACTGAGACTGGCTGCCGGCCCGCAAGCGCTGAGCACTGGATGCTGGAGCCAGCGGCGTGCTGCCTCCAGCACATCCGTGGCGCTGATCGTCTCAATCCACTCCATGGCCCGCTGGTGATAGTCCCCCGGTAGTCCCAGGCTCAGACACAGTGCCGTCCGCTCCGCCCGTTGGGCCCCGGTCTGACGTCCCAGGGCTTCCTGGCCCCGCAGCTTGGCGCGCGCCAGCTCGAGGGATGCTTCTGGCAGGGGGGCCTGCAGCACCTGCTGCCATTCCGCCAGCAGAGCGTCGAGGGCGGCGACCGCCTGCTCGGCACTGGTGGACAGATGCCAGATGAAGGGCGATTCCAGTTCGCGCAGTGCCAGTTCGGCGCCGACGTCGTACACCAACCCATGGGTCTCCCGCAGGCTCTGAAAGAGGCGACTGCTCATGCCCACGCCCAGATGCACCTGCAGCAGCCGCAGGGCCAGAGCCTCAGGGGCGTGGATCGGCACGGTCCGAAACCCAAGCATCAACACGGACTGCTCGGTGTCGGCGCCAACGCCAGCCCAGTTGTTGGCCGAGATACTGCCCAACTGCGGCCGCACCCCAGCGCTGGCCTGCCAGCAGGAGATGCGCTCTTGCACCAACCGCTGCAGCGGCTCATCGGCCGGTCCGCTGATCACCATCGTGGCCTGGTGGCAAGGCAACGCTCGAGCGGCATGCCTGATGGCCTCGGGGTCGATTCCTTCGAGCTCATCGCGGCGCCCCAGAGGGTCGTGGCCATAGGTGCCGCTGCCATAGAGCAAGAGGCGCAACTGCTCGTGGGCCAGGGCAAATGGGTCCTCCTGCATGCGTTGCAGGGACTGCAGATTGAGATCCTGTTCCAGGCGCACCTGCTCGTCTTGCAGGTGGGGTGTTTCGACCATCTCCAGCAGCAGCGGCAGGAGCTGCGGTGCATCCGTGCTGACGCATTTGAGGGCCAGCACGAGTCGGTCATCGCTCGTGTCGCTGCGCAGGCTGCCCCCAAGCGTTTCGATGTGCTCGGCGAACGCCACGGCCCCCAGATCCCCGCATCCACGAGTGAGGCTGCCGGCCAGCAGTTGGTGCATCCCTGCACCGCCTTGAGGATCCATGGCGCTGCCATGGGGGAGGACCAAGCGAGCGGCATGAATCCCCCCGAAACTGTGATCCAGCCAGATGATCGTGGGGCTCACAGCGGCAGGACCTCGAGGATGCAGGCCAGGGATGGATCCAGAGCCGCTGCCAGGGGTTTCAGGCTGTCGCTGTTCCAGGACGCGAGTCGCTGCAGCGGCTCATCAAAGCTCTGCAGACGTCTGCTCAGGCTCGTTTGACCCAGCATCTGGGTCAGGGGACCGATCGCTTCTAAAGAGAAGCGATGGCCGTGCTCCAGCAGGCGTCGCGCCCGCGCCAGCTCTGCCTGGCTCATCCCTGCAGCTGCTTGCTGCAGCAGCGTTTCCACCTCCTGAGCTACGGCTTCGAGTTGGCTGGGCTCGCAGACGGCCTCCAGCACCATGAGGCTCCCGTCTTCTAACGGATGGAGTTCCAGATCGATGGATTCCACCAGCTGCAACTCCTCCCTCAAGCGTTTGACCAGGCGGCTGCTGCGCCCCTCGGCCAGGGCGGTGGTCCAGAGATCCAGGCCGCTCAGCTGCTGTTGTGCCTTGGCCGGTGGTGCGGCCCAGAGCATCAGCAGCCGGGCCGATTCCAAGCGCGGCAGATGCACCCGGTGTCGCCCTGGTGCAACGGCAAGTCCTGCTGATGCCGCCTCTGCTGTTGTGGTTGCCGGGAGCTCACCGACCGGACCGCTTTGCAGTTGGTGGAGAACGACCTCTGGATCGAAGCGGCCTCCAATGGCAACGGCGCAGCGATCAGCCCGGTAATGGCGCGACTGGAAGGCCCCCATGGCCGCCGGTGTCATCCCTTGCAGATCCTCGCGGGTGCCCAGGATCGGCCGGCCATAGGGATGCTGACCGCAGCCGAGCGCCAGCAGCTGCTGAAACGCAACCTCCTCAGGCTGGTCCTCGCTCTGGGCGAGTTCTTCGAGCACAACCTGCCGCTCGAGCTGAAAATCCTGCTCCTGCAGGCCCGGCGTCAGGACGAGCCTGGGCAGGAGTTCCAAAGCCAGCGATAACCCCTCGGGCGGCAGCAGTACGTGATAGTGCACATCATCAAAACCCGTGGCGGCGTTGCTTTGACCACCAACGGCCTCTACCCGGTGATCAAACGCCCCCGCCGGTAAGCCGTCGCTGCCTTTGAACACCATGTGCTCAAGGAAATGGGCGATCCCTGCTTCCCCGCTCTGCTCACGCCAGCTGCCTGCCTGGCACCAGAACTGAAGGCAGGCCACTGACGCTTCAGCCAGCGGCAGAAGGGTCACCGGACAGCCGTTGTCGAGCGTGCGTTGCTGAGGAGCTGGATAACCGAGGCAGGGCCGCAGATCGGCCAGAGAATCCGTTGGCATCCCTCCATGATGGCGACCCCTGAGCGCGTAAGGGAGCCCCGTACGCTTTGGCTTTGCTCAGGACGCAGCAGCCGGTGCGCGATTTCCATCCGCTCATTCCCCGGATTGCCGCATCTCTGCGCTCTGCCTGGCAGGGGCTGACGAGCGTCAGTGCCTTGCCGATGGATGGCGACCTCGCCGAGATCCGTGGGGAGCTTGAGGGCGATGCCATGGCAATCAGCAATCAGCTGCTGTGTTGCCCCGGTGTCCGCAAAATCCACTTGGAAACCGCCCAGGTTGGGCGCAACCTCGACATCCTTCATTGCGTTCTCTTCCCGGATCCCTGCTACGACCTGCCGATCTTTGGCGCCGATGTGGTGGTGGGTCGCGGTGCGGTTTCAGCGGCCATCGTCGATCTCTCCCCAACCGGTGCTTCCCTGCCAGAGCGTGTGGTGGCCCGCCTGCAGCAGCTGCCCAATCACCCGTTCTCCCAACCCAGAGAGGTGCCCAGCTGGGGCACGATCTTCTCACCGCATGTTCTGTTTGTGCGTCCCACAAGTGCTCAGGAAGAGGATTGGTTCCTCGCCCATCTCGAGGCGGTGCATGGGGTGATGCTGCGTTCCGTCGAAGACTGTGAACCACAGCCGGCAGACCATCCCGACAGCCTCAGCCGTCATGCAGGGCAGCTCTTCTACTGCCAGCAGCAACGCCGCAACGACAAGACCCGGCGGGTTCTTGAAATGGCCTTTGATTCGCAGTGGGCCGACCGTTACATCCAGAATCTGCTCTTCGATGATCCACCAACCCCCGGGGAGCACTGTGGGAACTGAATCCAGCACCCAAGACCTTCCCGCCGTCGCGGTGCCAAGCCATGCTCCAGCTCCCCAGCGCCAATCTCGGCGCTGGCGTCAGGCGCTGCTGGTGGTGGTTCCTGCCCTTCTCATTGCAGGGGGCCTGCGCTGGCTCAGCCGCGACCAGCCCCAACCGGCTCAGCAGGCCGTGCCCGCGCCGGTTCAACCGCGCCTGCAAGCGGTCTCTGCGCTGGGTCGCTTGACCCCTGAAGGTGATGTGCGCCGGCTCGCTGCCCCTTCCGGTGCCATGGGCGCCATGCCCAGGGTCAGCGAGTTGTTGGTTGAGGTGGGTGATCAGGTGCAGCAAGGTCAGTTGCTGGCCCGCTTTGACAACCAGGCCGATGCGCAGGCCGATCTGAATGTGGCGAAGGCCACGATCAACAGCCTCGAGCGCCGTGAGCAGCTGCTGCGAGGCGACGTTGAGCGCTATCTCGAGCTGCAGGAGCTTGGAGCCATCTCCTTAGAAGGGCTGGAACTGCGCCAGCTGAAGTTGCTCGCGCTGCAACAGGAGCTCGCGTTGGCCCGCGCCGAGCTGGCGCGCCAGCAGGTGAAGCTGCCCGACAGTGAGCTACGCGCCCCATTTGCCGGGACCGTGCTTTCCATCGCAGCGCGTCCCGGCGAGCGCGCTGGAGCTGATGGTGTGCTCCAACTGGGCCGCAGCAACGCCATGCAGGCTCTGCTGGAGGTTTACGAAAGCGATGTTGACCGTGTGCGCATCGGTCAACGCGTCCGCCTCGAGAGTGAGAACGGTGGTTTTGATGGCACCCTCCGCGGCCGTGTCATCCGCGTCGATCCCCAGGTTCAGCAGCGCGGTGTGTTGAGCACCGACCCCACAGCTGACACCGATGCGCGGGTGATCGAGGTGCGCGTGGCACTGGATCCTGAGGATGCTGCCCGCGTCAGCAGCCTGACCGGATTGCGGTTGATCGCTCGTCTGCAGCCGTGAGTTGGTCCTTCTGGCAGTCGCGCCGTGTCCCCTTGGCCTGGCTGCTTCTCAGCCGCCAGCCGGTGAGGCTGCTCATTGCCCTGGCTGGCATCAGCTTTGCGGGCATCTTGATGTTCATGCAGCTGGGCTTTCGTGACGGCCTCTTTGATGCGAGCGTCACGATTCACCGGCTGTTCAATGCCGATCTGGTGCTGATGAGTCCGCGCTCGATGAGCTCGATCAGCATGTCGGGGTTTCCAGAGCGACGACTGATCCAGTCGCTTGCTGATGACGCGGTCGAGAGCATCACACCGGTGCACTGGAATTTCGTGCTCTGGCGCAACCCCGAGACCCGCAAGACCCGCTCGATCCTGGCGCTTGGCTTCGAGCCCGACGATGGGCTGTTCATCAGTCCCATGGTGGCTGAACAGTCCCATCTGCTGCGCCAGAAAGGCCGTGTCCTGTTCGATGAGCTCTCCAGACCCGAATTTGGACCCGTGGCTGAGCGTTTCAATGCCGGCAAGGTGGTGGAGACCGAAGTCGCCGGTCAGCGGGTGCGGGTGAGCGGCCTGGTCCGGCTTGGCCCCTCCTTTGGCGCCGATGGCAATCTCATCACCAGCCGTGAAACCTTCCGCAGCCTGCTGCCCAACACCCCCAGAGGCAGCATCGAAATCGGTCTGATCCGCCTGAAGTCCGGCAGTGATCCTGAACGTGTCTCGGAGCGTCTGCAGGGTCAGCTTCCCGCTGATGTGAAGGTCTTCACCAAACAGGATTTCATCGAGTTCGAGAAGAACTACTGGCGCAGCAGCACCGCCATCGGCTTCATCTTCACCCTCGGCGCCGCCATGGGATTCGTGGTCGGCTGCGTCATCGTCTATCAAATTCTGTATGGCGATGTCAGTGATCACCTGCCGGAGTACGCCACGTTGATGGCGATGGGCTACAGGCTGCGCGAGCTGCTGGGAGTGGTGGCCCGAGAGGGCCTTCTGCTGGCGATCATCGGGTATTTGCCGGCCTATGCCGCCGGTGAGGGTTTGTATGCCCTCATCCGCAGTTCAACGAAACTTCCGGTGTCCATGGCACCTGAACGAGCCTTGCTGGTGTTCAGCATGGTGCTGGTCATGTGCCTGGGCTCGGCCATGCTCGCGATGCGCAAGCTCGCCGACGCTGACCCCGCCGACATCTTCTGATGAAAGCTTCAACAGCCACGTCCGCGGTGATCCGTGCCTCTGCCCTGTGCCACAGCTACGGGAAGGGCAGCATGCGTCGCCGCGTTCTGCAGGGCATCGACGTTGAGATCCAGCCAGGTGAAGTGGTCCTGCTGACGGGACCATCCGGATGTGGCAAGACCACCTTGCTGACCTTGATCGGTGCGTTGCGCAGCGTCCAGGAGGGGCAGTTGGATGTGCTGGGCGTTCCCCTGCGCGGGGCCAATGCAGGCCAGCGTCGCCGGGTGCGCGAACGCATCGGCATGATTTTTCAGGGCCACAACCTGCTGCGTTGCCTGACGGCTGAGCAGAACGTGCAGATGGGCGCTGATCTTCTGCCGGGCCGCAGTTATGACGCCCGCAGAGGGCTGGCCCGGGAGTGGTTGCGCGCTGTGGGTCTTGGCGATCAGCTGCGCAAGCTCCCCCATGATCTTTCCGGCGGTCAAAAGCAACGGGTTGCCATTGCCAGAGCTCTGGCGGCTCAGCCCGAGTTGTTGCTTGCCGATGAACCGACGGCAGCCCTCGATGGACGCACCGGGCGTGAAGTAGTCGAGCTGCTGCGTCGTCTTGCCCGCGAGCAGGGATGCGGTGTCTTGATGGTCACCCACGACCCGCGGATTCTTGATGTGGCGGATCGATTGCTTGAAATGGAAGATGGACTCATGCAAGAGGTGTCGGTCTTACAGAAGACGGCCGGTTAAGGTGTTGGAAGAAGACAAACCTCAAAGAGCAATCAATGGCAAAGCGCCGCAACCTCAAGCGCGAGAAACAGGAACGCAACCGCGCTTACGCCCGTAAGTTCAAGAAGCGCAAGATGCGCAACGACGGCCGTGGTGAAGGTGCAGGTAACGGCGTCACCGGCACAGCCAATAACGGTGGCGCTGCCGACTGATCTTCGTTTTCAAACCCTGACCAAAGACCCACCCGGATTTTGATTCGGGTGGGTCTTTTTGTTGGACGCTGTCTAGCCTGGTATTGACAGATACAGCTTCTCGTGCTTCAGCAGCTTTCGCTTGGCGGTCCCGTCATGGTTCCGCTGCTGCTCCTCTCGGTTGCCGTTGTGGCCATCGCCTTTGACAGGGCCCGTTTTTGGCGTGAGTTAGGCAGTGCAGGTTCAAGGCGCTGGCAGCGTCTTGAGCAGGATCTGCTCGCTGGTGCCTTGCCGCCGCTCGCCTCGCTGCAGGCACCAGCAGCTGATCTGCTCCGCCGTCTCACTGCGGCCCAGGGAGAAGCGGCTCGGCAGCTGGAGCTCCAGCTCTGCCTGCAGCTGGAAAGCCAGCGCATGGCCCGTGGGGAGCGGATCCTTGAGGCCTCCGCTGCCCTTGGTCCCCTGCTCGGTCTGCTGGGCACGGTGACTGGTTTGATGCGCACCTTTGCCTCGCTTGGCGGTCCCAGCGCCGCTGCATCGGCTGATGTCGTCGCCCTGGGCATTTCCGAGGTGCTGGTGGCGACGGCCATGGGCATCCTTCTGGCCCTGCTGGCGGTTGTTGTTTTGCGGATCAACACCGCTTTCCGCAGCAGTCATCTGGCGCTGCTGGAGCGTCTGGCCCTGGCCTTTGAACTGAACCATCAGCAGCTCATCTCAAGCCATGGCTGATCTCGGTCGCAGCACAGAGCTCAACGCCAACGTCGGCACCTTGATCCCCCTGATCGATGTGCTCTTGGTGGTGCTCAGCTTTCTGATCTGGATGGCCGTGACGCCGGCGCCGGCCCCCCCTGCTCCGCGCCCGTTGCCGTCAGCACTTCCTCTCAGTGCCCCAAAGCAGATGCTGGCGATGGCCCGCGATGGCGGGTGGCGCCTTGATGGGCGCTCCATCAGTCAGGCCGACCTCATCGCTGCCATTACCGCTCAGAACGCGCTGGAGCAGCCTCCCCGTCTGCTCCTGATCCCGGCTGATGGCATGGCACTCGAGCAGGTCAGTGCCCGCTTCAGTGCCATGCAGGCCATTGCCGGGGCGCGCCTGCAACTGCAGCTCCCGTCCATGGAGGTGCAGCCATGAATCGCCCCTGCCACCGTCACCCTCTCCAGGCGGTTGATGAGGGCGCTTACTGGCTGCCGCTAGCTGATGTGCTGCTGGTCTTGATCGCGTTCTGCGCCCTGTTGGTGCCGATCAGGACCGCCACCACCCCGCTGATGACGTCCATCCTGCCGGTGCGCATCGACCCGCGCGGCAATCTCACCATCCAGGGCCGTTCGATCCCCCTCGATCGCTTGGCGGTTGTGGCAGCGGCCTATGCCAGCCGCCAGCCCGATGGTCGCCTGCGCCTGGTGCCTGCAGCCCAGACCCACTGGGGCTCGCTGCGGCCGGTGCTGACCGCACTGCAGGGATCTCCTGCTCCGGTTGAACTCAAACTTCCTGAATCACCGTGACATCCCTCAGTCCCCTCCCCTTGCTGCGCGATCGCTGGCACCATCGCCCCGCCTGGACCGTCCCTGTCCTGATCGCCCTGATCGCCCACGGCCTGCTGCTCTCGCTGCCTTTGCAGCAGGCCACGTCAAGCCGACGTGCTGACGGTGCGCAGCGCGATCGCACTCCCATCGGTGCTCTGTTGGACCTGACCTCCCAGCTCCAGCAGCAGCTGCCCTCCCAGCTCAGCAGCGTGCCGTTGCGCATCCCCTTTGCGGATGTGTTGCCTCCGCCTCCGCCGGATGCCCTGATGGTTCCCGTTCCGGGGGCTGTCGCTGAGGTGGAACTCCCCGATGCGGCTGAGGCCGCCGATCAGGAGTCTCCCCTGGCGGCTCAGGAATCCTCTGCCACTGCGGTTGATCCATCGGAGGACCAGGTGGCATCGGTTGAAAACGCCACCGTCGCCATCGCCGATCCCTTCAGCTCCGCTGATTCAGCTCTGGAGCCTGCTGCTGATGTGGCTCCATCAACCAAGCTGATTGCGCTGGTGCCTGAGCAGCAATCTGCCGTGCTCGAGGTCTGGCGTGATGCTGAGGTGGCCGAAGCCGGTGAGCAGCGCGACTGGTTGCAGCGGCAGGAGTTCAGGCGCATCGATGCGGAGGTGCTGGCCAGCCTGCTGATGGAGCTCAAGCTCGAGCGCTGGAAGGAGAACGAGCGGCTTCAGTTGGCCGATGGTGAGCTCAAGCTCTATCGCGATGGCGAGCAGCTGATCCTCGTGCGCACCTATCGCTCCTGAGGGCATCAGCGATCATGGAGCGATCCAGGTTGGACATGTGCTCGTCAGCGTCGTCATCCCCACCTACGACCGGCTGCCGATCCTGCAGCAGTGCCTGAGCGCGCTTGAAGCCCAGGTTGAGCTGCCTGAGGGTGATGACTTCGAGATCGTGCTGGTCGATGACGGCTCCACCGACGGCACCGTGGATTGGGTTGCCGCCCACGCCCCATCGCTGCCCCATGTGCGGCTGCTTCAACAGGAGCACGGCGGCCCGGCCCTGGGCCGCAACCTCGGCGTTGATCAAGCTCGCGGCGAGCTGATCATCTTTATCGACAGTGACCTGGTGGTGGTTCCCACCTTCTTGCGTGAACACCTCAGTGCTTTGCGTCAGGCGTGGCAGAGGCAAGGAACCCGGCTCTGCTTCACCTACGGAGCTGTGATCAACACCCACAATTTTGAGTCCCCCCAGAGCGAACCCCACAAGCTGAGCGATCTCTCCTGGGCCTACTTCGCCACGGGCAATGTGGCGATCGATCGGAACGTGCTGGTGGAATCGGGGGTGTTTGACCCCTCGTTCCGTCTGTATGGCTGGGAGGATCTGGAGCTGGGGGAGCGGCTGCGCCGGATGGGGGTGAAGCTGGTGCGCTGCCCTGCTGCTGCCGGCTACCACTGGCATCCGCCCCTGTCGCTCGAGCAGGTACCCGAT
This sequence comes from uncultured Synechococcus sp., assembly GCA_913049535.1. Taxonomy (GTDB): domain Bacteria; phylum Cyanobacteriota; class Cyanobacteriia; order PCC-6307; family Cyanobiaceae; genus RCC307. The sequence goes on from CAJWYF010000001.1 coordinate 169,582, forward strand.
CTCATTCGCAAGGAGCGTGAACGGGCCAAGATGGGGTTGATCTTCTACAAAAAGCACCCCACGCGACGGGTGCGTTTCATCATTCAGTTCACCCTGTTGCATCGCCTGCTCTGGGAGCTGCTCACCCTCGGTGGCCTGGTGAATGAGCGCAGCTTGAGGCCGTTGCTGGCCTGGCTCATCCGGCGCGGTCATCCCGGTACGGCGATGGAGCTGCTGCGGTTGCCCTTAAACCGGATCAGTGTGCGGGCCCTGTTTGCGGAGGCGCGTCTGGCCGGCATTCGCTGAACCCCCCGCTGTTAAGTTGGGGAGTCCCTTTCAACACCGCACACCCGCATGTTTCGGGTGAGGACGTCAGCCGGTTCCGGCCGTTCTCCCTGGCGGGTGGTGGCCAACCCGAAACCAACCTCAACATGGCTGTTGTCACGCTCTCCGAAATGATGGAGGCCGGTGCCCACTTTGGGCACCAAACCCGCCGCTGGAATCCCAAGATGCAGCGGTACATCTATTGCGCCCGCAACGGCGTTCACATCATTGATCTGGTGCAGACCGCCGTCTGCATGAACAACGCCTACAAGTGGACCCGCAGTGCCGCCCGTTCCGGCAAACGCTTTCTCTTTGTCGGCACCAAGAAGCAAGCCGCTGAGGTGGTGGCCCATGAAGCCACCCGTTGCGGTGCCAGCTACGTCAACCAGCGCTGGCTGGGCGGCATGCTCACCAATTGGTCGACTATGCGCGCCCGGATCGATCGACTCAAGGATCTGGAGCGTATGGAAAGCTCCGGTGCCATCGCCATGCGCCCCAAGAAGGAAGGCGCGGTGCTGCGGCGTGAGCTCGATCGTCTGCAGAAGTATCTCGGCGGCCTGAAGAACATGCGTCGCCTGCCGGATGTGGTCGTGCTGATTGATCAGAAGCGCGAATCCAACGCCGTGCTCGAGTGCCGCAAGCTCGACATCCCCCTGGTGTCGATGCTCGACACCAACTGCGATCCCGACCTCTGCGATGTCCCCATCCCCTGCAACGACGACGCCGTGCGTTCGGTGCAGCTGATCATTGGCCGCCTGGCTGATGCCATCAATGAGGGTCGTCACAGCAGCAACGACCACGGTGCTGAGCGCGAGGAGGAGGGCTGAGGCCCTCCCCCGTAGCTGCTTACAATCCGCCCCGCCTACCACCCGCCTCACAACCCCGACATGGCCGACGTTTCAGCCAAGCTCGTCAAGGAGCTCCGCGACCAAACCGGCGCGGGGATGATGGACTGCAAAAAGGCCCTCAAGGAGTCCGATGGCGATCTGACCAAAGCCAATGAGTGGCTGCGGCAGAAAGGGATCGCCTCGGCCGAAAAGAAGGCTGGCCGCACCGCCGCTGAGGGCGCCGTCGGCAGCTACATCCACACCGGTGCCCGCGTTGGTGTGCTGGTGGAAGTGAACTGCGAAACCGATTTCGTCGCCCGTGGAGAGCAGTTCCAGGAGTTGGTGCGCAACATCGCCATGCAGATTGCTGCATGCCCCAATGTTGAGTTCGTCAGCACGGAGGATATCCCCGCTGAGGTTTCGGAACGGGAAGCGGCCATCGAGATGGGCCGTGACGATCTCGGCAGCAAGCCCGAGGCCATGAAGGCCAAGATCGTTGAAGGTCGTGTGGCCAAGCGCCTCAAGGAGATTGCCCTGCTGGAGCAGCCCTTCATCAAGGACACCTCCTTGACGGTGGCGGAGATGGTCAAGCAGTTGGCCGGCAAGATCGGTGAAAACATCCAGGTGCGCCGTTTCACCCGTTACACCCTCGGTGAAGGCATCGAGGTGGAGGAGAAGGACTTCGCGGCAGAAGTGGCCGCCGTCTCTGTTTGACCCGTACCGATGGTGGGGCCGCTGCGTCGGCCCGTCGTGAGCTTCAGGAGCTCGAACTCCTGAGTGAAAAGGCGGCCGTCAAGCTTTATCAGCTTGTCGCCGCCTACGCCGCTGATCTGCGGCTCCAGCTGGAGCCGCTGTTGTTGCAAGCCGTCTTTCAGCTCTGCACCCGCCAGCTGCCCGAGGCGTTCAACGCCATGGGCGAGGCGCGGCGCCGTGACCTGCGTGAACGCCTGCATGAGCTGGCTCAGCGCTGCAGCTGTTTGTTGACCGTTGAGCAGCTCGCCCAGTTGGCCCTGCGCCTCGACGCTGCTGGTTTGGAGGACGACACCGACGAGCCTGAGGCTGACGACTCAGAGGAGGAGCTGGACATCGCCGTGTTGCCGGCGCCTGCCCAGTCACCCTCCATTGAACTGAGCCTTGAGCCACCGCGTTTTTTGGGGGACTTTGACCCCAGCAGCTTCTGCCCTTCTCCTTCCTCACCCGCGGCTGCTGAGTCAGGAGATGACGCTGAGGAGGTTGAGCTTCACGATGCAGCCGAGGCCATGGACCTGCTGCGGCAAATGGTGCATGGGGCTGTGATCACCATCCCCTCGCGGCAGAGCAGTGAGCCGCCCCAGGCGTTCCCCTTGCCCCGCGACCCAGCTGGGCTGCGGCGTTGGTTCCAAAGCTGGGATCGGGCCCTGCAGCGCCGTCTGCGCAATTTCAGCCATGCGGTCAATCTTGAGCTGATGCGCAGCGGACTATGCCGCTCACTGGTTCCCCTGACCCTCCTGGATGCCGCCCTCGAAGGCCAGACCGACCTGCAGGCCGCACCCCCCAACGTGCTCAGCGTGCAGATGCCTTTGCTCGATCCGACCACGTCGCAGGAGCTCCGTCTTCACGGCGTGCTGCTGCGGGTGGCTGAGTATGAACATCTGCGCCCTGAATTGCGCGAGCACCGCCGCCAGCTCCACCAGTTGGAGGCCACACTGCTCAAAATGGAACGCCGCACCCAGCACTGGCAGCAGCGGCTGGCCGTACTGCAAGCTCAGACACTGTGGTTGGAGGACAGCAGCGACAACCCGCCCCCTCAGCTCTGACGCCGCAGCTTGACGCCTGGCTCAAACGTCTGCAGCGCAGCCTCAGCGTTGAGGCTGAGCATGGATTCAGCAACCTGCAGGGACGTAGTAGCAGCTTTTGTGTCTTTGCCGAGCAGTGCTGCTTCAAGGGGGAGCCATCACTGCCGGCCTCGGAGCTACCGCCGTTGCAGCGCTTTGCCAAAGCGCTCAATGGTTATGGCGCCTTGAGCACCGATCAGCGACGGCGTCTGGTCACTCAGTTGCGGCAGCACCTGCACCAGCTGCGTCAGCGTCTGGATCCCCCCGCGCCACCCGGGCCGCCGCGGTTGCGGTTGCCGGACTCTGCAGCCCAAGTCAGTCATGGCAGTGCGGGCTGTGATGCCTATCAGCCCCAGCAAGCGCTGGCTGAGGTGCCCGGGGTCGGCCCCAAACTCGCCTCCCGGCTGGCCCCGTTGGGACTGCTCACCCTGGAGGATTTGATCCGCCATTACCCGCGCGACTACGTCGACTACTCGCGGCTGGTGCGGATCCAGGATCTGGAGCCTGGAGAGACCGCCACGGTGGTGGCCAGCGTGCGCCGCTGTCACGCCTTCGCCAGCCCGCGCAATCCCAACCTGGCGATCCTTGAGCTGCAACTGCAGGACAGCACGGGGCGGCTGCGCATCAGCAAGTTCATGGCGGGGCGACGGTTCACCTCAGCTGGCTGGTTGCACCAGCAGCAGCGGCTCTATCCCGCCGGGGCCACTATCGCGGCCAGCGGCCTGGTCAAGGAGAACCGCTTTGGCATCAGCCTCCAAGATCCGTTGCTGGAAGTTCTCGATGGACCAGGCAGCACGGTGCGCTCCGGTGAAATCGGCCGCCTGGTGCCCATCTATGCCCTGACCGAAGGACTGACCGCAGAACGGTTGCGGCAAGCCATCGCCAAGGTGATGCCCCGTCTGCGCCGCAGGCCTGATCCATTGCCCGAGCGCTGGCGCGCCGCATTCGCTCTCCCAGGTCTGGTGGATGCCCTGACGCAGATTCATCAGCCCAGCAGTCGTGATGCTCTTGATGCAGCACGTCATCGCCTGGTGTTTGATGAGTTTCTCTTGCTCCAGCTCACCCTGGCTCAGCGGCGCTTGATGCACCGCCAGAGGCAGGCTCCGGCCCTCAGTGCCACGCTCTGCGCTGAACGCCTCACGGCATTTCGGCAGCTGCTGCCGTTCAGCTTCACCAACGCCCAGGACAAGGTGCTGCAGGAGGTCTGTGCCGATATGACCCAGCCCAAGCCCATGGCGCGCCTGGTGCAGGGGGATGTGGGCAGCGGCAAGACCGTTGTGGCGGTTGCCGCGCTGCTGGTGGCGATTGACTCCGGTCTGCAAGGTGCGCTCATGGCGCCGACCGAAGTGCTGGCCCAGCAGCACTACGCCAAGCTCTGCGAGTGGATGCCGCAGCTGCATGTCAACGTCGCGTTGCTGACCGGTTCAACGCCGACTCCCCGCCGCCGAGCCCTGCTGCAGGATCTGGCCAACGGTCAGCTCCATCTTCTGGTGGGTACCCACGCCCTGCTGGAGGACCCCGTTGATTTCGTCCAGCTGGGACTGGTCGTTGTTGATGAGCAGCATCGCTTTGGTGTCGCCCAGCGCAATCGCCTGCTCAGCAAAGGCCTGCAGCCCCATCTGTTGACCATGACGGCAACACCGATCCCGCGCACCCTGGCCCTGAGCGTTCATGGGGATCTCGATGTCAGTCAGATCGACGAGCTTCCCCCTGGACGAACGCCGATTCAGACCCAGGTGCTGTCTGCAGCGCAGAAACCCAAGGCGGAAGCCTTGATCCGTGAGCAGATCGGCGAGGGTCGTCAGGCCTATGTGGTTCTGCCCCTGGTTGACGAGTCCGACAAGCTCGAGCTGCGCTCAGCCATCGAGGAGCACCGTCGCCTGCAAGAGGAGGTGTTCCCGGACCTGCGTCTTGGTCTGCTGCATGGACGTCTCTCCAGTGCCGAGAAGCAGGCCTCCATTGAGGCCTTCAGCTCCGGCCAGGTCGATGTACTGGTCTCCACCACCGTTGTGGAGGTGGGGGTGGATGTTCCCAATGCCACGGTCATGGTGATCGACCATGCCGAACGCTTTGGCCTGGCCCAGCTGCACCAGTTGCGTGGCCGCGTCGGACGGGGTGCCGCAGCGTCCCATTGCCTTTTGATCAATGACAGCCAGTCCGCGGTCGCCCGTCAGCGCCTCGAGGTGATGGCCAGAAGCAATGACGGCTTTGAGATCGCTGAGGTGGATCTGCGTCTGCGCGGACCGGGTGAAGTTCTCGGCACGCGCCAATCGGGCTTGCCGGATTTGGCTTTGGCCAGCCTCAGTGATGATGGCAGCGTGCTGGAGGAGGCCCGCAGCGTGGCTCAGGCCATCGTGGAGCAGGATCCAACACTCGCCAGCCATCAACTCTTGGCGGATCAGCTTGCGGCTCAGCGCCGCTCCCAAGCCGCTGCTGCCCGGCTCAACTGAGATGACACGACCCTGGCACGCCATTCCGATTGCAGGCAGCGCGGAAGCGCTGCAATCGTTGCCGGAGACGTTGCTGCGCTTTGATCCCCATCCCTACGTCGCCCTTGGAGCGCCCTACCCCCCTGGCAGTGATCCCTTTCGGCTACGTCGATCTGTCGTTCAGCGGCTGCTGCAGGCTCAGACGTGGCTGCAGCACCACGCTGATGGGGTCAATGTGCTGATCTTTGATGCCTGGCGCCCTTTGGCTGTTCAGCGCTTCATGGTCGAGTACACCCGGGCGTTGCCCGGTGTCAGTGAAGACCAGGTTCTGGCCCTGTGGGCCACCCCGAGTGAGGATCCGTCCACACCGCCACCCCACAGCACCGGAGCTGCCGTCGATCTCACGCTTGCTGATGCTCAAGGCCAGCCCCTTGATCTGGGCGGCGCGATCGATGCTGTCGGCGCGATTGCTGAGCCTGACCACTTCGCTGGGGCATCAGCAGGCAGCGCTGAGGCACGGTTTCACCAGCGCAGGAGCCTCTTGAATGACGCCATGAGCTCGGCAGGATTTGCCCGCCACCCACGGGAGTGGTGGCATTTCAGCTGGGGTGATCAGCTGTGGGCCTGGCAGAGCGGCCAGACGCAGGCCAGCTACGGCCGCTCGGCTCAGGCCTGAAGCAGCGCGTCGAGCTCTTCGCCGAGGCCGTGGCAGAAATCGCCAAAGCTCGCTTGAGGGGAACGGCTCAGCCAGAGCTTGAGCAAGGGCCTCAATGTAGTTTCCAGATCTGCCAAGGGCATGCGTTGCAGCACCGGTCGCGCCAAACGGGTTAACCCGGCGCTGCCACCAAGCCAAAGCTGGTACTGATCAACGCCGCTGCCCACCAAGGCCAGTTCTGCCATGTAAGGCCGGGCGCAGCCATTGGGACATCCGGTCATGCGCACCAGGATCGGTTGCTCGATGCCCTCCTCGTCCAAAAGCGTCTCCAGGCGTTCGAGCACCTGGGGCAGGATTCGCTCCGATTCGGTGATGGCCAGCCCGCAGGTGGGCAGCGCCGGACAGGCAATGGCATGGCGGCCCAGAAGGCTGGTTTCGGTTGGCTCGCTCCAGCCAAGCTCCGTAAGGGCCTCACTGATCTCTTGCCGCTGGGTCTTGCCGATGTTGCAAAGCAGGAGATCTTGATTGGCAGTCAGCCGAATTTCAGGTTGGTAGCGCTCGACGAGAGCCCGCAGACCCCGTTTGCGCTCACCATCAAGCCGGCCGCACAACAGCGGCAAGCCGACAAACCAAAGCCCATCCCCTTGGGGGTGCCAGCCGAGGTAGTCCAGCAGCTCCGGTGTTGTCTCCTTCTGGGCTGGAGCAATGGGACCGTCGAAGTAGCGGCCGATTTCCTCGCGGAACCATGCAATTCCCCGGTCATGCAGCAGATATTTCATCCGTGCATGGCGGCGCACCACCCGATCACCGTGGTCACGCTGCAGGGCCACGACCGCCTGGACCAGATTCAGGATCTGCGAGCCTTTGATGTAACCGAGGCAGTCGGCCGTGCGCGCGAAGGTCTCCTCTTTGTTGTGGGTGCGGCCCATGCCACCACCGACGTAGACGTTGCAGCCACGCAGGCGGCCCGCCAGATCCGTGAATGCCACCAGTCCCAGGTCCTGGGTCAGCAGATCAACGGAGTTGTCCCCCGGCACGGTGACAGCCACCTTGAATTTGCGCGGCAGGTAGGTCGATCCATAGAGGGGCTCCTGCTCATCGCCGCTGCTGAGTTGCTCTTGGTGCTGCTGTTTGCGCACCTTGCTGGCTTTGACGGAAGGCCGGATTTTGTAGCGCTTTTCCCCATCGACCCAGAGCTCCAGGTAAGCCCCCGCTGCGGCGTGGGGTGCCAGCAGATCAGCGATGTCATCCGCCAGGCGCCTGGCAACCGGATAGCCGGACTTGGTGTAGGGCGCCGGCGGTGCCATCACATTGCGGTTGATGTCACCGCAGGCGGCCAGGGTGGAGCCCATGTTCCGCACGATCGTGCCCACCACCGTGCGCAGATCCTGTTTGGGGATGCCATGGAGCTGGAAGGCCTGCCGGGTGGTGGCCCGCATCGAACCATTGCCGTAGGTGTCAGCGAGGCTGTCGAGCGCCAGATACAGCTGGGCGGGGATGCGACCACCGGGGCTTCTGAGCCGCAGCATCATTCCCCAGTCTTTCTCCTGGCCCTTCTGGCGGTGATCCCGGTTGTCCTGCTGGTAGCTGCCGTGAAACTTGAGGATTTGCACCGCCTGCTCGGTGAAGAACGGCAGTTCGTTCTCCAGTTCCGTCGCCAACGGCTCACGCAGGTGGCCGCTACCGGCTTTCAACAGCTCGAATTTGCTGCGCTCGGTGGAGGCTGAACGGTCGGGCGCAAGCGTCACGGGCAGAAGGGATGGGCGCAAAGGCTCTTTTGACCCTAAACAATCACTGCAGCAGGTGTTTCATAAAGTCAGCAGCTGCTGGAGATCACTCCGTGGCCACCTTTCTGCTGGAGATCGGGACTGAGGAGTTGCCTGCTGATTTCGCCAGGTTGGCTCTCGATCAGCTCGAGCCGATGGTGGCCCGGGATCTGAACGAGCAGAGGCTGAATCACACAGGCCTGTCCTGCACCAGTACGCCCCGCCGCATCGCCTTGATCGTGGAGGGCCTCTCCCTTGCCGCTGCTGATCTACAGGAGGAGCGCAAGGGGCCGCCGGCGGCCCAGGCTTTCAAGGATGGTGAGCCGACCAAAGCGGCCATCGGCTTTGCCCAACGCTGCGGCCTCGAGCCCGCAGCGTTGCAGATCCGTGACACCCCGAAAGGCCCCTTTGTCTTTGCTGATGTGCTGGAGCGTGGCCGACCGACGCTGGAGTTGCTCGCTGAGTTGATCCCCTCCTGGTTGGGGGCTCTGCAAGGCCGGCGTTTCATGCGCTGGGGCTCCGGCGAGCGGCGTTTCTCCCGTCCGATCCGCTGGCTCGTGGCCTTGCTCGATGAGCTGGTTGTGCCGGTGACCCTTCAGGGCAGCGACCCCGTGGTCTGCGCCGGCAACCGCAGCTGCGGGCACCGACTGGTGTCGACTTCCATTGAGATTCCAGAAGCCTCCGCCTACCACCAGGCCCTCGCAGCGGCAGGGGTGCAGGTCGATCGCCGGCGGCGGCGCACCACCATTGCAGAGGCTGTTGACACTGCTGCTGCTGCGCTCAAGGCCCGGCCTGACATCCCCTCCTCCTTGCTTGAGGAGCTCACCGATTTGGTCGAGCGTCCCGCCTTGATCCAAGGTTCCATCGACGAGGCGTCCCTTGCACTGCCCGCTGAGGTGCTCAGCACCGTGATGCGCGCGCATCAGCGTTATGTGCCCCTCTATGACATCAACGCCGCAGTGGACCCGCTGGCGTTGACGGCCCAGGACGCGCTCAAGCCGCAGTTCCTCTGCATTGCCAATGGTCTTGATCAAGCAGCCGACAGCATTCGCCGCGGCAATGAACGGGTGCTCAAGGCCCGTTTGGCTGATGCCGCGTTCTTCATCGATGCCGATCGAGCTGTGGCCAGTTCCCGGCGCCGCCAGCAGTTGGAACGGGTGACATTCGCTGAAGGGCTGGGCAGTTTGCTGGATCGTTGTGAGCGCCTGGAGTGGCTCGCTGATCTGCTGGCGCAGCGTTTGCAACTCGAGCCCGAAACCAGCGCCGATGCCAAGCGTGCGGCCCACCTCTGCAAGCACGATCTCGTCAGTCAGATGGTGGGGGAATTCCCAGAACTGCAGGGCCTGATGGGAGGGAAGTACCTCCTTGCTGAGGGGGAACCCCGCGCGGTGGCTCAGGCTGTGCAGGAGCACTACTCCCCCAAAGGTGCTGATGACGCTCCGCCGTCATCGGATGCCGGGGCTGTTGTGGCGTTGGGTGAACGCTTGGAGTTGTTGCTGAGCATCTTTGCCAAAGGGGAGCGCCCCAGCGGCTCGTCTGATCCCTACGCCCTGCGCCGCGCCGGTAATGGTGTGCTGCAGATTCTCTGGGATCGAGGTTGGCGTCTGGATCTCCCCTCACTGCTTGATCGGGCCGCTGGCCATTGGGCTGGGGTGTTGCCGTCCTTTGCCATCGAGCCGATGGCCCTGGCTGGTGAGTTGGGCGATTTTCTGCGCCAGCGTCTTGTTTCGCAGCTGGAAGAGCAGGGGGAAGCGATCGATCTGGTCCAGGCGGTCACCGCAGAAGCGGATGGTTCCCAGCGCCTGCTCACCGATCCGCTGGATGCCCTCGATCGTCTGCAACTCCTGGCGCAATTACGGCAGAACTCTCGCCTTGCGCCCGTTCAGGCCGTTGTGCAGCGCGCATCGCGCCTGGCCGAAAAAGGTGATCTGGAGCGCAATCAGCTCAGTGCAGCGGATGTCGTGGATCCAGCCCTCTTCGAGCAGCCCAGCGAGGCGGCCATGCTTGAGGTCATCCACCAGCTCGCAGGCATCGTCAACACGCCGGGGCGTGAGCGCTATCCACAGCTCTGTGAGGCTTTGGCGGCCAGCGCCTCAACCCTGGGCGAGTTCTTTGATGGCGAGAACAGCGTCATGGTGATGGCAGACGATGAGGCGGTGCGTCGCAACCGCCTCAACCTGCTGGCTGTCCTGCGCAATCAAGCCGCAGTGCTCGCCGATTTTGCCTTGATCAACGGCTGAGGACGGCCTGGCGGCTCTCCTCCTCTGACGCGGCGGCGGCTTCTCGTCCGGCTTTCAAACCGCCGCGAATTCCTCCTTCCGCCAGGATCTGCTGGGCTTCATCCTCGGTGCGCACTGCACTGGGGACGGCTTTGTAGTCCGCTGGAGCCAAAGCGTTGCCGCGCAGCACAGCGCCGAGCGTCAGCACGGTCAATTTGAGCTGCTGCCAGGGGTTCATTGTCACCACCCGCTTGTACAGGTAGCTGTCGAAGGTCAGGCGCTGCACGTCCTTGTCGTCGCACATCTCGACGAACGCCTCTCGGGCGGCATCGTTGCGATAGAAAATGTTCTGCAGGATTTCCAGGACTTTGTAAGTGGCGCCGTACTTGCGGTCCCACTTGCGCAGGTATCCCTTGAGGTCACGCTCGCTCGGCACGGTCTTGCCGCCGTTGCTGGTGGCCACGATCTGTTCGGCGCACATGCGACCGCTCTTGGCGGCGAAGTAGATGCCCTCCCCAGAGCTCTTGGTCACATAACCCGCGGCATCACCCACCAAGGCCATGCCGCCGACAACCCGGCGCGGCCGGGGATGCTCGGGGATGGGGTGGGCTTCCACCTTGATCACTTCTCCTTTGAGCAGGCGGTTCTTGGCGCGCTCCCGAATGCCCACCTGAAGCCCCTTGATCAGGCTCTGGTTCTCCTGCATGGTGCCGGTGCCCACCGCCACGTGGTCGTATTTGGGGAACACCCAGGCGTAAAAGTCAGGAGAGACGTCAGTGCCGACGTACATCTCAGCCAGGCTTTCGTAATAAGCCATCTCCTCACTGGGAAGCTTGATCCGCTCTTGGAAGGCGATGGCCACGTTGTAGTCACCGGCATCCATGGCTTTGGCCACCCGGCTGTTGGCTCCGTCGGCACCAATGATCAGGTCGACCTCGAGGCTCTTGGCCTCACCGGTCTTCTCACCGGCGCTGTAGTCGGAGTAATGCAGGGTGTAAGGCCCTTGACGGTTCTTACCGGTGTCGATCTTGGTCACCAGGCCATTGATCAACTGGGCCCCCAGATCTGCGGCACGGTTGCGCAGGAAGGAGTCCATCACCTCGCGGCGGCACATGCCGATGTACTCATCGTCGCGATCAAGATTGATCTCCACCTCCCGATTCGAAGGGGAGATCATCCGCATGTTGCGCACCTTGCGGTCGATGATCTCCTCGGGCATGTCGAACTCCTCGACCATGCACAGCGGAATGGCACCACCACAAGGTTTGGCGTTGTCTAGTTTTCGCTCGAAGATCCAGGTCTCGATGCCAGCCTTGGCCAGCACCTCAGCGGCACAGGACCCACTGGGCCCCCCGCCGACAACGGCAACACGCAACATTCCTGAGGCCCCAACGGGGGTTTGCACAGATGATTTGAAGCTAACACTGCTTCTGGTTTAGATGCTGGCGAAATCGAAGCCTGGGACTACGATCTCAACAATTAAATCGCCCCGCCCGGATGCTCCGCACCCGAGAGGACGTCCCGGTCGCTCGCCGGCAGAAGCCTTCCAACGCACCACGCAAGCTGCCCATCGGCCCTGTCGTCATCAGTGTGAGCGTGGCTCTTGGTGGGGGTTTAGCGGCGTTGTTCCTGCTGCAGGAACAGTTCCTCAGCCGTTGGTCGTTGCCTAAAACCCCAGCGGTGGAAGGCATTGATGCCACGCCCGATCGCTACGGCCGCCTGCTGGGCCACTTCCCTTATCCCGAGGCTGATCCTGACAACCTTGTCGAGGTGAGACCCGGTGTCCAATTGCAGCGTCAGGCGGCTGAGGCCCTGCAAGCCCTTTTGGCTGCATCACGCTCCGACGGGGTCAGGCTCAGTCTCATCAGCGGATTCCGCTCGCGCGACACCCAGCGCAGCGTCTTTTTTGATGTCAAATCACTGCGCAACCAGAGCGCCGAGGAGCGGGCCAAGGTCAGTGCTCCACCGGGGTATTCCGAGCACAGCACTGGTTATGCGGTGGATTTCGGTGATCGCAGCAGACCCCAGAGCGACCTGGCCGAAAGCTTTGAGACCACACCAGCGTTTTACTGGCTGCAAAACAACGCCCACCGCTATCACTTCCGCCTGTCCTTTCCCCGCCAGAACGCCCAAGGCTTGAGCTACGAACCCTGGCACTGGAGGTTTGAGGGTTCCGCTGCAGCACTGCAGCAATTCAATGCTGCACAGAAGTTGCAAGCTGGCCGTCTCAACTGAAACCGGTTTCCGCTCGGTGAGGAGATAGAGTCTCGGCGTCCAGACCCAGTCTCAGAGTGGGGCAGGGCGGCCGTCTCCAGGATTCTTAACCCAATGAGCGCCACGACCACGCGCGCCGCGATTCGCAACATTGCGATCATCGCTCACGTCGACCACGGCAAAACCACCTTGGTGGATGCCCTGCTGCAGCAATCCGGCATCTTCCGCGACGGTGAGGCTGTGCCCACCTGTGTGTTGGACTCCAACGATCTGGAGCGTGAGCGCGGCATCACCATCCTCTCCAAGAACACGGCGGTCGACTACCAGGACACGCGCATCAATATCGTTGACACCCCTGGTCACGCGGACTTCGGCGGTGAGGTGGAGCGCGTCCTGGGCATGGTTGATGGCTGCCTGCTGATCGTCGATGCCAATGAGGGGCCGATGCCCCAGACCCGTTTCGTGCTCAAGAAGGCTCTTGAGAAGGGTCTGCGCCCGATCGTTTTTGTCAACAAGATCGATCGTCCCCGCGCAGACCCTGAGGTGGCTGTCAGCAAGGTGCTGGACCTGTTCATCGAGCTCGGTGCCGATGATGATCAGTGCGACTTCCCCTATCTCTTCGGTAGTGGTCTGGGCGGCTTCGCCAAGCCGGATATGGCCACAGACAGCGAAGACATGCGGCCGCTCTTTGATGCCATCCTGCGCCATGTTCCGCCGCCGGTTGGCGATGTGGAAAAGCCCCTGCAACTGCAGGTCACCACATTGGATTACTCCGACTTCCTCGGTCGGATCATGATCGGCAAGATTCACAATGGCTCCATCAAGGCTGGTCAGCAGGCGGCACTGATCCGCGATACGGGCAACATCAAGCGCGGCCGCATCAGCAAATTGCTCGGTTTCCAAGGTCTGCGTCGGGTGGAGATCGAAGAGGCTTTCGCCGGTGATCTCGTGGCCATCGCTGGTTTTGATGAGGTCAACATCGGCGAAACCGTTGCCTGCCCGGAGAACCCTGAGGCTCTGCCCCTGATCAAGGTGGATGAACCCACCCTGCAGATGACCTTTGTGGTCAACGATTCACCGTTTGCCGGCAAGGAGGGCAAGTTCGTCACCAGTCGTCAGGTGCGTGACCGTTTGCAGAAGGAGCTGCTGACAAACGTCGCCCTGCGTGTTGAAGACACCGACTCCCCGGATCGCTTCGCCGTCAGCGGTCGCGGTGAACTCCACCTCGGCATCTTGATCGAGACGATGCGCCGCGAGGGCTATGAGTTCCAGGTCTCCCAGCCACAGGTGATCTTCCGCACCGTTGATGGGACGCCGTGTGAACCGTTTGAGACCCTGGTTCTTGATGTCCCCGAAGAAGCTGTCGGTAACTGCATCGAGCGCCTGGGTGTTCGCAAAGGTGAGATGCAGAACATGGAAACGGGCGATGACGGCCGCACCCAGCTTGAATTTGTCGTTCCTTCTCGCGGTTTGATTGGCTTCCGCGGTGATTTCATTCGTGCCACGCGCGGCGAAGGAATCATGAGCCACTCCTTCCTTGAGTACCGCAAGATGCAGGGTGATTTTGACACCCGTCGCAATGGCGTGTTGATCTCCTTTGAGGAGGGCACCGCCACCTTCTATGCCCTCAAGAATGCGGAGGACCGCGGTCAGTTCTTCATTACCCCGGGCACCAAGGTGTACAAGGGCATGATCGTCGGCGAAAACAATCGCCCTCAGGATCTTGAGATCAACGTCTGCAAGACCAAGCAGCTCACCAACATGCGCTCGGCCGGTGCCGATGAACTCGATACCCTCCAGTCCCCTGTACAAATGACCCTTGAGCGGGCACTCGAGTACATCGGTCCCGATGAAATGCTCGAAGTGACGCCCGAGTCGATCCGTCTGCGCAAACTGCCCGCCAAGAAAGCAGCCAAGCGCTGAGTCCATGGATCCCTATGCCGACCCCCGCTTCGCGCAGGGGGTCGAGCTCTTCAATGCAGCCCAGTGGTACGAAGCCCACGATGTCTTCGAAGACCTTTGGCACGACACCGCTGAACCGGAGCGTCGCTGGGTTCAGGGGGTCGTTCAGATCGCGGTGGCCATGGTTCACCTCGGACGGGGAAACCGCAATGGAGCCGCGATCCTTTTAGGAGAAGGCCTCGGACGACTCACCAGCTCGATGGCACCTCCACCGAGCTGGCGAGCAGCGCAGTTGCTTCACCCCTGCCGGCTACAACTGTTGCGGCTCCAGGGCCAGAGCAATGACTCAGAACCGGCAACGCTGGTTCCAACACTGGTTTTTGATTCCCCTGAGTGATCTCCTTAAACTGCCAATCCAGTGCTTGTCGCAGAGCGATGTCCGGCCTACGCCTGCGCCTGGTCCTGATTGGCAGTCTGATCTCAGCTGCACCACTGCTGGCGCAGCCCGTGAGCGAGCGGCTTTACACAACTGAAGGGCCTTTTGTTCCGGCCTCTCCTGCGTTGGAGTCCAACGTGGAGAACGATGGCCCCATGGGCTTGGTCACGGTCGAATCAGATCTGCAGCAGGCCGACAACGTCACCGGTGTGGTCACCGCCAGCGGCAATGTCCGTGTGATTTACCCCCAGCGCGATCTGGTGGCGACCGCCCGCGAAGCCCGTTATTTCACCAAGGAGGAGCGCATTGTCCTCGAGGGGGATGTTGATGTGCTCCAGGAGGGTGGCAACCGACTGATCGCCGAGCGTGTCACCTACCTGGTGCTCGAGGATCGCCTGGTGGCTGATCCAGCCTTGGGCGATCAGGTGCGCAGCTGGTTCAAGCTCCAACCCAGGCCCGCTGCCGAGGCCACCCGATGACGCTTCGCCTGAATCAGGTGGAACTGTCCTTTGCGGGCCGCCCTGTGGTTCGCGGGGTCAGCCTGCAGCTTGATGCTGGTGAAGTGGTCGGGTTGCTGGGGCCCAATGGAGCGGGCAAGACCACCACGTTCAACCTTGTCACCGGCATGCTTCGGCCAGATCGTGGTGATGTGCTCCTCGATGGCGAATCGATCAGTCCGCTTGCCATGCCTGAGCGTGCCCGCAAGGGCATCGGCTATCTGCCTCAGGAGGCCAGCGTTTTCCGCAACCTGACCGTGCAGGACAATCTGCTGCTGGCCATGCAGCAAAGCGGTTATCCATCCCATCTGCGTCGCGCCCGCCTCGCTGAACTGGTCGAGGACTTTCAGTTGGAGCGTTTTCTGCATCGCAAGGGCTTTCAGCTCTCTGGAGGGGAACGCCGCCGCACCGAAGTGGCGCGGGCTCTGGCGGTCGGTGCCAATGGTCCGCGCTACCTGCTGCTGGATGAACCCTTTGCTGGCGTTGACCCCCTCGCGGTCAATGACCTGCAACAACTGATCCGCAGCCTGCGGGAGCGTGGTGTCGGCATGCTCATCACCGACCACAACGTGCGTGAAACGCTGTCGATCACCGATCAGGCGTACATCCTCACTGATGGCTCAATCCTGGCTTCCGGCACGGCCGATCAGTTGGCAAGTGATGCCAACGTCAAGCGCCACTACCTCGGGGAGGATTTCAGGCTGTGACCACTGCCCCCTCCGATCTGGTGCAGGTCTCTGCTGATTTCATGCGGCGGGGCCAGAGCCGACTGCTGCGCCTGTGGCATCGCGTTCCACTGATGGATCGCTGGTTGCTCGGTGAACTCATCGGCCCATTGCTCTTTGGCATTGCAGCCTTCACCGCCGTGACCCTGTCGGTGGGTGTGCTCTTCGAGCTGGTTCGCAAGGTGGCGGAGGCGGGACTGCCCCTGGCCATTGCTGTGAAGGTGCTGATTCTTCGGTTGCCAGGCTTCCTGGTGCTGTCTTTCCCGATGGCCACGCTGATGGCCACCCTGCTGGCTTTCAGCCGTCTATCCAGCGGCAGTGAACTGACGGCGCTGCGCAGCATCGGTGTGGCCACTTACCGCTTCGTCATTCCTGCTCTGGTGCTGGCTGGGCTGATGAGTGCTCTGACCTTTGTGTTCAACGATGTGATCGTGCCGCCGGCTAACCGCGCCGGTCACATCACATTGCATCGTTCCATCGGTCGCAGCATTGATTCCGAACGGGGTTCCAACATCATTTATCCCCGCTACGGCTTCATCACCCACGGTCCGCCCCAGAAGCAAGAGCGATTGACCCAGCTGTTTTATGCCAAGGAGTTCTTTGAAGGCGAGATGCAGGACGTCACGCTCCTGGACATGAGCCGTTTCGGCCAGAAGCAGGTGCTCAACGCCAAGACCGCTGTCTATGACGAGGCCCGTGGCATGTGGGAATTCCGCGACGGCTCCATCGTCACCATTGATGGTGTCGCCAAGCCCAAAACCACCACAGCGCGCTTCACCACTTACTCCTATCCCATGGGCAACGCACCGCTGGATTTGGCAGCGTTGCCCAGTGATGCCAACAACATGACCGTCAAGGAGTCGGTCGCCGCCTTGGCGTTGCTTGAAGAAGCCGGCGACATCAAGGCCGCGCGCAAGATGCGGGTGCGCATTCAAGAGAAATTTTCCTTCCCGGCGATCTGTCTGGTGTTCGGCCTGATCGGCGCCAGTCTTGGGGCTCGTCCCAACAGCCGAACCAGTCGCAGTCAGGGGTTTGGCATCAGCGTGCTGCTGATCTTCGTGTATTACCTCTTGGCCTTTGTCTTCAGTTCCCTGGGGGTCAAAGGCACCTTGACGCCGCTGCTTTCAGCCTGGAGCCCCGTGCTGATCGGACTTGGTGGTGGAGTGTTGCTGCTCAGGCAAGCAAGCCGCTGACCGTGGCCACAATGGTTTAAACCTGTTGGGTCTGGTTTTTTTGACTTGAACGACCCGGTTCTGCTGCTGGGCCTGGCGGCCTTTGCCTGTCTGCTGATTGCTCTGCCTCTCGCCTTCTGGGGTCTCAGTGGACGGCATGGAGACACCACCAGCCGGGTTGTGCAGCTGCTGGTGGTTGGAGCCAATCTTCTGCTGACCAGTCAGTTGTTGCTGCGCTGGCTGGATTCAGGTCACTTCCCCATCAGCAATCTCTACGAGTCGCTCTGTTTCCTGGCCTGGGGCTGCACCCTGACCCAACTGCTCGTTGAACGCAGCTGGCCGTCTCCCCTGGTGCCGGCTGCCACGACCCCAATGGCTCTGGTCTGTGTTGCTTTTGCAAGCTTCGCCTTGCCTGACACCTTGCAGAATGCCGCTCCGCTGGTGCCAGCACTGCGATCCAGCTGGCTGGTGATGCACGTCAGCGTGATCATGATGAGTTATGCGGCCCTACTGGTGGGATCGCTGCTTTCGGTCGCTGTTCTGCTGACCCAACCCGGTCAGGCGATGGAGTTACGCAGCAGTTCCATCGGCAGCGGCAGTTTTCAACGGGCTGGGCTGCAGACCGACGGCGGCGCCGTCATGCTTCAGGCTGCACCGATTGCCCTGAGCGAACGACTGGACAATCTCAGCTACCGCACGATCACCGTTGGTTTTCTGCTGCTGACCGTTGGCATCATCAGCGGCGCTGTCTGGGCTAACGAGGCCTGGGGCAGCTGGTGGAGCTGGGATCCCAAAGAAACCTGGGCCTTGATCTGCTGGCTGGTCTATGCGGCTTACCTGCACACCCGCCTCAGCCGAGGCTGGCAGGGCCGGCGTCCGGCCTGGGTTGCCGTCAGCGGCTTAGTCGTGATCAGTGTTTGCTACATCGGCGTCAATTTGCTTGGCATCGGTCTTCACAGCTACGGCTGGTTCTTTGACAGCTGAGCTGAGCTCCTGACAGATGCCAGTGCATGAAAAAAGGGGCCTGAGGGCCCCTTCCGATGCGTTGTTCTGAGTGTTGCTCGGCGATCAGGCAGCAGCCAGCTCAGGACGGCGGCTGTTGCGAATCCCGTCGATGGCAGCGGCGTAATCCGCCTGCTTGAAGATTCCAGAGCCACTGACGATGGCATTGGCGCCGGCTTCGATCACCTTCCAAGCGTTGCCGGCTTTGATGCCGCCATCGACCTCGATCCAGGGATCAACGCCTTTGTCGTCGCACATGCGGCGCAGGTCGCGGATCTTGGAAACCTGGTTTTCGATGAAGCTCTGCCCACCGAAACCGGGGTTCACACTCATCACCAGCACCAGATCGCAAAGCTCGAGGCAGTATTCAAGGGTTTCAATCGGGGTGCCGGGGTTGAGCACGGCGCCGGCCATCTTGCCGAGATCCTTGATCTGGGCAAGGTTGCGATGGAGATGGGTGCAGGCCTCAACCTGGACGCTGATGATGTCCGCGCCGGCTTTGGCGAAGTCCTCGACGTACTTCTCTGGCTCGACGATCATCAGGTGAACGTCCAGAGGCTTGGCGGTGAC
This sequence comes from uncultured Synechococcus sp., assembly GCA_913049535.1. Lineage (GTDB taxonomy): Bacteria > Cyanobacteriota > Cyanobacteriia > PCC-6307 > Cyanobiaceae > RCC307. The sequence continues at coordinate 188,113 of CAJWYF010000001.1, forward strand.
CGGGCGCAAAGCTTCCACGATCATCGGTCCAATGGTGATGTTGGGCACAAAGCGGCCATCCATCACGTCCACGTGGATCCAGTCGGCACCGGCCTGATCCACCGCCTTGACGTCTTCACCCAGCCGGGAGAAGTCGGCGGAAAGAATCGAGGGTGAAATGACTAAGGATTTCTGGGTCATGAAACGGCCCGTGAAGCGCGCTGATTGTACGTAGAGGCGTCAAAGATCCAACACTGATACAGTCACGGCCGCTTTGGCTCGCCGCAGGCCAGCCGGGCACTCCAGTTCCTTGCCCCAGCCACTGTGGATCGCACGCTCATCCAGGAAATCCTCGAGGTCGTCGAGCAGGCCGCCATCGCATCGGCTGAGCTCACCGGTAAAGGTCTCAAGAACGAAGCCGACGCCGCTGCTGTTGAAGCCATGCGCAAGCGCATGGGTCAGATCAACATGCAGGGCCGCATCGTCATCGGCGAAGGTGAGCGTGACGAGGCCCCGATGCTCTACATCGGCGAGGAAGTCGGCAGTGGCACGGGTCCTGGCGTGGATTTCGCGGTTGATCCCTGCGAAGGCACCAACCTTTGCGCCAACAGCCAGCGGGGCTCCATGGCTGTGCTCGCCGCCTCTGAGACCGGCGGTCTGTTCAATGCACCCGACTTCTACATGAAGAAGCTGGCTGCGCCCCCGGCCGCCAAAGGCAAGGTCGACATTCGCAAGAGTGCAACAGAGAACATCAAGATCCTCAGTGAGTGCCTGGGCATCCCCGCCTCTGATCTGGTGATCGTGGTGATGGATCGTGCTCGTCACAAGGATCTGATCGCCGAGATCCGCGCCACCGGCGCTCGCGTTCAGCCCATCTCCGATGGCGATGTGCAGGCCGCGATCGCCTGCGGCTTTGCTGGCACCGGCACCCATTGCCTGATGGGCATTGGCGCCGCTCCTGAGGGCGTGATCTCCGCTGCCGCCCTGCGGGCGCTGGGTGGTCATTTCCAGGGGCAGCTGGTGTACGACCCTGCCGTTGCCATGACCAAGGAGTGGGAAGGCCTGACCCGTGAGGGCAACCTGGCCCGTTTGGCTGAGATGGGTATCGCTGATCCCGACAAGGTCTACGAAGCCAACGAGCTGGCCTCCGGTGAGAACGTCGTTTTTGCTGGCAGTGGCATCACCGATGGCCTCCTTTTCAACGGGGTGAAGTTCGAGACCGACTGCGTGCGCACCAGCAGCCTGGTGATCAGCACCCTGGACAACTCCGCCCGCTTCACCGATACGGTCCATATCAAGCCCGGCGCCCAGAGCATCGCCCTGCGCTGAGCTCTGGCATAGTCAAGGCTGGGCCGAGGCCCAGCCTTGCTTTCCGGCCCTTTTGACCTGACGCATGCACTTAGCCGTCGTAGGGCTCAGCCATCGCACGGCTCCTGTTGAGATCCGCGAACGACTGAGCATCCCAGAGCACTCCCTGGAGAGCTCCCTCCAAACCTTGCGCTCCAGCGAGCAGGTGCTGGAGACCTCAATTCTTAGTACTTGTAACCGGCTCGAGATCTACAGCCTGTTGCGTCATCCCGATGAGGGTGTGGCAGCGATCAGGCACTTCCTTGCTGATCACAGCGGTCTGGCCGGGGATGACCTCCATCCCCATCTGTTCGCCCTGCACCACGAAGAGGCGATCCAGCACCTGCTGCGGGTCAGCGCTGGCCTGGACAGTCTTGTGCTGGGTGAAGGGCAGATCCTCAGCCAGGTCAAGAAGATGTACCGGCTGGGTCAGGACCACAAGTCCATCGGGCCCATCCTCAATCGCCTGCTGAATCAGGCGGTCAGCACCGGCAAACGGGTGCGCAGTGAGACGAACCTGGGCTCGGGCGCGGTCTCCATCAGTTCGGCTGCCGTCGAGCTGGCTCAGCTCAAAGTGGGGCAGGAGCGGGGCATCGACGATCTGGTCTCCCTCGGCGATGAGACCGTGGCAGTCGTTGGCGCTGGCCGGATGGGCCGACTGCTCATCCAGCATTTGCAGGCCAAGGGAGCCAGGCGCGTCACCCTGGTCAACCGCACGCTCTCGAGGGCCGAATCCCTGGCAGCGGACTTCCCAGAGCTGGGAATCCGCTGTTGCGGCCTTGACACCCTTGATGAGCAGCTGCAGCAGGCTTCTCTGCTCTTCACCAGCACCGGCGCTGACGAACCGATCATCGATCGAGCCCGCCTGGAAGCAGGTTCACGTCCTGGACGCCTGATGCTTGTTGACATCGGTGTGCCGCGCAACATCAGCGCGGATGCTGCCGATGCCTGCGGGGTCCAGTGCTTTGACGTTGATGACCTCAAGGAGGTGGTGGAGCGCAATGTGGCCGCCCGTCAGGAGCTGGCGCGGCAGGCGGAGGTGCTGCTCGAGGAGGACCGGCAGGCGTTCATCGACTGGTGGGATGGGCTTGAGGCTGTTCCCACCATCAATCGACTGCGGCGTCATATGGAGGAGATCCGTGAGCAGGAGTTGCTCAAGGCGCTCAGCCGTATGGGTTCAGATTTCTCTGATCGTGAGCGCAAGGTGGTCGAAGCGTTGACCAAGGGCCTGGTCAACAAGATCCTGCACGCCCCCACGACGGCGTTGCGGGCTGCCCAGCCAAGGCCTCAGCGGGTCTCCTCGATGCAAGCGCTGGAGCGGCTTTTTAGCCTGGAGACGCCCTCTGAGTAGCAGGCTGGACGCGAGGGACTTACAAAGATCTGCCTGATTTGCCCGGTTTGCTTGCCGGAACCGCTGCGGATCCCCCAAAGTGGCCGCGCTGCAGGGGGATGGATGAAGCGGGTTCTCGGGATCATTCTCGGAGGTGGCGCCGGAACGCGCCTCTATCCCCTCACCAAAATGCGTGCCAAGCCAGCAGTTCCTCTGGCTGGCAAGTACCGCCTGATCGATATTCCCGTCAGCAACTGCATCAACAGCGGGATCAACAAGATCTACGTATTGACCCAGTTCAACAGCGCCTCCCTCAATCGCCACATCTCCCAGACCTTCAACCTCTCCTCAGGGTTTGATCAAGGTTTTGTTGAGGTGCTGGCCGCTCAGCAGACCCCCGAAAGCCCCAGCTGGTTCGAAGGCACTGCTGATGCCGTTCGCAAATACGAGTGGTTGTTCCAGGAGTGGGACATCGATGAAGTGCTGATCCTCTCGGGCGATCAGCTCTACCGCATGGATTACGGCCAGTTCGTGGCTGAACACCGCAGCAGCGGCGCCGACCTGACGGTGTCAGCCCTGCCTGTCGATCAGGAGCAGGCCCAGAGCTTTGGCTTGATGCACACCAATGAGGGTGGGTGGATCACCAAGTTCCGCGAGAAGCCCAAGGGTGACGCGCTGCAGGAGATGCGTGTCGATACCGCAGCGATGGGCCTCAGTGCTGAAGAGGCGGAGCGTCGCCCCTACCTCGCTTCGATGGGCATCTACGTCTTCAAGCGCGATGTGCTTTTCAACCTGCTGGCCCAGAACCCCACGGCCACGGACTTCGGTAAGGAAATCATTCCCCAGGCCCTCAGTGACGGCCTGAAGCTGCGCTCCTACCTCTTTGATGATTACTGGGAGGACATCGGCACCATCCGTGCCTTCTACGACGCCAATCTGGCGCTGACCACCCAGCCCAGGCCTCCTTTTTCCTTCTACGACAAGCAGTTTCCGATCTACACCCGCCACCGGTATCTGCCCCCGTCCAAGTTGCAGGATGCCCAGGTCACCGAATCGATCATCGGTGAGGGTTCCATCCTCAAGGCCTGCAGCGTTCACCATTGTGTTCTCGGTGTTCGCAGCCGCATCGAAAACGAAGTCGTCCTGCAGGACAGCCTGGTGATGGGTGCCGATTTCTACGAATCCGCTGAAGAGCGAGCCATCGTGCGCGAAAAGGGAGGTACTCCCATCGGTGTTGGCAGTGGCACCACAGTGCGCCGGGCGATTCTCGATAAAAACGTTCGCATCGGCAGCAACGTCACCATCGTCAACAAGGACCATGTCGAGGAAGCGGACCGCTCTGATCAGGGCTTCTACATCCGTGGAGGCATCGTGGTCGTGACCAAGAACGCCTGCATTCCTGATGGGATGGTGATCTAGATCAGGCCTGGATCACAGCTTCTCTTAGCAGCCCCTTAAGCGCGCCGGGGCCACACTGCTGGTGACTGGCAGTCACACGGCGCACCATGTCCAAAGGACACTTCGGTTTGATCGGTCTTGGCGTCATGGGGGAAAACCTCGTGCTCAACGCCGAAAGCAACGGCTTCTCCAGCGTCGTGTACAACCGCACGCGCGAGAAGACCGATGACTTCATGGCCGGCAGGGGCGCCGGCAAGCAGATTCAGCCTGCTTACTCCCTGCAGGAGTTCGTGGACAAACTGGAGCGACCTCGCCGCATCTTGATGATGGTCAAGGCGGGTCCAGCTGTTGATGCGGTGATTGATCAGATCTCGCCTTACCTGGAGGAGGGAGATCTGCTGATCGATGGCGGTAACTCCGAGTACAAGGACACCGAGCGCCGTGTCGCCAAGCTCGAAAGTCAGAGTTTCGGCTTCATCGGTATGGGGGTCTCCGGTGGTGCCAAGGGCGCTCTGGAGGGGCCCAGCATGATGCCCGGCGGTACCAAAGCCTCCTACGACGCGATTGAAAGCCTGGTCACCAAGATGGCGGCCCAGGTGGAGGATGGTCCCTGCGTCACCTACATCGGCCCCGGTGGTTCCGGCCACTTCGTCAAGACCGTCCACAACGGCATTGAGTACGGCATTGAGCAGATCCTGGCTGAGGCCTATGACCTGATGAAGCGGGTCAAGGGGATGACTGGCGAGCAGATGGCCGATGTGCTGGGTGCCTGGAACGCCACAGAAGAACTGAACTCCTACCTGGTGGAGATCACCGAGGTCTGTCTGCGCACCAAAGATCCTGAGGATGGCTCCGATCTGGTCGAGAAGATCATGGATCAAGCCGGCCAGAAGGGCACAGGCCTCTGGACGGTTGTGACCGCTTTGGAAATGGGGGCGTCAGTGCCCACCATCTACGCCTCACTCAATGGGCGGGTGATGAGTTCGATGAAGGCTCAGCGGGTCAAGGCTGAGGAGGTCCTCAACGGTCCTGCCATCAGCGACATCGACCTGGGCAGCCCCGCTGACTCCATGGCGCCCCTGATGGATGCCGTCGTGCTCTCGTGCGTCGCTTCCTACGCCCAGGGCATGGAGCTTTTGCGCATCGCCTCGAGCGACAACGACTACAACCTGCACATGCCCTCGATCGCCCAGATCTGGAAAGGCGGTTGCATCATTCGCGCCAAGCTGCTGAAGCGCATCCAAGATGCCTTCAATGCTGACCCCCAGCTTCCCAACCTGATGCTGGATCCCTGGTTTGCTGAGCAGGTGAACCGTCGCCTGCCTGGTCTTGCCAAGGTGGTCTCCGGTGCCGCTTCCGTCGGGGTTCCCGTCCCCTGCTTCAGCAGCACCCTGGATTACATCAACAGCTATCGCACCGCCCGCCTGCCCCAGAACCTGGTGCAGGCCATGCGCGACTGCTTCGGCTCCCACACCTACAAGCGCACCGACAAGGAAGGGACCTTCCACACTGAGTGGCTGCAGTGAGCCGCTACCAACTCGTCCAGCTCGCTGATCGGGCTGCCCTGGCTCAGCGCGCGTCAGAGACCATTGCCCAGGCGATCGATCTGAGCCTGGCCCAACGCGACCGGGCGCAGATTGCACTTTCCGGTGGATCCACTCCGGAAGCCACTTATCACCACCTCGGCCGTGAGCATCTCGCCTGGGATCGGGTCGACCTGTTGATGGGCGATGAGCGCTGGGTTCCTGCGGACGATGCCCTGAGCAATGCACGCATGGTGCGTGGCAGCTTGATGGCAGAAGGCCCCGGCGCGGCAGCGTGCTTTCACCCAGTGCCCACCGCACTGCCCACCGTGGAGGAGGGTGTGATCGCCTTCGCGGCCACGTTGGAACGTCTCTGCGGCAGCAGCCCCCCGGTGCTGGATCTGGTGCTGCTTGGCCTTGGCGATGATGGCCACACGGCCTCCTTGTTCCCTGGCACCGCGGCCACGTTGGTGCGGGACCGTTGGGTGACCACTGGAGAAGGTAAAGGCATCCCGCGCATCACCCTCACCGCCCCAGTGCTGTGCGCTGCCCGCCAGGTGGTGTTTCTTGTGGCTGGTGAAGGCAAGCAGGAGGCCCTCAAGCGCTTGCTGGATCCCGATGAGGATCCAGCCCGCACGCCCGCCAAGCTTGTGCAACCTGATTCTGAGATCGTTGTTCTGGCTGATGCAGCAGCCTGTGCAGCTTTGGGCTGATTGGGTGGCCATTCTGATCGCAGCTGCTGATGGCTTCAGCGGCTGGCAAAGCCTCAACGACACGGTGATGGGCGGCCGCAGTCAAGGCCAGTGCAGCGTCAGTTCTGCCGGTCTGCTGATGGAGGCCGATGTCGTCGCCGAAGGTGGAGGTTTTGTCAGCTGCCGTTCGCCCCGTTGGCAGCCGCCCCTGGATCTTGCTGCTGCCTCAGCCCTGGCTCTTGAGCTGAGCGGTGATGGCCGTCGCTACAAACTCGCCGTTGCCGTTGCCGATCTGGCTGGCCAGCTCGGCGAGATGATTCCAGGGGGGCTGCGCTGGGTCAGTGATTTCAACACCACAGCAACGGGTACGACGCGGGTGGTGATCCCGTTCAGTGAGCTGCGACCGGTGGTGCGGGCCAATCCCGTTTCTCTGCCGCTGCGGTTTGATCCAGCGCGGGTCAGTCGACTGCAGATTCTCCACTCACGCTTTGCCGATGATGGCGGTGAGAACCCCGGCTTTCGTGCGGGTCCTTTACGGCTGCAGATCATTCGGATTGAGGCCGTCAACTGATGTCGCAGGCCTGGTTGCCGACGCCGTTGGAGCATCCTGATCAGCTGGAGCTTTTGACCCGTTCGATCTGCAGGGCAGCGGATCGCAGCCGCCCGCCTCTCCAGCACGCCCTCGTCCCTCAGGAGCAAGCTTCCGACAGTTGGGTGGTGCGCCTTGAGACGCGCGATGAGCAGGGCTGTCGCTGCCCGGAGCTGGATCTTGAACTGGAGATCTACGGCCATGCCTCGGACCCATCCCTGCAACTGGCTTGGGCTGCTGATGAGAGCCAACCGATGCTTTGGCAGGGTCGTCATCCGGTCTGGATGGATGGCACCAGCGGCCTCAGCTGTCCGCGCCCCGATGGGGGCATTGCCCTGGAGACGCTGGCCCGTCGCCTGCGTGCTGATCTGATCGATAGCGAGGCCTAGCTCAGCCTTGGTCGGTCACTGCGCCTTGACTGCTGCTGCTGACTAGCCGGGCATATTTGCCAAGGACACCGCTTCTGTAGCGAGGCGTGTGGGGGCTCAGGCTGCTGCGGCGGCGCTTGATCTCCTCTGGACTGATATTGAGCTGCAGCAGGTTTTGATGGGCATCGACTGTGATGCTGTCGCCTTCCTGCACCAGGGCGATGGCACCGCCAACGGCTGCTTCCGGGGCCACGTGACCCACCACCAGGCCGTAGGTACCACCACTGAAGCGACCATCGGTGATGAGGGCCACCTTGTCTCCAAGGCCCTGACCAACGATGGCGGCTGTTGGCGCCAGCATTTCACGCATACCCGGCCCCCCCACCGGCCCCTCGTAACGGACGACGACCACATCACCGGCCTGGATGCTGTTGCTGAGAATCGCCGCGAGGCACTCCTCCTCACTGTCAAACACACGGGCCGGACCCGTCAGCGCGGGGGTCTTGATGCCGCTGATCTTGGCGACGGCCCCTTCCTGGGCGAGATTTCCCTTGAGAATCGCTAGATGGCCTTTGGCGTAAAGGGGATCGCTGAGTGGTCTGATCACGTCCTGATCTGCGGGCGGAGCCGGCGGCACATCGGCCAGGAGTTCCGCCAGTGTCTTGCCTTCCACGGTTCTGCAATGGCCGTGGAGCAGCCCTGCATCCAGCAGCAGTTTCATCACCTGAGGGATCCCCCCAGCCTTGTGCAGGTCCACCGTCACGTAGCGGCCACTGGGTTTGAGGTCACAGATCACCGGCACGCGGGCGCGGATCTCCTCGAAATCATCGATGTGCAGCGCAACGCCAGCGGTTTTGGCAATGGCCAACAGGTGCAGCACCGCGTTGGTGGATCCACCGACAGCCATGATCACGCTGATGGCGTTTTCAAACGCCTCGCGCGTCAGCAGATCCAGCGGTCGGATGTTCGCTTCCACCGCCTCCAGCAGGACTTCAGCAGAGCGGGCGGCGCTGTCTGCTTTTTCAGGATCCTCCGCCGCCATCGTTGAGCTGTAGGGCAGGCTGAGGCCCATGGTTTCAATGGCCGCGCTCATGGTGTTGGCCGTGAACATGCCTCCGCAGCTGCCGGCGCCAGGGCAGGCATTTTTCTCAACGGCGGTGAGTTGCTCCTCATCGATGTTGCCGCTGCTGAGCTGGCCGACGGCCTCAAAGGCGCTCACCACGGTCAGATCGCAACCCCCCAATTTGCCGGGCTTGATCGTGCCGCCGTAAACAAACACCCCGGGGATGTTCATCCGCGCCATCGCCAGCATCGCGGCGGGCATGTTCTTGTCGCAGCCCCCGATGGCCAGCACCCCATCCATGCTCTGGCCGTTGCATGCGGTTTCGATGGCATCGGCGATCACCTCACGGCTGACGAGGGAGTACTTCATTCCCTCCGTTCCCATGGAAATGCCATCGGACACGGTGATGGTGCCGAACATCTGCGGCATGCCACCGGCGGCATGGGCAGCGTGTTCAGCGCGGCGGGCCAGATCGTTCAGTCCGACGTTGCACGGCGTGATCGTGCTGTAGCCATTGGCAATGCCGATGATGGGCTTGATGAAATCAGCATCACCAAAGCCGACGGCGCGCAACATCGCGCGGTTGGGGCTGCGCTGAACCCCTTGGGTGACGGCGCTGGAGCGAAGGTCGGCCATGGCATGGCTGGATCTGCATCGATCCTCTCAGCCGCTGGTCAGCCGTTGATCTCCGGTGAGAGGTCCTCGAGCTGCCGGCGCACGTCTTCGATCGCCAGATTGAGCTTCTGGACACGCTCTTCCAGGCTTTCAGAACCGTTCTGGGTTTGCAGGGGTGTTGAGTTTCCCGGTTCAGCACTGGCAATCGAGCCAAGCTGACGGATGCGTTGGCTCAGGGTTTGACGCTGTTCTGCGCGAGCCAGCAACCACCAGGTCAAGCCGGCTGCACCGATGGCTGCACCTGTCAGCGCACTGATGAGCAGGGAACCTGAACCTGCGTTCTCGTCAGCCATGGTCGGGGCGGATGTCACTTCAGGTTAGGAACTCCTCCGATTCGGTGCCGTAGAGACGATCGCCGGCATCACCCAGCCCCGGAACGATGAAGGCGCGATCATTGAGTTCCGGGTCGATGCAGCCGGTGTAGAGGTTGAGATCGTCAAATTCCTCAGCCAGAGCTTTCAGACCAGGAGCTGCGGCAAGGGCTGTGATGACACGTAGTCGTTGGCCGCTGACACCCAGTTGCTTCAACCGTCGCAGCACGATGGAGAGGCTGCCGCCGGTGGCCAGCATGGGATCAAAAACGACCACGCCGACCCGTTCGCCGATACGCGTCGGCAACCTGTCGAGATAGGTGCTCGCTTCAGCGGTGCTTTCGTTGCGCACAACGCCCATGTGGGCGACGCGGGCATGAGGGAGGACCTCTTGTCCACCGGCCCAGAGTCCCAAACCTGCTCGCAACACAGGGATCGCCAGCAGGGGTGCTGTGGGGTCAATCACCTGGCCCGGCGTCACTTGAATGGGTGTTTCCACCTCGATGGATTGGGTGGGCAGCCAGTCACGAATGGCTTCATAGGTGAGCCATCGCCCCAGCTCTTTCATCGCTGTGGCAAACAGAGGCGGTGGTGTCTGACGATCCCTCAGCAGGGTGAGCCAGTGAGCCACCAGGGGGTGGGGTGGCACCACCACCCGCATAGAGGACGCCATTGCAGCGCAGCAGACAACCCTGCTGCCATACCTTGTGGCAGCAAGCCTACGGGGATCCATGCGCCGTCTTCTGTCCTGCCTGATCGGCAGCGCACTTCTGCTGCTCCTGTCGTTGCCACAGAGCGCTGTTGCCATCACGGCACCAGAGCTCCGTGGTGCCAAATCCATGCAGGACCTCAGCCAGGACATGCATGGCCGCAATCTGCAAGAGAAGGAGTTCCTCAAGATGGATCTCAAGGGCTACAACTTCTCTGATGCGGACATGCGTTTTGTGGTCTTCAACGCCACGCAACTGCAGGAGGCGGATCTCTCCGGCGCGGATCTGCGGGATGTGGTGGCCTTCGCCAGCCGCTTTGATGGCGCCAATCTGAGCCAGGCGCGCTTTGACAACGGCATGCTGTTGCGCAGTCGCTTCCGCGATGCACGCATCGATGGGGCCGACTTCAGCGATGCCGTGCTCGATCAGCCGGAACTCAAGGCCCTGTGTGAGCGCGCCACTGGTGTGAATGCCGTGACCGGCGTCAGCACCGCGGACAGCCTCCGCTGTGGCTGATCTGTAACGGTGATAACGTCAAATTTCGGTTTCTCAGGGGGTCAGCCTGGGGAGGTAACGGGGAAAGTCCGGTGCAAATCCGGCGCTGTCCCGCAGCTGTGAACCCTCCTCCCGGAGGGGAGTCAGAACGCCCGCCGCTTGTCTCTTATTCCCGGCGAGGACCGGACCTTTATGACCGTCACAACTCTGGGCTTGCTCCCCGTCGTGCTGGCCCATCACCCGTTTGGCATGGGTGATCAGGCACTCACCCCGCTGCAGGGTCTTCTCAGCGGCATGGGCCATCCATTGCTTGGCCCGGATCATCTGCTCTTTCTTTTGGCGCTCTGCCTGGTGAGCTGGCAGCAGCCCCGGCGTTGGTTGGCTGCTTTGCTGGCCACTGGATTGGTGGGCTCTGCCATCGCTCTGATCGCTCCTGTCCCTGCCTCAATGGAGCTGGCAACCGAAGCGCTGGTGTCCTTAACCCTCGTGCTTGAAGGTCTGGTCATCCTCGGCAACCTGCCTAAAACCCTTCTGTTCCCAGCCTTTGCATTGCATGGCTGGCTTTTGGGTGGAGCCATCGTTGGCGCTGAGCCCAGCCCGCTGATGGGCTATTTCCTTGGCCTCTTTGTGGCGCAGGGAACGCTGTTGCTGCTGGTTCGCCAGCTGGGTGTCCCCTTGCAGTCCTTGTTGGGTGAGTCCGGTCGTCGTCTCATCGCTGGGATCTGGATCGGCCTCGGTGCCGCCTTTGCCTGGTCGATGGTGATCGCCTGATGCAGGCGACCCGTTCTTCCCGCCTGCCCGTCACCGTTGTCACTGGTTTCCTCGGGTCGGGCAAAACCACCCTGCTCCGGCATCTTCTGCAGAACTCCGGTCAGCGCCTGGCTGTCTTGGTGAATGAGTTCGGCGAGGTGGGCATTGATGGCGGCCTGCTGCGCTCCTGCGGGATCTGCGACGACGACGGCTCAGCGGTTGTCGAACTGGCTAATGGTTGCCTGTGCTGCACGGTGCAGGACGATTTCCTTCCCACGATGGAGCGCGTGCTGGAGCGCGCCGATCAACTCGATGGCATCGTCATCGAAACCAGTGGTCTCGCCCTGCCTGAGCCATTGCTGCAGGCCTTTCAGTGGCCTGAGATTCGCCACCGCACCCGTGTCAGCGGCGTGGTGACGGTGGTCGATGGCCAGGCTCTGGCCCAACAGCAGGTCGTTTTCGATGCTCAGGCCCTCGAGCAGCAGCGGCTGGATGATCCCAGCCTTGACCATGACGACGCCATTGAGGATCTCTTCCTTGAACAGCTTGAGGTGGCGGATCTGGTGTTGATCAGCCGCGCGGATCTGCTCAGCGCCGCTGACCTGCAACAGGCCACAGACCATCTCCAAACCCAGCTGGTTCAGCTGCCGCTCGAGCAGGTCCCGCCCCATCTCCTGACCCGTCGCGGCGTCATTGATCCCGCCTTGGTGCTGGGGCTGGATCGCGTCGATGTCACAGGCCATGGCCCTGCCGATGGTGAGCACGATCACGATCACCATGACCACAGCCATCCCGAGCTGCTCTCCAGCAGCGTTGAACTCACGGGTCATTGGTCCCGGGAGGCCGTCGAGAGCGTCCTGCGCCAGTCGATTCAGCCGATGGGCCTGCTGCGCCTCAAAGGACGCGTGCCCATTGCCGGCAAGGCCTTACCACTGCAGGTGCAGGCCGTTGGTTCCCGCTTGGAGTGTTGGTACGAGGATGATGGTGGAGCGCCGGATCAGCTGCAGCTGGTCCTGATTGGTGAGCGGCCGGATGGGCCCGCTTTGCACGACCAGTTGCAGGGATTGA
>CAJWYF010000002.1 GCA_913049535.1 uncultured Synechococcus sp.
TCGCCTCCGTGAAAGGGAGGTGTCCTAGGCCTCTAGACGATGGGGGCGAGGCCGCTTTGGCAAGGAACCACCATAACCATCGAGGGTTCAGCTGGTCAACCTCAACTGGCTTGTCCGCGCCAGACAGGAACCGTGAAATGGAACGCTGCTCCCTCTCCGGGATCAGAGACCACCCAAATGCGCCCGCCGTGCACCTCAACGATGCGGCGACAGACCGATAGGCCAACCCCAAAGCCAGGCGCCTGCCCAGCGGTCTGGGGCAGGCGCACCCTGTCTTGGAAGATGCGCTGTTGCTCCTCGGTGGGGATGCCGGGGCCGGTGTCGCTGACGCTCACCTGGACCCATTGGCTGGTCCGGTGCAGCAACTTGAGGCTGACCTGACCCCCATCGGGGGTGAACTTGAGCGCGTTTTCGAGCAGGTTGAGCATCACCTGCCGCATGCGCCGTTGATCGGCGTAGACGTCGGGTAGATCGGAGGGCACATCGGTGAGCAGCTCGAGGCGACGGTTCACCCAGAGTTTTTCCAGCTCAAGAATCGACTCAGCTGCGATGGGAGCTAGACCAAGCCGCTGAGGGTTGAAGAGGGCCTCCCAGCGGGTGCTGCCCACCTCGAGCAGGTCGTGGGAGAGCTGCTCGATGTCCTCAAGCCGTCGATCGATCACATCAAAGAAGCGCTCGCGGGCGATCTGTTCACGCCGATAGCTCTGCAGCGCCAGGTTGGCGGCGGTCAGTGGTGTCCTCAGCTCATGAGCCACCATGCGCAGCAAGCGCTCCTGCACGCCGAGCCGTGAGGTGAGCGTTTCGTTCTCCTGGCGCAGCACCAGCAGCTGGTCCTCAAGCTGCATTTCCCGCTGACTGGGGCCACCACTGGCCTCCACTTGGGTGAGGTTGGTGCTGAGGCCGCTGACCATGCCGAGCTGCCGCCAGCGGGGCAACCAGTTCTGCAGCTGCTTTTGGATGGCGTTGCCAGCAAAGATTTGCTTGGGCTGTGGTTCGAGCTTGATCAGTGCTGGTGTGGCCACCAGCCGATGCAGCTCCAGCAGCTCAGGCTGCTTTTGGGGATCGGCAATCGAAAAGCTGATGTTGAAACTGCTTTTCTGCTCCTCGAGAAACTGCAGCAAACCGCGAACATCAGGTCCGGCGAGGTGCTGGGGCCCGGCAACCAGAAGCAGGCTCAGCGCCTGTCGTTGTTCGTTGTCGCCAGCAGAGGGCAAGGAGCCACCGCAATCCCGACCACGTTATTGAGGTTTCTTGTTTTCCTCAGCGAAAAAAGACAATCCGCTGTAATACCCAAACTTACGGAGCCAGCCTTGGCTGCTGTGGTGACCGCCGATACACCATCACCATCGAGGGATCCCGCCCGCTGGGTCAGGCGTGCGGCCTTGCTGTTTGCCGTGCTCGGGCTGTTGGTGCAGCTGTGGCGTTGGTGGTCGCTGACGGCGTCTTACGACCAGGGCATCTTCACTCAGGTGCTGTGGAACACCGCCCATGGCCGCTGGTTTGCCTCCAGCCTTTCCTCTCAGCTCTCCAGTGCTGTGCTGCATGGCGGCACTGCCCCGGATCCCACCTATCAGCGCCTCGGACAGCACTTCACTCCGATGTTGTTGCTGTGGACGCCGTTGGTGCGGCTTGTTGGTGCAGCAGCCCTGCCTTTGGTGCAGGTCGCTCTGATGACGGCAGCCGGGCTTGCGTTGCATCGCCTGGCCCGCCACCTGCTGCCGGCGGGTCTGGCTGCGGCGCTGGCCTGCAGCTTTTACGGCGCCCAGGCCGTCATCGGCCCCACCTGGTGCAATTTCCATGACCTCTGCCAGCTGCCCCTGCTGGTGTTCCTGCTGCTGATCGGTCTGCTGGAACGTCGTTGGTGGCTGCTGCTGCTGGCGGCTGCCCTGATGCCCCTCATCCGGGAGGACACCGGCGTGGTGCTCTTTGGAATGGCCATCTGGATGGGGGTGCGGCGTCAGGCTCCCTGGCCGGTGGCCCTGCTGCTGGCGCTGTGGGGCAGCAGCTGGACGGTGCTGGTCACCTCGGTGCTGATGCCGGCTGTCAGCGATGACGTCAGCCGCCGGTTCATGGTGGAGAACTTCGGTCAGTACAGCCCTGGTGCGGAGGAACTCAGCAGCCTGGAGGTGGTTCAAGGTCTGCTGTTGCAGCCGTGGCGTCTGGCCTGGGAACTCATCCATCCACCCGGCAAGACCCTGGGCTATCTGGCAGCCCAGTGGTTGCCGCTGATGTTTGTGCCTGCCATCAGTCTTGATGCCTGGTTGCTGGTGGCCCTGCCTCTGGCTGGCCTTTTGCTGGCACGCGGCAGCAATGACCCCTTGGCGATCAACATCCGCTATGCCTTGTTGGTGGCACCGGGGCTGTTCGCAGGTGCTGTGTTCTGGTGGCGTCAACATGCACCCCTGTTCGCCAGGCGCCGTTTGCAGCGGATCTGGCTTGGCTGCGTCGCCCTCTCGCTGCTGCTGACCCTGGCCAGCAATCCCAATCGCAGCCTTTCCTTTCTGGTTCCTGACAGCGTCGCTCCCTGGGTGCATCTCCCCTTGATGCAACAGCTGCGCCATGGAGCTGCTGCCCGGCAGGTGCTCCAGTTGATCCCTCCTCAGGCCTCAGTCGCCGCCAACACTCCGCTGATCCCGCTGCTGGCGGAACGCACGGTGGTGCTGCGTGTACCGGCCTGGTGGCAATGGCAGCAGCAGGACGGCACCCGCCTCCCTGTCGATTGGGTGGCGGTGGATCTGCAGTTGCCCGCCTGGAGGTCAGCGGCCTTTGCCAGCGATGCTCGGCAGGAACGATTGCTGCAGCAACGCTTGGAGCAGCTGCAGGCGGACGGCTATGTGCTTCGCGCCAAGCACGATGGGGTTGTTCTGCTCGAGCGTGTCAGCTGAAGATCTTCAGAAGCTTGCTGTGAATCTCCTTCAGCCCTGGCTAAGAGAGAGATGACGTTCTTTGCTGTTGCCGGGGCCGCCATGTTGGATCCCACTGCACCCCTGTCGCCGCCTCCGTTTGGGACTGCAGCTGGCTATGGCACCCGCATTCAGCTCGACAACTCTCTGCGCCGTTGGTTCAACCGCAACCTGGGCCTTTGGCGTTCTCGGCGCCAATACGTTTTTGAAGATGATCAATCCCTGCGCGTCGACATGATGCTGCGCATGGAAGCCTTCAGTGAACCCGTGGAAGGCGAGGCCGCTTATCGCTTCAGCTGGTGGCCGGAGAAGGAATACGACTTTTTTGATAAAAATCCCCGTTACGTCCGCAACGGCACCCTTGAGGCCTACCTCTGCGGCCATCAGCTGCGCCGCAGCCGCGGCTACCTCTGCGGCTCCCCCACCAAGAGTCAGATCCGACAGGTGGATGAGCATGAACTGGTGTTCGAATCCCACTATCTCGAGTGGGACATCCTCGAGCACATCCGTCTGGTGGACATGGATCGCTACCGCTCCCGCTCGATCTACTCCTGGTGCAATGGGGAGCTGGCTCTGGCGGAAATCCACCACGAGGTTCGCGTCGAAGCGTCGGGCTCGCCGCTGCAGCCCTGAATCAGGTCATTGCAGCGGCCTGGAGGACTGGCTAAACAGACTTAACCGATGGGGTGTTGCCCATGACAGGCCGTTTCGAGGGTGCCCACGAACCCAGCGTCTGGGTTGAGGAGATCAGCGAAGAGGAGTTGCAATTCCTCGAGCAGGTGATGCCTGAGCAGCTCGAGGCCAAGGCCCGAGAACTCGAGCAGGAACCCATTGTTGAATCTCCTGTGCGTTCGATCGATGACAGGGTTCAACTCAAGCGCGCAGCTTGAGCGTCATGGGCGATCATGGTCAGGCTTTTTTATCGCCGAGACCATGCGCCAGTTCCTATCAACTGCCGCCCTGTTGGCGGTGGTTCTGAGCCCGGTGTTGCGGCCCGCAGGTGCCCAGGCCGCCCCGGCTACGGAAGAAGAGATGACTCTTTACTCCCGCATCGCATCGTTGAACGCCTGTCTGGCGGTCTCCAATGGCATTGAGTTCAAAAAAGCCATCGGTATTGCTGGTGAGACCCTGACCCAGACCATTCAGGGCCAGAACGGTGGTGCCATCGCCCAGGTGGGTGGCGAGCCCCTGCCCATGGAGGATCTGCGCAAAGGCTCGATCAACTCTGTGCTGATCGCTGTAGCCCAGGTTTGCCCAGACCAGATGCCCGGTGATGTGCGCGACAAGATCAACGAGGCGCTCAAGAGCGAGGGCGCTGCAGCACCGTCTGCTGAATAACAGCCGCCGGGCGGCCTGGATCAGCGTCAGAGTGAGTGCTGATGTCGGCGCTGGCCCATGCGTGAGCCTGATGGGATGAATGTGGTGCGGCTGGAGGAGTATCAGCCTCCCCAGCTTCTGGTCGACGAGGTGGCCCTCACGGTCCAGCTCTTCTCTGATCACGCTGCGGTCCACGCCAGGCTCACGATCCATGCGCCTCAAGCCCCCCAGCAGGACCTGGATTGGCCTGCTGTCGGCATGGAGCTGAAGGCATTGAGCATCAATGGCGAGCCCCTGAGTGCCTCCTGTTGGGTTCACCGCGATGGTGCCCTGAAGGTTCCCCTCGAGCAGCTCCCCCAGCAGCAGCACTGGACGTTGGAGACATGGGCTCGCCTTGAGCCAGCTGCCAATACGAGTCTGGAAGGGCTTTACGTCAGCGGGGGTCTGTTCACCACACAATGCGAGGCCGAGGGCTTCCGGCGCATCACCCCCTTCCCAGACCGTCCCGATGTGCTGAGCCGCTACCGGGTTCGGATCGAGGCCGATCAACAGCAGGCACCGGTGCTGCTGAGCAATGGCAACTGTGTGGCGACGGGGCAGCTCAGCGCAGGTCGTCACTGGGCTGAATGGGACGATCCCTTCCCCAAGCCTTGTTATCTCTTTGCACTGGTGGCAGGGCGCCTGGTGGAGGTGCGCGATCAGTTCACCACGGCTTCAGGGCGAGACGTCAGCCTGCGCATTCATGTTGAGCCCGGTGATGAAGGCCTTTGCAGCCATGCGATGGCCAGCCTCAAGCGCAGCATGGCCTGGGATGAATCCGCTTTTGGTCTGGAATACGACCTCGATGAGTTCAATATCGTCGCGGTGCGCCACTTCAACATGGGCGCGATGGAGAACAAGAGCCTCAATATTTTTAACTCCAAGTTGGTGTTGGCTGATGCTGAAACCGCCACCGACAGTGAGTTGGAGCGGATTGAGAGCGTGATCGGCCATGAGTATTTCCATAATTGGACTGGGAATCGCGTCACCTGCAGAGATTGGTTCCAGCTTTCATTGAAAGAGGGGCTGACCGTCTTCCGCGATCAACAATTCACGGCGGATTTGCATGACCCGGCGCTCAAACGTATTGATGATGTCGCCATGCTCAGGGCTGCACAATTTCCCGAGGATGATGGCCCTACAGCCCATCCTGTGCAGCCCCAGCAGTACGTGGCCATCGATAATTTCTATACAACAACGATCTATGAAAAGGGCGCTGAGCTGATTCGCATGCAGCGAACCATCCTTGGTGAGGATGCTTTTCTGCGCGGGGTTCAGTTGTATCTGCGCCGCCATGACGGTCAGGCCGCAACCTGTGAGCAGTTCGTCGCGGCACTAGAGGAGGCCTCTGGTGTCTCGCTGCAGCGCTTCCGCCTCTGGTACCGCCAGGCCGGCACGCCTCGCCTTGAGGTGCAGCAGCAATGGGATCAACAGCGCGGTGTCCTCCGCCTCACCCTGCGGCAGCACCACAACCCCAGTCCCGGTCAACCGCAGAAGCAACCGGTGCCCATTCCTGTGCGCCTGGGTCTGATCGCCAGAGACGGCGTTGAGCTCAAGGACGAGGTGCTGCTGTTGGATCAGGCCGAACAGAGCTGGACCTTTGAGGGGCTGCCATCTGGCGGGCAGGCTCCGGTGCTTTCGCTTCTGCGCGGCTTTTCAGCTCCGGTTCGGCTGGAAGCGGAGCGCTCCAGCGATGAGCTGCTGCTGCTGTTGCGCCATGACCAAGACCCAGTCAGCCGCTGGGATGCAGCCCAGCAGCTCTGGCAGCAGACCCTGCTGGAGCCCGAGTCGGGGCTGGAAGCCCAGCTGAGCAGCTGCGCTGCAGCCTTGATCGACCAGGTGCTCGACCCTGCCAGTGATGTCCTCTCCGCTGGGTTGCTTGGGGCTTTGCTGCAAGCGCCCTCTCGGCAGGACCTGGAGGCGCGTTGTCTTGCTCTGGGCCGTGTTCCCGATCCTCCGGCCCTGGAGCAGGCGTTGCTGCAGCGCCGCCAGCGACTCGGCGATGTCCTTGCAGAACCTCTGCAGCGTCTGCTGGGCTGGAGCCGCAATGGACTGGATGCCCTGTGGCCTGAGGGGGTGGATCAACGTTCATTGCAGGCCCTGGCCTGGAGCTGGCTTGTGGCTGCAGGAGATTCGCCGGCCCGCTGTGCCGCCGCTGCTGCTGTGGGGGGCGCATCGATGACCCTCGCCCGCGATGGGCTGGCTGCACTACAGCCTTGGGATTGCCCCGAGCGGCGTGACGCCCTTGAAGCCTTCAGCCAGCGCTGGCAGGAGCGCCCGGTGATTTTGGACAGCTGGTTCGCGCTGGAGGCTTCAACCCCCTTTGGTGATGCGATTGCCCGCGCGGAGGCGCTGCTGGCTCACCCGCGCTTTGATCCCCAGGCTCCGAACAGTCTGCGTGCGGTGCTAGGTGGTTTTGCCCGCTGCGCGCGCTCGTTCCATCACCCCGACGGGTCGGGCTACCACTGGATCGCCTCGCAGCTGGTTCAGCTCGATGGCAGCAATCCGATCACGGCCTCCCGCATGCTCAAGTTGTTCATGGCCTGGCGCCGCTACAGCCCGGAGCGGCAGCAACGCATGCGCGACAGCCTGGAGTGGATGGCAGAAAGGCTCCCTTCCCCCAACAGCCAGGAGGTGGTGCGCCAGTGCCTGGGCAGCGCTGATTAAGGCGTGCTCCACTCAGGTGCCTGGATGCGCAGGCTGATGTCTGAGAAGTAGCGCTGCAACGGCGGTGCATTGCCGCGGCCTTTCCAGCGCAGCTGCAGTTTGAGGGCCACCGGAGTCGATGCGGCCGACCGTTTTAGTTGCAGGGGTTGTTGTTTGGCTTGCACATAGTCCAGCAGATCCTTGTTATCAGCAGGGATCGGTGCCAGTGGGAGCTGCTCACTGGCACCGGGAATGATCCGGTACACCTTGAAGGATCCATCGGCGAAATCCACTCGCGCCCGCACCACAAAGGGGGGGCGATACAGCACTTTGCTTAGTTTGTAGAGCAGGGTTGGCTGGAATTGAAAGCTGATGCTGGCCCCTGCGGGAATCGTCTGAGGTAATGGCAGCCGCCGACTGGTGGAGCGTCCCTGGCTGAGATCAAACGCGCCTTGGAAGATGGTTGCTTCAGGCGCTGATCCGCCTTCTGCGGTGCGCTCCAGCACCAGCGAGCCTTTGCTGCCAAGGCTGTGGAAGCGGTAGTGGGCCGCGATTTCCGTCAGGGCTGGGCCGTCAAGATCGACCGACGGCCAGCGGTTGTCGATCATCTTGCGGTTGAGGATCACAAACTGGGGTCTCCGCTCCGGATCGGCAAAGAAGGCTCGGTTGAGTTCCAGCAGCTGCGCCGAGTAAGGATTCAGCGAATGGGGGATCGGACGCGGTGTGTAGGTCAGTCCATTCACCACCAGATCGGTGGTGTCCCAGGGCAGCAAATCTGCGCTGGCACCTTGGGGTAAGGCAAAGTCCTCCACCAGATCGTCGCGGCGATCCAGCTCCTCCAGCATCCAGCGCCGCCGGCCTCTGAGTTGCTCCCGGCTGGTTTCGCTGGCATTGGCGCTGATGAATGCACCAATCCCCTCGAGGCGCAAGGCCTTGTAGAGGCCAAGATCAAGATTGATGCGTTTGCTGCTGATGCTGTAGCCCATCAGCACCGGTAGCAGCAGCAGGGGTGCCAGCAGGCGCTTGCGCCAGTGCAGCTCCTGCCAGAGACAGACGAGCACCAGCAGGGCACTGGTCAGTAAGAAGAGCCCGGCCATCGGCGCATGGCCACCGTCATGACGCACCATGCCCGCCTTGAAGGGCACCCAGAAAAACAGCAGGCCCACCAGCATGATCAACAGCAGCTTCCAGCGCCGTTGGATCGCGAGCCGGCGCTGCAGCCCCAGGGTGAGCAGCGCGGTGGTGCCGCCACTGGCGAGCCAGTAGGGCAGCTGCATCCAGTCATTGCGACGCCGGAACAACGCCATGGCTTCGCTGTAGCCCGAAACAATGTCCCGGTTGGGCCCTGCCAGGTACTCCCAGCCCTCAGCAGCGCTCATGCCTGCGGCAGCGAGCAGCAGCAGGCTGATCGCTGGAATGGCCCCCAGCCTCAGCAGGTTGGCCAACGGTTTGGTTCCCGGCTGGCCGATCTCAACCGCCACCAGGATCATGATGGTGGGTACGGCCAGGGCCAGAAACGACAGCTTGATGACGATGCCCAGAAGCAGGGCGGTGAGCAGGCTGATGAAACTGGGCCAGGCCAGGGGGCTGCGGCGCGTGCGGCAGATGGCCGTGAGGCTAATGGTGAAGCAGAAGCTCATGAACAGCGCGTCGAGACGCTGTGAACTCAGCAGGGCCAGCACCAGCAGGTAGAGCCAACTGAGGGGATGGCCGATCTGCCGCCGCACGCTGAGCATGGCGGTGCCCCACCCGAGGCCGTAGAGCCAGCGACCGATGAGGAATGGCGTGAGGTTCTCGCTTAGTTGACCGGTGTAGAGCTGGTGATAGGGCCCAAAGGTGAACACCACATCACCACCGAAGTTGCGGCCGTTGTCGGTGGCCTGCACCAGGGCCTCGACCCAACCGGGATCCAGTCCCACCCAGGGCAGCCGGATCGGCAGGCTCCAGACCAGCAGCACTGCTGCTGCAAGAAAGAGCAGGCCATCGAGGAGCCGTAGACGCCAGAGCACCGGCTTGGATCGGCTCCGGAGCGTCAGCGGCATGGCCTGCGGCTTCAAGGGATTTGAACCCTACCGGAGCTTTTAGAAGGGACTGATCTGCTCACCAAAGAGCTCGGCGTGCTGGGTGGTGAATGCTTTGCGGCGCCGTTCGGGGCCCTCAGCCCCGGCGTATTGCCCCCATAAGCCCTCCCAGTAGAAGTAAATCGCGCCAAATCCCCGCTGCGCCACCAGCTCGCTTTTGCGCCGCAGCTTGGCTGCCGAGGTGGTGCGCCCCCCGAAGCCCGCCAGGATGCCGATGCTGACGGGGATCCCCCAGTGTTCAGCCCGGCGGATCGCGCTTTGGTTGAGATCATTGGCGAATCCCTGGAGCGAATAGGCGTAGTTCTGCACCACCAGCTCATCCACCAAGCCACGCACCGCCCAGATTTCCCAGTCCTGCAGCCAGATGTTGTACGCAAAGCGGAATGGACCTGGAGAGAGGCTGATGCTGTCGCTGTGCTCGCCATCCTCAAGGGCCTGACGCAGGCCGATCAAAAGATCGGTGAGCTTGCGGCGGCGCCACTGCATCCAGAAACGGTTGGTGTGGTCTGCCGGTGGCTCCTGGCCAGTCTCATGGCGGTAGAGCGCGCGGGTGAAGTCGTCGTAGCCCAGGTCCACAGGCCAGGCGAAGTGATCATCAAGCTGAATGCCGTCGGCATTGCAGCGGCTGACGATCTCACTGATCAGTCCGATGACACGGCTCTGCACCCCGGGATGGGCTGGGTTGAGCCAGACCCGCAGATCGCTCAGTGGTGAGGTGCTCAGATCAGCGCCATGCATGGCGTAGTGGGCGCTGCCGTCGCGGCGCCTGAGCACCCAATCGGGGTTCTCCTGCACCACCGCAGCATCCGCTGGCTCCATCAGTCCGTACTCAAACCAGGGGATCACCTGCATGCCGCGCTTGTGGGCACTGGCGGTGATGCGGCAGATCGGATCCAGATCAGGGGACTGGGAGGCCAGCTGCGGTTCCATCGGTGCCCACCGGGAGCGATGGAAGGTGGCACCCCGGCTCCAGACATTGGGGTAAAGCGTGTTGAAGCCCGCCGCGGCGAGCTCCTCAACGGCGGTCTCGATGCGACGGCTGTCGTAGTACAGCGGGCTGGGGCTGTTGGTCAGCCAGACCCCAACGCGTCGGGTCTGGGCCAGGGCGGCCCAGGGCTGCAAGCTGATCAAAAGACCTGCAGCCAGGCTGAACAGCCGTTGCTTCAGCACCTGCTCAGCGGAACATTGAGCTGACGGAGCTTTCCTCGTGGATGCGCCAGATGGCCTCGCCCAGCATGTTGGCCACCGACAGGGTCTTCAGCTGAGGGAAGCGCAGCTCCTCCGCCACCGGGATGCTGTTGGTGACCAGCACTTCTTCAAACAGCCCAGGCTCCGAGAGACGTTCCACGGCCGGTGGTGAGAACACGGCGTGGGTGGCGCAGGCGATCACCCGCTCGGCACCCTGCTGGCGCAGCAGCTTGGCCCCTTTGGAAATCGTGCCGCCGGTATCGATCATGTCGTCGACGACGATGGCGGTCTTGCCCGCCACATCACCGATCACCGTCAGGCTTTCAGCGACGTTGTGGGCAGAACGACGCTTGTCGATGATGGCCAGCGGTGCATCATCCATGCGCTTGGCGAAGGCCCTGGCGCGCGCGACGCCGCCCACATCTGGTGAGACTACGACCACTTCGCCGAGATCACGGGTGGCCAGGTAATCCACCAGGACCGGCGCTCCATAGATGTGATCGCAGGGAATATCGAAATAGCCCTGGATCTGAGCCGAGTGCAGGTCCATGGCCAGCACACGGCTGACACCGGATTGCACCAGCAAGTTGGCCACCAGCTTGGCGGTGATGGATTCCCGCCCCGCTGTCTTGCGGTCAGCGCGGGCATAGCCGTAGTACGGCACCACCGCAGTGATCTGACGGGCGGAGGCGCGGCGGCAGGCGTCCACCATGATCAGCAGCTCCATCAGGTGATCGTTCACCGGAGCGCAGGTGGGTTGCACCAGAAAGACATCACAGCCACGGATGGATTCCTGGATCTGGATGTAAAGCTCACCGTCGGCAAAGCGCTTGCTGACGCGGGGACCGTCAGAAATGCCCAGATAGCCGGCGATCTCACGGGCCAGTGCGGGGTTGGCACTGCCGCTGAACAGCCGCAGCCTGGAGCCATCGCCCGGGTTGCCGATTTGCAGGGCGCGTTCGGTGGCCACGAAACTGGTCACGGCAGTCTGGCGCTGAGTCTCAGACTTCGATGGTAGAAGCGTGCCTGCAACCTTGACCGCAATCGAACGGCTGTTGTTTTGCTCTCCGTGGGGCAGTGGGGTGATCGAGCCTCTTTCAGAAGCTCTGGCACAGCTTGATCCCGGTCAGCAGCGACTGCTGGGGCCTGGAGCGATGGAACCCCAGCTGCAACCCGCTGGCGAGCGACAGCTGCTGCTCCGTGATGACCAGGAACTGGTGGTGTGGGCACCGTTGCTGGCGGCCTGGCGCGTGCCGGCGTTGCTGGTGCTGCCTGATGCGGCGCGCATGGGGGTTGATGCCGCCCTGCATGCGGCGCTGCTGGAGCAACAGGGGGTTCCCCTGTTGGGTCTGCTGCAGGTGGGAGGGGACTGGGATGCGCCGCAGCGCCGGGCTGATGCACTCCCCTGGCTTGGGCACTGGGACCCGAGCGAGCCGCAGGAACTGGCTGCCTTTAGCTCTCTCATCCAGCAGCGCTTCCAGGTGCTGGATCCAGCTCAGGGCGCGGCCACACTCCAGTCCTGACCGAGCAGCACCACAATCGCCGCTGCAGGTGGTGTCGGGCCCTGGTCCAGCTCGCCAACCCCCAGCAGTCTGCGGACCTCCACGGCCTCCTCGCGATTGCTGCTGTAGCGAATCACCGTTGCGCCAATGGCAGCCTCAAGGGGCTGTAGTGCCTCCTGCACTGGCTGCCCGCCCCGCTGCAGCGTTGCGACGGCGCTGGTTGTGGCGCCCGGGTCGGACCCCATCACACTGACCAGGGTGTCGTCGCTGCCAGGGGCCCGCTCCTGCTGCCAGTCCTGCAGCACCACCGCTGCCTCGGCGCGGTCAAGCCGCAGCGCATCACCCTCGCGACGTAGCGGCAGCCGGCTGATGCGCATCCGCTCCGGCTCCTGCAGACCGGCGGCAAGCAGGCTGAGCATCTCCCCTTGCGAGAGGTTGCTTGTGCTGTTCTGACTCAGTTGCTGCAGCACATCAGGCAGGGCCGGCACCACGGTGGGATCGGCCAGGCGCTGGGCCACCGGCATCAGCAGCTGTTCCTGCCGCAGCCTCCGGCGACCCTCAGGCTCCAGGCCGCGATACCGCAGCAGCTGGCTGCTCTGCTCGCCGTTGAGCCATTGCTGGCCTGGTTGCAGGTTGATGCTCAAGCCTCCGGCCCGGTCGCGGTAGCGGATCGGCTCGCGCAGCAGCACCGGCACCCCACCCAGGCCATCGATGGCCTGCTCCAGGCTGGAGAGCGAGACCAGCAGGTAGCGATCGGGCCTTAAGGGATCGCCATCGCCGCCGAGCAGCTGGGCGATCACATCGGTGGTGAGGGCCACCCCCCCCATGCCGTACAGCGCGCTCAGGGGTTTGAGCTGCTGACCAGGCAGCAGCACCTGGAGCTCCGCTGGTATCTGCAGCAGTTCGATGCCTCCTTCGGGATGCACCCTGGCCAGCAGCATCAGTTGCACCTCGCCCTGGGCGGGTGCCGTCACCTCGGCTTGGTCCAAGCCCAGCAGCAGAACGGTCTGGGGTCCGCCGGGGGGTTCGGCCAGGCGGCTGATGGCCGGCCGTGTGTCATCGAGGGACACCGTGCGGCGCGGCACCAGCAGGTCACCAAGCCACATGCCCCCCAGCAGACCGGTGAAGGCCACGGCCAGCCGCCAGATGATGCGGGTACGGCGGCGGATGACGGCCCAGGCCCCCATGAGGTGCGGCTGCGGAGTGCCCGATAGTTTGGAACCTGCCGTGGCCGCTGTCTGTGACCCTTGCCCCCCATGAGCGGGCCCGCCCCATGGCCAGGGGCACGGTGAGACCGGCCCGGGACCTCTGCAGTGACTGCGGCCTCTGTGACAGTCGCTGGGTGGCTTACGTGCGCCAGGCCTGCGCCTTCATCACCCAGCAGTTCGAGGCGATCGAAACCAAAGCCCACGGGCGCAGCCGCGACCTGGACAACGACGACGAGTTGTACTTCGGGGTGTTCCAGCGCATGGTCTGCGCGCAGCTGGCGCCGCCGCTCGATGGTGCTCAGTGGACCGGGATTGTCAGCACCCTTGGCGTCAGGGCCCTCGAAACAGGCTTGGTCGATGCGGTGCTCTGCGTTCAGCAGAGTCCGGAGGACCGCTTCACGCCCGTGCCTGTGCTGGCCCGTACGCCGGAGGAGGTGCTGGCGGCGCGGGTGAACAAACCCACCCTCTCCAACAATCTCTCGGTGCTGGAGCAGATCCCCGGCAGCGGCATCGAGCGGCTGCTTGCCATTGGTGTGGGCTGTCAGACCCAGGCGCTGCGGGCGGTGCAAGACAGCCTCGGTCTCAAGGAGCTCTATGTGCTCGGCATGCCCTGTGTGGACAACGTCAGCCGCGAAGGTCTGCAGACGTTTCTGGAGAGCACCAGCCGCTCGCCCCAGACGGTGGTCCACTACGAGTTCATGCAGGACTTCCGGATCCACTTCCGCCACAGCGATGGCAGCACCGAAACGGTCCCGTTTTTTGGGCTGGATACGCCCAAGCTCAAGGACGTCTTTGCCCCCAGCTGCCTCAGCTGTTTTGACTACGTCAATGCCTCGGCTGATCTGGTGGTGGGCTACATGGGTGCCCCGTACCAGTGGCAGTGGCTGGTGGTCCGCAATGACCGCGGCCAGGCCCTGCTGGACCTAGTGGAGGCTGAATTGATCACCCAGCCGGTGATGAGTTCAGGCCAGCGCGCCCAGGCGGTGCAGCAGGGCATTGATGCCTATGACAAGGCCTTGCGCTTGCCCCGCTGGCTGGCTGAGTTGGTGGGCCTGGTGGTGAACCGGGTCGGTCCCAAGGGATTGGAGTACGCCCGGTTCTCGATTGATTCCCACTTCACCCGTAACGTGACCTGGCTGCGGCGCCATCACCCCGACAAGGTGGCGGCCCATGTGCCTGCCTTTGCCAGCAAGATCGTGAGCCGATATCGCCTGCCCAAGCCATGACCGCCCTGCGCGAGCTGCTGGGGGGCGACCGTCAGGTCGGCGTGCTGCTGCACCTCACCGCCCTGCCCGGCGGCACCATGGGAAGCGCTGCGTATCAGTGGTCTGAGCTGTTGGCCCGCCATCGCGTTGGGGTCTGGCAGGTTCTGCCTCTGGCTCCAACGGACGGCACTGGATCCCCCTACAGCTCCCCCAGCAGCTTTGCGCTCAACCCGGCGCTCGCTGACCCGGATGATCCGCTGCCGGCCTGGAGTCCAGGCAGCTTCCGCGCTTATCAGCAGTGGTGCCGGCGCGAGTCGCTGTGGCTCCAGGATCACTGCCGTTTCACAGTGCTGCGGCGCCGTTTTGATCAATCCCCCTGGTGGGAGTGGCCCCAGGCCATGGCCCGCCGCCAGCCGGCAGCCATGCGTGCGTTGGATCGCGAGGCGGCAGCGGAGTTGCGCCAGGAGGCCCAGCGGCAGTGGTGGTTGCAGCAGCAATGGCTGAGGTTGCGTGCCCATGCCAACGGTCTTGGCGTTCAGCTGCTGGGCGATCTGCCCTTCTATGGCGCCCATGACAGCGCTGATGTCTGGAGCCGTCCCGGGCTCTTCAGTCTGCGCCGTGATGGCAGCCTGGAACATCAAAGCGGGGTGCCGCCGGATTACTTCTCCGCAACAGGCCAGTTGTGGTCCACGCCGGTCTATCGCTGGAGGCGTCACCGCCTCAACGGCTACCGCTGGTGGCTCAAGCGCCTGGAACGTCAACTGGAACTGTTTGATTTGCTGCGCATCGATCACTTCCGTGCTCTGGCTGGTTACTGGAGTGTTCCCGGTGGGGATGACACCGCCATGAACGGCCGATGGTTGCCCTCACCGGGGCGGGCCATCCTGCAAGCGCTCAAAAGGCGATGCGGCGGACGCCTTCCGCTGGTGGCAGAAGACCTTGGCGTCATCACCCCGGATGTGGAGCAATTGCGCGATGGCTTGCAGCTGCCCGGGATGAAGGTGTTGCAGTTCGCTTTTGATGGCAACGCCGATAACCCCTATCTGCCCCATAACTTCAACGGCACCTCATGGGTGGCCTACACCGGCACCCATGACAACGCCACGGCCATCGGCTGGTGGAATGCCCAACCGCAGAGCAGCCGCGAGCAGATGGAAGCCGTGCTTGGCCATCCCGTGCAGGCACCGGGCTGGGAGCTGTTGCGGCTGGCTCTTGCCTCCACGGCTGATCTGGCCGTGGTGCCGCTGCAGGATCTGATGAGCCTTGATGATGCAGCCCGCTTCAATACCCCTGGCACCTCCAGCGGCAACTGGTGCTGGCGATTGCACGATTCGATCGACTCACTTGAGGGACATCTAGCGGGGCTGCAGCAGCTGTCAGCCACGTATCACCGCGGTTCGGCTTCTGCAGGCTGATCGTTCGCTGCAGGCCAGAGCGGTAAGGCATAGCGGTTGGGGGCATCAGCCAGGGGCTGGATCGGCTCACCGTTCCAGGTGATGCTCACGCCGGCGCTGTCGCCCTCCTCGGGCAGCTTCAGCTCCAAGGTGCCGGTGCTGGGAGGGGTGCTTGCTTCGCTGTCACTGCGTTGGAGCCTCTCCTGCAATGGCGGTTGCGGCTCATCGAGCGGCAGCAGATCCGGGTGGAGTTGCAGCAAACGCCCATTGGCGCCCAGGTCGTCAACGCCGGCCTCAGTGCTGGCTGGTGCTGTGGTGCGGGCAGCCGGAGGGATCGGCTGCAGGCTGGTGATCCGTGCCAGCAGCATTTGGCGGTGATGCAGGTTCAATCCATAAAGCAGACCACCGATCAGCAGGGCGTAGGCGATCGTGCCCTGCCAGGTGCTGAACAGTTCGATCGAACTGAGGGTGAACCGCGCCACGGGGCCGTCACGGCGACGTCTGCCGCCATCACGCTCGGGCAGGGCCTCACTCAGAGCACTGTTGAGTTCAACGCCATCGAGATCAAGGCGATCGGCCAGTTTCTGGATGATCGTGCCAAGAAAGGCCGGCTCAGGCAGGCGTTCACCCCACCCCTTCTCCAGGGCTTCAATCACCGGTGTGCTGACGCGTGTGTCCAGCGCCAACTGGCGCATCGTCAGTCCTTTCTGCTCTCGGCGCTGCTGCAGTTGCCTGCCGATGAGCTCCAGTGGTTCCCCTGGCTCCTGCTGGCCTGCACCGGAACCACGACGGCGACCGAGGCGCTGACGCAGGGCTGAAAGCGGGGCCTGGAACCGGGCCATGGACTGCGGAGACAGGAGCGTTCTTCTGGTTTTAGCGCCTTGTAGCGGTAATGAAGCGCTGCAGCGCCGCCTCTTCCTCTGGGTGCAGCCAGCGCCACTGACCGGCCCTGAGCTCATGGAGAACCACCGGACCAATGGCCAAGCGGAGCAGGTCCTGCACCGGATGCCCCAGAAGATCGGCGGTGCGACGGATCTGGCGGTTGCGCCCCTCCTGCAGGGTCAGCTCCAGCAGGCAGCGTTCCGGCTCCTGCTTGAGGCGCTTGAGGGCCACCGGCCGCGACGGCTGGCCATCGAGCGGGACGCCATCGCTCCAGCGTTGCAGCACAGCGTCGGTGGGGGCACCGCTGACCCAGACCCGATAGCGCTTGGGGTGGTCGTAGCGCGGATGGGTCAGGGCCAGGGTGAGTGCGCCGTCATTGCTCAGCAGCAGGGCGCCGCGGCTATCGGCATCGAGGCGGCCGACGGGATGGAGCCCTGTGCCATGGGCCAGGTGCGGCGGCAGCAGATCGAGCACGGTGCGGCGGCCCTGGGGGTCAGAGCAGGTGGAATGCACGCCTCGGGGTTTGTGCAGCAACAGGGCCAGGCGTTGCTGGGGCGGAGGCAGGGGGCGACCGTCCACCCGGATCTCATCGCAGAGCGGATCGGCCTGATCGCCAAGGCATGCCGGGCTGCCATTGAGCAGCACCCGCTGTTGGCGAATCAGTGCTTCCGCGCCACGGCGGGAGCAGACCCCCGCCTGGGCCAAGAGTTTCTGCAGCCGCTCAGGGCTCATGGCTGGGAGCTGGGCAGCGACAGCTGCACTTCTGCGCCGCCTCCTTTGTGATTGCGGGCCCGGATGTGACCGCCATGGGCATGGGCAATCTGCTGAACGATGGCCAGCCCCAGGCCGCTGCCAACGCGCTGGACCCGTGAGCGGGATGGGTCGCCGCGGTAGAAGCGATCAAACATGTGCTGCAGATCCTCCCCGCTGAAGCCAGCGCCGCTGTCCCGCACATCCACGCGCTCCCAGCGACCTTCCCTTGTCAAGTGAATCTCGATGGTGGTGGCGTCGGGGCTGTAGCGCAGGGCGTTGTCCAGCAGATTCAGCAAGGCCCGATGCAACCGCGAGCGATTGCCCCGCACAGGATGGGCCCCGGAGCTTTCCAGCACCAGTTCAACCTGGCGGCGTTCCGCCAATGGCGCCAGGCTCTGCCAGGCCTGACTGACCAGATCGCGGATCTCCACCAGGTCCATGCCAGCGGTGTTGGGCTGGGCGGCGGCCGTCTCCAGCCGGCTGAGCTCCAGGAGGTCAGAGACCAGTTGTTGCAGCCGGGTCAGCTCCCGCTGCAGACGCTCCACCTGCACCGCCTGCTTGGCGCTGGGATTGATGGCCAGTGATTCGGTCACCAGGGACAGCGCCGTGAGCGGGGTGCGCAGTTCATGGGCGACGTCACTCACCCAGCGTTCCTGCTGTTGCTGCTGCGCCTGCAGCGACTGGCGACTTTGGACAAAAACAGCAACCCAGCCATGGTCTCCAGCAAGGGCCACCGCTTCCAACGGCTCGCTGCGGATCGGCTCGGGGTTCAGTGGTGAGGGGCTCACCGTGCTGTTGGTCCACAGCACCCGCTGACGGCCGCCGCTGGAGCGCGCTTCACTGACGGCAGCTTCGAGCTGATGGCAGCGCACCACCTCCAGCAGGAAGCGGTTGGTGACCTCAGCGTCCTTGGCGATGGCCAACAGGCGTCGCGCCCGGCCATTGAGATGCTGCAGGCGGTTGTGGCGGTCCACCACCAGGAACCCCTGGGATGAATCCTCAAGCCAGTGGAGCAGTTGTGATGTGCCGAACGCCGGCGTGCCGCGGCGCTGCCGCCATCGTTTGAACAGCACGGTGTGGTTTAGCCGAAACGGTACCCGAAGCCCCGCACAGTCAGGATGAAGGTGGGTGCGCTGGGGTTGGTTTCAAGCTTTTCACGCAACCAGCGGATGTGGACATCCACGGTCTTGCTGTCGCCCATGAAGTCGATGCCCCAGACCCGTTCGAGCAGCTTGTCGCGGCTCCACACCCGCTTGGGGCTCTGCATGAAGACTTCAAGCAGGCGGTACTCCTTGGGTGAGAGGTTGACCTCCTGGCCACCGCGGGTCACCCGGCATTCCTCGGGATACAGCGTGATCTCGTCGTAGCGCAGCACCTCTTTGGCTCCGGTCTCGCCGTTGCGGGCGCTGCGGCGCAGCAGGGCGCGGCAGCGCGCCACCAGCTCGCGCATGCCGAAGGGCTTGATCAGGTAGTCATCCGCGCCGACCTCCAGTCCAACGACGCGGTCGGTTTCGCTGTCACGGGCACTGACAACGATGATGGGCGTGGAGAAACCGCGGCGACGCACGTAGCGGCAGACATCAAGACCGGACACACCCGGCAGCATCAGATCCAGCAGCACCAGATCGCAGGGCTGGTGCTCGGGAGATCCTTTGAATCTCTCCAGTGCACCGTTGCCGGAGCTGACCGCATCGACGATGAATCCCTCGATGCCCAGCGCCTCGGAGATTGTCTCCCGGATGGTGTCATCGTCCTCAACCACAAGCAGGCGGGCGGGGGGCGCCTGGGGGGGCGGGCTGACAGCCACGGGAACAAGTCCAGTTGATGGAATCTTAATCGCGGCCCTGATCATCACGCCCTCAGGCCACAGGCGCTCTGCAGATTTGGCTTTAGAAGAACTCGTCGAAATTGTCGAAATCGACAGCGCGGAACTTGCCCTGCTCCACCTGGGTCATCAACCGTTCCAGCTGCACCCACAGGGCGCCGCCGGTCAGCAGGGCCAGCAGCAGCGCCACCAGCAGCGCCGCGCCTGAGGCAAAGCCGAACACCTGCAGACTGCCGCCGATGAACAGGGTGATGCCCAAGATCGTGCCACTGAAGCTGATGTTGGTTTCGGCATTACCCAAAGGCAGCAGTGGCAACCGGTCCTGTTTCCAGCCATCAAGGCGAATCTCGATCAGCCGGGCGAAGGTGAGACCGCAGAGCACACCAATTGCCAAACCAACCCCTGCCACCAGATAGGGGGGCTGCTGCATGACCATGACGGGCAGATCCAGTTCATACAGGGCGTCGTAATCCACAGGCTCAGTCCAGCAAGGGCTGCACGTTAAGTGCTCAGAACCTGCAACCAGTCGCCGGCCAGGCGTCCTGGGCTGAAGCGACGCCGCAGCAGCTGCATCAGGCTCTGGAAGTCCTCGGTGTTCAACCGGCCATCGCGAACCAGGGCAAAGAGCAGGCGCTGACGCAAGCCATGGCCCTCACGGCCCAGCATCAGTCGCATCCCGGCCCCAGCAACAGGCAGCAGATCGCTGGGGCCGCCATCGCGTCCCACCACATCCAGCAGATTCTCCAGCCGCTGCAGCTGCAGCCGGCCATCGGCATCAAAGATCACATCCAGCAGCTTGTGGCGCAGCTCTTCTGTGTCTGCAGCCAACAGTCGCTTGGCCACATAGGGGTAGGCCACGCGGATGATGCTGAATTCGGGGTCCAGTCGCAGCGCCAGCCCCTCCTGGCTCACCACCGCTCGGATGATCAGGGCAAAGCGCGCCGGCACCCGGAAGGGGTACTCGAACATCAGCTCGGAAAAACGATCCGTGATCGTTTTGAAATTGAACTCGCCGACGCTCTCGCCCAACTGCCCCCCCAGCACATCTTCTAGTGCTGGAACGAGGGGATCGAGGTCAATACCGGGCTGCAGAAAACCGAGGCGCACAAAGTCATGGGCCAGGGCGCGGAAGTCCTTATTAATGAGGTGGACCACCGCATCGGTGAGGGTGAGGCGGTCGTCATTGCTCAGCATGTCCATCATGCCGAAGTCGACGTAGCCCAGGCAGCCGTAACCCTCTGGTCCACCGGCCATGGCAAAGAGATTGCCTGGGTGGGGATCGGCGTGGAAGTAGCCGAATTCCAGCAGCTGGCGTAGTCCTGAGATCACACCGGCTTTGACCAGTGTTGTGGGATCGAGGCTGTTGCGCCTCAGCTGCTCGCTGTTCTGCAGCTTGACCCCAGCGAGCCAGGTGGTCGTGAGCACCCGGTGGCTGCTGAGGCTGCGCTCCACCGCAGGGACAACGATCGTGGGGTCGTTCTCAAACAGCTGCGCAAAGCGCTCAGCGTTGTCAGCCTCCAGTTCGTAGTCGATCTCCCTGAACAGGGTGTTGCCGAATTCATCGACGATGGCCGTGAGGTCATCGCCAAGGTTCAGGGGCAGAAACGGCCCAGCGATGATCGCCAGCAGCCGCACCACCGCCAGATCCAGTTTCAGCTGGGGCTCGAGATTGGGGCGTTGCACCTTCACGGCAACCCAGCGGCCGTCAAGCATTTGGGCCTTGTAGACCTGGCCCAGGCTGGCTGCAGCGACGGGATGGTCCGGGAAGCTGGAGAAGAGGTGTTCGGCCGGGGAACCCAGGTCTTCTGCAATCGTGGCCAGGGCCCGGTTGTGATCAAAGGCGGGCAGGTCATCCTGCAAGCGCGTCAGTTGATCAAGCCAGTCGCGGCGCACCAGGTCAGGGCGCGTCGAGAGAGCCTGACCCAGTTTGATGAAACAGGGGCCCAGCGAGGTGAGCGTGTTCAGCAGCCTGCGGCCCAGACGGCGCTGCACAGCGGCGTCTTCACTGCCGCCTTGCACCACCAGCACCAGGGCTAGGCCGCTCAGCTGCCAGACCACCACCAGCAGGCGACCCACCAGTTGATGCAAAGGGACAGCGCTGGCTCGGGTGATGACTGTGGGGGCAACTCGCCAGACTTTAAAAGCGCTGTTGCAGCTGCGTTGCTTCCACGCCCTGAATGTTGGCCCCTGCGATCGGCCCTGGCCCGCGAGCGTGCCCATTCCCCTCTGGCCTTGCATCTGCCAGCCCATCGCCGCGGCCAGGCTCCTGCTTTTCGGCGGCCGCGTTTGCCCTGGGCCTGGGATCTGCCTGAGCTGCCGACCATTGGTGGCCCGCTTCTGGTCGATGGCGCGGTGGCGGAGTCCCAAGCCCTGATCGCCCAGGCCCAGGGGGTGGATTTCAGCTGGTATGGCGTCAATGGCGCCAGCGGCTTGCTGCAGGCTGCTGTGCTGGCCTTGGCCGGCCCCTCGGCCAGGGTGCTGCTGCCCCGCCATCACCACCGCTCCTTGCTGCATGCCGCGGTGCTGGCTGGTTTCAACCCACTGCTTTACACCGTTCCTTTTGATGCCGCCGCAGGCCTGTGGCAGCCCTTGCCGCCACAGCAGCTGGAGCAGCTGCTGCAGCAAGCAGGCCCAGTGGATCTGCTGGTGTTGCTCTCACCCACGTATCAAGGCCTCGCCAGTGATCTGCCATCCCTGGTGGCCATCGCCCATCGCCATGGCGTGCCGGTGTTGGTGGATGAGGCCCATGGCGCCCATTTCGGCTTTGATCCAACCCTGCCCAAGGCCGCCACGGCGGCCGGCGCTGATCTGGTGGTGCAATCGCTCCACAAAAGCCTTGGCGCTCTGGCCCAGACCGCTGTGCTCCATGCCCAGGGGCCGCGCGTGGATCGCGATCACCTCTGTCAGGCCCTGGAGTGGGTGCAGAGCAGCAGCCCCAGTGCCTTGCTGATGCTCAGCGCTGAGCAGTCCATCGCCCAGCGCTACACATCAGGCGGTCAGCGGCAGCTGCGGCGCTGCCTGCATCAGGCCCGCGCCCTGCGAGATGTCCTGCAGGCGCATGGCATCCCTCTGCTGACAAGCGATGATCCCTTGCGGCTGGTGCTGCACACCGCTCCGCTGGGCTGCAGTGGAGCCCAGGCGGATGCCTGGCTGATGGCCCGTGATGTGGTGGCCGAGTGCCCGGAGGTCTTCAGCCTCACCTTCTGCCTGGGTTTAGGGAACAGTCAGCGTCTGCAGCGGCCCCTGCTGCAGACGCTGCAGACGCTGCGCCGAGCGTTCGGTGAGGTGCCGCTGCAGCCGTTGCAGCCACCACCACTGCCGGCCCTTTGCGAGCCTGAACTCTCCCCTGGTGCGGCATGGCGCAGCCCATCGCGTCAGGTGCCGCTGGCTCAGGCCCATGGCTGCCTTGCCGCCCGGCCCGTCTGCCCGTACCCGCCGGGGATCCCCCTGTTGCTTCCCGGTGAACGGCTGGATGCAGAACGGTTGGCGTGGCTTGCGCAACAGCGCCTGCTCTGGGGTGAGCAGATCGCTGATACGGTAACGGTTCTGGCCTGATTGCCTTGGCCCCCGTATCCCCCTATCAGTGGGATTTCGTTACCCCTGGCCTCCCGGATGCGGCCTTTGAGGCAGCGCCAGGGTTCAGTCCCACGCCGATGGAACTGCGGGTGATGCTGCTCGCCCATCTGCGGCCGCGACCGGATTCGGTGGTCTGGGATGTGGGCGGTGGCACCGGAGCGTTGGCCCTTGAGATCGCGCGCTTGCTGCCGGGCGGACGCGTGCAGGCCCTGGAGCGAGATCCAGAAGCGGTGGAATTGCTCGAGCGCAACCGTGCCCGCTTTGGCATCACCAACCTCGAGGTGCTGGAGGGCCAGGCCCCTGGTGATCTGGCTCGTCTGGCAGAAGCACCTGATCGTGTCCTGCTCGAGGTGGGGCGTCCGCTTGGGGATGTGTTGCGCGCGGTATGGGCGGCTCTGGCTCCAGGGGGACGGCTGGTGATCAGCACCTCCAGCCTGGAGGGGTTGGTGGATGCCACCGATCATTTGGGGCAATTGGAGGCCCTTGATCTGCAAGTGGCCCAGGCCACGGTGCACCGGATGCAGCGACGCGGTGATCAGACGCGTCTTGCGGCCGCCGAACCCTTGTTCGTCATCGCTGCTGAGCGCCACCCATGAGCGTCACCAGCGCGGGGCGATTGATCCGCAGCCGCTGGCTGAGTGGTGTCGCTGCAGCGCTGTTTGCCCTGGCGATCATCGGGCTTGGCGGTTGGTGGTTCACCCTCAGCCTTGGGGTGATCGTGCATCTGGCCCTGCTGGAGTTCTTTCGGCTGGCACAACACAAAGGAATCCGGCCAGCTACCAAGACCACCCTTGTGGTGTGTCAGTTGCTGTTGATCATCACCCAGCTGGCTCCTGGCAGTGCCCTGGCAGCAGCCGTGCTGCCCCTGGCAGGAACCGTGATCTGCGGCTGGCTGCTGCTGCAACCGGTGACCGGCACCATCGCCGACATTGCCGCCTCGATCTTTGGTCTCTTCTATCTCGGCTTTTTGCCCAGTCACTGGGTGCGGTTGCGTGATCTGGCCGATCCCTCCGTCGCGCCTCACTGGCCAGGCCACAGCGGCATCGCCATCACCCTGCTGGCCTTTGTGCTGATCTGGGCGGCTGATTGCGGCTCCTACCTCTGGGGCAGCCGTTTCGGGCGCACGCGACTGTCAGAGATCTCCCCAGGCAAGACGGTCGAGGGGGCCTTGGCTGGTCTGCTGGCCACCGTGCTGAGCGGTGCTGCCGGGGGTTGGCTGCTGGGGTGGCCCATGGGCCCCCTGCTTGGTGCTCTGCTTGGGGCTTTGGTGGCGTTGTTTGCGCTTGTGGGGGATCTGACCGAATCGATGATGAAGCGCGATGCCGGCGTCAAGGACTCCGGAGCCCTGATCCCTGGCCATGGGGGCATTCTCGATCGTGTTGACAGTTATCTGTTCACCCCCGCGGTGGTGTTCTATGTCGTCACGCTGGTGCTGCCTCTGCTGGGCTGACCAGCGATCGGCCTGAGAGCTGCAGCTCGCCGATGCCCAGCGTGAGCTGCTCGATGGCGATCGCAGGATCCATCGGCACCATCACCTGCTGCTGTTCGTGGCGCAGCAGCAGCACACCACGCTTCAGCAGCAGCTGGCAGCGGCAGCTTTTCCCCTGCTGGCCGGTGAGTTCAACACCGCTGCTTTGCAGCGCGAAATGGGCAAGCGGTTCGCTGCCAAGAAACGTTTGCGACAGCTCGCAGCCCAGCTCCTGCAAGGCCGGGCTCTGCAGGCAGCGGTTGATGCCGGCTTCGTTGAACCGTACCCATCCCTCCACCTGGAAGCGCTGCCGCAGCTGCAAGGGGCGCCCCTGCAGCAGTGGTGTGATGTCGATGCTGATGGGTTCACTGCGCAGGGCGACCGCATCAATCGCCAATCCCTGAAAGCTGATGCCGCGTGCTTGCACCCGGGCTCCTTGCAGATGACCTGCCATCAAGCGGAGCATGGATCCCTCCAGCTGCAGATCCAGCTGATCCAGCCGGCTGCAGACGCTGCGTAACCACAGTCGAATCGCCTGGCTGACCAGGCCCAGTGCCGGGCCGCTCACGCGGCCAACCAGGTCTTGGCGACCTGCTCGGGTTGATCGAGGTGGGGCAGATGGCCGCAATCGTCCACCAGCACCAGTCGCTCCCCAAGCAGCTGCTGAGCGGCTTGCTTTTGCGGTGCTCTGAGGATGCGGTCCTGGGCACCCCAGAGCACCTCGATCGGTGGCTCAGGCAAGGGGTCTCCAACGCCGGCAAAGCCGCCGCTGCGGGCAAAGCGAGCCAGCGCTTGCCCCCATCCCGGTGTGCTCACGTGGAGGCTGGCGATCTCCTCTTCTGCTGGTCCGACTGCCGCATCAGGGTCGGCAAAGGCCTGCCGGCAGAGGCCACGGCGGACGGCCGGCAGGCCAAGAAATGCCGCGCCAAGACGGTCCAGCAGCGGTGGTAGTGGCATGGGGCGACCCGTCAGGCCCGCTGGAGCCAGCAGCAGCAGTCGCGAGATTCGCCCGGGTTGCCTCTCCTGCATGTGTCGTGCCAGCACCACAGCCACTGAACCTCCCATCGATGCTCCGATCAGGCCGATCGGCCCAGGCGGCATCTGTTGCAGCAGCAACTCGAGATGTTCAAGGACCCGTTGGGGGCCGTAATCCAACGCCTCAGGTCGTGGTGTGAAGCCAAAGCCAAACAGATCAGGAATCCAGAGCTCGTGGTGGTCCTGCAGCAGCGGCACCAGCCGCCGGAATTCCAGCAGCGAGCTGTCAAATCCGTGCAACAGCAGCAGTGGCTGGCCGCTGCCGATGACGGCCACCGGCCAGCGCAGGTCTGCATCGAGGCCATGCAGCGGCAGTTGCAGCCGGCGGACTGCTGCAGCAAGCACTCGCCCTTGTGGATCGATCAGCTGCGTTGCAGCTCTGGTCAGCGCGTCAGACATCCCTTGGTGCTGCTCACAAGCGCGGCCAGCAAATCATCGGCCGCCACCTCAAAGGGCAAATGGTGCAAATCCGAGCCCTCCTTGCAGGCAAAGTGGCAAACCTGTTGCAGCTCCTGCAGGTTGGCCTGAGCCAGACCCAG
Source organism: uncultured Synechococcus sp. (assembly GCA_913049535.1). Lineage (GTDB taxonomy): Bacteria > Cyanobacteriota > Cyanobacteriia > PCC-6307 > Cyanobiaceae > RCC307. The sequence goes on from CAJWYF010000002.1 coordinate 25,562, forward strand.
CTCCTCCAAGCTGACCGGCAGACCCAACTGCCGGAAGAAGGGGGTGAGTTGCCTCCGTGCCTGGCCGGCCAACTGGTTGCCCCCCAGCTGCTCCTCCAGACGAAGCTGCACGAGGACCCCAAAGCCAACTTTCTCGCCGTGAAGCACGCCATGGCAGGCCTGCAATTGCGTCAATCCGTTGTGCACGGCGTGGGCAGCGACCGTGCGGCAGCGGGCGCCACCGAGTCCACCGATCAGCCCAGCGGTCAGAGCGCTGGCCTCGGCGACGCGCACCCAGGCTTCCGTCCCAGGCTGCTGGAAGGCCTCCAGGCCTTCCAGCAGGAGTTGATCGCGCAGCACCCGTGCCTGTTGCACCGCTTGCTGCACCAGGCCATCGGTGCTGGTGCCACTGCTGATCGAGGCCTCGTACCACTTGGCCATGGCATCGGCGATGCCGCTGGCCAGGGTTCGAGCCGGCGCCTGTTGCACCAGCAGGTGATCGAAGATCAGCAGCTCAGGGCAGCCCGCTAAAGCCACATCACCTTCAAAGGCGCCAGCAGGTGAATAGATGTTGGCAAGGGCCGTCCAGCCGGCGCAGGTGGCTGCACTGGTGGGCACGGTGATGCACGGCAGCGCCAGCCGCTCAGCCAGCAGTTTGCCGGCATCCAGCACTTTGCCGCCACCGGCAGCAATCACAGCATCAGCCCCATGGGCCTGCGCGATCCCGGCAAGACGGCCCAGATCGGCTTCGCAGCAGTCGTGCTCAAGCTCGCCCGCTGCGCTGCTCAACCCCTCGCGATTGAGATCCGCCATCAATTGCTCGCGCAGATGGCGTGTCGCGCTGCTGCGTCCCAGCAGCAGTGGGCGGCGGCAGAGGTTCTCGATGGATGGGATGGCGTCGTGCCAAGCCCCTGATCCACGCATTACGACGGCCGGTGCAATGGCGTGGGTTTGCAGCGTTGTTGTCATTGCATTCAACATACGAAACAGACCGCATTCCTTGTGGGAACGCGGCCTGCCAAGGTTTGAGCTAGAGCGGCTGAGTCAGATGCCGCTGCCCACCAGCTGCGGCTCGGTGATGGCGGTGCCAGGGCTGATGACCACCTGCTTGTCGTCGTTGACATCTACAACAGCAGCTTCGCCTTCTTTGAGACGACCGGCCAGGAATTCCTCGGCCAGCGAGTCTTCCAGCAGTCGCATGACGGCACGTCGAAGCGGACGGGCGCCATAGCTGGGGTTGTAGCCCTCCTCCACCAGTCGCTCTTTGAAGGCTTCGGTGACGGAAAGGTGGATGCCCTTCTCCTTCATCCGAGTGAAGACCTCCTTGAGCATGATGTCGGCGATTTGCTTGACCTCATCGCGGTTGAGCTGACGGAAGACAATGATTTCGTCGAGGCGGTTGAGGAATTCAGGCCGGAAGTACTGCTTGAGCTCTTCATTGACCAGTGAGCGAATGCGGTTGTACTGGTTCTCCTCGGCGTCACCGCCGCTGAACTCAAAGCCCAGACCGCCGCCGCCTTTTTCAATCACCTTCGAACCGATGTTCGAGGTCATGATGATCAAGGTGTTCTTGAAATCGACAGTGCGGCCTTTGGAGTCGGTCAGGCGCCCGTCTTCAAGCAGCTGCAGCAGCAGGTTGAAGACATCAGGGTGGGCCTTTTCGATTTCGTCGAACAGCACGACCGTGTAGGGGCGCCGGCGAACAGCCTCAGTGAGTTGACCACCTTCGTTGAAGCCCACATAACCCGGAGGCGAGCCAATCAGCTTGCTAACGGTGTGGCGCTCCATGAACTCACTCATGTCGAGGCGGATCATCGCCTCCTCGCTGCCGAAGAAATAGGAGGCCAGCGCTTTGGTCAGCTCGGTCTTACCCACACCGGTCGGACCGGAGAAGATGAAGCTGGCGATCGGACGATTCGGGTTCTTCAGGCCCACGCGTGCGCGGCGGATCGCCTTGGACACGGCCTTAACAGCTTCATCCTGACCAATCAGGCGCTGGTGGAGGGTTTCCTCCATGTTCAGCAGTTTGGCGGATTCGGTTTCGGTGAGTTTCTGCACCGGCACACCGGTCCATGAGGCCACGATCTGGGCGATGTCCTCCTCACCCACCAGTGGCGTGGCATCGCTGTCGAAGCCTTCCGTTGCTGTTGCCGTGGCGCTCCCGTCGCTGGTGCCGGATTCGCTGGTTGGTTCTTCCCGGCGCCCTTGGGTGATGCCGCGGATCTGCTCGCGCAGTTCCACTTCCTTGTCGCGCAGCTCACCGGCTTTTGTGTAGTCCTGCTCCCGCACAGCGTTCTCTTTCTCCTTCTGCACCTCGCGCAACTGCTTATCAAGCTCCTTCGCCGCAGGCGGAAGCTTGGAGTTGAGAAGACGAACGCGGCTGCCGGCCTCATCGATCAGATCGATGGCCTTATCGGGAAGGAAACGGTCGGAGATGTAGCGGTCCCCAAGGGTGGCGGCGGCGACGAGAGCTTCATCGGCAATCTTGAGGCGATGGTGGGCCTCATAACGCTCGCGCAGCCCTCTGAGGATTTCGATGGTGTCTTGGACCGAGGGCTCACCCACGTTCACCGGCTGGAAGCGTCGCTCCAGGGCCGCATCCCGTTCGATGTGTTTGCGGTACTCATCGAGTGTGGTAGCGCCGATGCACTGCAGTTCGCCGCGGGCAAGGGCTGGCTTGAGGATGTTGGCGGCATCGATGGCACCCTCGGCAGCGCCGGCGCCGATGAGGGTGTGCACCTCATCAATGACAAGGATCACGTTGGACGCACCACGGATCTCGTCCATGATCTTTTTGAGGCGCTCCTCGAATTCACCGCGGTACTTGGTGCCTGCCACCAGCAGACCGATGTCCAGGGTGAGGACGCGCTTGTCCTCAAGGATGTCTGGAACCTCGCCCTGGTTGATGCGCTGGGCGAGCCCTTCGGCCAGGGCGGTCTTGCCGACGCCGGGTTCACCGATGAGGACGGGGTTGTTCTTGGTCCGGCGGCCCAGGATCTGAATGACCCGGTCGATTTCGTTTTGTCGGCCCACCACCGGATCAAGCTTGCCTTCGGCGGCGAGTTGGGTCAGGTTGCTGCCGAATTCATCCAGGGTCGGGGTCTTGGTGGAGCCTTTGCTGCCACCTCCGCTGGCGACTTCGGCGGTCTCGCCGAGCATGCGGATGACCTGAGTGCGGACCTTGGCCAGGTCGACACCGAGGTTTTCCAGCACGCGAGCGGCCACACCCTCGCCTTCACGGATCAGGCCCAGGAGCAGGTGCTCAGTGCCGATGTAGTTGTGGCCCAGTTGACGGGCCTCCTCTAGCGACAGCTCCAGGACGCGCTTGGCTCGTGGCGTGAAGGGAATTTCGACGGCCACGAAGCCGGAGCCACGGCCGATGATCTTCTCTACTTCGACCCTGGCGTCCTTGAGGTTGACCCCCATGGACTTGAGCACCTTGGCGGCCACCCCTGTGCCTTCGCCGATCAGTCCAAGAAGGATCTGCTCAGTTCCGACGAAGTTGTGCCCCAGCCTGCGGGCCTCTTCCTGGGCCAGCATGATGACCTTGATGGCTTTCTCGGTAAAGCGCTCAAACATGACTGGCGTCGTCACCTCAAAGATGTGAACACGCTATCAGGATTGATCTGGTGACTGCAGGGGGAAAACCGCAGAAGATCTGATGCTTTCAATCTTTTTGTCTGATGGTGCATCCGTATCGCGCATAGTCCCTGCGCTGCAAGCGTTCTGAATCTTTGAGGCAATAAGAATTCCGCCCCTGTTTTCATCACTTCGGACGGTTATCCGTACGCGTTTAAAAATTAGTCAGATCGCGCCATTGCAGCAGTGCATCGTCGCCGTTGCAGTAGTAACGGCGTCGCTTTCCCGAGGTGGTGAATCCAAGCTTTCGGTAAAGGGCCAGCGCGGGAGCGTTGGTGGCCGCGACTTCGAGCGTGGCCTGCTGGCAGCCCCTGGTTCTGGCCTGTGATAGCAGCTCGCTAACCAGAGCTGTGGCCAGCCCGCCTTGCCGGCAGCGGGGGTCTACCAGCACCAGCATCAACTGCAGCTCATCAACGATCATCCAGCCGCTGCACACCCCGACGAGCTCGCCGCTGCCTGCCAGGACACTGCCGAGGCAAAGGCGTTGCTGCGGGTCTTGAAGCTCCTGATGCCATTGGTTCTCACTCCAGAAGCCCCCAAGACAGCGCCGGTCCAGAGCCACGCAGGCAGCGGCTGCGCTCCTGTTGAGCAGTTCAGGTGCGGAAGGGCTGAAAGGATGGATCAAACGTTCAGAACACCCCACCCCGTTTCATGGTGAGCACTTCCACCGTCGCATCCAGCTCCCTGCCCTGGGCCGGAGATGGGGTGGACCCCACAAGCCCCAATCGCAATCTGGCACCCATCACGACAGAGCTCGATTCCCAGGGACGGCTGCAGGTTGGTGGCTGTGTGCTCAGTGAGTTGGCTCAGCGCTATGGCACACCGCTCTACGTCCTTGATGAAGAAAGCCTGCGTCAGTCCTGCCGCGCCTATCGCGATGCCCTGCAGCGCCACTATCCCGGCCCGTCCCTAGCGGTCTATGCCTCCAAGGCCAACAGCAGCCTGGCGATCACGGCGCTGGTGGCGGCAGAAGGCCTGGGACTCGACGCGGTCTCCGCCGGTGAGTTGTTGACGGCCCTCGAGGGGGGCATGCCGCCCGAGCGCATCGTGCTCCATGGCAATAACAAATCCACAGAAGAGCTCAGCCTGGCGGTGCAGAACGGCGTCACCGTTGTGGTGGACAACTGGCACGACATTGAGCTGCTGCAGGAGCTGGCGGAAGGACGCAGCGAGGCCGTGTCCCTCTTGCTGCGCTTCACCCCTGGAATCGAATGCCACACGCACGAATACATCCGCACCGGCCACCTCGACAGCAAGTTCGGGTTTGACCCAGACCAACTGGAGCAGGTGCTGACCCATCTGGCGGGCTGCAGCTGGGCCCAGCTCAAGGGATTGCACGCCCATATCGGCTCCCAGATCTTTGAGCTGGACCCTCACCGGGATCTCGCTGGCGTTCTGGCCGATGCGTTTGTGCTGGCCCGGTCCCTCGGCCATCAGCCCATGGACCTCAATGTTGGCGGTGGGCTGGGAATTCGCTATGTGGCATCCGACGATCCACCGTCGATCGATACATGGGTCCAGGTGGTGGCTGAGTCGATGGCGGCGGCCTGCAAGGCCCGCAACCTGGAACTGCCGCGATTGCTGTGCGAACCAGGCCGGTCCCTGGTGGCAACAGCCGGCATCACCCTCTACGAAGTGGGTAGCCGCAAGCACATTCCCGGGTTGAACACCTATGTGGCTGTGGATGGGGGCATGAGTGATAACCCAAGGCCCATCACCTATCAATCGGACTACACCGCATGCCTTGCCGATCGGCCCGGTGCCCCCGCCACTGAGAGCGTGACCCTGGTGGGCAAACATTGCGAATCCGGCGACGTGTTGCTCAAGGGACTGCCCCTGCCGGCCACCAAGCCTGGAGACGTGCTGGTGGTGCTGGCCACCGGCGCCTACAACGCCTCGATGGCCTCGAATTACAACCGCATTCCCCGTCCCGCGACGGTGATGGTGGGATCGGGTCGTTCCGAGCTGGTTCAGCGCCGTGAGCGGCCGGACGAGCTGCTGCGCTACGACGTGCTGCCCGAGCGACTGCGATCGGTAGTGTGACCGCAGTGGCATAGGACACGGCGTTGGTGTGGCTGCGGATGCTGCTGGATCTCGTCTGTGCCGGCGCCCTCGGTTACCTGCTGCTGGGCCGGGTCAGTGAGCCCCGCACGCTCTGGCTGCTGCGGGGTTACCTGCTCCTCGTGGCACTTGGTTGGTTGCTCCAGCGCTACGGCAACCTGCCGCTGACCGCCAAGCTGATTGAAGCCCTTGTGCTCGTCTGCGGTCTGGCCTTGGCAATCCTGCTGCAAGGGGAGCTGCGTCGCTTGCTGGAGCTGCTCGGTACCGGACGGCTTGCCGTGTTGTTCGGCAGCGGCCAGCAGGATCTTCAAGATGCCAGCACCGTTGACATCCTGGTGGACACCACCGCCCAGCTCTCCAAGCGCCGTTGTGGCGGACTCATCGTCCTGGACCTTGGCAGTGATCTGCGGCCAGAGGATTTCCTCAATCCAGGCGTGACGATTGATGCCGCCCTTTCGGTTGATCTGCTGCTCAACCTGTTTTCAGCAGATTCACCGCTGCACGATGGTGCTGTGTTGATTCAGGCCAACCGCGTTGCCTCTGCTGGCGTGATCCTGCCGCTGTCTCGCCAGACGAGCTTCACGCGCCATGGCACGCGACACCTGGCAGCACTCGGCCTGACCGAACGCCATGACCGTTGCCTTGGTGTGGTGGTCAGCGAGGAGTCAGGCACCATCTCGATGGCCAGCCAGGGGCGCTTTGAACGTCCGATCACTCGAGAGCGACTCCGGGAACTGCTCAGTGATGCCGTCAGCTTGCAGGGAGCAGGCCGCCGCCGTCAGCCGCGTACGCTGCCTAAATCCTCTTCTGGTGGCGAACGCATCGAAGCCACTGCCCGCACCCGCCCATGAGTCGGCCCCAGGTGGCGGCTGCCAGGCCATCCACCCGCACTGCCCTGCCTGCCTGCCTGGACTCCGGCCGGCTTCCCGCCCATGTGGCCGTGATCATGGACGGCAATGGCCGTTGGGCCAACCAGCGGGGCCTGCCCCGGGTGATGGGTCACCGCCAGGGTGTGGAGGCGCTCAAGCGCACGCTCAGGCTCTGCAGCGACTGGGGCATCGGCACCCTGACGGCTTATGCCTTCTCGACGGAGAACTGGTCACGCCCTGGCGAGGAGGTGAGCTTTCTGATGACGCTTTTTGAGCAGGTGCTGGCCCGTGAGCTGGAGGCGTTGCAGCAAGAGCAGGTGCGCATTCGCTTTCTTGGCGACCTCTCTGCCCTGCCCGATGGCCTGCAGGCCTTGATCGCGGAAGCCACCAAGCGCTCGGCTGCCAACAGCGGCATTCATTTCAATGTCTGCACCAACTACGGCAGTCGCAGTGAACTGGTCCATGCCACCCGTGCTCTGGCCCGCCGGGTCCATGCCGGTGAGCTCGACCCAGAGGCCATCGATGAGAATCTTCTGGCCGCTGAATTGCACACCTCCGGTGAAGTGGATCCTGACCTGTTGATCCGCACCAGCGGCGAGCACCGGCTCAGCAATTTCCTGCTCTGGCAGTTGGCCTACGCCGAGATCCATGTGACCGATGTGCTTTGGCCCGATTTCGATGCTGAGGCCCTGACCTTGGCCCTGCAGGATTTTCAGGGTCGTCAGCGGCGCTTTGGTGGTGTGGAGGCTGGCGAATGAGTGCTGTTCAAAGCCAGGCGCTGGAGCGCCATGACTGGAGCCTGGAGGAGATTGAGTCGCTCCTGGAGCTGCCACTGGTTGATCTGCTCTGGCGGGCCCAGCAGGTGCACCGCATGGCCCATCCCGCTGGCTACCACGTCCAGCTGGCCTCGCTGCTGAGCGTCAAGACCGGCGGTTGTGAGGAGGATTGCGCCTATTGCCCCCAATCGATGCATCACAGCAGTGATGTGACCGGACAGCCCGAACTGCAGCTGCAGGTCGATGGGGTGCTGGAGCGGGCGCGGGTGGCCCGTCAGGCCGGAGCCCACCGCTTCTGCATGGGGTGGGCCTGGCGTGAGATCCGGGAGGGGGCAGCGTTTGAGGCCATGCTCCAGATGGTGAGCGGCGTGCGCGAGCTGGGCATGGAGGCCTGCGTGACCGCCGGAATGCTCAGCGATTCCCAGGCGAGGCGCCTGGCTGAGGCTGGTCTGACCTCCTACAACCACAATCTCGATACCAGCCCTGAGCACTACGACCAGATCATCAGCACCCGCACCTATCAAGAGCGCCTCGACACGCTGCAAAGAGCTCGCGATGCCGGCATCAGCCTGTGCTGCGGCGGCATCATCGGCATGGGCGAATCCCGCCGTGATCGGGCCTCCCTGCTGCAGGTGCTCGCCGGTCTGACGCCCCATCCAGAGAGTGTGCCCATCAATGGCCTGGTGGCTGTGGAGGGAACGCCGCTGGAGGGTCAGGAGCCTTGGCAGCCGCTGGAGCTGGTGCGCATGGTGGCGGTGGCGAGAATCCTGATGCCCAAGGCCCGGGTCCGCTTGAGTGCCGGCCGAGAGCGCCTGAGTCAGGAGGCTCAGATCCTTTGCCTGCTGGTTGGTGCCGACTCGATCTTCTACGGCGACAGCCTGCTCACCACCAGCAATCCTGCGGTCCAGGCTGACCAGGCGTTGCTGGCCGCTGCTGGCGTGGCCAGCAGCCTCGAGGCGCCAGCAGTTGGCTGATGAGGAGTGCTCCGCCGCAGCTGGTGGCGGCCTTTTACCGCTTTGCCCCACTGCAAGCTCTCGAGGTGTTGCGCGCTGAATTGCAGCAGCTCGGTGGGGTGCATCAGCTGCTCGGAACGGTTTTGCTTGCCGATGAAGGGGTCAATGGCACGGTGTGCGGGCCCCAGGCCGGGGTGGAGGCCTTGCTGCATCGGTTACGCGCTGAACCCGGCATGGAAGCCCTGCAGGAAAAGCGCAGTTGGTGCGATGAGCCCTGCTTTTTGCGCCTCAAGGTGCGGCTCAAGCGCGAGATCGTCACCATGGGCTGTGAAGGGGTGGACCCCACCGACAAGGTGGGGACCTACGTGCCGCCGCAGGACTGGAACCGTTTCATCGCCGATCCGGAAACACTCTTGATCGACACGCGCAACAACTACGAGGTGGGGGTGGGAAGCTTTGCCGGCGCTGTGAACCCGGGCACCGAGAGCTTCCGTGAGTTCCCAGCCTGGGCAGAGCAAACCCTGCGACCGCTGATGCAGGAGCGTGGTGCCAAGCGCCTGGCGCTGTTCTGCACCGGTGGGATTCGCTGCGAGAAGGCCACGTCCCATCTGCTGCAGCAGGGCTTTGAGCAGGTGCATCACCTGGAAGGGGGGATCCTGCGTTACCTGGAGGAGGTGCCGGAAGCTGACAGCCGCTGGCAGGGCGAGTGCTTCGTCTTTGATCGCCGGGTGGCGCTCAACCATCAGCTGGAGCCTGGTGAGCACCGCCTCTGCCATGCCTGCGGCTTGCCGCTGACGCCGCAGCAGTGTGAGCTCCCCAGCTACGTCAAAGGTGTGAGCTGCTTGCATTGCATCGAACGCTTCAGTGATGCGGATCGCGACCGCTTTGCCCAGCGCCAGCATCAGCTTGAGCGCGGCGACATCTGGGCATGATCCTTTACAGCTTTCGCCGCTGCCCCTATGCGATCCGTGCGCGGCTGGCGCTGCAGCAGGCGGGTTTGCATCCGCAATTGCGGGAGGTGGATCTCAAGTGCAAGCCGCCGGAACTGCTTGCCGCATCGGCCAAGGCCACGGTGCCGGTGCTGTTGTCAGGCGATGGCGTGGTGATCGACGAAAGCTTGGAGCTGATGCGCTGGGCGTTGGCCCAGCGTGACCCTGATGGCTGGCTCGATCGGGCTGAGCACCCTGAAGCCCTCGCGCTTGTGGAGCAGAACGATGGCCCCTTCAAGCATCACCTGGACCGTTTCCGCTACCCGGATCGCTACGGCGGTAACGATGGCGCTGAACATCGTCAGCAGGCGCTCGCCATCTTGCGGCAGTGGAACCAACGCTTGCAGCAGCAGCCTTGGTTGCTGGGGCCCCGGGCATCGCTTGTGGATATGGCCTTGCTGCCGTTTCTGCGTCAGTTCCGCCACAGCGATCCAGAGGCGTTTGATGCCGAAGCCGGTCTGGAGCCGTTGCAGCGTTGGCTGCAGCGTTTCCTGAACTCTGAGGCCCTGGCTCAGGTGCTGGAGTGGCCCTGGGCTGCGCGGCAGCGCTGGTTGTCGCCCAGTTGGCTCTACCACCTGGCCTTGCCTGCTGAATGGCAACAGGCCAAGCAACAGGGGGTGTATGAGCGCTCAACCCGGGGCCGCTCGCTGCAGGAGGAGGGATTCATCCATCTCAGCGGCGCCCACCAGGTGGCTGCCACCCATGAGCGTTTCTATGGCGATTTTGATGGGGTGGTGCTGCTCACCATTGATCCTCAGCGGCTGCCGGCGGAGCAGCTCAGGCATGAACCCATTCCAACGGGTGAAACCTTTCCCCATCTCTATGGCCCCTTGCCGTTGGATGCTGTGCTGGCCGCTGATCGCTACCGGAGTGCGCCATGAGCCTCACACTTGAGCAGATCGAGCAGCTGGCTGCCGCTCAAGGGTTGTTGTTGCGCTTGCAGCTCGGTGGTGCTGGGCCACTGCAAACCCTGAAGGTGGCCGTTGCCCGGCGCAGCGGAGATCAGCAGTTGGTGATGCTTGGGGAGCTCAAGGGCTGGTGCACCCCGCAGCGCGGCGGCTTAAGGCTCGACACCATGCGTGTGCAGGGAGAGGACACGCAGGGCGTGGGCTTGTTGATCTGGGCGGCCACCTTTGCCTGGGCCCTGGAAACTACCCCCTGCCGGGTGGTTTGGCTGCTGGCGATCCGTGACGAGCCTCAGCAGCATCGCCGTCTGGTTCGGTATTTCCGAACCCTTGGCTTTGAGCCCCAACGGGAACTGGGGGCGGCCGTTTGGGACCTGCCCCGCCGGCTGATCTGGGGAGGCTCCGGGCTGTTGATGCGGGGTGATTGCGCTGAAGGATTGCGGCGTTGTCAGCGCCGGCTTCAGGTGCGGTGATACGGGCCGCCCTGGAGGATTGTGCTGGCTCTGTAGAGCTGCTCCATCAGCACCAGCCGCGCCAGCTCATGGGGAAAGGTGAGGGCTGAGAGCGAGAGCAGTGCATCCGCCTCCTGCCGCAAGGCAGGGGAATGGCCATCGGCGCCACCAATCACCAGCGCCACCCGCTCAGAGGCCCAATCTCCAAGTTGCTCTGCAAAGCGCAGTGAATCCAGCTTGCGGCCTTCTTCTGTAAGCAGCACCAAGCGCTCAGCGGGTTTGCGGGCATTGCGTACTGCGTCGGCCTCCTTGGCTTGGGTGCTGTCTTTGAGTTCCACCACCTCCAATCCGGGCAGGCGTTTGGCGTAGAAGGCGATGCCATCGAGCAGCCAGGGGCGCTTCACCTTGCCGATGGCCAGCACCCGAATGCGACTGGGCTGCAGCAGGGCCATGGCCGAGTTGATCTCATCTCTTCACCGCTAGCACTGCCGGTGGTGAGGCCACAGCGGCAGGTTGGCTCCTGGCCGCCAGGGGCGGCAAAAAAATCAGCATGAATGCCTAATGCCCCAGAACTGTTGCCGCGGCTACGTTCTGTGTTCAGCTGTCGGTAGAGGCTCTCGGCCGATTCCTCCGCTGAATCCCTGTTGTTTGGCCCGCATTGTTCGGGAGGGCCGGCACTGTCCCTTTCGTTCTGAGACCACACCATGCTGCTCTGGTTCACTGCTCTGCTGCGCCGCTGGACCCACGCTCTCAATGAGCAGATGGGTCATAACGACGCCATGCATGACGTGATCCTCGATGGGCTGCCCCCTCAGCAGCGCCGCTGAGTGTGTTCAGCCGGCCGCGTGGTAGCTGCTGCGCACCAGCGGTCCACTGCGCACATCAGCAAAGCCCAGCTCGCGGGCGATCACAGCCAGCTCGCTGAATTCGTCAGGGTGCCAGTAGCGCGCCACGGGGATGTGGGCCAAGGAGGGGCGCAGGTACTGCCCCAGGGTCAGCCGCTGGCAATCCACGGCCCGTAGGGCCTTCATGGCAGCGACGACCTCCTCAAAGCTCTCGCCAAGTCCCAGCATCAGCCCTGATTTGGTGGGGATCGCGGGTGCCAGTTGCCGTGAAGCGGCAAGCAGTCCCAGGGAATGGTTCCAGCTGGCTCCGCGGCGCACCTCGCCTTGCAGCCGCTCAACGGTTTCCAGGTTGTGGTTGAAGCACACCGGCTGGGCTGCAAGCACGGTGTGCAGGCGTTGGCGCTGGGCCTTGATGCCATCGTCTTCATCCTTGTGGCCGCCCCAGAAATCAGGCGTGAGCACCTCGATGCCCACCAGGGGGTTGCGGGCCCGGATCGCAGCCATGGCGCTGGTGAAGAGGCTGGCGCCGTGGTCGCTCTGGTCGTCGCGGGCCACCGCCGTCAGCACCACGTAGCGCAGCTTGAGCGTCTCCACGGCCTCGGCCACCCGCTCGGCCTCCGTGGGGTCGAGGGCCACGGGTGCCTGACCCTTGTCCACCTGGCAGAAGGCACAGCTGCGGGTGCAGATGGGGCCGCCCAGCAGGAAGGTGGCCGTACCAGCGGCGTAGCACTCGCCGCGGTTGGGGCAGCGACCTTCTTCGCAGATGGTGTGCAGACGCTGCTGTTTGACCACACCTTGAACCGCTTCCAGCTCACTGGCGTTGCCGATGGGGCGGCGCAGCCATTCGGGCAGCCGTTCGGTGGGCGGGATGCTGCTGTAGCGGGTGGGGCGGATCACGGGGTCTGGCTCACTCCACAGTCCTACGACCTTCTAAGGCCCGGGCGAGGGTCACATCATCGGCATATTCCAATTCACTGCCCATGGGTAGGCCATAGGCGATGCGGCTCACCTGGCAGAAGGGTTTGAGCAAGCGGGCCAGATACAGGCTCGTGGTGTCCCCCTCAACGCTGGGGGTCAACGCCAGGATCACTTCCTGCACGTTCTCAGGGTCCAGGCGATGCAGCAGCTGTTGAATCGACAGTGCTTCCGGGCCGATGCCATCCATCGGTGAGATCAGCCCGCCCAGCACGTGGTAACTCCCCTGGAATTCACGCGTGCGCTCCAGCGCCAGCAGATCGCGGGAGTCGGCCACCACGCAGATCACACCGGTGCTGCGCTCAGGGTTGCGGCAGATCTCGCAAAGGGGCTCAGCGGAGAGGTGACCGCAGCGCTGGCACTGCCCAACCTGTTGCCTTGCAGCCAGCAGGGCATCGGCAAAGGCGCGGCTCTGCTCCTCGGGCTGGCGCAGCAGGTGCAGCGCCAGACGCTGGGCGGTGCGCGGTCCGATGCCGGGCAGCCGTTCGAACTGCTCGATCAGCCGTGCCAGTGGGCGGGTGAAGACAGTCAGCGCCGTGCGGAAGCTGGCCGGAATCTAGGCAGGCCATCAGGCCACAATGGTCGCCACTTGGGTCGCGTTCCCCCATGGCACTTCCTCGCATCTCTCGCTGGCTGCGCGCGTTCCTGCCGCTGCTGCTGGCCGTGCTGTTGGTGGGCTGCTCGGCTTCCGCGGCAGGGCTGCAGCGCTTCAGCAGCACCGATGGCCGTTATGCCTTCCTGTATCCGACCGGTTGGACCCGCGTGGCGGTCACCGATGGGCCTGAGGTGGTGTTCCACGACCTGATCAACAGCGATGAGACCTTGAGCCTGGTTGTCGCTCCGGTGGACCCCGACAAAAAGTTGGAGGACCTCGGCAGCGTCGTGGCCGTGGGTGAAAAGCTGCGCAGCACCGTGATTGCACCGCCGGGCAGCGGCCGGGTGGCCGAGCTGGTGGAGGCCAGTGAGCGTGAGGACCTGGGACGCACCTTTTACGACCTCGAGTTCGAGGTGCATCTGGCTGATCGCGATCGCCATGAGCTCGCCACCGTGGTGGCCGACCATGGTCAGCTCTATACCCTCGCCGCCAGCACGAACGAAGCGCGCTGGGAGAAGGTGGAAGCGATGTTCCACCAGGTGATCGGCTCATTCACGCTGAACTATTGATTCAGAGCGCGGCTTGGGCCTGCTGTTGTTAGACATCAGCAGCCGTCGTTGGCCTGATCGCTTGTGGGGGGTCTGGAGCGTTGAAGGTGTTGGTGCTCGGCGCTGGACTGGCCGGGACGCTGCTGGCGTTGGAGCTGGCTGAGGGGGGCGCCCAGGTGGAGTTGGCCGGTGGCCCCATGGTGTCGGGGGCCAGCGGTTGCAGTTACGGCGGGGTGCCGTGGTGGGCCGGCGCAGATGATGCCTTCGGTCGTTTGCTGGCTGCCGCCCCAGCTCGATGGAGCGCGCTGCAGGACCGTTACGGCGATCTGGGCCTGAGCAGCAGTCAGCTCTGGCTGCACTGGTCGGCGGCTGATGACCCCGCGGCAGTGGCAGCTGCCCGCAGTGCCCTCGCGACCCTGCCGCAGCGACCGGCACAGCATGCGTTCAGCGCCGCGGAGCTCTGGCGCGCCGAACCGCTCTTGGCTGGCACTGATCTGGCCGGGGCAGTGCAGCTTCCCTACCTGCAGGTGGATCCTGCTCGGCTGCAGCAGGGCGTGGAGCAGGCCCTTGCCCGCCTAGGTGTGGAGCGTTCTGCAGCTGTGGATGCTGCGGCTCTGCCCCAGCGGCTTGAGCAGGTGGATGCCGCTGTGGTTTGCGCGGGTGCCTTCAGCGGCTCAATGCTGCAGCAGCTGGGGCTGACACCGCCTGGGCAGTTGCGTTTCAGCTGGGCTGGTGTGCTGCAGCTGGAGAGACCTGAGCTCAGCAGTCCGATTATCGCCATGCCTTTGCTGGGGGCGCGGCGTCAGCGGGAGCTCACTGCCGGCGGTCCGCCTCTGGTGCTGGATCCAGGCCTGGCCCCTGGTCCGGCAGGAGGTCTGCTGGTCGGTCAGACCTCTTGGTTTGATCAGGGCCTGGAGCATCCGCCTGAGCCCCAGGCTGAAGAGCAGCGGCTGATGGCTGTGGCCCGGCAGCTGCTGCCCCATGTGGCCGTTGCAGCCATGGGCCGCATCAGCTTGCACCAGCGGGCTGTGGCCTACAGCACCGACCAGTTGCCGTTGCTGGGCCCACTTCAGGACTGCAGCGCTATCCACATGTTCACCGGTTTCAGCGGTGCCTTTGCCCAAGTCCCCGTGCTGGCCCCTTTGCTGGCTGGGGCCATGCTGCGTGGCGAGTGGAGCGAGCTCAGCGACCTGGGCGTGCTGTGTAGGTGAGCTCCGGTGTGAAAGGTGCGGCCGGATCGCGCGGCACGGGCAACAACTCGCGCAGCAACCTGGCGTAGGTGATGTTCACATCCACGGTGGCATTGAGCCGTTGCACCAGGCTGCTGATCAGACGCTCCTGGGTGATGGAGAGGTCCAGCTCACTGGAGAGTCCTGTCTGGTAGCGCAGGCGCACGTCTCGAAAGGCCTCGATGGCGGCGGCCACCCCGCGGCGGGCCGATGCCAGCTTGGCCAAACTCGCCTCATGGTTGAAAAACGCACTTTCAAGCCTCAGTTGGATGGCGTTTCGACGGGCGGCGTAATCCTCGGCCGTGGCGTCTGAGCGCAGTGCCAGGGCCCGGGCCCGTCCGGCTGTCGTGCCGGCGTCGAACACCAACCAGGTGAGGCTCAGCCCCAGGGACCAGTCGTAACCGCTGTTGTTGAACACCGTATTGATGGGACTGCCGCAGCAGCCCCCGTTTTTGGGGATCACGTTGTACATCTGCTCGTTCACGCCGTAGGTGCCGGCATTGGCGAAGAGTGAGAGCTTGGGCAGCAGTTCTGCGGCCACAGCATCACTGCCGCGCGCCAAGGCTTGGCGCGCGGCCAGGATCGCTTCCAGCTCCGGGTTGCCTCGGTAGGCCGCCAGCAGACTGGCCTCCAGATCCAAGGGCCATGCCGGCATGGGCTCAATCGGGTCGGCAGCTGTCACGCTGATCTGCGGGTCGACGTTGAGAACAACAGCGAGGGCACGGCGTGCAATGGCGCGATCAGCCATGGCTTGGATCAGGGCTTCCTGATCGCTGGCTTCAATGGCGCGGCGGCGCATCACATCGAGCCGGGGCACCAGGCCCGCCTTCTGCAGATCCAGGGTGTCCTGCAGGATCAGCAGATCGTTCTGCACGGCAGCGTCCTGAATGCGGACGTTCTGATCGGCCTGCTGCAGCGTGTAGTACGCCACGCTGACGTCGAGTTGAAGCCGCCTGAGTTGATTGGCGTAGAGGTTGCGCTGCTCGTCCAGGCTGGCGCGTGCGGCCTCAACCGCCGGTGTGCGGACGAAGTCCAGCAGGGCGTAGTCCAACTGCAGACCTGCCTCACCGTTGTTGTCGAATCCGTTGAAGTAGGCGCCGCCGCCGGCAGGCGTGTAGAAGGGCCCGTTGGTGGCTTTGCCAGCAGCATCCATCAGCCCGTTCTTGGACATCACCGGGTCGCCATTGAGCGTGTCGTTGCCGCTGGGCACGTTGAGGTTGTTGCTGCTCTTGCCGCTACTGCCCTCGGCGTAGGCACTGATGCGCGGCCAGTAGGTGCCCAGCGCGGCTTGCAGCTCAGCCAGGGCTGCGGCGACGCGCAGGCGCCGGGCTTGCAGCTCAGGGTTGTTGGCCAGCGCGATCGCCAGGGCGCGCTTGAGGCTGACCGACTCAATCACTCCTGGTTGGAGCGTCGTGGCGTCGGGTAATGACAGAGGGGCAGGGGCTCCTGGCTCGGCATCGAGGCGGGTGCTGGCTGCGGCGTTGGGGGCAAGCAGTGACTGCGGCAACGGTTGAGCGGGTGCAAAACGCTCGGGAATGGGCTCCTTTTCGGCGGGGATCAGGGCGTCAAGGGCACGGAGCTGACGGTCGAGCTGACGCCAGCTCTGCTCCAGCCGCCCGACACCACCATCGAGCTGACGATCCCTGAGTAACGACTGCGCCTGCAGTGCAGGCTGGTCCATGACCAGCGGCGCCAGCGCGAGGGCTGCCCACCCCATCAGGCAAAGCCGGCCCGGCTGGAACACTCTTCACAGCAGAAATCCGGCGCAGTCTGGCTCTGCCTGCCTGTTTCTGCCCGGACTGCGTTGCCAATTCCTATGGGGGAGCAGGCCAAACCAACGCTGACTCAACGGCTGACTCGCGAGCGCGATCGCATCGGCTCGCGATGGGCAGGCCTGAGTGACCACAGCCAGGTGGGTGTGGCGCTGGCTGGGGTGAGTGGTGTCCTTGGCCTCTGGGCCCTCTTCTGGCCCGTCCCGACGGAGGTCAAGGGCCATGGCGTGCTCATCTATCCCGATAACGCCGGTGTGCTCAATGCTCGCGTTGATGGTCAGGTGCTTGAGCTCAAGGCTCGGGTCGGGGATGCCGTCCGCAAAGACCAGGTGCTGATGACCCTTTACCTGCCCGTGCTGGAGCAGCAGCTGGAGCAGCAACGGGGCAACCTCGCCCAGCTGGAGGCCATCAACGCTGATCTCAACCGGCGCGACGCCCTGCGCCTTGAGAGCGAACGACGGGCCGTTGATGTTGCCTTGGCCAAGCTTGATGGCGACGTCAGGCGCTACGAGGCTCTGCAGAACACCTTCTCAACCAAGCTCAGCAATCTGGAGTGGCTCAGTGAGCGGCAAGTGGTGGCACCGCTCTCGCGGGCCGTGGTCGCCGTTCAACAGGGCTTCACGGAAACGAGCGTCAGCCTCGATGACGTCAAGATCAACCGCAAGCAGGTGTTGACGGATTACCAGCAGGTCAAGCTGGAGATTGAGACCGAGGCTCTCAAGCGCCAGTTCCGCATTGACGACCTCAAGCGTCAGATCGCTGTCACAGAAGCCCAGATCGCATTTGATGGCACCGTCGTGGCTGGCCGCAGTGGCCATGTGCTCGATTTGCAGGTGATCCCCGGTCAGACCGTCAAATTGAGCGATCGTCTCGGCACGATCGGCAACCTGGCCCAGACCGCAACCAAGGCACCTGATCTCAAGGCGGTCGCCTACTACTCACCGGCTGATGCCAGACGGCTTCCTCTGGGGTTGCCGGTGGAAGTGGTGCCGCAGTGGAAGCAGCGGGGTCGTTTTGGCGGCATCGTCGGCAAGGTGAGCACTGTGCTGACGCTGCCTTCCACAGAGAATGACGTCGCCACCACCACTGGCAACCCAGAGTTGGCCAAGTCCCTCACCAAAGACGGGCCAGTGATGCGTGCTGAGATCGAGCTAGAGCGCGATCGCAACAGCATCGATGGCTATCGCTGGACCCTCTCGTGGGGCAGCGGGGTGTTTCCAATTCGTGAAGGCCTCACCGCCACCTCCCACGCCTATGTCGAATGGCGCTCCCCGTTGAGCTACGTCATCCCAGGTCTGCGCTCATTGACCGGTGGGTACCGCACCTTGCGGCTCGATCGTCTCTGGAATCGATCGTTTCTGCAGCAGCCCGACACGGTTGAATGAGCCCATGGCCCGCCCGCCCCTGATCCGCAACCCTTTGCTGCGCCGTGAGTTGCCCTGGCTTGTGGCGGATGTGGTGCTGCTGCTGATCCTCTTCAATGCCAACGCGCCCGAGCTCTGGTTCTGGCTGGTGGTGTTGCTGGTGATTCTTGGCTACCGCTTTGAGCGCTGGTGGTCATCGCGGCCGCAGGACTGAGTTCAGCTGCCTGCCAGTTCAGCCCATTGCTGTTCAGTTTCCATCAGGGCCCGGCATGCCTGGCGGCAGCGCTGCATCCGTCCTGCCACCCGCTCGAGTTGGATCAGCTCCAGCGATTGCAGATCATCGTTGTCCAGCTCCCGGTAGATCAGTCGCCAACTTTGCGGTGGCGTGAAACGATCCTGCGGTGGGGGCGGCAGCAGCTGCCCCTGCCGGCGCGGTTGCAGCAAGATGGAGTGCCATAGCTTCAGGCGGGAGCCAATCGCCACAAGCACCTCGCGTTCAGCGTTGTGAATCGGCTTGAGGCTGGCCAGATCGGGTCTGACCGGCGGCTGGCGCAGCAGTCCGCAGATGGCTGTGGTCAGACGGGACCCCGCCTGGATCAGCAGGATGATCAGCCGGTAGCGCGGATGGCGGCTGGGATTCTCTCCTAGCTCTCGCCCCACATTGGGGAGCTCCTTGCGCAACTGGAGGATCCGGTTGCGTGCGGCTTGTTGAAGGGCTTTGGCGCTCGGGCGGCCGGGGCTGGTGTTCTCCAGCGGCGTCAAGGCCTGCTCGACGCCCTGCTGCAGCTCATCGAGGATCGCAGCCAGGGAGCTGAACACCTGCTCACTGCTGCGCATCGGCCAGAACAGCTGCAGGCCCAGCATGGTGATCAGCACGCCAAAAGCGGTCCAGAACAGCCGCAGGGAAATCCACATCCCCATATCAGAGCTGTGGATCAGCCAGCCCATGACGATGATCAGGCCGCCGACCTTGTAGCCCACCTTGAGGCGGAACAGACCGCCCAACAGCCGTAATGCCCCCAAGGTGATGGCCAGCGCCAGGGAGAGGTGGATGTCCCCAAGTCCCCAGAAGGCGATGTAGAGCAGCAGTCCGCCAAGGATGGTGCCCAGCAGTCGCTGTCGTCCGAGTTCCCAGCTGGCGCCGTAGGTGCCGCCGCTGCAGGCGAACACGGCCAGAGGCACGTAATACCCGAAGGCCACACCGCTGATGGCCCCGAAGGCATTGCCAAGGCCGGCCAGGAAGGCGATCCGCAGTTCGCGGCGGGTGACTAACACGGCAGGCTGCGCGCCAGCGCCCGCACGCTGCCATGCAGGGGCTGCTGCTCCTGGGCAATGGCCAGCGTGGCCAGCACCGGCAGGTTGCGTTGCATCGCCATGGTTCGCCACTGCCCCATGGAGGCCGGTGGTGCTGCGCCCTGCCCCTGCTGCAGTTCCTGATGCATGGCTTGGATGCTGCTGTGGATCAGCGGGGCCTGCTGCACCACGCCATCGGGAAGCTCAGAGAGCATCAGCTCCCAGGCAATCCAATGAAAGTGGGTGTGCTGCCAGAGCAATAGCCGCCGCGGCCAGCCGCTGCGGTGCAGTTTTCCGCTTCTGGCCCCGGCACGTTCTTTGGCGACGATCTGTTCGATGCGTTGCAGGGCTGACGAGAGCGGTGCCACCAGCAATGGTGCTGGGCGCTGCCCCTGACCATCCAGCCAGTGGCAGTAACACTGCAATTGAGCGGCGAGCCGCTGGCGCAGATCCCGGTCTGCAGCACGCAGTTCCTGGTATGCGCCCCAGGGCCAGAACAGCAACCCCACCAGGATCGCGATGATGCAGCCCACCACCGTGTCGAGCCCTCGATTGAACACGTACGCCCAATCCAGCCTGGTGTAGCTGGGAATCATTAGGAACATCACGCTGAGCAAGCCCCCGGTGGCTAACCCGCCGGACCAGCCGAAATAACGCAACACCGGGATCATCAACAGCAGCGACAGCAGCACCCCAGGCCAGCCCTGCACGATCGTGTGCACGATGAAGGTGATCAGCCCCCCCATCGCTGTGCCCAGCACGCGGCTGCTGGCGGCCTTCAGGGTTTGATCGTCACTGTCATCGGTGACCACCACCACAGCAACCAGCGGATACCAGACGAATTCGATCCGTTCGGTCCACAGCGCCACCGCAGCGGTGATGAACGCTGCCGTGGACAGCTTGAGCGAGTTGCGCAGCAGGGGAGCTGTCAACGGAACTGCTGCACGGCGACGATGGTTGCAGTGTGCTGGCGCTGAGCGCGGGCTTCAACAGCGACTGATCAGCTCAGCAGACCGGCATCGCGCAGCACCGGCAGGAGCCAGCCGGGGATGCCATCGCGATTCCAGTCCCAGATGCCGTGACGTTTGCTGATGAAGATGTTGTCCTTGCGGCTGAACGCCGCCAGCACCTCAGCGCGATCCAACGCCTCTAGGGCATCCTCGCGGCGGATGCGCCGCAACCGCTCGAGGGGGTTGAGGTTCACGGACCTTGTGTAACCAAGGGCACATTCTGCCCCGGTCGGATCCAACCGGCTCAGAGATCGCCGCGCAGCTGCTGGCCGCGCAGTTCCAGTTCAGAGTCGCGCTGCTGCTGCTCTGGTGAATGCTCTGCGACGATCTCAGGCGTGTTGGTGCGCTTGGGTTGCTTTTGAAAACGGCGCTTCAGGCCGGGGTCCAGGGCGCCCTCGCCGCTGCCGGGCTTGGGATCAGCAAGGGAATCGCTCATGGAATCAGCATGGGTACCAGGAGGTGTTGGAGTGGTTAAGGAGAGCTGGCGGTCAGAAACAGGCGCTGTTCCTAGCTTCAGGTCTGAGGTCCCATCGCCCCCATGGCTGTTCCTGCAAGCCGGAGCCTGCGCATCACCACAGGCGTTCTATTGCTGCTCGCGGGGTTGGCCTCGATCGTTTTTCCTTTCCTCTCGGCGCTTGCCTTGACGATCGGATTTGGCGCTGTTGCTGTGGTGGCGGGCACGTCGCAACTGCTGCGCCTTGGCGCCATCGACGATGGTCGCGCCAAGCTCTTTCGCTTGCTGTCGGCGCTGCTGTATCTCGTTGGAGGGATCTTTGTCCTTCTTTATCCGCTTGACAGCAGTTTCAGCCTCACCCTGTTCCTTGGCGCCTTGTTGCTGGTAGAAGCGGTGATGGAGCTGGCGGCGGCTGCCACCGCTAGCGGCCCCGCGCGCTCGGCCGTGCTTGCCGATGGCGTGATCACTGGATTGCTGGGGGTGCTGGTGCTGGCTGAATGGCCCACCGACACGCTTTGGGTCATGGGCACCCTCTTTGGTGTTGCGTTGTTCATCAGTGCCTTCCGCATGTTCAGCGGGGCCGATGGAGCCTCAAAGGCAGAAGCAAGCTGATTAAAGGGGCCGGTCTGGACGGCCGACGAACCAGTAGCTGATCCCATCGCGGTAGCCCAGATGGCCGGGCAGGCGTGATCCGCTCAGGGGCTGGCTGGCCAGGAGCTGGGCCAGACCTGCGAGCTGGATGATATTGAGGTTGGTCTCGATGCTGGTGCTTGCGGCATGCAGCAGTTGAGGCAGGCGCGCGATGCCCTCGGGGGTCGTCAACTTGCTCTTGAGAGCCTGAAGGGCCTGGCGCTGCCGGCGCATCCGACCCAGGTCGCCTTCTCCGTCATGACGAAAGCGAAGGAACCCCTCAAGTTGTTCGCCGTTGAGGCGTTGGCGGCCGGCAGGGATGTCGATGCTCAGGCCCTGGCTGCGGTCGCGGTAGTGCAGCGGCTTGGCCACATCCAGCTCGAGTCCACCGAGGGCCTCGGCGATGCGTTGCAGCCCATCGAGCTTGACGACCAGATGATGGCCAACGGGGCGTCCGAGCATGGCGGACACCTCGGTTTGCACCGCTTCGATGCCACCAAACAGGTAGATCGCATTGGCTTTGTGCTCGCCATGTTGTGCTGAGCGCACAAAGGTGTCTCGAGGAATCTGGGTCAGATGCACGCCTGACTCACTGAGATGGAGGCTGGCCATCACATCCGTGCGTTGCCCGGAGGCATCGGTGCCAAGCAACACCACCTCGCGAGGCACGGGGGTCAGCAGCGCGGGCAGCGATGTTTCAGGATCAGCCGCCAGGTTGATCAGTGGCTCGAGCGCAAAGGCCCCAAATCCGACACCGCCGCACAGGGCAATCAGCATCCCTGTGATCGGCAACCTGGATCGAGAGAGAAGGCCGGACTGGGCCATCGGCAAAGCCCCCCTTGAGACCGCGCTGAGGAACCCTTCAAGGTGGAGGGTTAAAACCTGTCGTGGTCAGAAAGTGCCTGATTCCTTCTGTTCAGGTCTTGTCGGTCAAGGTGGTGAGCATCAGCACGGTCAATCCCAGGCAGGCCCCAATGACGATGATCATGCGTCTCCTTGAGCCATCAATTTGGACATGGCGGCTGCAAGGGCGATGCAACCGGCAACGGCAAGAAAGCCCATGGTGAAGTTTTCAGATGTGATCCAAGGTTCAACCTCGATAGAGCCCTTGCCTGCCAGATCGGTTACCGATCCGCGCTTTTAGGTGTAATGACTCAGTTCAGCCCTTCCAGCCCGCCAGCCTTGACGCGGCAGCGGAGCGGGCATAGGCGCGAGCGGCGGGGAGGGCAGGTTCCAACCGCTGCGAACTGAACGGTGGCAGTGCCTTGCGTCGCAGCCAGGCTCCCCAGCGGAATTCATGGAAGGGGATCAACGGGGCAGCCTCGATGACGCCTTCTTTTTTGAGTTTCCACACCAAGCTGCGAAAGGGATCGTCCTGGCAGTCCATCAACGTGGCCGGTAGCGCTGCAGGCTGATGGGGCCCGAGCCCGCGGCCGTCATAGAGGTAGAGCCAGCCTCGCTGTTGCAGGGCCTGAAGCACCTGATCGCTGCCTGCAGCAGGCACATCAAGCACCACATAGGCCCAGGCGGTGGCCTCTGGATGGACTTCCAGCAGACCGCGCAGGCGGTGGTGGCGATCCATCATCCAAAGCTCGCCATTGCTGTTGCGTGCGACCGGCACCGGTTTGCCGCGCAAGTATTCGCGACGCTCCTTCTCGCTTTCGCTGCTGAAATCCTTGATGCGGTGCATGACCTCGGCCAAGCCCACACACATCTGGGTGGGATGGAGGCTGGCCACGGCGACCTCGATCAAATCCCTTTTGCGCTCCGGCGGCGCTGGTAAGGGCTGGTACGGGGGAAGCTGCAGATGCATCCCTGCAGCGTATTCCTGCCTGACAAGCGGAAGGGCCCCCGCTGGGCGGGAGCCCTTCATGGGCTGGACCATCGGTGGTCCAGAACTGCGATTGCGTCTTAGGGCGCACGCCGGCGCCAGTGATTCGATTGCCTGAAGCGTTGTGAAACGGTGGGTTGATGAAATCTGTCGCGATGAATCAGGGTTGCGCCATGGTCAGCCGCTGATGAGCATCAGCCATCCTGTTGTTGGAGCGATGAGCGGCGTGAGTTCAACCCTCTGATGCACTGTTGTGGTGTGAATCGCCGTAGCCCGGGCCGCATCTTGTGGCAATCAAGCCTGTTTTTCAGTCACTGTCAGTGAATGAATGCCGCAAGACTCAGCTGGACTGATTGATGTCAATCGTGGTTAATGTGGATGTGCTCGCAGCTGCTGAACAGAACGTATCAGGCTGTTGCAGCCTTGGATTCCCCGTCTGGGGATCAGCGCCAGTGTGGTCGGGTGCCAGAGCAATTCACACGCTTCAATCAGTGCTTGGTGTTCTTCGGCTCGGGTGGAGTGTCTTCCGTCATGCGGACCTCCCTGTTGTTGTTGATACCACTGTTGCGCTTCAGCGAGTCTCTGCCAATAGGCCGAAATGCCGTTGCTGAAGATGTGCTGATGTGAACGAATCTTTCGCGACTGGGCTCCATCGCTGGCGCCTCATGAAGAAACGTGGTGCTCGGCCAAAGGAAACCTGTAAACCGGCTGATCCCAAAGGAAAGATGACAGTGTCAGCAAACGCACACGTTGTTGAGGCTGGTATGGCTGAGCGAGCTCCACTGCCGTGGTCCCTCACCTGGGATGCCAACGGTGAACTGGAGCGGCATGACCGCTACGACCTGCTAATGAGTACAGCAGCACTGGAGAAAGCCTGTGCCCTCGCTCCTAGCCCTTGGGCAGAGGAAAGCGCCGGCTGGCTTCCATCGTGCAGGTTTCCCGAGCGCTCCCCAGGTCGTCCCCCTCTCGGATTCGCTGATCCAGGCAGTCACAGGTGAAGGCGCCCATGCCCTGAGGTGGTGTTTTGCCAGCTCGTGCGAAGGCGCTGTTGAAGGCCGCCATGCAGAACTGCTGAATCACGGCACTGTCTGCCGCTGCCGGCTCAGCTTTGAGGGGAAGCCAGCCGAGACTGCCAAGGCTGAGCCCCAGAACGAGTGGGGCGGTGGCCGGTTGGAACCGCATGTGCAGCAGCCTGATATGCCTTATCTAATGCCCTGCAGCAGCCGCTGTCTGCCCTGCAGGTGCAGGTGCTGGGTTGGTCAGGCGGCGTCGAGCCGGCTGATCTGCAGTTCCTTCTGCATCACGCGCACCCGCTGAAGACTCTGCATCAGTTGCGGTGGCATGCCCTGGGGCAGATCCACGGTGCTGTGGTCATCAAAAATGGTGATCTTGCCGATCTGACGACCGTCGAGGCCGGTCTCATTGGCGATCGCGCCAACCAGATGACCCGGTTTGATGCGGTCGCGCCAGCCCACTTCCACCCGGAAGCGCTCCATGGAGCTGTTGGGGCGGCCCTGGCGGCGTTCACCCCGCTCTCCCTGGCGGCCCTGGCGGGGGGCTTGTTGGGGCTGGGGAACCACCAGCAGGGGTTGATCACCCTGGGCCAGCCTGAGGGCTGCCAAGGCGAGCTGCTCCGGGGTCGCTTCGGTTTCGCGGCTCAGCCTCTGGATGATCTCCTCCATCAAGGCCACCTCCTGTTGACGCTCCTGCGGTACGGGCTGCTCCAGCAGGTCGTTCAACTGCTGCTGCAGGTTGTCCAGTCGCTGTTGATTGATCTCGGCATCAGAGGGCACCTCCATGGCCTCGATCGCACTGCCGACGGCGCGCTCAAGGCTGTGCAGCAGGCGCCGCTCACGGTGGGAGAGGAACAAGATGGCGTCCCCTTCCCGCCCGGCGCGCCCGGTCCGGCCGATGCGGTGCACGTAGGCCTCACTGTCAAAGGGGGCGTCGTAATTGATCACCAGGCCGATGCGATCCACATCGAGTCCGCGAGCGGCGACGTCGGTGGCGACCAGCACATCCACCTTTCCCTGCTTGAGCCGCTCGACCGTCCGCTCCCGCAGGGATTGGGGCACATCACCGTTGAGCACCGCGCAGGCCATGCCTTCGGCATCGAGGGCTTCCGCCACCGTCACGGTGACGGCTTTGGTGCGGGCAAAAATGATCACCCCACCGGGGCCATGGGCTTCAAGAACCCGCAGGAGGGCCCCCAGCTTCTGATGGTGGGGTAGAAGAATATGGCGCTGGCGAATTCTGCTGGCATCCGCTTTCTGGGTGCGGATGATGACCTCAGCAGGATCCTGCAGATGCTGCTGGCAGATGCGCTTGATCTCAGGCGGCATCGTTGCTGAAAACAGCACCACCTGCCGCTGGGTTGGCAGCTGCTCCAACACCCACTGCACGTCATCAATGAAGCCCATGCGCAGCATTTCATCGGCTTCATCGAGCACTAGGGCATGCAGGCCTGAGACATCGAGGGTCCCCTGACGCATGTGATCCATCACACGGCCTGGAGTGCCGACCACCACCTGCACGCCACGGCGCAGCTTCTGGATCTGATCGCGGAAATCTGAACCGCCGTAGAGCGCCAGCACGTGAAGCCCCCTGGTGCAAGCGGCGTAGCGCTGGAAGGCTTCACTGACCTGAATGGCTAGTTCCCTGGTCGGTGCCAGCACCAGGACCTGGGGTTGGCGTGCATCAAGGTCAATGCGCGCCAGCAGTGGCAGGGCGAAAGCAGCGGTCTTGCCTGTTCCGGTCTGAGCCTGGCCGAGCAGGTCACGGCCGAGCATCAGCTCAGGAATGGCTGCGGCCTGGATCGGTGAGGGCTGCTGGTAGCCACATCGCTCCAGGGCCTCCAGCAGGGATTCCGGCAGGCCAAAGCCTGCAAAACCAGATTCGACTTCCGCAGTGGCGTCTTGCGTTACCACTTCAGCAGGTTGTGAGTTGTCGTCGACGCCCGTCACGGCCACGTCTTCAGACAGGGGAGATTGATGCGCTTGGATCACAGGAAAAGGCGTCAGACGCCGCGGGTTGACCTGAAAGTCCTTTGATTCAGGCCGGCAGAACCCACGTTCTGATCTGCCTTGCCCTCACACGGGGAATTTCAACTCATGAAACCTATCACCCAACGGCCGCTCGAACCCGGCCGTAGTCATCGGCCAAGCGCTCGATGTCGTCTTCGCTCAAGATGCTGCCGCGCTGGATTTCGATGATCAGCAGTCCCCCATCTCCAGCCGTGGCTCGGTGGACACAACCGCAGGCCACATCAAAGCTGCTGCCTGGTTGGGCCTGCAGCTGCTGACCATCCAGGCTCACATGGCCGCTTCCAGCGGCCACGTACCAATGCTCAAGGCGGTGTTGATGGCGTTGCAGCGACAGGCGCTGATCGGCATCAATCCAAAGCCGTTTGATCAGGTATCCATCCCCGCTGGTGAGGGTCTCGTACCAGCCCCAGGGACGTATGACGCGGTCCATGCCCTGCTTTTAGCAGGTCTGTGAACGTGGAGCCAGCACGGACTCGATGAAGTTCTGCACATGCTCACTGTCGCTGAGCAGTGGCCGCAAACGGGCACCAATGGCAGCCAGTTGGGATGGGCTGATGCGCTGCATCAGACCCTGCAGTTCCTCGCGGGCGCTCACCGACAACGGCACATCGCTGAGCCACAGAAACGCAGCCTCCTGCAACTTGCTCCAGGCCAGCAGGTAGAGATCGGAGTCCATGACATCGCCAGCACAGGGGCAGGCCCGGCGGGGCCAATTTCAGCGTGGCAGCCAGCTTTTTCCTTTAGGCCAATTGCAATGTTTCATTCCAAAGTGCTGCGCTGGCGATGCGCAATCGCCTACACCTCTGTGCCCACATGCTCGCCTGCGGTAGCCAAGGCGCCGTTGCTGTGGTCGCTGTTCATCGCCGCATCCAGCCCCAACGGCGTCTTCAGGCACGCCCTGAGCTCCGCCGCAGGGTCTGGACCATGGGGACGCCAAACCATGGATTCATGGCGGCTCAAGCAATCAGCGCCACGTGATCGAGCGCCAAGCTGATCAGATCAACGCGCGTC
This sequence comes from uncultured Synechococcus sp., assembly GCA_913049535.1. Lineage (GTDB taxonomy): Bacteria > Cyanobacteriota > Cyanobacteriia > PCC-6307 > Cyanobiaceae > RCC307. The sequence goes on from CAJWYF010000002.1 coordinate 52,786, forward strand.
CGTGCCCTGGTCAGCGCCGTGTAGAGCATGCGGCGATCCATCGTCTCGCCCTGGGGCATCAAGGCGATCACTTCGCTGGCCTGGCTGCCCTGGCTTTTGTGAACGGTCATCGCCAGGGCAGGTTCTGGAGCGGGCACCAGCGCCAGGGGAAAGCGTTGGGGGCCATCGGCTGTGGCAATCACGGCTTCAGCACCCCTGGGCCCTGGGCGCACCACGCCCCGGTCGCCGTTGGCCAGCCCCAAGCCGGCGTCATTGCGTCCCACCAGCAACGGTGTTCCTGCAGGCCAACGCTGGGGCTGGCTTGGATCAAGCCCCAACCAGCGGCTGTTGAGCTGCTCTACACCATGGCGACCCCGGCGACGGGGTGACAACACCATCAGCTCATCCAGGCAGGCCAGGGCGCTGGTGTCATCGCAGCTGGGATCGAGGCAGCTCTGCTGCAATTGCAGGCGATGGTGGTCGATGCGCTGCACCAGGGCTCGGGGCCAACGGTGCTGCAGCGGCCACCAGCTCAAGTTGCCGCCGGACTGCTCCTGCAGCAGCTGTTGCAACTCCGCGCCGCCGACTCCCTGGCGCAGCCGTTGCACAAAGCGCCCCAGGGCCGTGGCGTCATTGAAGCGATGGGAGCGCTCCAGGCGCCGATGGTGCTGAGGCTGTTGCTGTTGCAGGTTCTGCTCAAGGGTGTTCAGCACGCCACTGCCGCCGATGGGCGGGAGCTGGGCCGGATCGCCCACAAGGATCAGGCGAGTCGTTGGCGGCAGCGCATTCAGCAGGGCCTGCATCAACCCTGAATCCAGCATCGACACCTCATCGACCACCACCACCTCCGCCTCCAGCGGGCGCTGGTGCCCCCGGCGGTATCCGCCTGCGCCATCGGCCTCCAGGGCGCGGTGCACCGTGGCGCAACGCATCGACTCCGGCAGTGGAGCCAGGGACTCCCGCAGCCGGGCGGCGGCCTTGCCGGTCGGGGCCAGGAGCCAAATCAGCCGTCCTCGCTCGTCTTGCAGCAGTTCCTTGATCAGTGTGGTCTTGCCCGTGCCGGCACCGCCGGTCAGCAGTAAGCCGTGCTGCTGGCTCAGGCGCTGCACCAGCTCCTGCATCAACCGCTGCTCTTGCTGCCGGCGCCGCTTGCTCCAGAGTTGGGCGCCTCCCTCCGCTTGGATCACCAGCTCAAGCGGCAGCTCGCTCAAGGCATCGCGTCCCCCAGCGCCCAGCGTGATGAGCTCCTCAGCGCTGATGTGCAGCGGTTCAGCCCCGTCATGCTGCTGCTGCAGGAGCCGCTCCAGCAATGGCAGCAGCACCTCTTGATAGGGCTGGACGTTGGCTGGTGCCAGTTCCAGCAAGCGCGCAGCCGCTCTCTGGCAGCGGTTGACACCGCTCATGTCTGCTCCTCCCCTGGCTGCAGCAGCCAGGCCCCTTCCCCGCTGCGCGTGAAGAGCATCACTGCATCAATGCGTCTGCAGCGCGACGCCGGCATCCTCAGGCGCAGCCAGCGCTGCACCGCCTGCCGATACAGCTGGGCCTGCAGCCAGTAGTCCTTGTCCGCCATGAGCTCATGGACCGGTCGTGCCAGACGGTTGGTTTTCCAATCGAGGACCAGCCAGTGATCGTGCTCGCCAGGCAGGCGCACGATCAGGTCGATCACACCATTGAGAAATCCGCTGCTCAGCTGCGGGGGGCGCTGCTGCAGACGCGTGTTGGCGTAGCGCCTCACTTCGGCATCAGGGTGAAGGGCCAGCTGCTGCAAGGCCTCAGCCAGCACATCCACAGCCGGGCCGCTGGCGAATCCACTGAGTGGCAGGTCAAAGGGCAGCTCGCGCAGGGTGTCCCCCTTGGCGACCTGATTGAGCCGCAGCGCCCCGGCCGGACCACCGAGAGGACGGCTCAACAGCATCTGCAGCGCCGGCAGCAGGGCCTCGTTCAGCTCACTCGGGAGCCCAGAGCGGGCCACCTCGTCCCGCACCAGGGTCCGGACCTCGCCGCTGAAGGGATCGCTTTGGAAATCCAGCTGCTCCAGGATCGCGTGCACCAGCGTTCCAAAACTGGCTCCCCCCGGCAGGCTGCTCCAGCTGGGATCCTCCTGTTCACCAGGATCAAGACTGTTGCTGTCGCGATCGGGATCAAACCCCTCCTCCTCACGCTGGGAGGTCATGGCATTGGATCGTTGCTCCAGCAGTCGGCTGTAACTCCAGCGTCCCCAGCGGCTTGCCGCTCGCTGCTGGGGCAATGGCTGTTTGTCAGCCGCACGGCTCAGCTCGCGTTCCGGGGCCGTGTAGGTCGCTGGGCTGGGGGCTGTCTCCGTTTCCAGCTGGATGCCAAGCGCTTGGCAGCGGCGGCGCACCCGATCCAGCAGATCCGGCGCCTCCTTGATCAAGGTGCTGATCGCCTCCCACGGCAGCTGCCCTCCCCGCTGGCGCTGTTCGGGATGCAGCAGCCAGGCCGGCAGGCTGGCGCCGCTGTCCTTGATGCGACCCCAGTCGATGCAGAGCTGGTGCTTGGCGCGCGTCAGGGCCACATAGCCCAGGCGTAGCTGCTCCTGCCACTCCTCCAGGCGGGCCTCCTCCAGGCGATCCCGTCTGGGGGAACTGCCGGGACGACGGCTGATGTCCAGCACCCGCCGCTGCTTCTGGTGGTCCCAGGCGCGAAAGGGGCCCTCGAGCGAGCGCGCGCTGCCGCAGTCCCAGAGGCTGGGGCACCAGACCAGGGGGAATTCCAGCCCCTTGCTCGAGTGCAGCGTGGTTAGGGTGACCATGGTTTCGCTGGCCACGATCCGCTGCTGGCTCTCCTCGCCGTTGTTGTTGCTGAGCTGCTGCTGGACCAGCCAGTGCCGCAGTCGAGCAGGGCCGGCCTGCCCCTGCTCCTGCCATTGCTGCTGCAGCAGTTCCCCCATCTGACGCAGGTCGCTCCAGCGCTGCTCACCCCCCGGCCGGCCCAGCAGTCGCTCAGGCGCTGAACCGGCAGCAAGGATCCCCTCAAGGGCCGCCAGGGGGCCCACCTGGCGCCAGCGCTGGCGTGCGTTTTGCAGCTGTTGCAGCCAGCGTCCCCACTGTTGCGGCTCCCACTGCTGCAGTTCCCGGGCCTGCCAGCCCCCCAGGCTGGAGATCGCCAGTGCTGCTGCTGCGCCTCGATCCCCCTCCCGTTCCAGGCTCTCCAGCGCCAGGGTGAGGCTGGCGGCCTCTGGGCTCTGCCACAGATCGCCGCCGCGGCCGATACGCGCCGGAATGCCCCGCCGTTGCAGCTCTTGCTGCAGGGCCACCGCATCGCTGTTGCGTCGCACCAGCACGGCCAGATCACCGGGGTGCAGGGGGCGCCAGTGTTCCCCGTCCTGCAGCTCGAGGCCAGCGGTCAGGGACCGCTGCAGGTCATCACAGACCCGCATCGGCATGCTCTGGCGCAGAGCGCCCAGCTTGAGCGGCGTGCCGCCCTCCTCCTCGCCCAGCCAGCGCAGCCGCACCGGCGGGGCGGGGCGGCCATCGGCCTGGCGCAGTCGACTGGGTTCCGCTCCCGGCGGAGCCTGCACGTTGCGGTAGCTGATGGCATCGGTGCCGAAGGCCTCACCCGCGCTGAAGAGGCCGTTGAGCACCTCCAGCAGGGCTGGATCACTGCGTCGGTTGGTATCGAGGGAATGACGCAGCCGACCTGCTCCGGTGGTGGCTGCGCGGTAAGTGCGGATGTCGCCGCCGCGGAAGCGATAGATGGCCTGCTTGGGATCACCGATCAAGGTCAGCGGGGCATGCCCATCGAAGAGCGCTGCAAACAGGCGCCATTGAATCGGGTCGGTGTCTTGAAATTCATCGATCAGACAGCAGCTCAGCTCGCGCTGACGCCAGCGACGCAGACCAGCTATGACCTCGGCGCTGAGGCGATCGGGATCGACGCGCTCCAGCAGGTCCCCGAAGCTGAGTTCATTGCGCTGCTGCCGCTGGCGGCTGGCCTGTTGCCGCAACTGGTGGACCAGCCCGGCGCTGAGCGCCTCAATCGGCTCAAAGCACAAACGTTCGGCGCTGCCATGCAGCCCACTGGTGGGGGCCTGATCGGCATCGTTCAACACGCGCCGCACCTGGCTTGTGCTGTAGGCCTGGGCCAGCAAGCGGTAGCGCCTGGCAATGGCGCTGCCCGGATCGCTGTGGAGCCCGCTGCGGGCGGTGGTGATCAGCGCCGGCAACTCCTCCAGTTTGGTTTTGCCCAGCAGCGTCCCGGCGGGGCTGCCATTGCCGCGTCCCTTGCAGATTTCTTGCAGCGCCTCTGCTGAGGCGAGCCCGTCCTCCTCGAGCTGGCGCATGAAGCGCTCCTCCAGCGTCCCCCACAACGCCGCCGGCTCGATGGCGGCATCGGCTGGGGCGGGCAGCAGCATGTCGCGGTCCTCATCCACCAGCGCCGCCAGCTGCAGCAATCCCTCGACGCCGAGGTCCTGGTGGGAGGCCACCCAGGCCTGCCAGGGCGCTGGTGACGGAGAGAGCTGGCTGCGACGCCAGTCAAGGACCAGTTCCTCCAGCAGCGAGCGATTGCTCTCCTGCAGCTGCACCTGCGGATCCAGTCCCAGCAACGCTCCGTTATCGCGGATCAGGCGCTGGATGAACCCATGGATGGTGCTGATCGGTGCCAGGTCAATGCGGTCAATTCCCTGCAGCAGGTTGAGCAGGATCTCGAGGGCGTCAGGCGCGGCGCTCCAACGCTCGATCAATGCGGCCAGGGTGGGATCCTTCACACCGCTGGGCGCCCCGGCGATGCGATAGGCCAGGGCCGTGGAGGCCTGCTCGAGCCGCAGGCGGATGCGGCAGCGGATCTCGGCGGCCGCGGCGCGGGTGAACGTCACCACCAGGATCGTGTCGATGGCGCGCCCGTTCTCACCCACCTCGCGCAGCACGCGATGGCTGAGGGCATAGGTTTTGCCGGTGCCGGCACTGGCTTCCAGCACCAAGGTGCCGCTGGGCAGCTCGCCGTTGAGATCCAGCGGGCTGATCACAGCACCAACCCTCCAGCGGCCAGGGCTTCGCTGAGGGGCAGCAGCACGCGCCGGCTCAGCTCCCCGACCTGGGGCTGTTGCAGCCAGTGCTCCAGCTCGGGTGTCACACCACCTTCCAGCTGCAGCAGGGCCTGCGGCCAGCGGTAGCCATCGCGCCCGCTGGGATTGAGCTCATCGAGCTGACGGCTGCCCAGTCCCGGCAGGGGTGATTCGCCAGCTCCTGCCTGCTGGCGACTGAGCTCCAGCCAGTTCAGCTCGGGCACAAAGGCGATCGGTTGCTGCAGCGCCGCGCGGCGCAGGTCCTGCAGGTCATCCAGATGCCCCTGGGCGATCGCCTTGCTCAGGGGCAGCAGTTGCCAGCTGGCTGCCACATCACCGCTGCGGCGGTTGATCAGCCCCACCAGGTGCGTGGTGCGCGAGGCCTCGGCATTGGCCCAGAGATGGTCCAGCCAGGCGTTGAGCAGCCGTTTGGGTTTGAACCCCCCGTTGCAGGTCAGAACGGCAAGCCCAGCCTGGGCCTCCAGTGCCGCGCTGTGCTGCAGCAACTGGCGGCATTGCTGCAGCGACGCTGAGCTGGCCAGTTCTGCCGCAGGACCCGGTGGTAGCAGGGCGCGCATCACCAAAGCCTGGCGTTGCTCTGGCCACTGCGCCTGGGCCAGTCGCTCGTTGCCAAGCGCGAGCAGCTGTTCATTCAGACTCCAGCGGCCCAGTCCATCGAGATCCGCCTCCTCGGGGTCGGTGTCGCTCAGCGCCCGCCTCACGGGCCGGATGTCGTGGGCCTGCAGCAGGGCTTGATGCGGATCGCGCAGCCAGCGCTGCAGCTCTTCGAGCCCCGCTGGTGCCACCGCTGGCAGGGTCCACTGCAGCTCTGCTGGCCACGGTGCCGTGCCCCCTGCAGCCACGGCCAACGGCGGCAGGGGCTCAGCCTGCTGGTGCACCAGGGTTGTGATGGGTTCGCCTCCTGGCGTTCGGTAGCTGCTCTCAAGGCAGCGCAGCAGGTCGCTCAGGGGTGCTGCGGGGTTGCGCTCCTCGCCGCTGCGGGGATCGATGGAGGTGTAGGTGGCGATCCAGTGGTGAGTGCAGGCCTGGAGCGCCTCCAGCAGGATGGCCCTGTCCTCCTGGCGCCGGTCGCGATCGCCGCGCCGCGGCTGCCGGACCATCAGATCGAATCCCGCGCGTGTGTCCCGTCGCGGCAGCCGCTGTTCATCCATGCCCAGCAGCACGACCACTTTGTGGGGGATCGAGCGCATCGGCTCCAGTGCGCTCAGGGTGACGGCACCGCTGACATGGCCGTAGCGCCCCTGCTCCTGGGCTTCTGCCTCCTCCAGCAGGGCCACCACTGCAGCACCGTCCAGCAGGGTCTGCTCATCCCCAGCCAGTCGCAGGGGCTGCAGCAGGGCGTAGAGCTCGGGGGATTGCCATCCGTCATCGCCGCCGCTGCCACTGAGGTCCTGCACAGCCGCGGCCAAGCTGCGATTCCATTCGGCCGGGCTCTGGGGCCGCTCCAGCTGTTGCAGCTGCTCGAACAGCCGGCCGCAGGCGTCATTGAGCGCCAGCACCATGGCGGCGGAAGCCAGCGTCGTGCTGCAGGCCGCCAGGTCTTGCCACTGGCCTGAGGCCGCCTCGCCAAGGGGAAAGTCATCCTCCAGTTGCAGTCCCAGCAGCAGCCGGTCCAGACCCCAGCGCCAGCTGTGTTGTCCCTCGGCTGGATAGCCCCAACGGGCCCGGTGCGTGCCGTCGCGGCCCCAGCGGATGCCGGCGGCCTGCAGCAGCGAGCGCCATTGCGGTTGGCTGAGTCCATCCAGCTCCAGGTGAGCCGCCACCTCCGGCAGCAGCAACAGATCCAGCACCTCCTCGCTGTCGAGGCGCGCTCCCACCAGATCCAGCAGGCGGAACACCAGATCAATACGCGGATTGCGCTGGCGCAGGGTGCGGTCGGTGACCCGCACGGGCAGGTGGCGTGGATCGGCGTTGCCCTTGGGCCGTTCAAAGACCGCTTGCACCAGGGGGGTGAAGCGGGCCACATCGGAGGTCATCAGCAGCACATGGCGCGGCTCCAGTTGCGGGTCAGCCGCCATCAGCGCCAGGACGGCCCGGTGGGCCTCCTCCACTTGGCGGCGATCGCCATGGCAGGCGAGCACCTGCAGGTTGAGCTGCTCCGCGCTGATGGTCAGGGGAGCCTCCACACCGGGAATACCCGCAGCCCGACGCAGGCCGCGGTGCATGTCCTCTTTCAGGAGCTGCAGCAGGCCCTGCTCCTGCACTGGCGTCGGTGCGGGCAGCGGTTCACGGCGGAAACCCTCCTGCAGCTCAGCGGCGATGAGCTCCAGCTGCCAGTGAAAATCGCGCTGCGTGCGTCCCAGGCTGGCCAGCAGGGGATGGCCTCGGTGCAGCAGTCGTCTCTCCAAGGCCTCCAGGGCGCTCTCGTTTTGGCTGCGAATCGGCTGCTCATCCCAGGGTTCGAGGCTGGGGCTGAGCTGATAGATCAGCACCGGCCTGGATCCGCTGCCCGCCTGTTGCGCCAGCAGCTCCCACATCACAGGCGGCAGGCTGGAGAGTCCAAAGACGTGAAGGGGGTCCGGCTGCGGAGGCAGCTTGGCTGCCCGCTCCATGGCCAGCAGCAGCCGTTCGGATGGATGGGCGACTCCCTGCGGGGCGAGTTGCTCCTGCAAGGCGCGGACCAGGGCCGGTTGCCAGCGCTCATGGGCGGGTAAGGGCACCCCATTGGCGTCGCCGTTGTCCCCGGCCAGCCAGCGCCGCACCATCTGGGGCCTGTACAGCCCGTATTGATCCAGGGTGTCGCAGATCTGCAGCAGGATCTGCAGGCGGTAGCGATCCAGGCCTGCAGCGTTGTGGCCCGGGCGATTCCAAAGTTGGTGCAGCGGCGCCCAGAGCTCCTGCTCAGGCAGCTGCTGCAACAGAGCAGCCACGCTCCAGCGCAGCCGTGCAGGGTCCCAGGGATCATCGGCTGGATTGCTGGGGCTGCCGCTGAGCTCAAGCACCAGCCGCCGCAGGGCTCGGCCACCGAAATCAAAATCCACACCTGCGCAGATGCCCATGTGCTCGCTGAGGGCAAGGGCCAGCCAGCGGCTCATGGCATTGGTGCTGATCAGCACCTGCTGGGCCTGGAGGGGATCGCGCGGGATCGTGCGGCAGAGCTCTGTGGCCAGAGCAGCGGCCAGTTGCTCGATGCTGTTGCTGCTGATCAGGCGAAGCATCGGCTCAGTGCTGGTTCCCTTTAGCTTTTTTCAAGGCGAATGTTGGATCTGGCACAACCGCCAGACAGCAATCACTGACAAAATTGGAATCTTATTTTGTTCGTTTGAGAGTAAAAGTGCCAACGCACCTGCAATGGTCGGAAGATGGAGAGTTGCATCCTGAGGAGTTGGCTCAGTTGCAAACCCTGCTTGCTGCAGGTTCAAGCGGTTGCGATCTAGCTTTCCGAGCCCTGGAGCAGGATCTCAAGTCGTCTGATTGGACGCCAGTGGATCCGGCACCGCTGCACTCGGCGCGTTGAAGCTGCCCTTCAGCACGTATTCCAGCCGCAGCTTCATGAAGTCAATGAAGGTGCTGTCGGTCGAGATCACTGCCGCAGCAGGACGCGGCACCGCCTTGGTCTGATCGGTCAGTTCATCGCAATCGAGGAAGCGGGGCTGGCGCACCAGCCAGAAATCAATCGTTTTGCCTTTCTCGCTGTAATCGCGGGCGCGCTCGCGCAGCACTTCCTCCAGTGGCTCCTCCTCGGTGAGGAACCGTTCACTGGCGGCCACGAAGTAATAGGTGTCCATCGTCATGGCTGAGCAACAGCATCCAGTGAAAGCGGATTCTGCAGCAGGGCCCCCTCACCGAAGAGGGGCTCATGGCGCGGACGGCTGACCAGCTCCTTCATCTGGCGCACCGCTTCTTGGAGACCCACCGCCAGGGCGCGGGCAATGATGGTGTGGCCGATATTGAGCTCTTCCATCCCCTCGATGGCCGCCACCGGTTCAACGTTCTGGTAGGTGAGTCCGTGGCCTGCATTGACCCGCAGGCCCAGCTGCCGTGCCCGCTGGCATCCCTCCACCAGCTTGGCCAGCTCCAGCGGCTGCTCCGCTGCTGGCGCATCGGCGTAGCCACCGGTGTGCAGCTCGACCCAGCGCGCCCCACTGCGGGCACAGGCCTCCAGCTGACTGGCCTCTGCATCAACGAACAGGCTCACGGGGATTCCGGCGCTTTGCAGCTGCTGCACATGGCTGCGCAAGCCATCCCCCGCAGCGCTGACATCGAGGCCCCCTTCTGTGGTGACCTCCTCCCGCTTCTCCGGCACCAGGGTGACCATGTCCGGGCCGAGCTTGAGCGCGATGGCCACCATCTCCGCTGTCGCTGCCATCTCCAGGTTCAGGCGGCTGCGAACCGTGCGGCGCAGCAGTTCCACATCACGGTCCTGGATGTGCCGCCGGTCCTCGCGCAGGTGAACGGTGATGCCATCGGCACCCCCCAGTTCCGCCATGAGGGCCAGGGTCACAGGGTCTGGTTCCACGGTCCGCCGCGCCTGGCGAACGGTGGCTGTGTGGTCGAGATTGACGCCGAGACTGGCCATCGGATCTGCTGTCCAGCGAACAACTTTAGAAAGCCCATCGCTGGATAGGGTTCGCCTATGGCCAGCCGCTTCGCCACCCCTGATCAGGTCCGCCTGCAACGGGCGCAAGCGGTCGCTAGCGATGTGGTGCCCTGGCTGGCGCCGCTGGCGATTCTTGCCACCGAGGATCTGGCCCTGCCGCTGTTCTTCCGCAGCGTCGCCATCAGCGGCAGTGCGCACCTGCCCCACCGAGGCCCTGTTCTGCTGGCTCCCACCCACCGGGCGCGATGGGATGCCCTGCTTCTGCCTCGCGCTGCCGGTCGTCGCATCAGCGGCCGCGACTGCCGCTTCATGGTGACCACCAGCGAGATGAGCGGCCTGCAGGGATGGTTCCTGCATCGCCTGGGTTGTTTTGCCATCGATCAAGCCAGGCCAGGCACCGCCAGCCTCCGCTTTGCTCTGGATCTGCTGGAGGCCCACCAGCAGGTCGTGGTCTTCCCCGAAGGCCGCATCAACCGCGATGGCTCCCCCATCACCGTGGCTCGAGGCCTGCCTCGCCTGGCCTCTCTGGCCTTCACCAAAGGCATCGGGCCCGTGCCTGTGGTGCCGGTGGGCATTGCCTACAGCCGGCCCCGGCCCCGCTGGCGTGATCACGCTGCTCTTTGCTTTGGCGAGCCCTTGCAGCTGGAGGGCCAAGGCAAGGCGGCTGCCGCCGATCTGGGCCTGCGCCTGGCCGCTGCGATGCAATCAGCTGAGGAAGCGGCCCGGGACAGCCTCAAGGGCTGAGTTCACTGCCCTTAAAGTCCCCCGACAGTCCCGGATCAGGGCCCATGCGCCGCCTTTTGCTCACCGCCAGCCTGGCCCTGGCCTTCGCCCCTGTGCCTGCCCTGGCGCAGGCCGCTACCGCATCAGCCCCTGCAGCAGCTACAGCAAGCAGCGGTGACACCTTCAATCTGAGCTCCGTTCAAGCCCTGCTGGCCCAGGGCGATGCCCAAGCCGCCAGCGGCGATCTCAGCGGCGCGATCGCGTCCTACGACAAGGCACGCAACGCCGCCCGTTCGCTGCTGTCGTTCTACCGCGACCTCGGTGGTGCGTTCCGCGGCCTCGATGCGCGGATCCCCCGGGCCATGGATGCCAAGGGCCGTGAAGCGATCGAGGCTCTGGCCTCGGCCAACCTGCGTCTGGCTGCGGCCTACCGCCGCCAGAGCCAATCGGAAGTTGCCGTTCCGCTGCTGGTGGAGGTGGTCAAGCTGATGACGCCAGCCAGTGCCGATGGTCGCAAGGCTTATCAGCAACTTCTGGAGGTCGGCTTTGTCTCGATCCCCTACAACGCACCTGCCCCCTCCTCCAACTGAGTCCGATGGTTCAGCCCGATGCGGTCATCGCTGCGGTGCGTCAGGCCTTGCCTGACGCACAGGTGGATGTGGAAGATCTGACCGGAGGTGGCGACCATCTCCAACTCAAGGTGGTTTCGTCCGCCTTTGCGGGCCTCAGCCGCATCAAGCAGCATCAATTGGTTTACAAGGCCCTGCGTCAGGAGCTGGCCACAGAATCCATTCACGCGCTGGCCTTGACCACGTCCTGTCCCCAATAAGCTCAACGTCTAAGTCGGGTTCCCCATGGACGCTCAGCTCAAGAGCCGCATCGAAGGTCTGATCAGCAGCAGCCCAGTCTTCATCTTCATGAAGGGCAGCAAGTTGATGCCCCAGTGCGGCTTTTCCAACAACGTGGTTCAGATCTTCAATTCTCTGGGTGTGGCCTTTGAAACCTTCGATGTGCTGGCCGATCCTGAGATCCGTCAAGGCATCAAGGAGTTCTCAGATTGGCCCACGATTCCCCAGGTGTACCTCAAGGGCGAGTTTCTGGGCGGTTCAGACATCTTGATCGAGATGTACAACTCCGGTGAGTTGCGCGAGACCGTCACCGTGGCCCTGGCCAGCTGATCAACGCGTGATCCGTCTCGCCAGTCCCTGCCGACCCGAAACGATCGAGACGTTGGCGATCCTCTCTTGGCCGATCTGGTCCTGTGATGCCAGCACGTTTCCCTGGCATTACGACCAGCGTGAGCAATGCCTGATTCTGGAAGGGGAGGTGACGGTCACCCCTGAAGAGGGGGAGCCTGTCCGTTTTGGCGCCGGTGACTTTGTGGAGTTCCCCGCTGGCATGTCCTGCACCTGGCAGGTGCACCAGGCGGTCCTTAAGCACTACCGCTTTGGTTGAGCTCAGCGACGTTCGCGCTCAAACAGGGTGCTGGGGTCCCCACCGGGGCCGATGAAGCTGGAGGGGTCCATCAGCCAGCGGTCCGCCATTTCCTCAAAACGCCGTTGGCTGATGGGATCGAGCTGCTGGCTCCGGCGCAGGGCATGGATGAATCCGTCGGCGTACAAGCGCAGCTCCGCTGGGCTGTGATAGCGATCGGTCAGTTCCTGACAGGCGTCGCAGAGACTTTGGAAGTGGCGAATCGCGTCGGGGTCTTGCAGCGCGGTCATGGGACAGCTGGTCAAGGCATCGCCTGCTACCAGCATGGCGGAAGAATCGACCTACGGTAGAGGTCCTTCGTTGTCGACGTGTGACCTCCTCCGTGGCGACCAGCCCGGCTTGCATCCTGGTGGTGGAGCCCCACCCCACTCTGCGGATGGTTCTGGCGCAGCGTCTGCGCCAGGACGGTCACATGGCGGCTGCTGTCGGCACGGCTGCAGAAGCGCTTGAGGTTTGCGCAGAGCAGCAGCCCGACCTGTTGGTCAGTGCCGAACTGCTGGAGGAAACGACCGCCTTGAAGCTGGCCGCACGGCTGCGTTGCCGCGTCATGGTGCTGACAGCCCGATCCGGTGCTGATGCTGTGGTCTCGCTGCTCGATGGGGGCGCAGAAGATGTTCTGCGCAAGCCCTTTGGGTTGGAGGAATTGGCGGCCCGCAGCCGCAAGCTGCTCAGCCGCAGCGGTGGCCTGCAGGAGCAGGTCACCGTTGGCCCGCTGTCGGTGCATCTGCTGCTACGTCAGGTGACGCTGCGCGACCAGCCGGTGGAGCTCAGTCCGCGCGAGTTCGCCTTGCTCTGTGCCCTGCTGATGCCCCCTGGCCATGTACGCAGCCGCCAAGAGCTGCTGACCATGGCTTGGCCCCCCTTCAGCGGTGGCCCCCGCTCGGTCGACACGCAGGTGCTGACCCTGCGCCGCAAACTCGAGCAGGCGGGTCTCGGCGAGGGCGGCGGCATCGAGACCGTTCGACAGCAGGGTTACCGCTTCAGCTTGGACAACCTGCCTGAGGTCAGCTCAGAGACCGCGGCTGAGCCGAATTCCGCCAACCATCAGTTCAGCGGCCAGCATCAGACCGCTTGAGGCGGCCAGCAAGCGATAGGTCCAAGGCGGCGTCAGCCGCTTGACGCCGCTGGTGTCCACTCCACTGCTGCGGCTGAAGCGGCTTAGAAAATCCTCGAAATTCACGACGCGCTGAGGCAGCAGGTGGGCTTTCCCGCCGGTGCGCACGTAGTAGACGCTTCCCCCCTGACTGGTGCCCACAGGCACCAGGGCTTTCACTTCGCTCCACTGCAGCTGCCAGCCGCGCCGCAGCAACCAGGCGCACCAGGGGGCAGGACCGACGCGCACCCCGTTGCTGTCGATTTCCACCTGTTCACTGACCAGGGCCAGGACCAGCAGCAGGCCAAGCGGAACCATGAACAGGAGCCATAGGCGCAACCCATCGGGTGCGAGCGCTGGCAAGGGCAGCACCAAGGCCAGGTAAAGCAGCACCAACGTGCCCCGGATCAGGGGCGCCATGGGGTAGCAGTGGCGTTCTGTTGCTGAACTGCTCATCGGTCCTCAGCTGAGCCGGGAAGCGGGTCGATCAAAGCACTGGGTTGATCACCCCCTGTGAAGACTTCTGCTTCTCGCCCTTTCCAGAATTCACCCAGGCGCATCAGATCAGCGTGAGCTTGCTCCAGCCTCAGCAGGTAATCCTCAGGGCTGATCTGGTCGCGAGTCTCCCTCAGCTTGGCGAGCCTGAGTTGATGGAGATGCCAGGGTTTAGTGATGTCTCCGCGGGCTTCCAGGTAGGCGGCCAGTTCGGCTGAGCTGGGCATCGGCTGCTGGGTCATGACATCGGTGCCGCTCCAGTACACCCTATGGAGAATGCCGCTCAGGCGGGGAGCGCCCAAGGGTTGAGGCCCAGGTCGGCACCGATGCGGTGGGCACAGGCAAAGCCGCTGAAGGCCACGGCGTTGAGCCCTTGGCCTGGGAAGCAGGAATCGCCGACGCAGTACAGCCCCTCAACCCCGCTGCGGTTGAACGGCATGGGCAGCAGTCCTGGCAGACGCAGGGCAGGGATCGGTCCATAACTGCCGTTGTGGCGACCCAGGAAGCGTCGATGGCTGCGAGGGGTGCCCACCTCGCGGTGGTGGATGGCTTGGCTCAAGCCCGGCAGCAGCAGCGCCTCAAGACGCTCGATGAGGCGCTCGGCATCGGCCTGCTTCTTGCTCCGGTAGGCGCTGGGGCTCAGGCCCTGCCATGGCTCCATGGCCGAGGGGGTGAAGCAGTGCAGAATCTGCCGCCCAGCGGGTGCCAGCTCGGGATCCAGCAGGCTTGGCATGGAGACGAAGATGACACCCTGCTCCTCCTCCATGGCCTGCCAGTCCTCCAGCAGCAGGTGATGGCAATGCATGTCATCCGGCACGATCGCAGCATCGATCCCCAGATGGAGGGAGAGGAACGATGGTGAGGCTTTGTAGCGGCGCCGCCAGCGCGCTTCCCGGGCCGGTGTGTGACTGGAATCCACCAGGGGTGTGCCAGCAGATCCAGCCCCACTGAAGGTGTCCCAGCGGGTGGCGTTGCTCACCACCCGATGCGCTGTGATCTGCTCGCCGCTGGCCAGCTCAACGCCGCAGGCACGCTCGCCTTCGAACAAGACCTTCGTGACCCTGGCCTTGTAGCGGATCTGGCCGCCATGGCGCTCCAGGCCGCTGACCAGCTTGCGGGCAATGGTGCCCACGCCTCCTTTGGGGTAGTTGATCCCACCGGCATGGCGATCAGAGAAGACCATGCCCGCATTGATCATCGGGGTCAGATCAGCTGGCATCACCGACCAGCAGAAGCATTCCATGTCGATGAACTGCAACAGCTCTGGGTCATGGATGTGCTGGCGCGCCACATCGCCGACGTTGAACGGCAGCCAGCGGGCCAGGCCGAGGCAGGCCAGTGGTGCGCGGAAGAAAACCTTGGCCAGATACGCCGGATCTTCAAGCGAGAGGAGCGGCATCGCGTCCAGGCAGCGGAACACCTGCCAGCACGTGTCGTAGAAGGCCCGAATCCCCTTGGCTTCGTGGGGGAACAGTTGGCTCAGGCGTGCCACGAAACTGTCGTAGTCGCGATCGACCGCCACGTTGAGATCGCCGGGCAGGTGATATTCCAGCTGCACCGGATCCGGCACCGTCTCGCAATGCTCGCCGACATCAGCCAGGGCTCGGGTCAGCAGGTTGGTGTGCCCGTCCTGGCCAAAGCCGAAAATCATCGAGGCGCCCACATCAAAGGTGTAGCCGGCCCGTTGAAAGCTGCCGCCACTGCCACCGGGGATCAGGTAGCGCTCCAGCACCAGCACCTTGGCCCCTTTGGCCGCCAGCTGGCTGGCGGTGACCAAACCGCCGATGCCCGAGCCGATGACGATCACATCCCAGGCTGGTGCGGTGCTCACAGAACTGCTGCTGCTGGTTCGGCGACCTTAGGGGCTGGGGTGTGCTGACAGAACGGGGCCAGATCGCTCAAGGCCCTGTCCCGGTAGGCCCCGTAACGGGCCCGTTTGTCGCGGATCCGCTCGGGCAGCTCAGGCAGCAGACCGAAGTTGGGTGGCATCGGTTGAAATTTGCCGCTGGGCGCTTCGCTGATGAAGTGCGTCAGAGCGCCGGCCATGGTGGTGGCGGGTAGATCGATCGGTGCTTCACCTCTCACAAGTCGCGCAGCATTGGTCCCGGCCAGCCAGCCACCGGCCACTGCAGCGGCATAACCCTCGGTCCCGGTGATCTGGCCTGCGGCTAGCAGGTCATGGCGAGCCCTGAACTGCAGGGTGGGCTGCAGCAGCTGGGGGGCTTCCAGGAAGGTGTTGCGATGCATCACGCCAAAGCGCACAAAGTCGGCCTGCTCCAGTCCTGGAATCAGGCGCAGCACGCGCTTCTGCTCACCCCACTTGAGATTGGTCTGAAAGCCCACCAGGTTCCAGAGGCGGCCATCACGGTCTTCCTGCCGCAGCTGCACCACGGCATAGGCCCGTTTGGCGCGGCGCACATCCCGGTCATTGACATCCCCCCAGCGCTGGTCCCACAGGCCGATGGGCTTCAAAGGGCCGTAACGCATGGTGTCCTCACCACGCCGAGCCAGCTCCTCGATCGGTAGACAGCCTTCGAAAAAGGTGGCGCTCTCCTGCTCGAAATCCTTGAGTTCAGCCTGCTCTGCTGAAAGCAGCGCCTCGCGGAAAGCGAGGTACTGCTCTTTGTTCATGGGGCAATTGATGTAGTCAGCATCGCCTTTGTCGTAGCGGCTGGCCCGGAAGGCCACCTCCAGATCCACCGATTCCCCCTCAACGATGGGGCTGGCGGCATCAAAGAAATGACAATCGGCGATGCCCGTGAAACGCCGGAGGTCTTCGGCGAGAGCATCGCTGGTCAATGGCCCGGTGGCCAGCACCGTGACTTGCCCTGCAGGGGGAAGCTCCAGCTGCTCGCGCCGCTCAAAGGTGACCAGCGGATGACGTTCCAGTTCGGCGGTGAGGGCAGCGCTGTAGCGTCCGCGGTCGACAGCCAGAGCCCCCCCTGCCGGCACGGCATGAACATCGGCCTGGCGAATCACCAGGGACCCCAGACGGCGCAGCTCCTCTTGAAGCAAGCCTGCCGCGCGATCACTGCTGAGGGCACCGAAGCTGTTGCTGCAGACCAGTTCGGCGCATTCACTGCTGTGGTGGGCCGGTGAACGCTTCACCGGACGCATTTCAACCAGGGTGACCGGGATGCCTGCGCGAGCCACCTGCCAGGCGGCCTCTGTGCCCGCCAGGCCGGCTCCGATCACCAGAACGCTCAATGGATCAACCGCGTGCTCTCTTCAGCATGAGCTGCAGCTGGCCCACTGCGGCACGACCGATGTTGAACGCCGCCCAACCTGCTGCCAACAGGATCGGAGTGGCGACGAGGACAATCCGAAGATCCATTGGAGCCCAGGTGAAAAACGGGCGCCACTCTACGGATAAATCTGCTGGTGCAGCCCCGGCTTTTGCCTTTCGCTGTAAAGCCAGTGCATCAACCGGCCTGGGCGTGCTGCAGCGCCAGCTCGCGGTACCGGTGTGCGTGGGCCCGTTGTTCCAGCTGTGCCTCAGCGCTGAGTTCCCGCTTGACGCTGGCTGGTGCT
This sequence comes from uncultured Synechococcus sp., assembly GCA_913049535.1. Lineage (GTDB taxonomy): Bacteria > Cyanobacteriota > Cyanobacteriia > PCC-6307 > Cyanobiaceae > RCC307. The sequence goes on from CAJWYF010000002.1 coordinate 69,688, forward strand.
CCCATCACCAGGGCCCCTGGCGGAACATCACGGGTGACAACAGCACCTGCGGCAACAAGGGCGCCTGCGCCGACGGTGACCCCGTTGAGCACAATCGCGCCGATCCCCACCAGACAGCCGTCTTCCAAGGTGGCTCCATGGATCACCGCCCTGTGGCCGATGGTCACATCGGCGCCGATCAGGACCGGTTGATCGGGATCTCCATGCAGCACGGCCCCGTCCTGGACATTGCTGCCGGCGCCGATCCGGATGGGGCTCATGTCGCCCCTGACAACGGCTGTTGGCCAGAGGCTGGAGCCGATCTCCAGCACCACATCACCGATCACCACAGCGCTGGGTGCCACCCATGCAGCGGCAGTGATGGACGGTTCTGGCCAGGGTGATTGAGGCATGGTTGTAGGGGGCAGTGCGTGATAATTTCATTTCGCCTGCAAAGGCACGGGTCGCTAGCTCAGCGGTAGAGCACTCGGCTTTTAACCGATTGGTCCTGAGTTCGAATCTCAGGCGACCCATGTTGTTTGGATCGCAAAGGCAACCCCGCACCTCGAGGGCGTCGTCTGCCAGCGTCGTCAAGTCCGCTGGACTGATCCCATGAACCCGCCACATCGCCTGCCATGACTGCTGTCGACCTGGCTGTTATCGGAGCCGGTCTGTCCGGCTGTGCCCTCCTCGCCAGGCTGAAGCAGCTCGGCTTCTCCGGGTCGGTGGCCCTGATTGAGGCCGGACGCGGGCCAGGTGGCCGCACGGCGACCCGCCGCAGCCGCCGTGATCAGGGCTGGAGCCTGGATCATGGGGCCCCCTTGATCAACGTTTCAGCCGGTGCCGATGACGAGCTGGCTCCCCTGCTGGAGCCCCTTGTGAGGCAAGGGCAGCTCGAGCCGGAGACCCGGATCTTGAAGGGACTCGATGGCCGTGGCGAGTGGGTCAATCCCCCTCAACATCCGCTCTTGGCTGGCTGGCTGCTGCGTGGTGTGCCAGAGATGGCGGCAGTGTCGGCAGGCTTGCTGGCGCTAGGCCCTGAAGATCTGCAGTGCCATTTCGGTCTCAGGTTGCGCTGGATTGAACGCCGCGACGGCCTCTGGCTGCTGGCTGACAGCGAGCGCAGCCAAGTGATCGCAGCCCGGCGCCTGGTGATGAGCGGCAACCTGCTGGCCCACCCTCGGTCGCTGTCCATGCTGGCCTGGCCGGATGTTCCCCTGCGCTCGGCCGTAGCTGTCGGCGAGGATGATCAGCTGGATCAGGCCCTGGCCTCGATTGCAGCCATCGAGGCCACGGTCCGCTGGAACCTGATGCTCAGTCTCCCTGCCCCGCCGCTGGCTGATTGGCCGCGCATGTTGTGGTGTTTGCCCGAGGCGCAGGAGCGCTGGGGCCTGGAGCGTCTGGTGTTCCAACCCCAGGCCAGCGGTCGCCTCGGTGTGGTGCTCCATGGTTTTGATGCAGACGAGCCGATCACACCGGAGAGTCAGCCGCGGCTGTTGCAACAACAGGAGGAGCGTCAACGCGCGGCCTGGGGCGAGCTGACGGCGGGCTGGCCGGGCGGGTCAGGCTGGGCCAACCAGGCGGAATCACTCGGTGTGATGCGCTGGGGTGCTTCGTTACCGATCAAGGGATCGCTGCCGACGCGCTTGCAATGGTGCGCGGCCAGCGGCGTCGGCTTCTGTGGGGATTGGATTGATGGCCCTGGCTATGGCCGCTGCGAAGGCGCTTTGCATAGTGTCTTGCATCTTGCTGAGCAGCTCATGGGTTCGAATTAAGGCCTGCTTGCAATTATTTATTGGCCAATAGTTAATTCAATTGGAACGAGGTGGCATGATCTCTGATTTTGCTACGTTGAAAATAATTCCTTCTCAATCAAGTGGTCTGGATGCATTTGATCTGGGTACCGTTTGTGGTTTCTTATCTCATTTCTCCGGCCCGTATCCCTGGCGGTTCCCATGGCCACCGCATCGCCGTCCAGCGCTCTTGCCGCGAGCAGGGGCAGTGGATCGAGCCTTGGGAATTGGCCTGAGCCGACCTGCGAGGGTCTACAATTGGATCAACGGGGTGTAGCTCAGCTTGGTAGAGCGCCGTCTTTGGGAGGCGGATGCCGTAGGTTCGAATCCTATCGCCCCGATTTTGAACACTCAGGTTGAATCGCTTGATGGCGTTCCGGTCGTGTTGTTGATATTTGCGGGCTGTCGTCACGGTGTGACTTGATCAGCCCTGACCCAAGCCTTGGTTGGACTCCGGATCTGTTGAGTTAATCAGTGATCTGAACATTCATTCTGAAGTTGAACTGAGCGTTGGCTGCGACTTGCCTTGTTCAGAACATTCTCAGCCGATGCTGATGCTGGTCTCAATGCATGGCTCTGCTGGCCTGAAACGCTTGGTGCAGCGATCGAGAGAGCCGTGACCATTCCTGATGCCGCCTCCTTGCAGCAACTCAAGGCCTTGCAGCGCCAGCGCCATGCTGCCGGCTTGATCAACGCGGCTAAGCGCTCTTGTCGATCGACCCTGCAACGTCGTGGAAGCATTGGTTTTGATGAGGCGCAACAAGACCTGCTGCAGAGTTGCATCTTGATGAACACGTTGCTGGAGCGTCTGCAGCAACAAACCCTGGATCGGCTGCAGCAGGAGCGCGCGACGATCACGCGTCATCAGCTGCGCGCTTTGATTCAAGATCTCCTGCAGTACAACAGCTCGGCTGCTTGAGTCTTCAAGGGACCAGCCGTTGCCGCACCCCCTCTGCAGCAGCAGCCGTGCGATCACGAACATCAAGCTTGCGGATGATGGATTGAACATGACCACGAGCCGTTGTTTCAGCGATCACAAGAATGTCGCCAATCTCCCTGTTGGTGAGGCCGGCACACACCAACTCAAGAACCACCCGTTCTCGTTCGGTCAACTGGGGGCGCTGGGTCGCAGCGGGAATCAGCGTCATTCGACATTGCCTGAACTAGGAGACACTCAAGGCGGTGAATGTGACTCGGTGCTGACCCCAGCCTGAGGATTCACTGAGGAAGATGACTCAGCGGTGCAGCCGGCGACCGAGGGGTTCGATCCATTCCTCCAGGACGATCTGATGCTGCAGGGGCTGCTGAGCCAGGCGGCATCCCAGGTTGATTTGTCCTTCATCCACCAGGCGTCCCAGCCGGATAGCGGCGGCTTCTTCCGCGCGGCTGAACGTGTGTTGGGAGGCGGCAACCCAAGCCATCTCCTGGCGGGTGATCACACCCGTGGACATCGATTCGAGAAAGACCTGGCCCAGCGTCATGGCTTTGTAACGAATTTGTTACATGCTGGCGCGACGGTGGCCGTCCCGTGGCTCTCTCAGCACTTTTTCGGCGCTTTCCAGCTTTTGTTGCGCCGATAGCCGTAGACCAGAACCAGGGCAAGCCAGAGCAGAGGAAAGAGGACCATGGCAGCCATGGCATTGAAGGACAACTCCATCGTTCCCACGCCTGCCCCTCGCCGATGCTTCACACCATCCCATTCGGTCTCACCGTGACTCGGTGTTGGCTAGAGGGCTCCACATCGATCTTTATTTCGTCTAACGACGGATATCAAACCGATGGCTCAGCTGGCTTGCTCTGGGGCGAGCCCCAGCTGCTCTCGCCAGTCCTGCAGCGGTCGGTCCCAGCCCTCTTCCAGGCGGTGGCTGACCACGCAATCGGCCCGAAGGCCCAGCTCAAACCCACGGCTGAGAGAAAGCAGCAGTCCTTCCAGGGGCTCATCGTCTTGCAAGGCTTTCAGCAGCCCCCCAAAGATCAGCAACACGGCCAGCGGCGAGCGATTCTGCGCCAGGTTGAAGGCCTGCAGACCTAATTCACCGTAGCCATCGATGCCAAAGCCGGTCAGCACGTGAACGATGTCGTGGGTTTCCTTGAGGCGGTGAATGATGAAATCGCGATCGCTGCTGATGGGGCTGGGGTCGATCAGTGTCTCCGGTGTGATCCCCTGAGCGCGCAGTTGATCGGCGTAACAGCGACCAAGGCTCCCCTCAGGTTGTTGAGCTAAGGCATCAAGATCGATGGGCTCGGGCCGCCAGCCCTCGCTCACCATGGCGGCGATGCCGGGCTTTTCGAGCATGTGACGCATCATCTGCGCTGCCATTGGGCTGTTCTGAACGCTGCCGGCAATGGCGTAAACACTTTCTAGGCTGCCCGGATCTCTCAGGAACCTGCCCAGGCTGGAGAGCATCCGCAGCGACTGCAAGCGCTGCTTGAGGTTGAACATCACGGCGCGTAGACCCAGATCCTTTGGTCATGATCGATGGCTCCAGCTGTGCTGTCGAGAATCTCCGGGGCCGGTGCGAACTGCTCAAGCCACAAGCAGTGATTCCACTGCGCTTCATGGCGGCCGTCTCGGTAGTGATGCCCCACCTTGTCGATACTGCAGCGCTGCAACCCCTCAGCGGAGAGCACGGTGACCTCGCCACGGTGGCAGGCGTAGGTCAGGGCGATCTCTTCTACGGAAACGTTCTGTTCCCTCTCCCACTTGAGCTGTTGCTGCAGTTCCTGCGCCACTTCACCGCTGGATCGGCTGACCTCCTGCCAGCTCTCCAGCAGGTGTCCATAGCGGCTGGCCCCTGCGGCGTAGAGCAGATGGTTGGCCTCACGGTGCTGACGTTGCATCGCCGCCAACTCCGTTTCCAGCTGCTGGACCCGGCCGGGACTGTTGGGCACAGCAGCTGGACCGTAGAGCTCGCGGCAATCCGCCAATTCGCTGAAGCGCAACACCTGACCGCCTGGCCACTTCAAGCCGTTGAGGTGGCGTTCAAAGGTCATGGGGGTGGTCTGGGCCATCACTGGCGTGATGCCGAACAAGACCGCGATCAACGCTGCCATGTTCGGCGGCGAGGACATCAGGATCCCTGCTGATTCTGGGACTCATCTTTGAGCGGTTTGCCCTCCTTGCCAACCTTGAGAGCCGTGCAAGGCTGAAGTCAGCTCGATGGAGTTGATGCGGTATCTCCCTTCCGGGCAACGTTCGCCTCGCTGGCTCACCTTGGTGTCCCAACTGGTGGGGGTGGTGCTGCTCGGTTTTGTGCTGATCACGGCACTGCCGTTCCTGCTTCTGCTCTCCGCCATCGGGGCCTTGGTGCTCTTCTTTTCCTTGCGTCAACTGCGGCGCGAAATGGATGCCAATCCCCTCGCCCAGGGCTTTCCCCTTGAAGAGCCCATCGACATCACTCCCTGGCATCAGCGATTGATCAAGGACCTCAGGCAGCGCCGCCGCCGCTGATCAGGCTTGCAATTCCTGGCCCAGCTGGCGCAGCAGTCCAGCGCCATCCCCCTGCCATGCACTTCCGTGCATGCAAGCGAGCTGTCGCGGACCGCTGGCGGCCAGTTTCTCGATCAGGTCCGCTGTGCCGCTGCTGTGGGCGAAATAGTCCATCGAGCCCCGGAAGCTTTCGCTTGGACCAAGAATGTCAGTCTGGATCAGGGCGTCGTCTCCCTTCCCCGGCTGGGTGAAGAGATCGCCGCACAGCAGGGTTTCGCTGGTGCAGTCCATCAGATAGCCGCAGTCCCAACCGTGGGGCAAGTGGGGCGCATCCAGCCAGCGCAGGCGGTGCTGACCCAGCGTCAATTCCTCAGCATCGGCCATGCCGCGGGGTTCTCGATCAGCCAGATCACCGATTGAAACCAGAGCGCCCACCACACTGCAGAGCGGCCGGGCCTGTTCAGCAATGGCCAGCCAGTCATTGAGCGCACCGCATTCATCAGCCTCCACGTGGGAGACCCCAATCCAGCGCAGCCTCTCCGGAGGCAGCACGGTGGCAATGGCTTCTCGCACCAGAGGGAACAGCTGCCTGAGGCCGCTGTGGAACAGCAGCGGCTCGTCGTCAACGATCAGATACTGGTTGAAGCAGAACCCACCTCCATCGGGGAGCTCGATGGGCGTGTTGATGCGGTAGGTGTCAAGAGCCACCTGCTGGATGTTGGTGCCGGACGCCTGGTTGGTGATGCTCATCAGCGGATCAGTCGCTCAGCAGCAACGGCCCGGAAACCGGATCGGTGCAACCCAGATCAACGCTGAGCTCATCGAGCATCGGACGCTGCTGGTCCAGCAGCGCAATCATCTGCGGCCGCGCCGCGGCGATGGCGTCTTCGCTGTCCCACAGTCCAACGAAGCAGAGGTCCCGCTCGGAGGTGCGTGCAATGTGCATGCTCACAAGACCGGCCGGTCGCTCCCAGGCCGCCATCTGGGCCAGGTACTCCTCCCATAGCTCCGCTTGCTTGAGGCGGGCTCGGACACAATTCATGAAACCGGCAGCCATGGCGATCGCGTGTGTTGCGGCATTGCAGCATGCCCAAGGCCCAGGAGACTGTGTCCAGACGACACGGCTGCTGAGGCGTTAACAGGAGCTGAACGGCGACTGGATCCGTTGAATTCCTTGGCAGATTTGCGGTAAGTGACTCCCGCCCGATGCGATGCCCCCTGTGGCAACCGATCGTTGCCCTGCTGCTGTTGACCCCTTCGGTGCTGGCGGCTGCACCAGACCCTGATCCTGTGCAGCCACGGACAATGCGTTGCCGTTTCGGCGCTCAGGGTTGGCGTGCCAGCCGTGTTGCCGATTACGGCAGTGCGATCGAGCTTGAACAACCCGGCGGCACCACAATGACGTATCACTTTGCGGTCGATACAGCACCGCCCCTGGGCGGGACCGCGGTTGATAATCAAGGCGTGAGCTGGGAAATCGTCAAACAGCCTTCCCCCTATCAACTCAACTTCCGCAACGTCAGCTCCAAGCAGACCATCGAGTGCCGTTCCTGACTCACACCTGGCATGCCATCTGTGAGTCGCGCAGGCCCTGCCGCAGGGAATGTTTGTCAATCGAGGCGACATCCGGTTGACGTCTCAGGATCTCCCGGGCTGCCGCCAGGAAGGCCTCTGATCGATCGCCTGTGGTGCGGGTTTGGCAGGCCTGCTCACCAGCCTCCCAGCCGATGGAGTAGCTGATCTCATGGCGGAACAGCTGCGTGGAGCTGACCAGGCTGGCGAGCGAGAGGCAGGCGGGTAGAACGAGGTATCGCATGGCGATGGATCTCAGCGACCGGACTAGCTTGCTGATGGGATGGCCTCACGCCCTGAGATGGTGGCCTGAGTTCCCTGAAGATCTCCTGTTCAGTGGCAGCTTGGCCTTGGCGTTCAATCCACGCAGCCGCGCTGGCGTGCCAGGGAAGCCCCCTGGATCGCGGCGAGGGTGGAGTCATCCTTGGGGCCGGGCTCTTCGGCCATGAGATCCGCAATATCGGCCAGGGTTTGAGCGGACTCGCGATCCATGGCTTCACTGGTCAGGCAGATGTTGTCGGCATGGGCCGCTGCAGCTGCTCGGATGGCGTCCTTGGTCGTGCGCTGCGATTCCCCCGAGCTGCAGGCCTGCAGCAACAACACGGCGAAAAGGACGAGCTGTCCGAGGCGGGAGTCAACCCCCATGCTGCTGATCTCAAGCGGGCCCAGTGTCCCATCTCTCAGCAAAGGCTCACCCCAGCCTCTGGATCTGGCGCTTCACTCAAGGCCAAGCTGAAGCCAGACGATGGGTGGACCCGGATGGTTCAGCTCGGTGTTGTGGTGGCGGCATGGCTGGTTGTTCTGAGCGCGCCGTCGCCTGCCCAGACCGTGCGTGCCACCAGCACAGCGGCTGAAACCACGGCTCGCGTGGAGATCAAAGACCAGCGCCAGCCCTCCTCACTCTCGTTGGGGCCTTGGCTGGATTTTGTGCCGTTCCTTGAGCGGGACCCGGTGCTCACCCCCCAGGCTCCTGTGGAACAGAGGGGGTTTGGCAACACGTTGCGTTCGGTCTTCTGAGCCTGCTGCCAGGGCCTTGAACATGCATCGAAAGGCTTTATTATTTGCGCAGATTTTTTAAGGACGTGAGCCGTCTGTTCGCCCTGGTTGCTGGTGCGTCCATCGCCTTCGTCGCTGGATCTGAACCTGCGGCGGCTCAATTCGCTTCCACCACTTACCCCAGCACAGCACTGCCAGCCCTGCCGCCGGTCAGCAATGTGACGCAGGTGTTGGCTCCAGCCTCATCACTGTCGTTTGCTCCCGCCCAGAGCACAACCCTGCAACCCTCGGCAGCCTCAATGCTGATGTTCGTGGACCAGTTGGCTCAGCAGCAGGATGCGTTCACGTATGGCGATAGCTTCGGAACCTCCTTCTGATTCATTTCTGACCGATCAGTTCTTCCCAGCGAACGGTCTCGGGCTGATTCTTGGTCTGCTTGGTGTCCACCAGCAGAGGCTCGTTGTTCAGGGTCTTTTTGTTGATGCGCCCGGGTCTGTTCATATACGCCTCCAGGGCATTCCACATCGGCTCCGACATGGCTGGTTGATGCTTCGGACTTTGATCATGGCCAGATCAAAAGCAGATCGAGAGAAGCCATCAGAGTTTCTTTGGTATCTGGTGGCCTAAAACCCTCGCACCTGCGGCCTTTGGCTGGAGAGCGAGATGTTGGAACGTCCTGGCGGCCCACCAGGCGGCACGGCTTTGGGCCGGGCGATCACGTTGAAGGCCAAGGACCAGCGCTCACCATCGCCGCGGAAGGGCGTGACCGAATGCGGTTGCCAGGCCGGAAAGATGTAGAAATCCCCAGGCGCCGGCAGCACGTACTGCGCCATGCCGGTGCGGAAGCTTTGGATGTTCCACTCTTCTGGGCCATGGAAGCAGAGCTGCCCATCAAAACTGCGCGCATTCAGCTGCGGCGGGACCTGGAGAAACAGCACCCCGGAGAAGCTGCCCCCGTGGGTGTGGGTGGGGTTGTAATCACCGGCTCGCTGGCAATTCAGCCAGACGTCAATCATGTGCAGCTCGTAGTGACCGGGAATCCAGGGCCCACGCCCCTGGGGTGGCTGCCGGTCGATCACGTGACGAATCCAGCGCTCACATCCGGGCAGAAGGACCGTGCTGCAGAGGGCTTGGACGCTTGGATGATCGGGGCGAAACTCCCGTTGCTGGCTGAGCTGCCCTGCCAGCTTGATCGAGGCATCGCGGTACTGCTCTGGTTGCTCGAGCATCACCCCCGCCAGCGTCTGCAGCTCACCGAGCAGTCCAGCCTCTAGAGATCCCCTCAAAATGCTGCGGGGGAAAAGATCAAGAACCTCCAAAGCCGCATCCCAACCTGCACCCGCACCAGTGTTGCAAGCTGTGCTGTTGACCCAGGTTCAGCCTGAGCCCATGACCAAACTGGCGTCCCACTGGACGAGTTCAGCTCCTCAGCTGGGCTGTCGTCACTTCCGTGTGGTGACTGTGGGGGGAAAGGGCTCTGAACGCTGGGTCGAGCTCGAACCACTGCTCAAGCCCAGCCTGCGTCTGAGACTGAAGCTCTCGCTTCTGCGCGACCGGCAGCAGTGGTGCAGTGGGCTGCAGGCGGTGGTTGAGACCGAGGGCTTCAGCCCAACTGGAGATACCACTGAACAACAGCCAGCAGCTGAGCGCTGATGCCCTTGCCGCTCAACCACTCGATGATGACTGCAGCGGCAAAGCCCACCATGGCGGCACGCCCGTTGAGACGTTCAACGCCTTGGAGGGCGGACACGTTCCAGGGGCGCGGTTTGGTCAGACCCTCCCCGAAGGCTTCAAGGGGCTCGTAGCTGAATTGGGGGTCAGTCATCACTCGGGGTCAGCCATCGGGGCGAGAGCCAGATCGCCAGGGCAATGCAGGCAAGTGCCGTGGCGCCAAACGTCACGGCCTGGCCGGGAGAGTAAACGGTGTAGATGTCGTTCTCGAGCAGGGGCAGATCAATCAGAGAACCGGCGAATCCCCAGATCAGCACCCAGACGGAGACGTAGCTGATGCCTTTGAGCGTCTGATTCACCGGAGCCACTGTTACGCCGAGTGATCTTAGTGGCGAATTGAAGAGCCATGCGTACGTTGAGAGCCCTGGGGCGAGCACGTGTTTGAAATTGTCTGTGTCGCCGTGCTGCCGGTGATGCTGCTCGTTTACTACCTGATCCAGCGCCTTGTGGTTCACCACAGTCAGGCCGAAACGGTTGTGTTGCTTGAAGAGCTTGTTGTGGAAGCCATGAACAAGCACGACCACGACTTTGATGATTGATTTTGCACCCTTGCGTTGACCTGGGCTTAACCGCATCTCGACAGTTTTGGTGATCGTCTTTTCCTCTGTGGATCTGAATCTCTTGCTGCTTGGTTCGTTTGACTTGCTTTCAGCCTGGCTGTTCTGTTGAGTCAAGCCTGCCTTTTCTGTTGATAAAAAAAAGATCGCGCCTTTGGCATTGATTCGCACCTCACCACCAAGCTGCGTTGGCTGTGCTGAGGGCCGCTCATCGGATCAGCAGATCGGTGGATTCCAGATACGGCTTCCTCCTGCCCAGCTTGATTGCCGTGCGACTCCTCTCCAATGAGGGGTTGTTTCTTGAGCAGCGGCGCATGCCCGCACCGAGGCGCTCGGGTGAGCTCAACTACGCCATTCGCCGGCCCTGGCGGCGTGGTTGTTGCTTGCCACCCACCTGTGCCATGACAGATGCGGGCCCAAGGATGGGGCCAGCGTCGAGCCATCTGAAATTGGAGCGGGTGGCTCCTTTCCTCTTGTTTGCTGTCTCAGCCTGAGTCTTTAACGCCTGTTTCTGAGACTCGCTCGCACAGTGAAGGGTGGCCCCTCTCATTGCGCAGATGGAGTTTTCATTACCGGTTTTCGCGACTCAGTTTTGTGTGCCTCTGATCTGGCTCAGCATCGTTCTGATTGACGGCTATCGCCGCAACGGCACCTGGCGCGCGCCCCAGCGTTCTGGCGCGAATCCTTCTGTTGGCTCCTGCTGAGCGCATTGCTGCGTTCTGATTCCCGCTTTTTTGCCATGTCACGCTCTGCTTCTCTCCTGCTGCTGCTGATTGCGCCCCTCGTCACGGCTCTGCCGCTGCAGGCCAAGCCGGTTCAGCTCGAGTGTCAGTTCTATTCCAGTGATGATGACGAGCCTGGTGCACCGTTCCAGTACTCGCTCGACACCACCTCAGGTCGTGGCACGGGTCGGGAGGATGGCTCCGAGCCTTCTGCGGTCTCAGTGGTCTGGAATGCTGATCGCACGGTGACCATTGTTGATGAGTCCGAATCCGTCGAAGCCGGTGTGCGCAAACGCATCCGCGATGAGGTGGTCATCAATGCAGCGACCGGCAAGGCTCAAGGTGTTTTGCTGATTCAAGAAGGTGAGGTGAGAAACACTTATCGGGCCAACGGCACCTGTCAGCCGATCTGATCGGAGGGCGGTGAGGGGCGTGCCATGCCCCGCAGCACATTCAGGGTTGCACCCATCCAGGCAAAGAAATCGGCGCCTCCATTGCGTTCTAGATCTGCATCCATCGCCTCGAGCGCTGCGTGAATGGATCGCACCCGTTGCTGCCAGTCCGGCATGTCGGTCTCATCTTCCAAGACAAAGTGCAATTCGCCGGGTCCTTTGTGGGCATCCAGGGTGTATTTCATGTAATACGAAAAGCCCAGTTCCCAGGTGTCGTAGCGAAAGTCGATTCCCCGGTATTTCAAGTACAGCTTGACCAGCCCGATCTCTTCATCTTCGATCTTGCGACCACGCAGTTCCCGCAGGGTTTGCTCGCCGTACTCAACGGCCTTGCGGAAGAGGAAGACCTGATCAGCCACGACACGCTCTCAGCTCGATAACCATAGGCTGGTTCAACCATCACCACCTCCGGAGGTTCGGGATGTCGATCGATCCGATCGAGCGCAGCATGGAGCAGAGCTTCGCTGCTGAGCAGTTGAGGCGAACCATTCACGACTGTGAGGATCTCGATCAGCTCAGGCAGCTCGCTCTGGCGTTGGTGGACCGTTTGGCTCAGCAACAGGCAGCTAGCCGCTGGCTGGCTGAACGCAGTTCAGAAGCGGAGAACAGCCGCATGGAAATGCTGGCGCGTCTGATCAATCAGGACGCGCCGGCGCAGGAGTGAGTCTTCAGCCGCAGAAGGGCAGCATGGCGGTGCTGCAGGCGGCGTAACCATCCACCAAGGGGCCAAGGCCGATCTGGTGAATGATCCCCTCTCCGGTGAGGCCTTCGGTGATCACGCCGATCACAAAGCCAAGCATGGCGGCGCGGCCGTTGAAGCGCTCCACCGTCTTGAGTTGTTCCATGTGGATCTGGGCCGCCGCTGCGTCCTGGTACCACTTGTCTTTTCCGGTAGTGCTGTTGGTCATGTCCTGTGGCTCATCTGCAGTAACTGTAACGCGATGTAACGGTTTGTTGACCATGACGCTTCCCTCCGTTCTGGGCTAGACGTGGGGCTCCATCCCCGAGGCCACCATGAAACCGCCGAAACTGGGCGGCCCGCCTTACGGGTTCCTCTTTCTGGTGGTCTTGGCGTTGGCGGGATTGGCCCTGGGAGCGCAGGTGTTTCTCTTTGCTGAGCAAGACACCCCCGATCCCTGCACCATGCCCAATGACGACTGCAGTTCAGCGCTGCCGCCCCCTTCGTTGAGTGCCTAGCGATCAGCGCCGCTGGTGGCATTGATCTCGCTGGCGCGGCCATCAATCAAGGTGACACTCACGCTGGCCCCGTTGAGGGGGTCTCCCCAGGCGTAGACGTTATAAGTGTGCTGTTCGGTTTTGGTTTCACTGACCAGCTTTCCGGGGCCCAGGACATTCTCAAGCTCCGAGAGATTCATGCCTGGGTTGATGGCATCAAGATCACGCTTGGAGATGCCATCGCTGGGAGGGGCTGGCTGCGGCTGATCCGTAGGCTTCACAGGCGTCTGCTGTTGCTGATCAAGCTCGAGCTGGTTGCGCCAGCTGCTCAGACCAAGAATCAAGCCACCAAAGATGACGATGACCAGGACGACGTAGCCCAACCCCCGGGGACCCTGACCATCGCTTGGCTGCTGCTGACTCATGGACAGGCCTGTTGCTCGGCCAAGCTTTAGCAACAGCTGGCTGGGCCGGTGGCTTCAGCCGAAAAATCCCTTGGATTGCAGGAAGAGTCCGATGCCAAGCAAAGGCCCGACTCCCATCAGCAACAGGATGATCTTCATGCGTCGTGGTGAGACCTGCGGCTCGGTGTGCTTGATGGCCATAACGCGAACGGCGGTTTCTGGGCTCGCAGCCTATCTGTTGCTAACAGGTGAAGTGTTCCCCAATGAACCATTCATGGCGCCCCAGGACTCCAGCGACTCCAGCCAAGCCCCGATCGTGATCAAGCAGGGCGGCAATGGTTTAGGCATCATTATTGCTGCGCTGATCTTGGTCGGCGGCGCTGTTTATGTGGTGAACGTCTGGTCGGATCAGCAGCGCAGTGCTCCTGCAGAAGCCCAGAAAGTGATCAAAGACGGCGTGACATCGCTGCAGGAATCAGCCCGCCAAGGCATCGATGCCATCAAAAACAAGGCCAACTGATCCCTGGCCTTAATTGGCTGGGATGTTGTAAGGCTGAACGATGTCCACCTTGCCGTTGACAAAGGTGATCTCAACGACGGGGTTATCGAGGTAATCCCGTTCGACATCGCCGCACCACGCGTAGCCGGTATTGGTCTCGGCTCCTGCGGTGTACTCGGAATCCTTGCGTCCTTTGCCGATGATGCCTTCAACGGCAGGCAGGTCCATGCCCACAGCAATTTGATCCAGTTGGGCCAGCGTGATCGTGCAGGCGCTGGCGCTGCCCCCACCCTTGTCACCGCTGGAGCTGCAGGCCGCAAGCGCGGACATCAACGCGCTGCAGGCCAGGAGCTGAATCAAGCGTCGAAGCATCCTGCTGAGGCGCAAAGGAGTCCGAACCTATCACTGGTTTGAGGATTGAGCCGAGCGGGTGGATGTGGGCCGTGGAATCTTTTTTCTACCTGAAAAGGGAAATACCAAGGCCCGTCGCGTGTCTAGACGCAAGGGTGTCAGTCCGCTTGCTTGCCATGGAGCCCGTCACCGTCGGCCTGCTGGTCATGGGAATTTCGACCGCTTCGATCACCCGTGCCAACAGCGCAGAAGCTGCCCAGCCACTGCTTGATCAGCCTCAGGTGATCAGCGTTGAGAGGCCCAGCAAGGACAAGCCCTCCTACTTCGAGGTGGGTCGCCTCCACTGGTGAGTCGTTTCCATCAGCTCGTCTCATCGGGCCGCTCGGGCATCAACGCTTCGCGATGCCACAGCAAGTCTTCAGGGGCTTTGAGCCACTGTTGATGGCCCCCCTCACGGAACCAGGGCTCGCTCTGAACCATCAAGGGCTCCTGATCGAGGCCCCAACGGTTGAGGTAATCCTCCAGCAGCTGCGGCTCGGGGGCTTGCGGTTGTTGCCAGTGCACAACGGCCATGGTTCGTGGTCGCACCTTCACCACCGCCATACGCCTGGGTTCCCCATCCAGCAGCCGTGGTTCGATCTGCTCTTCACTCTCCTCCTGCTGAATGAAGAGGCGTAGGGGGCCGCACGCCTCGCGCCCATCCAGGGGGTATTTGTTGAAATACAGCGCTCGAGCCCGGGGAAAAATCAGCGCCGGGGCGCGATCAAGCAAAGCCTCAAACGCCTGCCTCAGCTCTTCAGTGGCCAACTCTCTGCATTGCGGCTCTCTGCATGCTGCTGCCCCATGGGGTTGGTGAAGTCAATCGAGGCCTGGAACCCAGCGCACCCGTGGGTGTCACCCTGCTGTTGATCGCTGGGGTGGACCGGGAGTGAGTCACGCCGGTGGAGGCGGGTTGGGTGTTGCCCCGCCCGTGAGGTCGTCCTCTCCACCTGTGATCGCGTCGTGCCGGTGGCGGTGGTGGCTGTCGCTGACATGGGGATGCTCATGATCCAGCGGGTGATGCTCATGCTCATGGGCATGCCAACTGCCTGATCGTTCCTTCAGACCATCCTCCTGCCTCGTGTTGTGACCATGGTCATGGTGTGGATCCTGATCAGCGCTGCTGTGGCGGTGGCGGTGGTTGTGGCGCAACCAGCTGTGGTGGTGCTGGTGGCTGTGCGCTTCCCCCAGGAGCACCACAACGCCCGAGGCCATCAACAGCCCGCCAATGAGTAGGGATGGTTGGAATTGCCCCGGGCTGAGCAGCAGGGCCAACAGCGCACCAACAAATGGTGCGCTCGAGAAGATCACCGCTTCTCGAGCAGCCCCGAGCCCGCGCAGGGCTAGCAGGTCAAACCAGATCGAGAGCCCATAGCCGCTGGCCCCCACCAGCAGCAGTCCCATGCTCTGCGGCACCGGTGGAAACGGTTGCTTCAGCACCAAGGCCAGCATCAGCATCGGCAGCGAAGCGCCGATGGATTTGGCCAGGGCGATCTGCATCGGATCGCGCAGGCTGAGCCGCTGGCTCAAATTGTTGTCCATCCCCCAAGCCAGCGTGGCGAGCACCAACAGCAGTGCGCCATTGAGGCTGGTTCCCGCCAAGGAGGGGTCGGCCACCACCACGGCGCCGGCCAGCGTCAGCCCTGCGGAGAACAGGCCGCGCCGGCCCAGGTGTTCACGGCCAATGAGCACGGCAATCAGCAGCGTGAAGACGGCCTCAAGATTGAGGAGCAAGGATGCAGCCGCCGCCGGCAGTTGTTGCAACGCCAGCACCAGCGCCAGTGGTCCTGCGATGCCCCCCAGCACGGTCAGTCCGGCTAAGGCAGGCCAGTCCTGACGTTGCAGCGGTGTTTCGTCCGGCTTGCTGCCCTGCAGCAGCCGCACCGCAAGGAGCGCGATGGCGGCCCCCAGGTAGAGCAGTGCCGCTGCCGAGAGTGCCGAGCCGCCGCGGTTGAGTGCGGCGATCAACGGGGCGCCGGCCCCGAAACTCAAGGCGGCCAACAGGCCAAAGACCATGGCCCGCCTGATCGTCACGGCAGTGGCAGGCCTCCGCCTGGAAGTGGATTCACATTGACCCGAACCTTGCCATCGATGCCATCCACCGTCACCGAACCGCTCACCGGGAAGGGCTCGTCGCCAGAGACCGGCACGGGGTTGGCAAAGGAACCAACATTCACAGGGGACTCGATGGCATCAACGTTGACCGCACCGTTGATGGCCACCGCTTCGCTGACCTTGACCGAGCCGCTGACCGGCAGCGGCGCATCGCCAGCAACCTGCACCTGCACGACAGGAAGGGCCAGCTGATCAACTTTGACGCCACCAACCACCTTGACGGCAAGGGGTGTGTTCTCAGGCAGAGCCACCGGCAGTGGCTGCTGCAGGACGCGAGAGGCCGTGGCCGAGAGCACCAGCACAGCCAGCAGCATGGAGGCGGGCCAGCGGTAGGCCATGGCCAGCACGAACCAACGCGGTTCGCGGCTTGTCGCATCGAGGGATGGTGTGCCCATGGCCATCAGCTCCGCAGGATGACAGCGACCATCACACCACCGACCACCAGGTACAGCACGCCGATCAAGGCTCGCCAGCCCGCCTTGGTGCGCAGATCAAACGGCTGGTACTGATCATCCATGAAACGCATGGTATGGACCGCCACCGGGTGCTGCCACGGCAGCGGGCCGCTCCTGCATTTGGTGCCATCCGCCACAGATCGCACTCTTCATGGCCCTTAGGACTGAGTCATGTCCGTGGAAAGGCCATGTCGACCGTTGTCTCCCTTCTCGTTCTCACCTCGATGATTGGCATCATGAACAACCATTCATCGCGGCAACGCCGCTGAGCATGACGGTCGCCATCAGTGGAGCCTCCGGACGCACCGGCTACCGGATCGCAGAAGAACTGCTTGCGGCCCATCAGCCGGTCCGTCTGCTGCTGCGCCCCACCTCGGTGCTCCCATCCAGCCTGCAGTCCAGCGATTGCAGGCGGCTCGATCTGGGTGATGACCAGGCGCTTGATTCCGCCTTGGTCGATTGTTCGGCCCTGGTGATTGCCACAGGTGCCAGACCCAGCATTGATCTGAGCGGGCCTGCCCGCATTGATGCCTTTGGTGTTCAACGTCAGGTGCAAGCGGCACGCAGGGCTGGCATTCGGCGGGTGCTGCTGGTGAGTTCTCTTTGCGCGGGCCGCTGGCGCCACCCGTTGAACCTGTTCGGGCTGATCTTGATTTGGAAACGGATCGGCGAGCGAGCGCTTGAAACCAGCGGCCTCGACTGGACGGTCATCCGTCCCGGTGGCCTCTCTGAGCGGGAGGAGGATCTCGACGCTGAAGGCATCGTCTACACCATGGCGGACCAGCAGGAGAGCCAGTCGATTCCGCGGCGTCTGGTGGCGCGCTGCTGTGTTGAGGCCTTGAGCACGCCTGAGTCGATTGGACGCATCATCGAAATCACCAGCAGCTCAAAGCAAACCCCCGTCTCGCTGACGGAGACCTTGGCGCAGTGGCCGCAACGGGCTTGAGACGTCAACTCAAAATTCCAGCAGGTTCGCGGGGCTGCGGGGCTGGCCCCTGCTGCAGCATGCCCAACACCAGCAGCAGGGGCGGCAGCAGCAGGGCCACCAAGGCCAGGCCTGAGCCGGTGATCAACATGGCCCGTTGCGCTGGTGTGCGCTCGAGCAGCTCATCCTGCTCAGGATCGCTGGGCTGGATTGGGTGCTGGGCCATTGACGCAGCGGCTGTTGCTGTGGATCGTACGGAAATTCGCCGATGAATCCGGTGCTGCGCTTGCGCTCGATGGCATCACTGATTGGTCCTGCTCTGCTGCTGCTCTCGCCTCTGGCCGCCATGGCAGCTCCGCTGCGGGTGGGCCTGAGTGGATCACCACCGTTTGTGATGAGCCCCAACGAGCAGCCGGGCGGCATCAGTGTGCAGGTTTGGGAGCAAGTCGCAGCAGAGCGGGGCTACGACTACCGCTTCGTGGTTCAGCCCAACGCCACGGCCAATCTCAATGCTCTGGCTGCAGGTCAGCTGGATGTAGCGATCGGTCCGATCACGATCACACCCAAGCGGGTGTCCCAGACCGGTTTTGACTTCACCCAGCCTTACTTCTACGCCGAGGAGGGATTGCTGGTTCCCAAGGTGCCGCCAGGTTTGATGACTCGCCTGCGCCCGTTTTTTGGCGTGGCCGCACTCTCATCCATTGCCCTTTTGTTGCTCTCCATTTTTGTGGTGGGCAATCTGATCTGGCTGGCTGAACGCCGCAGCAACCATTCACAGTTCCCGCGCAACTACCTCCACGGCCTTGGTAATGCCATGTGGTTTGCACTGGTGACGCTGACCACGGTCGGTTATGGCGACCGTGCGCCGCAGTCGCGCACCGGACGTGCGATCACGGCGATCTGGATGGTGCTCTCGCTTGTGGCTGTCTCCTCGATCACGGCCGGTCTGGCTTCTGCCTTCACCTTGGCGTTATCACGGCAGACGCTGGCACCAATCGTTGATGCGGCTCAACTGCAAGGGGCGCAGATGGCGGTGGTGCGAGGCACCACCAGTGTCAGCTGGGGCGAAGTGTATGGGGCCCGCTTGAAACAGGCTGGCAGCCTGCAAGCGGCGATCAAGCTGCTGCAGGACGGCACGGTGGAAGGGGTCATCTTTGACCGCCCTGCTTTGCGCTACTGGCTGATGCAAAACCCTGAATCAGGGTTGCAGCTGGCCCCCTTTGATCTGGCCAAGCAAACTTATGGATTGGCTGTCCGCAGCGCCAGCCCCTTGCGCAAACCCATCAACGTCACCCTGCTGCAGATGCATCGCAGCGGAGCGATCACCCGGATCGTTGATTCCGTTTTGTCCGACGATCCACAGCGTTCAGCCCTGCCTATGGACTGACCTGGCCACTGACCCAGTAGTGCACCCGCTCAGGATGAAGTTCCAGGTAGCTCATCACGGCTTCCTCAGCTGAGGTGTCCTGCGCATTGAGCAGGACGGCTGAGAGTTCCTGGTCGGGGAGATGGAAGCGGCTGAGGAAATCGGTCACTTGCGGGTACTGCTGATCCAATCCCAAGCGGGCCAGTGCATGAATGCGTTCGGTGCCGCCGAACACCCCGTCTGGATCATCGAGGAAGCGGAGCTGATAGCGGGCAAACATCCAGTGCGGGGTCCAGCTGGTGACCACCACCCAGCGCTGTTCACGGATCGCCTGCGCCAGGACAGCTGTCATGGCAGCGCTGCTGGCGGAGACCAACTCGATGTCGTCCAGTCCATAGCTTTTGAGCGCCTCTTCAGACGCCTGGTTCAGGCCTGAACCAGGATCAATGCCCTGCACGCGATCACCGAAACGGGCGGCCAGCTTCTGATCGCTGAGGTCGCTGATGCTGCTCACCTCGCTGGCGGGCACATAGTCGGGAACGACCCAGCCAAGCTTGCCGCTGTACATCGGCCCGAGATCCAGCACCTGATCGCGCACCCGTTGCCAGTAGTCGCGATGGGTGCCAGGCAGCCAGGCCATCAGCATCAGATCCAGATCGCCGCGGGCCACGGATTGGTACTGGATGCCGATATCGGCCATGACGCGCTCCACCGGGACGCCGTAATGGGTCTCGATCAGCTCCTCCGCCATCAGGCTGACCACTTCGGCATCGGCCCAGGGACTCCAGCCCAACAGCAGCTTTTCCCGTTTGCCGGGACCTCGATCACCGCTTGGGGCCGACAAGCTTGGATCAGCCTCCTGTGCTGATGGGCTCTGGCTCAGCTGAATGATGCTGGCCAACGACGCACCAGCCAGCAACAAGCCTGTGAGCATCACGGCCCGCCGTCGCCATTGCTTCGCCTCGTTCATCCCGTTGGGCCGGTTACCTCTGCACGCTACGGCTGAGGGCAGGTTGTTTGACGGCACTCGCCAATGGCACCGCTGATCCAGTAGCGGACCCGTTCGGGATGCTGCGCGAGGTAGGCCCTGACCGCGTCCTGGTTGGAGCTCTGCCGCGCTGCCAGCATCAAACCGAGAAAATCCTCAGGTGGGATCTCAAAGCGCCCCAGAAAAGCGGCGATCTGCGGAAAACGTTGCGAAAAGCCGGCATGGCCCAGACCATGGATGCGCTCGGTTCCGCCGAAGACGCCGAGGGGATCATCGAGGAACCGCAACCGATTGGTGGCAAACATCCAGTGGGGGATGAGGCTGGTCACCACGATCCAGCGCCGGCTGTCGATCGCTTGGCGCAGGCTCGCCGCCATCACGGCCAGGTTGCCAGCCACCAGTCGCATGTCCTTGATCCCGTAGGCCGTCAGGGCTGCGCGGGTGGCGTCATTCAGTGCCGAGCCGGGGTCAATGCCTTGAATTCTGTTGTTGAAGCGAGCGGCGATGACAGGATCAGCGAGGTCGGCGATGCTGCTGACCTCTTCTTCGGGCACAAACTCCGGCACCACAAGGCCAAGCCGACCGGTGTAGATCGTGCCCAGGTCCTCAACGCGCCCCCGCACCCGTTGCCAGTACTCCTGGTGCGTCACCGGCAGCCAGGCCATCAGCATCAGATCCAGATCGCCGCGGGCCACGGACTCGAACTGGACCCCGATGTCGGCCATCACCCGATCGACCGGCACATCAAAGTGCTCTTCAATCAGCTGCTCGGCCATCACGCTCACCAGCTCCGCATCGGCCCAGGCTGTCCAGCCCAGCCGGATCAATTGTTCGGCGGACTCCAGCCGTTGTCGACGTTCCCGGAGTGTTGAGCCATTGAGGTCTGGATCGCCGCTGAGTTTGACCAGACTGGCTAACGAAAGCCCCGCGGCTGCCACCCCTGCCAGCAGTAGGGCGCGGCGTCGCCAGCGCGGCGAGCGGCTCATGCGTCGCTCCAGATCCGGCGCCAGTCGCGCCAGCGTTCTGCCATTGCCTTGGTGGGCGGTGCGGCCAGGCTCTGCGTCAGCCGATCAAGAATCACAGCCAGGATCACCACGGCCAGCCCGCCTTCAAAGCCAAGGCCCACATTGAGCTGCTGAATGCCTCGCAGCACGACATCACCGAGGCCGCCGCCGCCAATCATCGAGGCGATCACAACCATGGACAACGCCAGCATGATCGTCTGATTCACGCCGGCCATCAAGGTGGGCAGGGCACTGGGCAACTGCACTTTCCAGAGCAGCTGTGAGGGGCTGCAGCCGAATGACAGACCAGCCTCGAGACGATCCGCAGGCACCTCACGGATGCCGAGCACGGTCAGGCGCACCACCGGTGGCATCGAGAAGATCAAGGTGGCGATCACCGATGGCACCTGACCTGTGCTGAAGAACATCACAGCGGGGATCAGATACACAAACGCCGGCATGGTCTGCATCAGATCGAGCACCGGGCGCACCAGACTCCAGGTTGTGCGTTGACGGGATGCCAGCACCCCAAGTGGCAAGCCGAGCAGTAAGGCCAGCAACGAGGCGGTCACCACCAGAGCCAGGGTGGCAATCATGGGTTCCCACAGCCCCATAAACAGGACCAGATTCAGCCCCAGCAGGCAGAACAGAGCAAATCCCGCGCTGACGCGCCACAGCCCCAGCAGCGTCACCAGCACAGCAAGAAGCCAGGCGGGTGGTGCGGCGAGCAGTGCTTGGAAGAAGCTGGCCAACCCCTGCACTAGGGCCTGAATCACGCTGAACAGCGCCGGGCCGTGGGTCAGCAGCCAGGAGACCAGCTGATCAACGGCCTGACCGACCGGGCCTGCGGAGGTGATGGCGACCAACACGATGCTCATGCCATCACCATCGCTTTTAACAGTTGGCGGCTGCTCAGCACACCAAGCAAGCGTCCCTCCGCGTCCACCACGGGCAATGGGTGGCTGGCGAGGGCCACAGGCTCCATCGCTTGCTTCAGCGTGGTGCCCGCCGCCAGTTGCTCCACCTCTGATGCCGGCAGCAATGTGCCTCCTGCTGGCATCAGACCGCAGAAGCGTTGGTGTTCATCCAACACGTAGGCCACCCCGGCTGCGCCGCCGGGGGGCTGATGGCGCCAACGCTCGAGGTCGTTGCGTTGCACCATCAAGGGCGCTGGTTCGGCGATGGCATCAACGCTCAGCACGGCGCTGGCATCGACATCACGGAAGAAATGGCGCACGCGCTCATTGGCCGGATGGCACAGCAAATCCATTGAGCTGCCGCACTGCAGTACCGCTCCTTCTTGCATCAGTGCGATCCGATCACCCAGTCGCACGGCTTCATCAAGGTCATGGGAGATGAACACCACCGTGCGGCGCTGATCCTGTTGCAGATCCAGCAGCAGATCTTGCATCTCGCGGCGAATCAGTGGATCTAGGGCAGAGAACGCCTCATCCATCAGCAGAACCGGTGGATCCAGGGCCAGGGCCCGTGCCAATCCCACCCGCTGCTGCATGCCACCGGAGAGTTCTTCAGGTCGTTTGCCCAGATCGCGCCCCAATCCCACCCGCTCAAGGGCGGCCCGTGCCCGCTCCAACCGCTGGGCTCGTGGTACTCCTGCCACCTCCAGTCCAAATGCGGCGTTCTCCAAAGCGGAGCGCCCCGGCAACAGCGCAAAGGACTGGAACACCATGGCCATGGTGTGACGACGCAGTTGACGCATCCCAACCGCTGGAAGATCGGACAGCCGTTGCCCCTCGATCACCACCTCGCCTGCACTGGGACGAATCAGCCCATTGAGCATGCGCAGCAGGGTGGATTTGCCTGAGCCCGAGAGCCCCATCACCACAAAAATTTCACCGGCTTCAATCGCCAGGTCAACAGCCTTGACTGCGGCGCGGCAGCCATAACGCTTCTGAACCTCCTCCGGGTCTGCGCCGTTCCTCAACGCTTCAAGCGCTGGTTGGGGCTGCTGACCAAAGAGCTTCCAAACCCCACTGACTTCGATTTGGGGCACGCAGCAACAATTGCACCACCCGTGATTCTAATAACCAAAGAAGCCGGGTGATTTCTGCAGCCACGCTGATGGTCAACGGCGAAATGGGAACTTTTCTTGAAACCTTCTCCTGCGCTCTTGACATGGTGTCAAGGATGACATTCTTCTGGTCGATGGTTAGGGTCGACCCATAGCGGGAAAGCTTTGCCCCAAAGCTTTCCTCGTTCGTCTCCGGTTCAAAACGCCCTAACAGCTCAGGTATTTGGCCCTCGAGACGATCTGAATCTCCCCCCGATTGAGCTCCAGAGCTTATGACTTCAACGCAGCAATCTTTGATTGATTCGGCATCAGGAGATGCTCAGCGCTTTGGTGAATCCCCAGAAACAGTCCGTGAGACTGATCATTACGAGCAGGAGTACATCGAGCAGTTTGTTGACCGCTGGGATCGTCTGATTGATTGGGACGCCCGCGCAGAGGCAGAGGGTGATTTCTTCATTCGACTTTTGCATCAACACGGGGCGAAATCGGTCCTCGATGTCGCCACCGGCACCGGCTTTCACTCTGTGCGTCTGTTGAGGGAAGGTTTTGACGTCGTCAGTGTTGACGGCAGCCCCAACATGCTGGCTCGCGCCTTTCAGAACGCGCGTGACCGCAACCTGCTGATGCGCACCGTGCATGCCGATTGGCGCTTCCTGAATCGAGATATTCATGGTGAGTTCGATGCCGTGATCTGCCTTGGCAACTCCTTCACGCACCTGTTCCGTGAACGTGATCGCCGTAAGGCCCTTGCCGAGTATTACGCCGTGCTCAAGCACAACGGCATTTTGATCCTCGACCATCGCAACTACGACCGTTTGCTCGAGGGGACCTCATCCAGTGGCAAGAGCAATGTGTATTGCGGCAAGGACGTTGAGGTCGGTCCAGAGCACGTCGACGATGGCTTAGCGCGGTTCCGTTACGCCTTCAGCGATGGCAGCACCTATCACCTCAACATGTTCCCGTTGCGCCACGGCTACGTGCGCCGGTTGATGCGCGAGGTGGGCTTCCAGGAGATCAGCTCCTATGGCGACTATCAGCTTGGCCACGACAATCCTGATTTCTATGTCCACGTTGCGGAGAAGGCGTACCGCATGGATATCGATCAGACCGCCCTATGAGCTCGGCTCCGTCTTCTGCAGCAGCCAACGTCGCTGCTGACTATTACGACAGCGCTGATGCTGATCGCTTCTACGCTGAGGTATGGGGCGGTGAGGACATCCACATCGGTCTGTACTCCGATGCACAGGAACCCATTGCTGTTGCCAGTCGTCGCACGGTTGACACGTTGATGGCATTGGCTGGCGCGCCCCCCAAGGGGGGAACCGTCGTGGATCTCGGCTCCGGCTACGGCGGTGCCTCCCGGCTGATGGCCTCCACGTTTGATGTCTCGGTGCAGGCCATCAACATCTCCGCTGTTGAAAACCAACGCCATCGTGCACTCAATGCCGAGGCCGGCCTGGCCGAGCGCATCACCGTCCATGACGCCTCCTTTGAGGCGGTACCGCTTGCTGATGGCTCTGCCGACCTGATCTGGAGTCAGGACGCCATCCTCCACTCAGGTGATCGGGCCTTGGTGCTGCGGGAGGTGGCTCGAGTCCTCAAGCCCGGTGGTGTTTTTGTCCTCACCGACCCCATGGCTGCCGATGGTGTTGAGATGGCGCTGTTGCAACCGATTCTGGATCGCATTCACCTGCCCGACCTCGCATCCCCCGAGCGCTACCGGCTGTGGGCCGAGGCGGCTGGGCTTCAACGTGAGGTCTGGCAAGAGAGGACCGACATGCTGGTTTGCCATTACGCCCGGGTGCGTGATGAACTACGTCGCCGCCATGACGTGCTGGTGAGCTCCATCAGTGCCGGCTATCTCAGCCGCATGGAAACCGGCCTTGGTCACTGGGTTGAGGGCGGAGAAGCCGGCCGCCTCAGCTGGGGGTTGATGCGTTTCTCCAAACCTCTCTGAGCTCAGCGAGGTAGCGGCTGATTGGGTAACTCCCGTAGCAGTGGCAACGCCAGAAGACCGGCAATGAGCACAATTCCCAGCCCCCGGCGCAGGGCCTGCAGCTTGCTGCTGCTGTAATCCTGTAGCAAGGCATCCGCCTGGTCCTGGGGCACAGCAGCCTCCTGCATCAGCTGCTGCAAGCTGCTGCTGGGAACCACTTGGACGCCACTGGAAATCGCCTCTGCTGTGGCCTGTTGCAGCTGGGGACTGATGACGGCTGAGCTGGTGACCGTGGTGTTCAGCTGCTGAGCGAGACCGATGAACAGCACCGTTCCGGCCAGGGCCACCCCAAGGGAGGAGCCAAGGTTTTGCGCTGTGCCTTGAAGACCGCCCACCTCCGTGCTGCGGCACGCATCGGCTGCTGAGAGGTTGACGTTGCCGATTTGAGAGATGGCCAGGCCAACGCCGCTGCCGATCACGGCCATCGCCAGGGTGAACAGGTGTCCTCGGGCCTCCGGCGTGATCGCTGCGATCAGCAGCACCATGCCGGCGCAGGCCATCAGAAGACCTCGGCGGATCAGCAGGCGTGGTGCCAGTCGCGCCGCCAGTTTGGAGCCGATTAACGCCACAGCAAACAAACACACCGACAGGGGCAGCATGCGGATCCCCGATTGCAGGGCATCGAGCTCCAGCACGGTCTGCAGATACAGCGGCAGGATGAAAAAACTGCCAGCGACGATGAAATAAAGCACCATCTGGGCCGCCAGCCCGGCGCGAAGCTGGGGGATGGCCAGCAGGTCCAGCCCCAGCAGGGGCTGACCTCCCTGGCGTGTCAGCTGCTCCTCCCAGCTGCAGAAGGCCCAAGCCACCAGACCACCGAGGATCACCAGTGGCAACGTCGGTGAAAAGCCCGCCACCGTGAAAGGTGGATCCAGTGGTTGAACCATGCCCCAGCTGCTGGCTGACACCAGAGCCAGCACGGTGATGCCCATGGCTAGGGCAGAGCCCACCACTCCGAGCCAATCAAACGGTCCCTGCTGTTGTGCGGCGGGCTCATCGCGGATGCGCTGATGCAACGGCAGGATCAGGGCCACGATCAGCACGGTCTCGATCACAAAGACGTAGCGCCAGGAGAGGGTGCTCGTCATCCAGCCGCCGATCAAAGGGCCTGCCGCCGCCGCTGCGCCGGCAATCCCCCCCAGCACGGCGTAGGCCAGGGCCCGTTCCCGACCGCTGTAGTTGAACGCCGCCAGCGATGCGATCGCAGGAACCACCAGGGCTGCCCCCAGCCCCTCCACCAGTGACCAACCCAGAAACAGGGCGGTGAAATCAGGCGCCAGGGCTGTCAGCAGGGAGCCCACCGCATAGATGAGATTGCCGATCAGAAAGGTCCGGCGTCGTCCCAGCCGTGTTCCCAGCCCAGCTCCGGCGAGCATGAAGGCCGCCATGGTCAGGGTGAAGGTGGCGATGGCCAGCTGCATGGCGCTGACCGTGGTCCCGAGGTCAGCAACAACGGCACTGATGGAGACATTCATGACCGTGCCGTCGAGCACCATCACGAACTGGGTCAAGCCCAGCACCAGGATCGGCAGCCAGTTGCCCATCGATCAGCTCAAGGTTGTTCCCTAGCTGTTAAGTGGATCGCCGAAATGGGTGGCTAGATGGTCCGAATCCATTCGGCAATGGCGGCAACGCAGGCTGCACTGGACTCGTAGGGCAGCACATTGCGCCCTGGAATCACGCGAGCACTCAGACCGTTGATGGCCACGCCGTAATCAGCCAGTTTCTGGGCGCTGCTGTCCCGTCGTCCACTGCGGCTGATGCCTGAGGCCGATTCCCCAACCAGGGCCAGCACGGGCAGCTGAAGGGATCGGAGTTCAAGGTGGTAGTCAGCTCGCCAGAAACCGGCCAGAAAAGCAAAGACGGCCCAACGCGTTGAAGCATCAGCTGAGTCCTGCCGCAACTGATCAAGCCAGGGCTGATCCACCCCCTCAGCGTTGGCGAAGAGCTCTTTGATGGAGAAGGATCTAAGGAATGCCTCCCGCCTGGCCCAGCGCCAGAACAGCAGGCCGGTGAGCCCCTGAAACAGCCCCCACCACAGCAGCTTCTGCAGCCATGGATTGGCCGCCTCTCCCATCACCCGCCAGCCCGGTGGTCCCACCATCACCAGGGCCCTGCAGGATTGAGGTGCGAGCTTGAGCAGCTCCAGGGCAATCGGTAACGAGCCGCCTTGCACGACGACGACGGCGGGCTGATTGAGGTTCAGCAGCTGGGGCAGGAGGGCCTCTGCCCAAGCGTGAGGTGTCAGCCGCCGAAGCGATGTTCTGGTTGAGCCGCACCCCAGTAGGTCAGGGGCCACAGCAGGGGTGCCGCAGCGCTCAGCCCAGGCATGTCTGAAACGATCCCAGAAGTGGTGACTCAGTCCGACGCCGACTGGATGCAGCAGCAGTAGCGGTGGCGCCGATGACACCGCTACAGGCTAGAGGGCGCTCGCCGGCAGGTTGAGGCTGTAGACAGGGCCATCGCAGATCGGCTTGCTCTCCACCGTCAGCAGTCCTTTGTCCACGAGTCCGTCCAAGGTGCTTTGCAACTCGCCCGGGTCATCTTTGGACAGCCGTGGCGAGATCATGGCGGTGGCGATGTCGCCACCATCGCCGTGATGGAGCGTGCCGAGCATGTGCGCCAGGACCCCCCGCTCTTGGAGCGTGAGGCCTGGTCCACTGGCAATCCAATGGGGGATTGCGACGACCGGATGATTTGCAATCGATACCGCCATCAACACCTTCCAGAGGTGATTGGACCTTATTGGATGTCTTCTGCTCTGTCGTATCTGCTGCTACGCAGTGTCACGGATTGGAACCGATTGAGATCAAATGATTAAAACAAACCGTGTGGATGGCTGATGTCCCCTTGGTCTCAAGGGGAGGTCTCCAATGTTTTTTTGAAGGTTTCTGGTGTGAACCACAGCACGGTGACCAAGGTGATCAGCCCGCTGAGGCTCAGCCACACCCCCGGGAGGAGAGGGTTCGAGAAGCGCGTCAGCAGCCAGCTGGCGATCAGGGGTGTCGTGCCGCCAAAGAGCCCCTCCGCCAGGTTGAAGGCCAAAGCCAGGCCAGTGCAGCGCACGGCCGCCGGCATCAGCTCCACATTGGCGGGATTCTTGCCGCCCGCCAGCAGGGCCACCGCGAGCATCAGCAACACGTCTGCTTGGCGCAGCAGCGCTGGCGTTGTGCTGTGCAGGAGCAGGAAGATGGGCACCCCGCCCAACAGCAGCAGGGCTGAGCCGCTGATCAGCATGGGCCTGCGGCCGATGCGATCGGATAGCCAGGCGCTGAGTGGAAAGGCCATCAGCAGCAGGCCCATCACGCCGGTGTTGAGCTCCAAGGCAAAGGCCACTGTCATCCCATCGACCGTTTCGATGTAGCTGACGGCGTAGACAAACGCCGTGTAGAAGCCAACGCTGCTGGCGATGTTGAGCAGCATCACTCGCAGCACTGCTCCGCGATGCCGGCTCAAGGTGTGCCGTAGCGGGCTGAGGGACTGGGGCGGCGGGGTCCCCCCCTGCAGTCCACGGCGCAGCAGCAGCCCGGTGATGGCCACCAGGAGACCCAGGGCAAAGGGGATCCGCCAGCCCCAGCTGCTGAGCTGCGCCTCACTGAGATGGGCGGCCAGCAGCGCGCCAACCCCGGAGCCGAGCAGGATGCCCAGCACCGATCCCCAGAGTCCCCAGATCGCCACAAGTCCTCGACGGCCTGCTGGGGCGTGTTCAGCGAGAAACACGATCGAGGTGCTGTATTCACCGCCAGCGGAGAGCCCCTGCAGGATCCTCAGCAGCACCATCAGCAGCGGAGCGGCCAGCCCGATGCGTGAGTAAGACGGCAGGATCGCCATCAGCACGGTGGCTGCGGCCATGGCCAGCACCGACACCATCAAGGCCCGCTGGCGTCCCAGGCGATCGGCGACGCTGCCGAGAACCACGCCGCCGAGTGGACGCACCAGAAAGCCAGCAGCGAATGCGCCAAAGGCCGCCAGTAGCGAATTGCGTGGATCACTCGATGGAAAGAATTGAGTGCCGATGATTGCCGCGAAGTAGCCGTAGATCGCGAAGTCGTACCACTCCATGACGTTGCCGATTAGCCCGGCGAGGATCACGCGCCTCAGTGGAATGGCCTGCGCTTGCATCGCCAGCGACGCCTGCTGCTATCGGCTCAGCTAGCACGTCATACGCTGGCTGATCTCCTCCTCGCCGGTTGTCTTCTGCTGGGCGTGATCGCAGGGGGCTGACCCTGTTCAGCCCATCTCCATCTCACTGGCATCGATGACCAACCACTCAAGGCTGCCATCGGCGAAGTCCTGGGCCTCGTCCTCGCTGTCAAAGCAAGCCACCTGGCGGTAGATGCCCTCAGCGTCCGCAGCAGGTTCGACCACCAACCAGCTCATGGCGCTCCTTGAGACCTCCAACAGCCATCATCATCGGCGGAGCCTGCGGAGCGAGCCGGTGGAGCTGCTGCAGCGTCCCACTTGCGGTTCAATCGCTTGATTCGGCTTCCACATCAATCACCACCTGGCTGGGTGGTGTTTCCTCGGCCTGGCTTGATTGCAGCGTCCTGGCAATCAGCCTTAGCAGCTTCGTGGCCAGGTAGATGATCAACCCGATGTAGAGAAGGCGAATCATCAGCGGTGGAGTGCGGCTGCCTGCAGCATTTCAACTCGAGCCTGCCACGGGGTGCTCGCCTGCGGCGGCCGCCACCAGGGCTGCTGTCCTGCTAACACGGTGCGGCACGAACTGGCCGAGGGGGATTGGCGATGGCCCGTTGGCGTGATGCAGACGTTGAAGCGCTCCACGGATCGGTGGCCTTCATCACCGGTGCCAACACCGGGATTGGCTTGCAAACGGCTCGCGTGCTGGCCCGTCAGGGGGCTGCTGTTGTGTTGGGGTGCCGCTCCCATGCGCGTGGTGCAGCAGCGCTTGCTGCCCTGAGAGCGGAGATGCCCCAGGCCCAGGTCGAATTGCTGGTTTTCGACCTCGCCGATGTGGAATCGGTGCGGCGGGCTGCTCAGGAGTTCTCCTGCCGCCATGGGCAGCTCGATCGACTGATCTGCAATGCCGGCGTGATGGCACCACCGGAGACGCGCACGGCCCAGGGATTGGAGCTTCAATTTGCGGTGAATCATCTGGGGCACTTCACGCTGACCGCAGCCCTGCTCCCCAGCCTGCTGGCTGCAGCGCAACCGAGGGTCACGGTTGTCTCCAGCACGGCGGCTGCGTTTGGTCGGATGGATTTTGACGATCTGCAGTTCGCACGACGTGCTTATCAGCCCTGGGCTGCTTATGGCCAAAGCAAATTGGCCAACCTCTTGTTCATCCGTGCTCTGGCCAGCCGTTGCCAGGGCGGTGCTGAGCGGCTGGGCGTCACCGCCGCCCATCCCGGTGTGTGTGCCACCGAATTGCAGCGTCATCAACCTGGTCTGCAGAAGCTGCCGCGATGGATCGCCATGGAGCCTTGGCAGGGTGCCCTGCCGACCCTGAGGGCTGCCACGGACCCAGCCGCTGGGTCATTGAGCTACTACGGCCCCGATGGACTGCTGCAGGTCCGTGGCTACCCCAAGCTGATTGCCATGCCCCCAGCAGCCCGCCGTGACGGCGATGCCGAACGTTTATGGCAGTGCAGCCTCGAGTTGTGCGCTCTGGACGATCCTCTGAAGGGCCCCTGAGCCCGATCCAGCAGTGACTTGCATGGCTCAACAGAGCCATGGCACGGGCCCATCCTGCGGCGTTGATATCCCCGCGTTGGTTGGCAGGGATTGGGGCCTTTGAGGATCAGCCCTAACCCTCCGGACACCAGCCCAGCTGATGCTCACGCCGCACCATCCAGGTGCGGCATTTTTTGGTCAGGTGTTCGCCATTGGGGATCAGACCTTGGTGCAGGTGGCAGGCCAGAACGGTGTGCTTTTCGATGGTCTCGCCGTGACCGAAGTGCTCGCAGGTCAGGCAGATATGGCTGCTGCGTGAGCGCCGCAGCACGCCGCGGTTGAGGTAGTCCCACCGATCAAGATCAAAGGCCAGGGGCGCCTGCATGCACTGCTCTGCTAGTACACCTGTATTAGATCGTGTGGGGTGATCGCGCAACCCTTGCTAAGCGTTGGCTCTGATGGAGTCGCTGTGGGATCTCGCCTGAATGCCTTTGCCATCGCCTTGCTGGCCCTGGCTGTGCTCGTGCTGGCCCTGAAGGAACCACGCTGTGAAACGACCACAAGTGCCGATCCCGCCAGCGCAGCGGCTCAGCAAGGCCGCAGTCCGCAGCAGCGGCCGCCGCGGGAGCTGCGCAAGTTTTGAAAAAGAAAAGCCCCGGCATTGCCGGGGCTTCAAGGGCTCAATCAGGCTGCGCCGTGCTGTTTGCGGGCGAGCAGGATCTGAGCGCGTTGCAGGGCCTGTTGCTTGGTGGCCTGCTTTTGGACGAGGTGGAGGACGTTCATGGTCTCCTTGGCAGAGTTCCGGCCCCCGTTGCCTGACCGGAATCGAGCTGCACCCCATCGGGGTCAACGTGATTGCAATTTAACGCAATTCCGTAGCAGTCGATACGGCTGCTCAGGTTGTTTTGGTTCGGTTTTCCGCACCTGCCGGGTTGGATGCGCCAGGCTGCGGACCCACGATCAAGGGATAACCCTCATCGCCCCAGCGCTTGAGACCGCCGCGCAGGTTGGCAGCCCTGGTGATGCCATGGGCCAGCAGCTGCTTGGTGGCAAGCGCTGAGCGGCAGCCGGAATGGCAGATCACCACAACTGGACGCTGCTTGGAGAGGGATGCGATACGTCCAGGCAGTTCAGGCAAGGGGATCAACAGACTGCCTTGGATGCGACCGTCAGGGCCTTCATATTCCTCTTTGGAGCGCACATCCAGCAGCGAGAGCGCGTCGCTGTTGTGGACCACCCACTCCGGTGTCAGCTCAGGTAGGCCGGCATAGCTGCGGCAGATCGGAGCCCAGGGCTCCTCTTGATTGGTGCCTTCCGGTCTGCCACTGCGCAGATTTCCTGGCAGGGCAGCGTCCATGCGGCGCGGGTGTGGCAGCTGCAGGTTCTGCATGGTGCCGATGAAATCGCGCTTGCTGGCCCCGCCGCCAAGGCGTTGATTGAACAACCGTTCTTCTGCGACGGTGCTCACCAAGCGCCCGGTGTAGTCGTGGGCTGGGTACAGCAGGCAGCTGCCTGGAAGTGAAAACAGGTGCTGCTGCACCGAGTGCCACAGCTGAGCCGGATCCCCCTGCTGAAAATCGCAGCGGCCGCAGCCGCGGATCAACAACGTATCCCCGGTGCAAGCGAGGCTTTGATCGTCGAGGACGTAACTCAGACAACTCGCGGTGTGCCCAGGTGTGGCGCGCACATCGAGCCAACGGCCACCGAATCGCACCTGGTCAGCGTGATTCAGGGCTCTGGTGACGAACTCACCCTGCGCGTTGGCGGCAAGCGCGATGTCGCAGCCGCTGCGCTCGTGCATCAGCCAGCTGCCGGTGACATGGTCAGCGTGGATGTGCGTGTCGAGGCTGCAGACCAGGGTCAGTCCCAGTTCGCGAATCAGGGCCCAGTCGCGCTCGTGCTGTTCAAAGACAGGATCCACCAGCACGGCCTCGCCACTGCTGCCATCACCAAGCAGGTAGGTGAGGCTGCCTGTTTCGCCATCGAGCAGCTGGCGAAACAGGAGCTGGTCGTGATCCGCATCCCGCAGCAGGGGGATGGCGCAGCCATCAGCGTTCATGAATGACCAAAGCCTGCTGCTGGTGAGCGGTTCACCGCCGCTTCCGTCGCTGGTCCCCAGAGGCCATCCACCACCAATGGCCGCTGAGGATGGTGTCGGTTCCACAGCCGCTGATACGCGCGCACCTGCTCGGCCCCCAGGTCGATGCCGCCACGCACGTAATCAAAGTGCATCGGGTCATGGGGACCCAGCCAGCGCCAACCGTGCTGCTCCAAATAGGGCCTCCAGCCTGGGGCGTCCTCGATGTCGATGGCCAGACCGCTGTTGTGCTGGCTCCATGGAGGTCGAGCTGCCGCGCTGATGCCGCATTCCCCGCGGCGCCATTGCTGGTGGAGCAGGTGCTGCTGCATCGGAGTGCGCAAGGCACTGTTGATGCGCAGCGGCCGGCCCCGCTCGTTCACCGCACGCACCAGATCGCGGTACGCCGCCGGTTGCAGCCAGGGGTTGTTCTGATCCCCCTCCCCGTTGATGAGGGGGTGGTTGATGCGAATCAAATGGCCATCGAGCCCCAGCTCGTTGAGCACCTGTTGGGACAGCCCGCTGATCGCTCCGGTGTCGCAGCTGCTGCGGGTACTGGCCACCGTCCGGCCGGCGTCATCGGCGATGAGCTGCTGGCCTCGATTCATGGTTTGACGGAAGACATCCAGTCCGTGGCGACCGCCATTGATCAGAGCCCGTGCCGCCGGCAGATCCCCCTCTCTGTAGGCCTGCAGCAGCGCCTGCTCGCGATCTTTGATGAACAGCGCCAGCAGGTGGGCGGCGACTTCCGGATCATTGGCCAGCTCAGGGCGATGGATCAGATCAACGCCGAGGCGATCGCCATAGCGCTGGTAGTTGTCGCGTCCGGTGAGCTGAATGAAACCGCGGCCCCGGTAGGTCTCCCCATCCCCTGCCCCCTGGTTGCCCAGGTCGTGGCGGTGGTCATACAGAGCAAAGGCCTTGCCGCCAGGGGCGGTGTTCCAGGCGGAGGGGTATTCATCGATCGGCGCAAAGCCTGCACTCTCGGCCCGGATCGTGGCCAACGCCAACAGGACCAAGGCGGGGTGGTCGACCCCCTCCTCGTGCAGGGCGCTCAGCACAACCGGCAGATAGCGCGCAAGGTTGGCCTGCGCTTCTGCCTCAGGAAACAGGGGCGCCACCGATGCGGCGTTGAACCGCTTGGTCGATGGACGGGTCGCCAGGTTGCTCATGCTGGATCCCTGCCCATTGCTCCCAGAGGTAGCCACAGCTCAGAGCAGCGGGCTTGGTCAACTTGGAAGCTTTGCTCGTGCTGGCCCAGGGCCTGTCGGTTGGTTGGTCAACCTGAATCGGTGCTGATCGGCGTTGAATGAATCAGGCGGCAGGCCAGATCTGGGTGCAGGCGCTGCAGCTGCAGGGGGCGCCCGCTGCGCCGCTCGATGGCCTGCGATTTGCGGTCAAGAACAACATCGCCGTGGCTGGATGCAGCAGCGGTTGCGGCAATCCGCATTGGGCCAGCTCGGCTCCGATGGAGTTGGACCACGCGCCGGTGGTGCAGAGGCTTCTCTGCGCTGGTGCCAGCTGCTCTGGCACCACTTGGATGGATGAATTTGCGTTCGGTTTGGCCGGTGAGAACCCCTGGGGGGGATCGCCGATCAACCCAACGGTTGAGGGGGGCATCGTGGGGGGCTCCAGCAGTGGCAGCGCAGCTGCTGTCGCTGCTGGATGGGTGCCAGCGGCCCTGGGCACCGATACCGGCGGATCGGTTCGCGTCCCTGCCAGTTGGTGCGGACTCTGGGGCTGGCGCCCGAGCCATGGCCTGGTGCCCAGCAGCGGTGTTGTGCCCCTTGCTCCCTCCCTGGATGTTGTCGGTCTGCTGTGCAGCAGGGCGCGGGTGCTGGAGCAGATGGCCGCTGTGATGGCTGGTGGCTTCTCTCCTGCCCGTCCCGTCCGCCGTCTGCTGGTGATTCCTGAGCTGTGGACCTTGCTGGATGCCGATGCTGCCCCTGTGCTGCAGGCGCTACAGGCTTTCCTGGCCGATCAGCTCGGCCTTGAGTTGTGTTCACTGCCGCTGTCAGCCCTCGGGTTGGCGAACAGCGATGCGTTGTTGAACGGCTTCTGCGCGCTGCAGTGGGCCGAAATCGAGATTGCGCTGGCGGCCATCCCTCCGGATCTTCCAGTCGGCCCCAACTTGAGGGCGAATCGAGGCTTGGTGGCTGAGCGCGACCGCAGTCACCTGCCCGGGGCGCAGCGCCTGCGCCAGCGGTTGAGCAGCGCCTTGGCTGAAGAGCTGGTGGACGCCTTTTTGCTGCAACCGGTGACGCCGGGCATCGCGCCTCAGCGGGGCAGCCTGGCGCTGGATCGGCAACGCTGCCGCGTGATCCCCCGCTGCCTCACGCTCAATGCCCTGGCCGGACTGGCAGGGGTGCCTGAGGTGGTGATGCCGCTGGCCGAGCTCGGTGGCGCGCCGTTGGCGCTGGGCCTGCTCGCCAGTCGCGGCCAGGATGCCGCCCTGCTGCAGGCGGCCGTGGCGCTGGAGCAATGCGGCTGATGCTCACGGCGCGCTAGGGCTGTTCCCGAGCCACTGCTGCGCGCTGCCATGAGCAAAGACCTGCCTCCATGGCGCGCCTTGCTGAGCGGGGCCAGGCACCGCGAGGGACGTGCACCGTCAGCGCGGTGGCTGCAACTGGCCAGCGTGGCTGCCGATGGCACGCCACGGGTGAGAACCCTGGTGTTCCGCGGCTGGAGCGGCCCCGCTGCATTGGATCTGCTCACCGATGCGCGAAGTGCCAAGGCCGCCGAGCTCGCCGAGCAACCCGCCGTTGAGCTCTGCTGGTTGCTGGCCAAAGCCCGCTGCCAGTTCCGCCTGCGGGGCCTGGTGCAGACCGTTGAAGCAGAGAGCGGGCAGCGTCTGCATCACTGGCAGCGCCTGACCCCCCAAGGCCGATCGCTCTGGGGGTGGCCACGGCCTGGGGAACCCTTCCAGGCTGATGCAGCGTTCCCGGAAACCCTCGATGAGGAAACACCGGTGCCGGAGCACTTCCAACTGCTGCGGCTGAGCGTTGAGCGCGTGGAGCTTCTCGATCTGGGATCCCACCCCCATCGCCGCCTGCGCTGGTGTGTTGCAGATCACTGGGATGAGGTGCGCTTGAACCCCTGAGGCCTACAGTCATTCCAGTGTCAGCGATTCCTGACATGGAGCCAATCCGCCATGACGACACCAGCCTCAAGTGGGGGGCTGACGGTGAGCTTTCACCGGTTGACCAGCAGCGCATCCTCGCCCGCCTTAGTGCGCAGGATCCCCTCGCTGAAGGCCTGCTCGAATGCAGCTGGGAGGAGCAAGCTGGGGGGAGAGGTTCCATTGGCTGATGACAGCGGGCACAGCGGCCCCCCTCACCCATCAGGCCTGGCACGAGCTGCAGGTCTCCACCCGTGGTGAGGGGTACATCCGCCTGGATTCCCAGCTCAACAGCTGGATCGCCGCCACCGGCATCATCACCGGTGTGCTGCACCTCACCTGCCTGCACACCAGTGCTTCGCTGACCATCAATGAGAACGCTGACCCGCGGGTCATGGCTGACCTCAGTGCCTGGATGCAGCGCGTTGCCCCCCAGATCGGCGTCAATCCTCTCGGTCCTCGTGGTGATTACCACCGCTATCGCCATGACGATGAAGGGGATGACGACATGCCTGCGCACATCCGTACAGCCCTGACCTCCCAGACCCTGAGCCTGAGTGTCGATCAGGCCCGCTTGCGGCTTGGCACCTGGCAAGCCGTGTATCTCTGTGAATGGAGGGCTCAGGGCTCATCGCGCCGGCTCGCCTTGCACTTGTTAGGCAGCGGACCGCAGCCTGCGGCCGCTGATCCTGTCCGCTCCAATGCCCTGACGATGTCGCGCCGCAGCGGCGCCAAGCTGAACCGTGAGGTACAGGCGCGCCATGACCCAGACGCCTGGACCCGGGAAGGGGGCATCGACACCGACGTCGATCTGATGATCGATCGCCTCCATGACATCTCAGGCGATTAGCCGTTCCCTGCGTGGCACGATGCGGCGACGCCGTTGTTCGGGTTTGAATCCTGCCCGTTGCGCTCGGGGACTGCTGCCGCTGCTGCTGCCAGCGCTTGTGCTGGCTTGCGGTCATCCCCATCGTCGGGGCGCACCGACGGCCCCGTCGCAGCAGACGGCGGTTGTGGCTCCCCCCTGCGGCGCTGAGTCGCTCAGCGCGGCTGCCATCGCCGAGCGCTATCGCGATGGCATTGTCGTGATTGAGGCGAACCAGGCCAGCGGCACGGGTTTTGTCATTCGCAAAGATGCAGAACGCACGCTGCTGATCACCAACAGCCATGTGCTGGAGGGGGCCAGTGCTGTGCGCGTCCGCTGGTCCGACGGCAGCTTTGATCAGGCATTCGTGCTCCTCGATGGGGACAGTGGCGGCAGCGCCATGGTCAATGACCTGGCGCTGTTGGAGGTCAGGCGTGCCCACGGCGTGGTGCTGCCCCTCAGCCCTGATCCGCCTCGCGCCGGAGACGCGGTGATTGCCATCGGCACGCCATCGGGACTGGATTTCTCCATCAGCAAAGGCGTCATCAGCGGCATTCGCGACAATGGCCAGCTGATTCAGACCGATACCGCCATCAACTCAGGCAGCTCCGGTGGACCGCTGATTGCTCTCGATGGCTGCGTGGTGGGGGTGAACACCTTCAGCCTGGCTGACACGGTGGGGCTCAATTTCGCCCTCTCCGCCGCCTTGGTGCGCCGCTTTGGCGGCGACTGGCTCCCCGCGGCAGCGGCGCGCTCCAGCAATGCCCTTGAGCAGAGCGCGCAGGATCCTTCAGCCCAGACGGGTGGCGCCATGCAGCGCGATGGCGTTCAGGTCAGAGCCTCCGCCCAGGAGCTCAGCGTTTTGCTGGAGCAGTGGTTCAACCTCAAGTCAGAGGTGCTGGCCGGCCGTCTGTCCTCCCAGAGCCTCGCTGATGTCGCCATTCAGCCTTTGGTGCAGCTCACAGCAGCGGCCCGTCGCCGTGATGCCAGGGCTGGCCAGAGCCGGGAGCTCAAGGTGTCCATCCTCAGCTTTGCTCTGCTCCCGCAGCAGCACTCCGGTACGGCCAGCGCCCGCGTCGCGTTGCAGGTTGATGATCAGATCCTGGATGCCGAGGGTGTGGTGCTGGCCTGGGAGGGCCCCCGCCAGCTGGAGGCCCGCTACAACTTCCAGTGGGACCGCAGGGGCTGGCGCCTCAGTGATGCCCGCCCAGCGCTTTAGCGCCGCTGTTGCAGTTCCTGGGCCACGGTTTTGGCCACGACGGCAACCCCACTGGGCCTGAAATGGCCGTCGTAGACGTAATAGTCCTCACCCCTCAGCTCCGGTCGCAGATCCACGCAGCGGAGACCGGCGCTAGTGCAGGCGGCCATCAAGGCCTCGAACTTATGGCCCACATCCACCTGATCTGGAGTGAAGCCACCGAGTTGCCCATCGCGCTGCAGGCGTTCCGTTGAGATCTCCGAACCATCGGGGATCAGAAAGAGGCTGCCCAGGGTGACCCCCTCGGCGGCAAAGCGCTGACGCAATCGCACCAGGGCGCGCGTCAGCTGCTGCCGCTGCTGCGGTGCCCCCCGTTTGTAGAAGGTCTGGCCGCCGTAATTGCTGAAGTAGTCGCCATGGTCCTTGATGCGACTGTTCTGCATGGCCATGAGCTTGGCCATTTGCAGCAGATGGATGTCAGCGATCCAGGGGATCTGCATCAGCTGGCCATTGAGCCGGCTCAGGCGGGCCTTGAGCCCCTGGTGCTGCAGGGCTGGTGTGCTCGGGGCCTGTGCTTTGGTCGGTGCGCCAAAGGCGAGCAGTCCCTCGTAGTCGTTACCCATGCACAGCACAAGATCGACCGGCGTGCCGTCCTGTTTCACAGCAGTGATGGTGCCTTTGTTGCGCGCGAGGATTGCCAGGTATTGCTCGATGTTGGCCCCTGGCAGTCCCAGGGCGTAGACGTTCAGTGAAGGCTCGATCTGTTGCAGGCGGCATTGCAGCAGATCGCTATCCCCCACACCGATCCCGTAGGTGTAACTGTCACCGATGAACACTGCTGTTGCCGGCCGGGTGCTGTCAAAGCAGGGATTACGCCAGCCATGGCGGTCATGACTCACCGCGTGTTGGTATTCGTTGTGGAGCTGTTGGCCGTTGCTGTTGGGTTGAAAGTGAAATGCAGCAGTGTCAAACAGTCCTTCCGCTTGTGTTGGTCCCTGCCGCATCAGCCGGTTCATGGTCAGGCGTGATTGCAGTGCTGCAGGTGTATGCACGGTGCGCAACACCAGCTCCGCCAGAGCCAGAACCACAAGGATTCCCAGCCCATTCCAGGCGATGACAGCAGCTGTGGATCGGTTCAGGCGTAGCAATGGAGCCATGGGTGATGGTGGAACGATCTCAGCGGCAGCGCTGCTGCCTGATCCACAGGGCCAGCTGCTGACCCGCCCCGTAGAAGTCTCCGTCCGCCAAGGCCTGGTTGAGACGCGGCTCCTGCTCGGAGCCAATCCAGTTGGCTGCAGCTGAGGCGCAGCGCAGCTCAGCTCCATCCACGCCGAGATCAAAGCGGAACAGGGCGCTCTGCCCGTAGCGCTCACGGATCTGTTCTGCATCCACGGGCCACGGTTGCTGCCCCAGCAGCAAAGGGAAGGCTCCGAGGGCAAGCAGTCGCAGCATCACTAATTTGATCAGGGGGCCATTCTCCGTTGTTGTGCTGATTTGACGCTGTGACCGTTCCGCCGCTGCTGGTGGCCACTGCCCGCCATTTGTGGCGCTGGCAATGGCAACGGTTGATGGATGGGCTGGCCCCGGCTGATGCGGCAGGCAATTTTCAAAGGCGCCCGTCGCAATTCGCCGGTCGCCCCCTGGAGCCGCTGCTGCAACAGGCCACCGCAACCGCTCGCCCCCCCTGGCTGATCATCGGCCGCACGTGCCCCTGGGCCCATCGCACCTGGCTGGTCCATCAGTTGCGCGGTCTGCAGCAGCAGATCGAGCTGGTGCTTGTGGACCCTGATCCCCATGCCGGGCGCTGGGTGTTTGCTGAGCCCAGGCTCCACTGCAGCAGCTTGCAGCAGCTGTATCGCTTGTCTGGGGCTGATCCCCAGCAGCGCGCCACCGTGCCCGTGCTGCTGGACGCAGGTGGCGCTGATGCCCAGCCCCAGATCCTCTCCAATGAAAGCGCTGAGCTGGTGCAGCTGCTGAATCGCTGGCCTGCTGACGGGGCGCTGGCGTTGGAACCAACGGCTGATCTCGAGGCCATCGAGCAGTGGTCCAGGCGGCTGCAGGAGCCGCTCAATGATGGGGTGTACCGCTGCGGTTTCGCCCGTAACCAAGAGGCTTTTGAGCGTGCCGAGACGGCTCTTTTCGGGGCCCTGGAGCAGCTGGAGCAAGCCCTGAGCGCCCAGGGCCCCTGGCTCTGCGGTTTCCGACTGACCCTTGCCGATGTCTGCCTTTTCCCCACATTGATTCGCTGGGAGCAGGTTTATGCCCCGCTGTTCGGCTGCAGCCGTGAACCGCTGTGGCGCTATCCAGCGCTCTGGGATTGGCGCGCCCGCATGTTGGATCAACCTGGTGTCCTCGACACCTGTGACCCGGCGGCCTGGAGGCGGGATTATTTCGGAGCCCTGTTCCCTCTGCAGCCGTCAGGCCGTGTGCCCGGCGGACCTGCTGATGCAGCTGAGCTCAAAGCTCTGCTGCAGGCTCCGGTCCCCAGCAGAATGGGGCCATGACTGTGGCTTCTGTCACCTACGAAGGCGTTTACGGGCCCTACACCGTGACCGCCGCTCATCGGCGCGAGGTGTTGCTGTACCGCCTGTCGCTGCTGCTGCTGGCTGTGGCGCAGATCGCGGCCTTGATGCAGTGGCGCTGGTTCGGACCTGTCCTCTGCTGGCCGTGGGTGTTGCTGATGCTGGCGGGTCTCGGTGGTGCCCTGCGCTGGGTGCACATCTATCTGCGTCCGCTGCACCGGGCGTTGCAGCTGTTCTGGTTGCTGGGCTGCGCTGGCTTTGCGGTGCTGGCCTGGCAGGGCGGGCCAGCTGCGGTGCTGCCTGAGCTGGTGCACCAACCGCTCTGGATCTGGGCTGTGGGTCCAGCCTTTGCCGCCCTGGCGGGTCTTGGCTTCAAGGAGTTCTTCTGTTTTCAACGCCCTGAGGCCATTGGCGTGACGCTGCTGCTGCCGGTGCTGCTGTTGGGTTGGTTGGTTGGAATGTTGTCGCCTGGGCTTGCCAGCGTGTTGCTGGCGCTGGAGAGCGTGCTGTTGCTGGTGCTCGCCCTGCGCAAATTTCCAATGCCGGAGGAAGCCGATCTGGGCGATCTGAGCGTGTTTGCCCAGCTCGATGCCGGGCTTTAGCTCTGATACAAGAAAACCCCCGACAGGCGGGGGTTTTCTCGGAGCCGCTGTGTGGAGCCTGGCTCTTGGCCGACGCGGGGCTTCGTCGCCGTGGCCATCAACGTTCTAGACATGCTGCTCTGGCATGGGCCCTTAGATGCCTGATTCCTCACAGATTTCCCTACACCCAGAGGCACTGGCGCCACTGAGCTGGGATCAGCTCAAGGCGCTGACTCCATCCGAGCCCGATCGTGTTGAGGGTCCCACCAACAGTCAGGCCCGCCTGCGGCTCTTCGGTGCTGCCGAATCTGCGGTGCGGGTGGTCCTCTACCGCGATCACCACGCTTGGTGCCCCTACTGCCAGAAGGTCTGGTTGTGGCTCGAGGAGCGGCGGATCCCCTATCGGATCGAGAAGGTGACCATGTTCTGCTACGGGGAGAAAGAACCCTGGTACAAGCGGCTTGTTCCTTCCGGCATGCTCCCGGCCCTGGCCATTGACGGGCAGGTCATCACCGAAAGCGACCGCATTCTTCTGGCCCTAGAGCAGTGCTTTGGACCCCTTGGTGCCTCGCTGGAGGATGAACGGGTTGTGTCGTTGCGCCGGCTGGAGCGCGACCTGTTCGGGGCCTGGTGCACCTGGCTTTGTTATCCAGGAGCTGAATCCCAGGGTGCGGCTCTGTTCCATGCCCAGGCCGCGCGCGTCGCCCAGGCCTTGGAGCGTCACCCAGGGCCGTGGTTTCTCGAGGAGTTCAGCAGTGCTGATCTGATCTTTGTGCCCTATGTCGAGCGCATGAACAGCAGCCTTCTCTATTACAAGGGCTATGAACTCAGGCAGCAGTGGCCTGCCTTGGACCGTTGGTTCGCGGCTCTCGATCAGCGCAGCACCTACCGCGGCACCCGCAGCGATCACCACACCCACGCCCATGACCTGCCGCCGCAGATGGGGGGCTGTTACTCCAACCGCACCGCCGCAGCCCAGCATTGGGCGAAGCGCATTGATCAGGGCCCCTGGCAGGGGCTCTCCGACTGCACGGATCAAACGGTGCCCGATGGCGCTGCAGCCGAGGCCCTCGCCAGGGTGCTGCGCCACTGGCCCGTGCTTCAGCAGCAGCACCAGCTCGATGAGCAAGCGATGCGCTGCGTGCTGACGCGATTGATGAATGGTCGAACCTGCCAGCCACCACGGGGCAGTGAGCGGAGTCTGCGCTCACTGCGTGATCGCATCAGCGTGCCCCGCGACATGGGTGTTCACGCTGCTCGCCTGCTGCGTCAGGCCCTCGAGGAGACCGCTGCATTGGCGGGGGAGGCCCAGGGACCCGCCATCCCCATGCGCCATCGCCGCGATCAGGATCCGGCGCCGTTCCTCAGACGTCGTTGAGCAGCACCCGAGGATGGGTGGGGTCAAGGGAGCTCAGCATCCGCAGGCTGGCACTGCGGTAGCTCGACTCGCGCATCACCGGTTTCTGGCGGGCCTGTTCGTAGCGCTCGCAGGCATCAGTCGGCGGCAGCACAGGGGCGTTTTGTGGGGGCATGACGTCACCATCACTGCTGTCGTTATGACGCCACCAACCCCGTCGCGGCGTGTCGTGCACTACAGCCGCCCGGGAGTTTTTCGATTCTGTCGCTGCAAGGTAAAGTCGCCCGGCATCCGGGTGGCTCCGCCGCCTGAGTCACCACCACCGAGGTTTCCCATGGCGCTCGTTCCGCTCCGCCTGCTGCTCGACCACGCCGCCGAGAACGGTTACGGCATCCCGGCGTTCAACGTGAACAACCTGGAGCAGGTCCAGTCGATCATGGAGGCTGCCTATGAGACAGACAGCCCCGTCATCCTGCAGGCCTCCCGCGGCGCCCGTGCCTACGCCGGTGAGAACTTCCTGCGTCACCTGATCATCGCTGCGGTCGAGACCTATCCCGACATCCCCGTGGTCATGCACCAGGACCACGGCAACAGCCCTGCCACCTGCTTCGGCGCAGCCGCCAATGGTTTCACCTCAGTGATGATGGACGGCTCGCTGGAGGCCGACGCCAAGACCCCCGCGTCCTACGAGTACAACGTTGCGGTCACCAAGGAAGTGGTGGACGTGGCCCACGCCATCGGCGTGAGTGTGGAAGGTGAGCTGGGTTGCCTTGGTTCCCTTGAGACCGGCAAGGGTGAAGCCGAGGACGGACACGGCTTCGAGGGTGCCCTCTCCCACGATCAGCTGCTGACCGATCCTGCTGAAGCTGCTGACTTCGTCGCCAAGACCAAGGTG
Organism: uncultured Synechococcus sp.; assembly: GCA_913049535.1. Classification (GTDB taxonomy): domain Bacteria; phylum Cyanobacteriota; class Cyanobacteriia; order PCC-6307; family Cyanobiaceae; genus RCC307. The sequence continues at coordinate 112,517 of CAJWYF010000002.1, forward strand.
GATGCCCTCGCCATCGCCATCGGCACCAGCCACGGCGCTTACAAGTTCACCCGCAAGCCAACCGGTGAGGTGCTGGCCATCTCCCGCATCGCTGAGATCCACAAGGCCATCCCCAACACCCACCTGGTGATGCATGGCTCCTCCTCCGTTCCCCAGGAATGGCTGGAGATGATCAACAAGTTTGGTGGCCAGATCCCCGAGACCTACGGCGTCCCTGTCGAGGAAATCCAGGAAGGCATCCGCAACGGCGTGCGCAAGGTGAACATCGACACCGACAACCGCCTGGCCTTCACCGCAGCTGTGCGTGAAGCCGCCGCCGCTGATCCCGCCAACTTCGATCCCCGCCACTTCAACAAGCCGGCCCGCAAGTACATGAAGCAGGTCTGCCTTGATCGCTACACCCAGTTCTGGGCTGCTGGTAACGCCAGCAAGATCAAGCAGCGCGACATCAACTACTACGCCGGCCTCTACGCCAAAGGTGAACTGGACAGCAAGGTGGCTGTTGCAGCCTGAATCAACGCCATGCGTTGACACCAGAAAGGGCCCGCAAGGGCCCTTTTTTTATTGGACGAGATTCTTCAGGGCCGATGTCAGATCCTTCTCCATCACAATGCGTCGGCCGTCGGTGACGATGACCCGCACCAGGGTGGGAATGCCCCCTTTGCTGGCCTGCAGATAGATCGGCTCGACGTAGAGCAGGCCCTGGCCCACCGGCATGACCAGCAGGTTTCCCTGGATCACGCGGGACCCCTGGCGGTTCCACAGCCCGAACTGGCGACTGATCCTGGGGTCCTGCTCAATCAGTGCTGAGATCTGCTGGGGTCCGAGCAACAACCGCTGCTGCGGGAAACGCACCAGGCGCAGTTCGCCATAGGACTCAACGTCATTGCGGGCGGCCAGCCAGCTCACCATGTTGGGTCGCCGCAGCGGCGTGAAGGGGAGCATCAGCACGAACTCCGGACGCTCCCTCCCCGGCAGCTGGAGTGTGACGTGGTATGGCCTGACCTTGACGCTGCTGGATCCATAGATCTCGGTGGGAATATCCCAGACGTCATCACCGTTGTAGAAACTGCGCACATCGGTGACGTGGAAGCGCAGCAGACGCTCGGCTTGCACCTGGAATTGCGTGATGGGCACCTGCAGGTGCTGCTGGATCGCCCTCGGCATTGCGTCGATCGGCTGGAAGAGTTCCGGGAAGGCGTTGCGCCAGGTGCGCAGCACAGGGTCATGAGGATCGATCACATAGAACCAAACCCGACCGTTGAGGGCATCGACCACCACCTTGACGGGGTTGCGGAAATAGCGCGTCCCGCTGGCGTTTGGATCGCTGTAGGGATAGGAACGGCTGCTGGTGAAGCCATCCAGCAGCCAGTACTGATGCTGCTCAGCCCTGTATCCATCTCCATCCGGTACCCGCACCGTGATCAGGTAGGGCTGACTTTCGAATTGCAGAAACGGCGCGAGCGCCTCCAGTCGTGCCTGAACCTGGCGCCGCAGTAGCAACCGGCTGTCCGGCCGCAGGGATCCGCTCAGCAGCAGCCTGGGCTCGCGCAGGTAGGCCGCAGCCATGAGCCGGGAGAAGGGATCGCCCAGCGGCAATCCCCCATTGCCGCTGTAGTGGGTGTAGACGTTCTGCTCACCATCGGGGAAGTCAAATTCCGGCACCTTGGAGGGGGCGACGGCGTAACGAGCTGGCGCGGCGCCGTAGTACAGCTGCGGACGCCCCAGTGGAAAGGCACGCTTGGCTTCCTCATCGGTGACGCCCAGCTGGCGCAGGCCCTGCACTTCACCGCTTTGCCCCAGGTTTTTGACGAAATAGGCCGGCAGGTTGTCGTTGCCGGTGCCATTGACCGGCGAGACGGTGAACCCCTGACCGTGGGTGAAGACCAGGTGCTGGTTGAGCCAGGTGCGTGAGGCTGGCGGCAGGGCCGCCACATCCATTTCCCGGGCAGCCACCATCACCTGCTGCCTGCTCCGGTTGGGGTCGGGGCTGAGCCTGTAGCGATCCACTGCCGCCGATGGAAAGGCGTAGGTCAGGCGCAGCTGCTGCAGCTGCCGGTTGGCCTCCAGCAGCGGTTGTGTATCCCAGAGACGGATGTTGTCAATCGTTCCCTGGGACATCACCAGGTCGGCAAAGCTGAGGCGCTGCTTGGGGTTGAGGGTGCGCAGACTGACGGCTTCTAGGCCGAAGGCCTTGCGTGTTGCCCGAATCGTGCGCTCCAGGTAGGGGCGCTCCATCTGCAACTCCCGCGGCTGCACCAGCAGCTTCTGGGCCAGTGGTGTCAAGATCCCATCCAGCAGTGGGGCCAGGGCCGCCAGCACGGCCGGGGCCAGCAGCAGGTCCCGGCGGCGCCAGCCCAAAGGAATCGGCAGCACAAGCCCGATGCTCAACAACAGCAAGGCTCCGCTCAAGAGCAGCTTCAGCGGCAGACGCACGTGCAGAGCGGCCCAACCGGCTCCTGCCACCACGCCGTTGCCCTGCACCATCAATTCAAATGGCGCCATTGCAGCGATCAGCGCTCCGACCAGGGCCAGCGCGGCCAGCTGGGGTCGCAACACCACCTGCTGCTGCTGGCTCAAGCCAGCGAATTTCCAGTCCGAGAGTGTTGTGCCCTGGCTGAGGCACAGCCAGAGGCAGGCGCAGAAGCCCACCAGACCCTGGGCCATGAGCACGCTGAGCACCAGGAGCACGGCAGGCAGCCGCAGCACCGTGAAGCTCAGATCCATGCCGGTAATCGGATCGGCTTCCCCAAAAGGGCTGGCCAGTAAAGCGGGCAGCCAGAAGCTCCAACCACGGGCCAGGGCTGTGCCTGAGGCGACGATGGCGGCGGTGAGGGTGATTCGCAGCACCATCAGGGGCCAGCGCAGCAGCAGCAGCAGCAGGGTCACTGCCAAACCCGCCACCAGGCTCAGGGGCAGCTCGCCCAGCACCGGGAAGCTGCTGAGCGCCAGGCCGCTGAAGGGTTCATCAATCAGGCCTTCCGCCTGGATCAGCAGATAGGCCAGGGCTGTTGCCAGCACACTCAGCAGCAGGGCAATGGCCGCGGCCAGGGCCCAGCCCCGCAGGGGTAGCAAGACCGTTTCCCCGCGATGGGGACGGCCGATGCGTCGCAGTTTCCAGCAGCGCTGCAGCTGTTGCAGTTGGATCGGGATGCCGATGCCCAGAACCAGCAGCAGGGCGGTGAGTTGCAGGCCCAGCCGCCGCAACAGCACCGGTGCGAAGTTGAACTGCTCAAACCAGCGCCATTCCACCCAGACGCGCGGCGCCACCAGCAGCAGCACCACCAGCACGATGGCGATGACCACGCTGATTGGATTCCTGGCGCGGCGAGGCAAGGTCATGGGCAGAGGCTAGTCAGCAGCAGCGATCTGGCATCCTGTTCAATGCCCGACACCCAGGGTCGGGATTAAATCGTCCTGCGGTGCTGCGCTGCTACCGTTCGCTCACCCGCTTCTTTGGTGTGACTTCAACGCTCACCTCGCGCACCTTCTCTGGCCTGCGGTGCCGGGAATGTGGTCACACCTACGAGGCCGAAGCCCGCCACGTCTGCGAAGACGTCTGCTTCGGTCCCCTTGAGGTCGCCTACGACTACGACGCCATCCGTGCGCGCACCAGTCGCGCTTCGATCGAGGCCGGTCCCGCTTCGATCTGGCGCTACCGCGACTTCCTGCCCATCGAAGGTGATCCCATCGATGTCGGTACAGGCTTCACGCCGCTGCTGAAGGCCAATCGTCTGGCACGCCGTCTGGGTCTCAAAGAGCTCTACATCAAGAACGACGGCGTCAACATGCCCACCTTGTCCTTCAAGGACCGGGTCGTGAGTGTTGCCCTCACCCGTGCCCGTGAGCTGGGCTTCTCCACCGTCAGCTGTGCCAGCACCGGCAACCTGGCCAACTCCACCGCCGCCATCGCGGCCCATGCCGGCATGGAGTGCTGCGTCTTCATCCCCGCTGATCTTGAGGCCGGCAAGGTACTGGGCACCTTGATCTACAACCCCACCTTGATGGCGGTGCGGGGCAACTATGACCAGGTCAACAAACTCTGCTCCGAGGTGGCCAACACCTTCGGTTGGGGCTTTGTGAACATCAACCTGCGTCCCTATTACTCCGAGGGGTCCAAGACCCTCGGCTACGAGGTGATCGAACAGCTTGGGTGGCGCCTGCCGGATCACATCGTTGCGCCACTGGCCTCCGGCTCGCTGTTCACCAAGATCCGCAAGGGTTTTGATGAATTCATGAAGGTGGGCCTGGTGGATGAGAAGCCGGTGCGCTTCAGCGGTGCCCAGGCCGAGGGCTGCTCCCCCATCGCCCAGGCCTTTGCCGAAGGCCGCGACTTCATCACGCCGGTGAAGCCCAACACCATTGCCAAGTCGATCGCCATCGGCAATCCCGCCGACGGCCCTTACGCCCTGGACATCGCCTCCCGCACCGGCGGCAACATCGCTGCTGTCAACGACGAGGAGATCGTCGCTGGCATTCAGCTGCTGGCCGAGACCGAGGGTGTGTTCACCGAGACCGCAGGCGGCACCACCATCGCCGTGCTCAAGAAGCTGGTGGAGCAGGGCAAGATCGATTCCTCCGAGACCACCGTCGCCTACATCACCGGCAATGGCCTCAAGACCACCGAGGCCGTCAGCTCCGTCGTCGGTCAGCCCCTCACCATCGATCCCAAGCTCGCTGATTTCCAGGCCGCCTGGGATCGGGCCCAGTCCCTGCAGCGTGCCACCTGGGAGAGCGTTGGCGTCTGATCATCTGATCCCCTTGCGCAGCGCATCACCTTCATCTCACCCCCCTTTGTTCACGACCAGCCCATGAGCGTTCAGGTTCTGATCCCCACTCCTCTGCAGAAATTCACCGCTGATCAGGCCACGGTCAGCCTCGAGGCCAGCAGTGTTGATGAATTGATCAAAGCCCTTGATGGGTCGTTCCCAGGCCTTGCCAATCGCCTCTGCGATGAGGAAGGCAAGCTGCGGCGCTTCTTGAACATCTACGTCAACAGCGAAGACATTCGCTTCCTCGACAATCAGGCCACGGCCCTGAGTGATGGCGATGAGGTCAGCATTGTTCCTGCCGTGGCTGGAGGCTGATCAGCCTGCGTTGATGGTTGCAACGGTCTGAGCGGCTTCATGCTGCTCAACCCGTTGGCGGAACGCTTCACCACTGATCGTTTCCTGCTCAATCAAGCGGACCACCAGTTCATCAAGCAGGTGGCGGCGACTGGCCAGCATGCGCTCCGCCTGATCTAAGGCCTGCCGTGCCAGCTGCTGCACCTGCTGGTCGATGGCCTTGCCGGTGCGGCCTGAATACTCATTCTCAGGACGCATCCAATCGCGGCCCAGGAACACTTCACCGCCATCGCGCTCGTAGGCCACAGGGCCGAGAACCGAAAAGCCATAGCGGGTGACCATCTCTCGGGCGATCTGGGTCACCATCTGCAGGTCGCTGCTGGCGCCCTGGGTGACCTCGGCAGGACCAAAGACCACCATCTCAGCGGCCCGCCCGCCCATGGCCACCACCAACCGGGCCTGCAGGTAGGCCTTGCTGATCAGGCCGCTGTCGAGGATCTCCTCATCAGGGGTGGTGCGCGCAAAACCGCCAACACCACCGGCCCGGGGCAGGATCGTCACCTTGTCGAGGTCATCAGCTGCCGGCAGCAGGGTCGTCAGCAGGGCATGGCCGACCTCGTGGTAAGCGATCAATCGCTTCTTGGCGCTGTCCTGCAGCGGATTGGCCCCGAGCCCCATCGTCACCCGCTCAAGCGCGTCGTGCATCGCCTCTTCATCGATGAAGGCCCGCTGGCGGCGAGCGGTGAGGATGGCGGCCTCATTGATCAAGTTGGCCAGTTCCGCTCCGGAGAAACCTGGTGTGCGGCGAGCCCACATCGACAGGGAGACCTCGTCGCTGAGGGGTCTGCTTCGGGCATGGACCCCGAGGATGGCTTCTCGGCCGCGGCGGTCGGGCAGCTCCACCATGATCTGGCGGTCAAAGCGCCCGGGCCTGAGCAAGGCGGTGTCCAGGACATCGGCCCGGTTGGTGGCCGCGAGCAGGATCACGCCAGAGTTCTCCTCAAAGCCATCCATCTCGGTGAGCAGCTGGTTGAGGGTCTGCTCGCGCTCGTCGTTGCCACCGCCGATGCCCGCTCCACGCTGACGGCCCACGGCGTCGATTTCATCGATAAAGATGATGCATGGAGATTTGGCCTTGGCCTGGCGGAACAGATCCCGCACGCGACTGGCACCAACACCGACGAAGAGTTCTACAAACTCCGAGGCCGAGATCGAGAAGAACGGCACATCAGCTTCCCCGGCGATGGCTCGCGCTAGCAGGGTCTTGCCGGTGCCTGGAGGCCCCACCAGAAGCACGCCGCGGGGGATCTTGGCCCCGAGGGCGGTGAACCGCTCCGGCTCCTTGAGGAAGGTGACCACCTCCTGCAGTTCGGTTTTGGCCTCATCGATGCCGGCCACATCGTCAAAGCGCACAGGCACACTGCCCTCCGGTTGCACCCGTGCCTTGCTCCGCCCGAAACCGAGCGCCTTCTGGGCCACGTTGGCGGAGCGCCGGAACAGCAGCACCAGCAGGCCCAGCACCAGAACGGCCAGCGTGCCGTTGACCAGCAGGCCCGTCATGGCCCCCTCACCCTGGCTGTGCTGCACATCAAGGGGCACCTGGCTGGCCTCTGCCACCCTCAGGATTTCCTGGTCGTTGGGGAACACATTGACGCGCGTGCGCGTGCCGTCCTGGAACTCCACCAGCACCATGTCCTGGCGTGGCAGCAGCTCAAGCTGCTTCACCTCGCCCTTGCGCATCGCTTCAAGCAGCTGGCTGTAACTCGGTGGTGCGCTCGGATCCCTCTTGGGCACTGCTTCTTCCCGTTACCCGGAGCTTAGCGATTGACGAAGGGCCTCTCGAGATCAGACAATTTTCGTTTATCGGCGCCTGAGGATCGATGGCCGTTCCCAAGAAGAAAACCTCCAAGGGGAAGCGCGATCAGCGGCATGCCCACTGGAAAGCCAAGGCCCGTGTGGCTGCAGCCAAGGCGCTTTCCATCGGCAAAGCCGTGCTGAGTGGACGCTCCCAGGGTTTTGTCTACCCCATGCCTGAGGAAGAGGCTGAGGCTGAATCCTGAGTCAACTGCCCAGCTTGAAGGCCTCGAGAACGATGAGGTAGGTGAAGCCGATCCTGAAGTTGTCGAGCGCGATCCAGCCCAGTCCTGGCTGCCGCCCGGCGTAGTGCTGGCGTAGCCGGATCAGGGCTTCAAAAAACAGCAGCAGACCCAAGGCACCGAGGCTCTGCACCTGGAGCAGCGTCAGATAAAGGCTGGTGACATTGGCTGCGGCGTAGGCCCCGAGAAACAGGGCCAGAAGGGCAACGCTCTTATCCAGCCAGCGGCTGCCCAGCCAGTTGATCAGCCGGGTGCCCAGCTGCTCCAGCAGGCTGTTGAAGCGGGTGCGCTGCAGTGGAGGTCGCGTCATATCAGCAAGGCGCGCAGATCAGCCAGTTCCGTTGGTTGGCTATCGAGATGCTCCACCACAAGGACCGCATCGGCAAGGTCTGCCCGCTCGCCATGCCAATCAGCGGTTGTGATCACCACAGCGAGCTCAGCGCCGCGGGCTGCATGCAATCCCTGCGGAGAATCCTCGATCGCCAGGGCTGAGCACCCCTCCAGTCCCAGGCGTTGCAGGGCCAGCCTGTAGGCCTCGGGGTAAGGTTTTTTGCGGCTCACATCCTCGCCGCACACCCACTTAGCAAAACAGCCCTGCAGCTGCGGATGGGCCGCCAGCAGGGCCTCCACGGCGCTGCGACCGCTGGTGGTGACAATCGCCTGCTGCAGTCCGGCGGCATGGGCGCTCAGCACCACCCGCTCCACACCGGGTCGCAGGGCAATCAGCCCCTGTTGCAGCCTTTTTTGATAGAGCTTCTGCTTGGCCCGTTGCAGGGCCTCAATCCATTGCTCCGTGTCATGCCTTGCGGCATCCGGCCAGTGCTGTTGCTGCTCCATCCAGGCGCGGATCCGCTCTCGCCCGCCGCTGATCTGAAGCAGACGGCGATAGGTCGCTTGATCCCAAAACCAGTCAAGGCCTGCCTGCGCAAAGGCGTCATTGAAGGCGGGTCGATGGCCGCTCTCCTCGGTTTCGGCCAAGGTGCCATCCACATCCCAGAGCAGGGCTTGCAGAAGGTGCATCATGCGTCTGTGATGCGCGAACCCTAGGCGGGCCCACTTCTTTCCTTTTGGCCTCAGTTCCTCCCCTGCCACCTGAACCCACCTGGCAGCTGCCAGCGCCAGTCGCTGCCTCGGCCGCTGCCACCGAAGGCTTGCCGCCAGAGCTGCTGGCGGTCCTGCAGCGCCGAGGGCTGAGTGATGCCGATGTGGCCAGCCTGCTGGACCCCCCTCAGGCGCCATCGCCGGCACGCCATTTCCCCGATCTATCGCTTGCTGTAGATCGTCTGGTCCAGGCCTGCCAAGGCGCCCAACGGGTGGCGATCTGCGGCGACTACGACGCCGATGGCATGACCAGCACGGCCCTGCTGCTGGGGGTGCTGCAACGCCTCGGGGCTCGCCCGCAGCCGGCCATCCCCAGTCGCCAGAGCGAGGGCTATGGGCTCAATGCCGGCATGGTCGAGCGGCTCTCCGCTGATGGCATCAAGCTGCTGGTGACCGTTGACAACGGCGTCAGCGCCAGGGAGGCGCTTGAGCGTGCCGAATCGCTTGGGGTGGAGGTGATCGTCACGGATCACCACACCATCCCTGAGCAGCGTCCGCCGATGCTGGCCCTGCTGCATCCGGCCCTGACCCCAGCTGGCTCCCCATACCAGGGTCTGGCTGGTGTCGGCCTGGCCCATGTGCTGGCGGCTGCCCTTGCCAGGCAGCTGCGCCATCCCGAGGCTCTGCGCACAGCTCTTGATCTGTTCTGCATCGGCACCATTGCTGACATGGCGCCACTGACGGGAGTCAATCGCCGCTGGCTGCGCGAGGGTCTGCCCCAACTGAACCGCTCCCAACTGCCTGGGCTCAGGGCTTTGGCCGAACTGGCTGGCCTCGAAGACCGCCCGATTGATGCCCAGGCGGTGGGTTTCAGCCTGGCACCGCGACTCAATGCCGTTGGTCGCCTGGCCGATCCCCAGCTTGCGGTGGAGCTGCTGACCACCGATGAGGCTGAGCGCGCCATGGAGCTGGCTGAGCAGTGCGAGGGCCTCAACCGGCAGCGACGTGACCTCTGTGACGGCATCGAAGCGGAGGCGCAGGCCCTGGTGGAAGCCGATGGACCCCAGCGACCCCCTTTCCTGCTCTTGGCTCAAAACCATTGGCACCATGGAGTGATCGGGATCGTTGCCGCCCGTTTGGTGGAGCGCTGGGGCCTGCCTGTGGCCCTGCTGGCCGGTGAGGGGGATGGCCGCCTGAGGGCGTCCGTGCGGGCTCCAGATGGGTTTGCGGTCGATGCAGCCTTAGCGGCCTGTGCCGATCTGCTGGAGCGCTTTGGCGGGCACCCCGCTGCGGGTGGTTTCACGGTGCGGGCCGAGCAGGTCCCGGCGCTGCATGAGCGGCTCAGTGCACGTGCCGCTGCCTGGCTTTCAGGGCGTGATTCGGCCCTGGTGGTGGCTCCAGAAGCCCTGCTGCCGCTAGAGCGCATCGATAGGGATTTCCTGCATCAGCTCAAACGTCTGGAACCGTTTGGGGCCAGTCATGCCTCACCCCTGTTCTGGGCGCGTGACTGCCAGGTGCGTCGCCAGCGCATGCTGCGCGGCGGGCACCTGCTGCTGGAGCTTGCTAGTGGGGAGGGCACGATCACGGCCATCGCCTGGCGCTGGAGCGGCCCTGAACCACAAGCTTCCCGCCTTGATCTGGCGTTCCGACTCAAGGAAGACCACTGGCAGGGTCAGCCGCGGCTGCAGCTGCAACTTGAAGCCCTCAGGCCCGCTCTGGGCCGCCATGCCCTGCTTTGGCGCCGGGAACGCTGCTATCGCTGCGAGCGGGATGGGGCCGTCCTGCGCATCATCAATCCCGAGGGTCGAACCCTGTCGATTGAGTGGCCCAATGGGGTGGGGGACACTCCAGATCCGGTCCTGTCCCATCCCGATACGGCTGAACTGGTGCAGCATGCTGCCCTTGCTCTGGGCTTTGCTGCTTGATGTCATCCCCCTCACGTCGCAATTGGTTCCCCCTGTTGCCGCCGCTGATGCTGCTGGGGGTCGTGATCGGGGTGATCTGCATTCCGCTCAACGTTGTTGATGAGCGTGTTGACACCATCCTCAGCGAAGCCTTTGAGGTGGGGATCGGTTGGTGGGCCTTGATGCCACTGATTGCCATGCCGGTGCTGTTGCAGCTGCAGCAGCGACTGATGCGCGATGGGGCGGGATCAGGCATTCCCCAGACCGTGGCCTGCATTGAAGATGAGCAGCGCAGTGCAACGCTTCTGGGTCTCAGGCCGCTGCTGATGCGCCTGGTGCTCTGGGGACTGGCAGCGTCCTGCTTGCTTCCCATCGGCCGTGAAGGCCCGGTGGTCTTTGTGGGTGCGAGCGCGGTCTGGTTGCTGCGACGCGTCCTCAAAGGCCCCATGCGGGAACTGGGTCTGCCGTTGCTGCTGGCTGTTGCTGGTGGTGCTGGCCTGGCTGCGGGCTTCAACACACCGCTAGTGGCCATTCTCTTTGCGGCTGAAGATCTCTACAAGCGCTTCAACCTCTCGATGGTCTGGACGGCCTTGCCGGTGGCGCTGCTGGCCGCACTGGTGGCGGCTTTCGGCGGGGAACCGATGTTTGCCTACGGCGAATTGACCAACGTGATGAACGGCCCAACCCAGATGCTGATGGCTGTTCCCGTTGGGCTTGTTGGCGGCCTGGTCGGCGCTCTGTTCAGCGGGCTGATGCTTTATGTCACCCGCACCATGAGCCCTCTGGCACGCCGCTATCCCATTCCGATGGGCTTGCTGCTCGGTGGTGGGTTGAGTCTGATGGCGCTGGGTAACCCGAGGGTTCTGGGGCAGGGGTCAGCTGTGCTGCACGATCTGATCCACACCGGTGGGCCGGCCTCGCTGCCAGAGGCCCTGGGCGTTCTGGCCGAGCGCGTCGTTGGGCCGGTGATGGTGCTTGGCGCTGGGATTCCTGGCGGATTGATTGATCCAGCTCTGGCGATGGGGGCCACGGTGGGCACGATCTTCATGCCCCTGATGACGGGCCATGACGGTGTGCTGGGGGTGGTCTTCGGCATGGCAGCGGGTCTGGCTGGTGCTACCCAACTTCCCCTCTTCGCTGCCCTCTTCACCCTCAAGCTTTGCGGCACGCTCCAGAGTGTTCCAGGCCTGCTGGTTTCAGCGGCTCTGGCGGCCATGCTCAGCCGTGCGCTGCAACCCAAACCGGTGTATCACGGCTTGGCTGAGCAATTCATGGCGGGGCTCAAACCATGAGCCCCAGCTGCGATCAGAGGGCGCCGCGGCGGTAGAAGAGGATGAAGATCACGGCGGGACCTGCCAGGGTGATCAGGGCCAGGGCGGCGAAGTTGGCAATCAGGTGGAAATCGATGAAGCCCATGGCGAGTGGCGCAGGTGCAGGTCCAGCGACTTTACGGGCCTTGGCGGTTCTCTGCCCCCTCCTGATGGATGTGGCGTGATGGGTTGTCATAGCTGGCGTTGCATCAGCTCCTGCGGCGCCTGTTGCCGCCTCGATCCTGAGCAGCGTCCTGAAGCCCTCCAGGCCCTCAGCGAGGAACAGCGCCAGCAGTACCTCTCCATGGTGGGTGCTGATGGTTGGTGCATTCACTTCGACACAGGGGGCAGGCGCTGCCGCATCTACGACCAGCGCCCCTCCTTCTGCAGGGTGAGCTCCCTGGCGCAGCTGTTTGAGGTGGAGCCTGAGCACCACGACGCTTTTGCCATCGCCTGTTGCCGTGAGCAGATTCGCGTCGAATACGGTGGGCGCAGCCTGGAAATGCGGCACTTTGAGCGGGCCATCCGAACCCAAACCGGTTCTCGACACCCCGATCCCCCCTGCGGCTGAACCATCAGCAGAGATGGCCCCATGGGTGTTGCTGGGCTCGACCTTCACCACGGTGTTTCTCGCTGAGCTCGGCGACAAGACTCAACTGGCCACCCTGTTGCTCTCGGCCCAGTCCGGTCGTCCGATCCCCGTGTTTGTCGGGGCTGCCCTTGCTCTGATCAGCACATCACTGGTCGGTGTGTTGCTGGGCCAATGGTTGTCGCGTCATGTGGCACCGCGCACGCTCGAGCGCCTCGCCGGCTCATTGATGCTGGTGCTCGGTGTCTGGATCGGGGGCAGCGCCCTGTTCGATCTGCTGGGGAGAAGCTGATGCCCATGCCCTCTGAACTTGGTTTGGTGGGATCCACCTTCCTGACTGTTTTTTTGGCTGAGTTGGGGGATAAGACCCAGCTGGCCACCGTTGCGTTGAGCGGCACCAGCCGATCACCGCTGCTGGTGTTCATCGGCAGTGCCTCGGCCCTGGTCCTGGCCAGCCTGATTGGTGCCTTGGCCGGGGGGTCTCTGTCGCGTCTGGTGCCAACTGAAGGACTGCAGCTGGCCGCTGCTGCTGGATTCCTGTTGATCGGCGCCAGGCTCGTTTGGTGGGGCGAAGCCGCTGATTAAACTGAAGAGTCAGGCTGCCGCTCTACACCCCAGCCCGTTGTTGTCGACGCATGAAATTTTCCGTTTCCGACCTGCTGGATCAGCTGCGGGGGGAGTCGGTGTTGCCAGTGGAGGATCTCGAGAAGAAGCTCGCCCTGCGTTCCGCCGTTGATAAGGCCCAGCTGGCGACGGCACTCCAGGCCCTTGAGAAGGTGGGGATTCTCCAGAGCGCTGAATCCGGTGTCAGCCGTGCGGCGAACGAGGAGGTGTTTGAAGCGCGCTTGCGGTGCTCCAGCAAGGGGTTTTGCTTTGCGTTGCGTGAAGGGGGTGGCGAGGACGTTTACATCCGCGACCACCAGCTCCATCACGCTTGGAACGGTGATCGGGTGCTGGTGAAGGTGACGCGTGAGGGCGGCCGGCGGCGCTCACCAGAAGGTGGGGTGCAATGCATTCTCGAGCGTGCCAACACCACCGTGCTGGCCCAGGTGGAGCGCCAAGGCGAGCAGCTGCTGGCGTTGCCACTGGATGATCGGCTGCAGGCCCCCATCCAGCTTGCTGAGACCGATGCCGTTCACGCCGACAACGCCGCTGAGGCTGTTGTCGAGGTGGAACTGGATCGCTTCCCCGTGGGGCAGTTCCCTCCACAGGGCCATGTGCGTCGCTCCCTCTCGATTCGGGGTGGCAATGCCGATGATCAGGCTCTGCTGATGGCACGCCACCGGCTCAGTTCCGATGGTTTCAGTGGCAGAGCCAGTCTCAAGGTGCCGGCGGAATCGGGTCGTGAAGACCTCACGGCACTGCCAACGCTCCTCTTCCAGCCCGGTCCTGCCAAGGACGCCATGGCCTTACCGGCGGTGTCATTGGAGTCCCTGGAGGAGGGTGGCTTCCGTCTCTGGGTCCATGCCGCCACCATCGCCGAGCGGATTGCACTGGAGTCGCCGCTTGAGCGCTGGCTGCGGCAGCAGGGTGAGGCCATCACGCTCGGATCCAGCTGGGTGCCGCTGCTCACTCCCGCCCTGCACAAGGCTTGTCAGCTCAGCCCCGGTGCGTCTCAAGAGGCGCTGTCTGTGGCGCTTGAACTGGATGCTGATGGGCAGCTGCAGCACTACCGCTTCTGCCGTTCCCAGGTCTCGGTGGACGCTGCAGTGGATGCCAAGGCAATGGCGGCGTTCCTGGAACGCAAACCCAAGGCGCGCACCACACCGGCGGCGCTCAAAGCGCTGAAACCCCATCTGCCGCTGCTCGAGCAGCTCCGTGCGGTGGTCTCGCTCCTGCGCCAGCAGCGTCTCGCGGTGGGAGGCCTGGAGCTGGATCTGCCGCTGGCTGATCTCGATGCCCTGCAGCTTCAGGGCCTGGGCCTGCCCGACCAGCGCAACAAAGGGTGGTTGCAGACCTTTGCTGAATCGTCTCCCCTCCACTGGCTGCGAGAGCTGATCCGGCCAGCGGAGCAGGCCATGGGCCGGCATCTCAAGGCTTTGGAGCTCCCCGGTCTGTTCTTGAACAACGCTGCTCCGGATCCAACAGAGCTGAACGATCTGGTCAAGCTCGCTGTCAGCCTCGACATCCCCCTCGAGCTCGGTACCGATGGCAATGCACCGGCCGCTCAGGCTCTGGCTGCTGCCTTTGCCGCCACCGATCGTGCTCGGGTGCTGCAACAACAGCTCAGAGAGGCGGCGTCCCCGGTGCTGATTGCATCGGAACCGGCTGGTAATGCCCTGGCCGCTGAAGCGGAGGCCTATGCGCCCTGGTGCTGCCCCGGGCTGCACTACAGCGCCATCTGGAATCAGCTCGTCATGGCGAGTCTGCTGATTGATGGCAAGGACAGGCCCAGCGTGCGTCACAAGACCCGTCTGGATCTGGCCAGTGACAGTTGCCACGGCAAGGCGGACTGGCCCCTGCTCACCGGCAGCGTGCTGACACCCTTCGAGGAGGCCATGGCCAGTGGCCTGGTCAATCGCCTCAACAGCCGCTCCAGACTGGCGGATGAAGCGGAAGCCGACTGCCTGGCCCTAGTGCAAGCCCGCTCGGCTGAATCGCTGGTCGGCACGACCGTTAGCGGCGTTATCAGCGGCATCCAGAGCTACGGCTTCTTTGTCGAGCTGCCCCCGACACAGGTGGAGGGCCTGGTGCATGTGAGCTCCCTCAAGGACGACTGGTACGAGTACCGCTCGCGGCAGCATCGCCTTGTCGGCCGCAAGAACCGCCGCACCTACAAGCTCGGCGATGCCGTTGAGGTGGAGGTGCAGAAGGTGGATGTGCTGCGCCACCAGATCGACCTGGCGGTGGTGTTGCCTGAAGGGGAGCCCGCGGAGAGCGCTGAGATCAGCGAAGCTGACGTCTCTGCCTCCGACAGCACCGATGACGACAGCTGAGGTCAGCCCTCCCCTGCTGCTGGCGGTTTGCGGCGCCTCAGCCCAGGTGCTGGCCCTGAGAGCGTTGCAGCTGCTGCTCGAGGCAGGTGAATCCGTTGAGCTGGTCATCAGCCGCGGTGCCTTTGAGGTCTGGCGCGCGGAACTGGGCTTGGTTCTGCCGGTGGCGCCCGAGGAGCAGGAGCGGGTGCTGCGGGAGCGCTGCGGCACCGCATCGGGCCACTTGCGCTGCTACCGCTGGAATGATCAGGCAGCGCCACCGGCCAGTGGCAGCTACCGCGTCCGGGGCATGCTGATCCTGCCGGCCTCGATGGGAACGGTGGGGCGCATCGCCTCCGGCATTGCCACCGACCTGGTGGAGCGCTGCGCCGATGTTCAGCTCAAGGAATCGCGTCCTCTGGTCATTGCCCCACGGGAGATGCCCTGGAATCTCATCCATCTGCGCAACCTGACCACCCTGGCTGAGGCTGGAGCCCGGATCGCCCCACCAGTGCCAGCCTGGTATCACCAGCCTGAAACGTTGCAGGACATGGTGGATTTCATGGTGCTGCGAACCCTTGATCTTTTTGGTTACGACCTGGCCCCCCTGCGCCGCTGGAGTGGTCCGATCAGTGCCTCTCCGCAACGACCATGAGGCGCTGGTTGCTGCTGCCGTTGCTGCTGCCGCTGCTGGCCGCCATGGCTGTGGGTCTGCTGAACAGGGATCAACCCACCCGACTGCGCCTGCTGATTTGGAGCACACCGACCTTGCCCCTGGGCAGCTGGGTGCTGTTGGCCGCATCCGCTGGTGCCCTTGTCGCAGCAGGCGGCACCGCCGCAGCATCCATGGGCGGGACGGACTGGGTTTCGCCTCGCCGGCAGGTGCGCTACCGCGATGCACCGCAGGCTGAAGACTCCGATTGGGGCCGTGAAGCTGAGCCCGCCGTGTCGTCAGCAGCGGAGGCTGACCCCCGGTCCCCAAAGGCTGCTGAAGCCAGTGGCGATCCGCCATGGCCGGAGCGTTCACCCCACGATGCGCCACCGACCGTTTCGGTGCCGTTCCGCGTCGTCATGACCCATCGCTCAGCTGCCGCTGAGCCCGAGCCGGTCCGTGCGAACGCTGCGGCGACCCCCCATGCCGATGACTGGAGCGACGGTCCTGATGATGAGTGGTGAGTAGCCTGCTGCTCAGCTCAAAACGCCGCGCTTGACCGACTCGGCCGCTACTCCTGACAAGAAGCCCGCACCGGCCAAGGCCAAACCCCCCAAGCCGGAGGACAAACCCTTCAGTGAGTTTGTGCCGCAGCTGCTGCTGCCGGCGCTGGAGAAGGAGATCCAGAGCTACGGCGGTCCCGCGCCTCAACTGCAACTGGAACAGGGGCCGATGCCTGTAGTGGGGGAAACCTGCTGGCAGATCCGCGGTGAACTGCCCGGCGAGCGCCGCTTCTGGGTCTGCTTCACCAAGGAGGACATCCAGGCACCTAAGACCTTTGCGCTGGCTGAGTCTGGATCGTTGCCCAGCTTGTTGGAGTCTTTTCTGATTGATGAGAAGCGCATCACGCTGGCTCTGCTGGTGAGTCGCACCGTGCAGCGTCTGAACGGCCAGAAGTGGCTCGGGCCCAATTGAAGGCAGCTGCGCCTACGATGGGCGGTCAGATATGCCGTGACGAACGGATGGTTCCTCCCAGCGCACTTGCCGATGCTCCTCGCTCCGGAGGTGAGCCAGCGATCAAGGATCCGGTGAAGGACACGATCCTCACACCGCGTTTCTACACGACGGATTTCGATGAAATGGCCGCCATGGATCTGCGGCCGAATGAGGAGGAACTCGAGGCCATTTGCGAGGAGTTTCGCAAGGACTACAACCGTCACCACTTCGTTCGCAACGCCGACTTTGACGGTGCTGCCGACAAGCTGGATCCGGAAACCCGCCGCGTCTTTGTTGAATTCCTTGAGCAGAGCTGCACATCGGAATTCTCTGGTTTCCTCCTCTACAAAGAGCTCAGCCGTCGCATCAAGACCCGCAACCCCCTGCTGGCCGAGTGCTTTGCCCACATGGCTCGCGATGAAGCTCGCCATGCCGGCTTCTTGAACAAAGCCATGGGGGATTTCGGCGTCCAGCTGGATCTGGGCTTTTTGACCGCTAACAAGGCCTATACGTTCTTCAAACCGAAGTTCATCTTCTACGCCACCTACCTCTCCGAGAAGATTGGCTACTGGCGCTACATCGCCATCTACCGCCATCTCGAGAAGAACCCCGACAGCAAGATTTTCCCGATCTTCAACTTCTTCGAAAACTGGTGTCAGGACGAGAACCGTCACGGCGACTTCTTTGATGCGCTGATGAAGGCCCAGCCCAGCTCGGTGCGTGGCTTGCAGGCGCGCCTGTGGTGCCGCTTCTTCCTGCTGGCCGTCTTCGCCACCATGTATGTGCGTGATGTGGCCCGCAAGGAGTTCTACGAAGCCCTCGGCCTCGATGCCCGCACCTACGACAAGTACGTGATCGCCAAGACGAATGAAACCTCGGCGCGCGTCTTCCCCGTCGTGCTCAATGTCGATCACCCACGTTTCTACGTGCGCCTTGAGCGCATCGTGGCGAACAACGACCGCCTCAGTGCTGCTGATTCCAGTGACGCCCCCGCTCCGCTGAAACTGCTGCGCAAGCTCCCCTTCTGGGGCGCTAACGCCCTGGAGATGGCCAAGCTGTTCCTGACAGCGCCCATTCCCAGCGACCAATACCAGCCCGCCATCCGCTGAAGCCTCTGTGAGTTTTCTTGAATCCTTCTGGCGCCAGCGGCTCGAGCTGCTGCTGGCCGCCGGTCGTGCTGCTGGCGCCGACCTGGTTGAAGTCTTCCTCGAGCGTGGTGATCGCCTCGGGGTCCTGGCTGAACAGGAGCGGGTGACCAGTGTCAGCCCCTCCTTTGCCACCGGTGCCGGGGTCAGAGTCTTTCTCGGTGCCGAGCAAGGCCACCGTGACGGTTTTGTCAGCACTAATGACCTGAGTGAGCAGGGCCTGCTGCACGCCCTTGATCAAGCTCTGGGAATGCTCTCGCTGCAGCGCCCTGGCGGAAACGGCACCAACCTTGCCGATTTCCAGGGCCTTGCTGAGCTCAGTGATTTCGGTGCTGGCAAGCAGGACTGGCTCGGTCGCTGCCCCGGCGTTGAGACCATTGCCGATCGCCTGCTCGAGGGCACGGCTCGCCTGGAGCAGCACGGTCAGCACCTGCAAGCACGCCGCGGCAACTACTCCCGCGATTGGCAGGAGGTGTTGGTCGCCGCCAGTGACGGCACCTTTGCCCGTGATTTGCGACTGCACCAGACCCTTGGTCTCAGTGTTCTGGCCGCTGACGGTGAGCACAGAGCCGGTGTGGCTCGCCGTTTTGGCAGCACGGATCTGCCGGAGGATCTGATGGTCTGGGATGCCGATGGCACGGCCCGTGACATCACCTCCAGCAGCGCGACGATGCTGTACGCCGATTACGTCGATGCGGGCACCTACCCGGTGGTGCTGGCCAACAAATTCGGTGGGGTCATCTTCCATGAGGCCTGCGGCCACCTGCTGGAGACCACGCAGATTGAGAGGGGAACCACACCTTTTGCCAAGCGCATCGGTGAGCCCATTGCCCACGAGTCGGTCACAGCGATCGATGAGGGCCTCTCGCCTCAGTCATTCGGCTCTCTCTCGATGGATGACGAGGGCAAGGCGCCCCAGCGCACGACCCTGATTGAAAACGGCATCCTCAAGGCGTTCCTGTCCGACCGCGCCGGTGAGATGCGCACCGGCCAACCCCGCACAGGCAGTGGCCGCCGCCAGAGCTACTCCTTTGCAGCCGCCAGTCGCATGCGCAATACCTTCATCGCAGCAGGCCCCCATTCACCCCAGGATCTGATCGGCTCGGTGGACCGCGGTCTCTATTGCAAGGTGATGGGTGGTGGGAGTGTTGGCCCCACTGGCCAGTTCAACTTCTCCGTTGAGGAGGGCTATCTGATCGAGGACGGCCAACTGGGCAAGCCCGTCAAGGGGGCCACCTTGATTGGTGATGCTGAAACGGTGATGCCTCGCATCTCCATGTGCGCCAATGATCTGGACCTGGCAGCTGGCTTCTGCGGCTCGGTCAGTGGCAGCGTTTACGTCACGGTCGGTCAGCCCCACGTCAAGGTGGACGCCATCACCGTCGGAGGGCGCTGAGATGCTGGATCCACAACAGCTCCATGATCAACTCGAGCAGCTGGCCCGCAGCAAGGGCATCAGCCAATGGGATCTGGGCGCCACCAGCAGTACGGACCTGTCGGTTCAGGTCGATCGTGGTGAACCTCGTCAACTGAAAGGCGCACAGCGCAGCGCTGTGACCGTGCGGGCCTGGAGCACCGATGGTCGCGTCGGTATCACCAGCAGCACTGATCTTTCTGCTGATGGTCTGGCGCTGGCCCTGAGCGGAGCGGCCGAGGCCAGTGCTTTCGGTGATCTGCAGGAACCCCCTGGTCTCTCCTGCCGCTCCACCGAGCCCACCGCGTCCATTGAGCGTCCCATGCGGGAGGCGCAGCCCATCCAGCAGATGCTTTCCACGCTGCTTGATGCCGAGAAACAGTTGCTGGATCGCCACAGCAGCATTAGCACCGTCCCTTACAACGGGCTCTCCGAGCGCAGTGGTGAGCGCATCTATCTCAACAGCCTTGGCGCGCGGCGCCATGAGCGCCTGAGTTCCAGTTCGCTGTATCTCTACGCCCGCGCTGAGCAGGACGGCAGAAAGCCCCGCAGTGCCGGTGCCGTTCGTCTTGCCCACGGCTCAGCTGAGCTGGATGTACGGGGCTGCATCGATGAAGCCGCTGAGCTGACCATCAGCCATCTGGACTACGCGCCGATTGATACCGGCTCGTACACCTGCGTCTTCAGTCCTGATGCGTTCCTCGATCTGATCGGAGCCTTCAGCAACATTTTCAATGCCAGGGCCGTCCTGGATGGCCTCAGCCTCTCGAATCGGGATTCCCTCGGCCAGCAGCTAGCGGTGCCGTTTCTGAGTCTCTGGGATGACGCGCGTCATCCAGCCAATCTCGGCGCCTCTGCTTTTGACGGCGAGGGCACACCCACAGCTCGGCTACCCCTCATTGATGGGGGTGTTCTGAGCCATTTCCTCCACAGCGAGGGCACGGCCCGTCAGTTCGGGGTGGCTCCAACCGGCCACGCCGGCATGGGAGCGAAGGTTTCGGTGGGACCGGACTGGTTTGAAGTGGGTGCCACACCCGGCGCCGGCTGCGGTGACAGCAGCCTCGATCGTCATCGGGCGGATGGCGTGGTCTGGATCGACTCTCTTTCAGCGCTTCACGCTGGTGTCAAAGCCAGTCAGGGGGCCTTCTCACTGCCGTTTGACGGCTGGTTGCTCAAAGGTGGAGAGCGCCGTTCGATCGAGGCTGCCACCGTTGCTGGTGACATCCGCACCGTGCTGCGCTCGATCGTCGCCCTCGAAGGTGACCCTGAGGTCACGCCTGATGGCCTCTGCCCCCATGTCTGGGTGGAGGGTCTGGCCATCACCGGCGAGGCCGAGTGAAGATCCTCTTCTGGGGGACGCCGGCTTATGCCGTCCCCAGCCTGGAGGTCCTCGTGCAGGCCGGCCACGAGCTGGTAGGTGTCGTCACCCAGCCGGATCGACGCCGAGGCCGGGGCAGTGCCCTGGTGCCTTCAGCGGTCAAGGCCCGCAGCCTTGAGCTCGCTCCTGAAGTGCCGGTGTTCACCCCGGTGCGCATCAGGAAGGATCTCGCGATGCAGGCCGAGCTGGCAGCACTCGGCGCTGATATCTCAGTGGTCGTGGCCTTTGGTCAGCTGCTGCCCATCGAGGTGCTGCAACAGCCTCCCCTGGGCTGCTGGAACGGCCATGGCTCCTTGTTGCCCCGCTGGCGTGGCGCCGGACCGATCCAGTGGAGTCTGATCGAAGGCGATGGGCAGACCGGTGTCGGGATCATGGCCATGGAGGCTGGATTGGACACCGGCCCTGTGCTGCTGGAGCGCTCCTTGCCCATCGGGTTATTGGACACAGCAGCCCAGCTGTCCGATCGACTCAGCCATCTGACGGCTGAACTACTGGTGGAAGCCTTGCCTCGCATCGAGGCTGCCGGCCCTGGACCAGAAGCAGAACGGCTGCTGCGTCTGAACGTGCGTCCTCAGGCAGAGAGCGGCATCACGCTGGCTCGGCTGTTGACCAAGGAGGACTACTGCATCGACTGGAATGGCCGCGCTTTGGCCATTCATCGCCGTGTCATGGGACTTCACCCGGGGGCGTACTGCAGCTGGTTCGGCAAGCGACTCAAGCTGCTGGCAACAGAACCGTTGGTGCTGCGCCTTGCTGATCAGCTCAGCCCTGATGCCGCTGAGCTCAGTCGTCGCAGCTGGCCCGATGCGGAACCCGGCAGTGTGCTGGAAAAGGTTCGTGATGTGGGGCTGGTGATCGCTACCAGCGGTTGCCCACTGCTGTTGCGCGCTGCTCAGTTGGAGGGCAAGGCACCAAGCAACGGCAACGCCTTGATTCAGCAGCTCACTGCCTGATGATCCAGACCAGTCGTGCCCAGGCCATCACCTGGGTGACGCTCAACAGGATCAAGCCGGTGCAGATGGGGCAGTGCAGAGGGCCCATCAGTTCGTGCTCGCGGTGTGATGGCTGCAGCGCTCGCAGGGGCCTTCTGGCAGCACGGCACAACGCAGCAGGGGGCTGCGGGCGTTGTAGATGCAGCTTGGATCGCCGATCACCCAACGGTTCTGCCACCAGCGAGCATCTTTGGGTTGACTCTGCGGCTTGACCACCAGCTTCACCCCATGGAGCTGGTAACGGCCGGAGCGCAGTTGATAGCGATGGCGCCGCTGGAGCACCAGATAACTGTCCCCTTTGACCTCAAGCCAGCGTCCAGGCTGCGGCACCTCATCAAGGGTCAGGCGATGTAAGACCTGCTGGCTGCCGGCGCGGATCAGCTCAACCGCCAGTGATTCAGGCTGTTGGCCCTGATTCACGGATTTGCCCCCAGCGTTGCATCACTCTGGCGGGAAAAGCCCCAAAGGAACAGCAGGACCACCATCAGCAGCAGTCCCCACTCAGGCAGTTCCAGCGCTGGATAGGCCACCCGCACCGCCAGTTGAATGCCGACCAGGCCAACAGCGATGTACCCCGCAGCTTCCAGCCGGCTGTAGCGCTGCAGCAAGGTGATGAACAATCCGGAGGTGAGACGCAGCGCCACGATCCCCACGGCCCCGCCGGTGATGATCAGCGGCAGCCGGTCGCTGACCGCCACAGCGGCCGCAACGCTGTCCAGTGAGAACGCCAGATCGGTGATGGCGATGGACACAGCGGTCATCGCCAGCGATCGCGGGGCGCTCAGCGTCCCCCCGTCATCCTCTGCTTCGCTTGGATGCTCGCCGGTGTCGTTGGCGCCCTGCAGAAAGTGACTGCCGCACAGCCAGAGGAGATATGCCGCCCCTGCTGCCATCAACGGCCGGAAGGTGAGGACCCAGCGGGCCATCACGATCAGAACAATCCGAAAGACCAGGGCGAACACCAGACCCAGGTTCAGGGCGCGTCGTTGGGCCTCAGGTCCCACCTGACGCCGAGCGATGGCAGCCAGGGCGATGGCATTGTCAGCGGATAAGACGATCTCCAGCCCCACGAGCACCGGAAGCAGCAGGGCGACCTCCTGCCAGGCATCGGCTGCATGAATCAGGGGAGTGAGGACTGGACTGGTGGAAGCTTCCATGACCCGGAGCGAAGTCCGGCTCTGCGTCCGTGACCCGGAAAGCTTAGAAAGCCCCCAGCGCGCGCGGGTCACTCCCGTGGTTGTGATGCCGGCTGGACTGGTGGAGCTGCTGCATGTTGAACGTGGCCGGGTAATCGTGCGTGTCAGCGCAGGCAGTGGCGCGGCTGTGGTCTCCGCTCTGGGGGAGGCCGCCAGTGCTGAGCAGGCAGAAGACCGTGCCCGTCACCGGTTGCATCAGCAGGGCCCTGCTCCAGCTCCTGCAACACCCGTTGCGGCTCCTGAGCCTGTGCCTGCCTCTGCCCCTGCTCATGCGGCATCGCCGCCACCTGCAGAGCACCAGCCGCCGCTGCTTCCCGCAGATCCCGATCCTGCGGCCGCTGAGCTTGATGCAGTGCCGGCGCCGCCGCCTGTGACGGCGCCGGCGCCAGATCCTGTCGAGCCGCCGGCAGAACCGGATGACTGGAGCGAGGAACTCACCGCTGTGGAGATGGAGTTGCAGCGTCTGGGCTGGGACCGCGAGAGCGAAGGCACCTATCTTCAACGCGCCTTTGGTCACCCCAGTCGCAGCCGCTTGGTGAATTACGCCGATGTGGTCAGTTACCTCAAGCTGCTGCGCCGTCTGGAGCCCGGCGCAGATCCAGCGGCTGTGGCCCTGCCGCTGCGCCGTCCGGACCTGTTGAGCTGCTGCGATGAACTGCTGGGGCAGTTGCAATGGGGTGCGGCCCAGGGGCGTGCCCTGCTGGAGGAGCGCTTTGGCCGGGCCAGCCGTCAGCAGCTCAGTGATGAACAGCTATTGGAGTTCAATCAGCTGCTCGAGGAGCAATTGCTCTCCCTCAGGTCCTGAGGGCTGATAACGGAGTCGGCACCGCAAGGCTGCAATGGTGACTTTGACTCGGTGATTGGTGGGCAAGACGCGCTGGTCTGCGTGCATCCTTACTGCAGCCAATGATGCTGTTGAAGTGCAAGAGAAAAGGTGTGACGCTTGTGAGAACCATGGCCAACGCATAAGCGATCGGCGTCCCCATAAAGCGGCCAGCACCACACCGCGGCCAAAGATGGATCGACTGAGATTTCATCTTTAAAAGCCTTTAGATAAGTTCACTAATAAGGTGACGGGTTGAACATTGTCTTGGCTCAATGTGCCCTGCTGAACCATTCTTCCGGCCACCAAGTTGACGTGTTGAAGTTGATCAATCGGGCGATCTGCTCGTTTCTGGCCTGGGGTTGGCGGGGCGATTGCCTCCAACAGCGATCGCAGCAACAGCCTTCGCCGGTGGCCGTGCTTGCGCTTGGTTGATCTGTGCTGACTGGCGCCAGTGGCTCAACGCTGGCCAGTCCCAGCAACGTCTCTGCTGGTCTGGTTCATGGAGCTGGCGGTGATGTTGGTTGTGCTTTCGCAGGTGGCACGGTGGAATGCCGACGGAACTGTTCTGCGGAGTCCGATGCCCGTTGAGCTCAGTGTGATCTCCATCGGCCTGGGCATTGGTGTCGCGTTAGCTCTGGCGGCTGTTGTGCTCTTTGAGCGTTGGAAGCGCAGTCGTTAGCGCTGTGTGCGGCGCTATCGCTGCCATGGGCTGTGCTGCCGATGGCTGCCGCTGTAATAGGGCTTTTGCCCTTGGCCTCTCGCCGTCCTGGTTCAGCCTGCATCACTCCTTCGGGGGAGAGCAGGCTTTGCAGAACCCCCGGTCTGGGGGAGGTGCTGAGGGTGGTGCAAGAGCGAGCTTGAAGAGGTCCGGGAGCGATCCCACAACACCTCACAAATCCGATGAAAAAGTTCCTTGCTACCGCTGCCATGGCATCTGTGCTCGTTGGCTCAACAGCTGCACCGGCGCAGGCCTTTGGCCTGGGTGCACTGATTCAGGCAGCTGCCGGTGTTCCGCCCACTGTCCCCGCCGGCCAAACCCGCTACGTAAATGACGGTGAGGACTACCTCGAGGACCCCGTTTCCCAGGTCACCAAACAGGCTGCCGCTCAGGGGGCGAGCAAGGCCTCAGGCGGCAATGGCACGGTGGTGCAGGGGGAGGGCAACGTGGTCAATACGCAGCAGGTCACTCACATTCACCACCACCACTACACAACGAACAACTCGTCGCTGAACGTCAATCAGCCGCCCCGCTACTGATTCAACCGTCACCGGGGAGCCTGAAGCCCCAGGGCTGAAAGCCATACAAGACCAGCGAATGGGAAAGCAGGGCACGGGGTTGTCGTGATCCATCCCCCGGCACAGACGGTTGGCCCCGCTTCAGCGGGGCTTTTTCATGCTCAGCTCCAGCCCACGGCGGGCGATCCCATCAGCCAAGATCAAGAGCTGCGCGTCCTTTGGCCCATGCCCCTCACCGCTTTGGTGCGCCAGCTTCAGCAGGTGCCCCTCACCGGCGAGGTGCTGGAGCGCAGCCGCAGGCAGGACCGTCTGCGATTGCAGGGGGCCAGCCGCGGGGCCCGTGCCCTGCTGGCCTCAGCCCTGGCGCGTTGCGATGGAGCCCCCTTGCTGGTGGTGGTGCCCACCCTTGAGGAGGCCGGTCGCTGGGCAGCGCTGCTGGAGCTGATGGGTTGGCCCACGACGCAGCTGTATCCCACCAGTGAAGGGTCTCCTTACGAAAGCTTTGATCCCACCAGTGAGATCACCTGGGGGCAGCTCCAGGTGCTCAGTGAGCTGGTGGAAGGCGAAGGCGCGGGCTGGGAAGGGGTGATTGTTGCCACCGAACGGGCGCTGCAACCGCATCTGCCGCCCCCAGCGGTGCTCGCTGCGCAGTGCCTCACGCTGCGCAAGGGGCAATGCACTGATCTCGAGGAGCTGGGCGCCACGCTGGCGCGGCTCGGCTACGAGCGGGTCAGCACGATTGAGCAAGAAGGCACCTGGAGCCGACGCGGCGACATCGTTGACCTTTTCCCCGTCAGTGCTGAGTTGCCGGTGCGGTTGGAGTTCTTTGGCGAAGAGCTGGAGAAGCTCAGGGAATTTGATCCGGCCACTCAGCGCTCTCTCGATGCGGTGGATCTGGTCCGCATCACCCCAACGGGCTATGGGCCGTTGGTGGCGGATGCTCTGCGCGCGGATCTCCCTGATCAGCTCGAGCAGCTGCTCGATGCAGAAGCGATGGAGCAGCTGCTGGCGGGGGACACGCCCGAGGGGATGCGTCGCCTCATGGGGCTGGCCTGGGGTCAACCCGCTTCCCTGCTCGATTACCTGCCAGAGCACACCTTGATTGCCCTTGACGAGCGGCGTCAGGCCATGGCCCATGGCAAGCAGTGGCTGGAGCATGCCACCCAGCACCACAGCGATGAGGTGGATGGTCTGTTGCCGCCAAGCCTGCACCGACCGATTGCTGACACCATGGCCGCGCTGGAGGCCTTTGCCGGCTTTGACCTGGCCGAATTGGCTGAAAGCGACAGCCATCCCAACAGCTTTGACCTCTCCAGCCGTCCGGTGCCGGCCTACCCGAATCAATTCGGCAAGCTGGCTGGCCTGGTCAAGGATTTTCAACGGGAGAAAACGCGCGTCTGGCTGCTCTCGGCGCAGCCATCGCGGGCGGTGGCACTGCTGGAGGAGCATGACTGTGTCACGCGATTTGTGCCCAATCCCGGCGACCTGCCTGCCATCGAGCGCCTGATCGAGCAGAACACGCCGGTCGCCTTGAAGACCAAAGGCACCGCCGAACTGGAGGGCCTGCTGCTGCCGGCCTGGCGGTTGGTTTTGATCACCGACCGTGAGTTCTTTGGCCAGCAGAACCTGACGGCCAGTGGCTACGTGCGTCGTCGCCGCCGGGCGGCCAGCCGCACGGTGGATCCCAACCGGATGCGGCCCGGTGATTTCGTCGTGCATCGCAACCACGGCATCGGCCGCTTTCTGCGCCTCGAGAAACTCGCCATCGGTGGTGACGCCCGCGATTACCTGGTGGTGCAATACGCCGATGGCCTGTTGCGCGTCGCCGCAGACCAACTCGGCAGCCTCGGCCGCTTCCGCGCCAGCAGTGATGCACCGCCCGATCTCAACAAGATGGGCGGCGCTGCCTGGGCCAAGACCAAGGCCAGAGCGCGCAAGGCCGTGCGCAAGGTGGCCTTTGATTTGGTCAAGCTTTACGCCGAACGCACCGAGTCACCGGGCTTTGCGTTCCCCCCCGATGGCCCCTGGCAGAACGAGCTGGAGGATTCCTTTCCCTACGAACCAACCCCCGACCAGCTCAAGGCCATTACAGAAGTCAAGCGGGACATGGAGGTGGGCAAGCCCATGGACCGCCTTGTCTGCGGCGATGTCGGCTTTGGCAAGACCGAGGTGGCCGTACGCGCCATTTTCAAGGCCGTCACCTCCGGCCGGCAGGGCGCCCTGCTGGCGCCCACCACCGTGTTGGCTCAGCAGCACTGGCGCACCCTCAGCGAACGCTTTGCGCCCTACCCGATCAAGGTGGCTCTGCTGAACCGCTTCCGCACCACGGCTGAGCGCCGCGAGATTCTCAAGGGGCTCCAGGATGGAGCCATTGATGTGGTGGTGGGGACGCACCAGCTGCTGGGCAAGGGAACCACTTTCAAGCAGCTCGGACTGCTGGTGGTCGATGAAGAGCAGCGTTTCGGTGTGAACCAGAAGGAAAAAATCAAGGTGCTGCGCAAGGACGTCGATGTGCTGACGCTCTCAGCCACACCGATTCCCCGCACGCTTTACATGAGCCTCTCCGGTGTGCGCGAGATGAGCCTGATCACCACGCCTCCGCCGCTGCGGCGTCCGATCAAGACCCACCTGGCCTCCTTGGACGAGGAGGCTGTGCGCAGCGCCATCCGCCAGGAACTGGATCGTGGCGGCCAGGTCTTCTATGTCGTTCCTCGCGTTGAGGGCATCGAGGAGGTGGCCGGTCAGCTGCGGCAGATGATTCCTGGTCTGCGGCTGCTGGTGGCCCACGGTCAGATGCCCGAGGGTGAGCTGGAGAGCGCCATGGTCGCGTTCAACGCTGGCGAGGCCGATGTCATGCTCTGCACCACGATTGTTGAAAGCGGTCTTGATATCCCCAGGGTCAACACGATCCTGATCGAAGATGCCCAGAAGTTCGGCCTGGCCCAGCTTTATCAGTTGCGTGGCCGTGTCGGACGCAGTGGCATTCAGGCCCATGCCTGGCTGTTCTATCCCGGCGACGCCAGCCTCAGCGATGCGGCCCGGCAGCGACTGCGTGCCATCCAGGAGTTTGCCCAGCTCGGCAGCGGCTACCAGTTGGCGATGCGCGATATGGAAATCCGTGGTGTGGGCAATCTGCTCGGGGTCGAGCAGAGCGGTCAGATGGAAACCATCGGATTTGACCTTTATATGGAGATGCTGCAGGAAGAACTGGCTGAAATTCGCGGTCAGGACATTCCTTCGGTGGAGGACACCCAGATCGATCTGCAGGTCACAGCGTTCATTCCTGCGGATTGGATCACCGAAGCCGACGAGAAGATGGCCGCCTACAGGGCAGCCTCCGACTGCCTCAGCCGCGAAGCCCTGGTTCAGCTGGCGGCTGACTGGGCTGATCGCTATGGATCGCTGCCAGGGCCGGTGCAGTCACTACTGCAGATGATGGAACTCAAGCTGCTCGCCAAGCGCTGCGGCTTTGCCCGCATCAAGCCTGAAAAACCCAACATCGTCCTGGATACGCCGATGGAGGAGCCAGCGTTTCGGCGCCTGCGTCAGGGGCTGCCCACCCATCTGCATGGTCGGCTGGTGTATCAGGCGGGCAGTGGCACCACCGCCAAAGTGTTGGCCCGCGGCCTCGGTGTGCTGCCGGCTGACAAGCAGCTGGATGAACTCAAAAGCTGGTTGGAAACCATGGCGGCGCAGGTGCCTGATGCTGACGGAACCACCCAGCAGGACAGGGAGGCGGATCAGAAGGCCCGCAACGAAGCGGTGCTGTCGATCTGATCGGGGCGTAGGGCGTTCTCAGACTCGCAAAAGTTCGTTACACTTTCCCCATCAGGAAAGCGAGCATGAACGCCATCGTTGAGTTGAATGACGGCCTGGGAGCTGTGTTCGCCACCGGTGGGGGTGTGTCACTGGGCTTGCTCAGCTCTTTGTTTGGTGCCGTTGCCCTCGGCGTTTTTGCCTTGCTGCAGGAAGACGGCAGCAACGATGACGATGATTCCAGTCCCGGTGGCGGTCTGATGCAACCGGTTGCTTGAACCCCTTAGTTCCCTGAGAACTGGGGAGCTTTGACCTCCGGATCGAAGCTCACCTCAGGGGGCTGAGAAGCCGAGCGCAACAATTTCGTCAACTCGGTTTCGGCGACCCTGTATTGAGGGTCATTGTTGGTGCCGAGTTCTTCGAATTTGAGCTGACGGGCCTGAGCTTCTGTGATGTCTGCCACGACATCGGGTTTGATGCCGTTCTTGTGAATATCTCGGCCGCTGGGCGTCATGTATTTGGCGATGGTCACCGTCATGCCGGAACCATCGGAAAGACCGCGCACCGACTGAATCAGACCTTTGCCGAACGTTTTCTTGCCGACGATGGTCCCCCTCTTGTTGTCCTGGATGGCTCCTGAGAGGATTTCGCTGGCACTGGCAGAACCCTCGTTGACCAGTACCACCACAGGTTTGTCGGTCAGGGCGCGGCCGCTGGCACGTTTGATGTCCTTGACCCCATCGCGGGTCTTGGTGGAGACGATCACACCTTCATCGAGCCATTGGCGCGCAATCTCGACGCTGGCCATCAGCAGGCCGCCAGGGTTGCTGCGCAGATCCAGCACAAACCCTTCAGCGCCGTCGCCTTTGAGCTCGTTGATCGCGTCCCGCATGTCCTTGGCGGCATTGGCGTTGAACTGCTTGAGGCGGATGTACCCCACCTTGGTGCCGTTGGGTGCGGTGTTGATCCGCGTGTCCACGGCATTGAGTTCAATCCGGTCACGGATCAGATCAACCGTGACCACCTTGCCGCTCGCCCGGCTCAGCTGCAGGGTCACCTTGGTGCCCACTGGACCACGAATCAGCTTGACCGCATCCTCTGTGGTCATGCCACGGGTGCTTTTGCCATCAATTTCAGTGATGACGTCCTTGGGCTGAACGCCCGCCCGGGAGGCTGGAGACCCGTCAATGGGAGAGACCACCACCAATCGCTTGGTGTCCTTATCAAGGCTGAGTTGGATGCCGACGCCGGAGAGTTCACCGGAGGTGTCGATCTCCATCTCCTTGAACTCCCGCGGATCCATGAAGCGGGTGTAGGGGTCATCAAGGGAATCCAGCATTCCCCGGATCGCTTCATAGGCATCTTTGGTGTTGCCGTAGCTCTTGGTGAGGACATCACGGCGCATCGCCTTCCATTTGTCCTCGCTGTAATTCCCAGCGGTGTCGAGGTAGTCGCGGAAGACGATCTGCCAGGCCTCATCCATCACCTCCTTGGGACTGTCGGAAATGATGGCGGCGGTGCTGCTCCTCAGCACCAGATCACTGGCCAGCACAAGGGCCCCAGCCAAGCTGCCCACCCCGGCAAGGGTGATGAGGACAACGCGACGCAGGGGCTGACGGGCCATGAAACTGCTCAAGGTCCCATCACCGTAACGTCAAACTCCTGATCCGCTCAGGGGTCTGGGCTGTTGCGTCTGTGTCCGGATGTGCCCTAGGTGGGGTCCACCCAGCGGCCGTCCTCTTTGATCAGGTCAATCAGGGCTTGAACGCCATCGGCTTCCGGGACGCGGCGGATCTCCTCACGACCTCGGTACAGCGAGATTGTGCCTGGGGTTTTGCCCACATAGCCGTAATCGGCGTCCGCCATTTCACCGGGACCGTTGACGATGCACCCCATCACAGCGATGTCCAGTCCCGTCAGATGGTCCGTGGCAGCGCGCACCTGCTGAAGCACGTCCTCGAGGTTGAATAGCGTGCGCCCGCAGCTGGGGCAGGCCACGTACTCCACCATCGTTTTGCGCAGCCCCAAGGACTGGAGGATTCCGTAGCAGACGGGAATCTCTTTTTCCGGGGCTTCGGTGAGAGAGACGCGGATGGTGTCCCCCAGTCCATCAGCGAGCAACGTGGCGATGCCAGCTGTGCTCTTGATGCGGCCGTAGTCACCATCACCGGCCTCGGTCACACCGAGATGGAGCGGGTAGTTGAAGCCTTCAGCATCCATGCGATGGGCCATCAACCTGTAGGCCGCCAGCATCACTGGCGCCCGTGATGCCTTCATCGAAATCACGATGTTGTGGAAATCGAGTCGGTCGCAGATGCGGATGAATTCCAGCGCTGACTCGACCATGCCCAGCGGTGTGTCTCCGTAGCTGAACAGCATCCGCTCGGCCAAGGAGCCGTGATTCACGCCGATCCGCAGGGCTTTGTCCTGCTCCTTAAGGCTGGTGACCAGGGGCTCGAAGGTGTTAGCGATGCGCTGGCCGATGGCGGCAAATTCTTCGCTGCTGAATTCCGTGCGGTTCGGGTCGGGTTTGTCGAAGACAAACAATCCAGGATTGATGCGCACCTTGTCGACGTGCTTGGCCACCTCCAGGGCAATCTTCATGCCGTTGTGGTGAACATCCGCCACCAAGGGGACTCGGCGTCCAGCAGCCTCAAGCCGGGCCCGGATTTCGCCGACGGCCTTGGCATGGGCCAGGCTCGGCACCGTCAAGCGCACAATTTCGCAACCGGCGTCATGGAGGCGCAGGATTCCAGCGGTGGCTCCCTCCAGATCGAGGGTGTCCTCGTTGATCATCGATTGCACCACCACCGGGTGCTCACTGCCGACCCACACATCACCCACCCGCACGCTGCGGGTGCGGCGCCGGTGAATCACGGTGTCAAAGCGTGGATCGCTTGCCCAGTCAGCGCTCTGCTGGTCTGCACGGACCAAGGTACCGGTCATGGATCAGGCCGAGATCGTGGCCAAACCATGGCATAGTCCCGGCCCCTGGCGCTGTGGCTCAGCCCAGGGAGCGCAGGTCCTCAGGTCGCCGCTGCTCCCAGCGCTCGAACGGCTGCAGGATCCAAGGGTTCTGCGGCAGTTCCACAGCCCAGATGTCAGGACGAACGCTGCTGGCTGCCTTCAGCCAGATGACAGCGGTGTGCAGCTCTTCTGGCGCGACATGCTCCTGCAGCCACTGGCAGGCCGCTTCCAAGGTGGCGCCACTGTCAGCCAGGTCATCCACCAGCAGCAGGCGCGGTCCTAGGGAATCACAGGTGTGCGCCAGCTGGTGTCCCAGGCGCAGCTCGCCTTGCTGCCGATCGCCATCCCCCTCGTAGCTGCGTGCAGCCATGACCACCAAGGGTTTATCGAACAGGCGCGAGAGCAGGTCTCCCACCCGTAGGCCGCCCCGGGAGAGCGCCACGATCTGATCAAATCCGACCGCTGCGGCATGGAGCTGCAGGGCCAGATGTTCAATCAATCGGTGGTACTGCTCCCAGGTGACTACCAGTTCACCGGCGGTGTCATCCCGCACCGGTGCTGGAGTGCCGGGCTGTTGCGTCATGGTTGCCATCCCTCCTGCTCGAGCCGCCTGCGCACATCCTGCATGTCCTTCCAGGTGTGCCATTTCGGTGACCCCTCAGCGCGTGAGGGGTTGCGCAGCAGATAGGACGGATGAAACACCGGTAGAACCTGGCGACCATCGCGCTCCTGCCACTGCCCCCGCAACTTGGTGATGCCCCCTTTGATGCCCAGCACGGCCTCAACGGCTGTGGCGCCTGAGACCACAATCAACGCCGGGTCGATCAGCTGGATCTGCGCGTCCAGCCAGGGCCGGCAGGCGGCCATTTCAGCTGCGGTGGGTTTGCGATTCTCCGGCGGCCTGCACTTCACCACGTTGCAGATGTAGGCATCCCGTTCGCTTGAAAGGCCAACGCTCTCGAGGATGCGATCAAGAAGTTGACCGGCCCGGCCGACGAAGGGCTTGCCACTCTCGTCTTCCTGCTGGCCGGGCCCTTCCCCGATCAGCATCAGCTTGGCCTTGGGGTTGCCGCGCGCCACCACCACCTGGGTACGGCTTGAGGCCAGCCCGCAGCGATGGCATCCGCTGCACAGCTCCTGCAGCTGCTCAAGGCTGGTCACCGCAGGGCTTGAAGGGCTCATGGCACTGGAGTGTATTAAGGAATCGTCTCGAGCAGCAGCAAGCGGTTGCCCTCCGGATCCGTGAGCCACACCTCACGGCCAAAGGGTTCCTGACGCATGGGCTCCAGCACCGCAGCGCCAAGCCCGAGGGCTTGATCCTGCGCGGCCTCCAGTCGCTCGACCCGCAGACAGAGAGCCAGCCGCCCGTGTTGCGCCGGTTGGGGCCTCTGCCTGGACGGTCTGTAGAGCATCAGCGAGCCTGCACCGGGAAGCTGCAGCACCCTGACCCCGTCGCCGCTGCCTGGGTCAATCCCGCACAGCGTGCCGTAAAAGCTCGCCAGAGCTGCGGGGTCGTCGGCAGCCAGCACCCAGCAGGGTCTGTGCATCAATTTGATGTCGCTGCGCACAGCCTGCACGAGCGCTGTTGCACACTGGATGATTCGGCTCTGTGAAGGCGGCCTCCGGGTGGCCCTGGGATATGAAGCTTTCGGCCCGTGCGGCGGCACTGCAACCCTCACTGACTCTGGCCATCTCCGCACGCGCCAAGCAGCTGCAGGCTGAGGGTCATGACATCTGCAGCCTCAGTGCGGGCGAGCCCAATTTCGACACCCCTGAATTCATCCGCCAGGCGGCCAGTGATGCGCTTCATGGGGGGGCGACCCGTTACGGGCCTGCTGCCGGTGAACCGCAGCTGCGCGAGGCCATTGCTGCAAAGCTGCAGCGCTGCAATGGCATGGATGTCAGCCCCCAGCAGGTGCTGGTGACCAACGGCGGCAAGCAGGCGCTCTACAACCTGTTTCAGGTGCTCCTGGATCCAGGGGATGAGGTGCTGATTCCAGCCCCGTACTGGCTCACCTACCCCGAGCTCGCTGGGTTGGCTGGGGCCAGCGTCAAGGTGCTTCCCAGCAGTGCCAGTGATGGATTCCGTTTGGATCTGGAGGCACTGGAGGCGCTGATCACCCCCAACAGCCGCCTGCTGGTGCTGAACACACCGTCCAATCCCACGGGACTGGTGTTGCAGAAGCATGAGTTGGAGGGTGTTGCTGCACTGTTGCGCCGCCATCCCCAGGTGGCGGTGGTCTGCGATGAGATCTATGAGCACCTGCTCGACGATGCCCAGACCCACCACGGGCTGGCGTCACTCGCCCCGGATCTGGCGGATCGGTTGTTTGTCGTCAATGGCTTCGCCAAAGGCTGGGCCATGACCGGTTGGCGCGTCGGCTATCTCGCAGGTCCTGAGGCGGTGATCAAGGCCGCCATTGCCCTGCAGAGCCAGACCACCAGCAACGTCTGCACCTTTGCCCAGCACGGCGCTCTGGCCGCGCTGCAGGCACCGCTTGATTGCGTCAAGGAGATGTCGGCCAGCTTCAGTGCACGGCGCAAGCGATTGACGGCCGGGTTGCAGCGCCTCAATGGGCTGGTGCTGGTGCCCCCCAACGGCGCCTTCTACGCCTTCCCTGACATCAGTTCCTACGGCCTTGACTCGATGCGCTTCTGCAAGGCCTTGCTCGATCAGGAAGGTCTGGCGGTGGTGCCTGGAGTGGCCTTCGGGGATGACCGCTGCGTGCGGATTTCCTCGGCGGTCAGCAGCGCCACGATCGACGATGGCCTCAGCCGCCTTGAGCGCTTTCTTGACTCCCTTTGACGCTGATGCGTTCCCTGCTGTTTGGTTTAGCTGTCCTGCTGGCGCCTGTGGCTCCGGTCCTGGCGTCCGAGGTGCTGCGCATCAGTGCCATTCCCGATCAAAACCCCGAACGACTCAACCGTCTCTATGGCCTGGTCGCTTCTGAGCTCAGCGACCAGCTCGGCGTCAAGGTGCGCTACATGCCTGTGATCGATTACACCGCTGCGGTCACCGGCTTCCGTCGCGGTGATCTCGATCTGGTCTGGTTCGGAGGCCTGACGGGTGTGCAGGCCAGGCTTCAGACCCCTGGTGCGCTCGTGCTTGCCCAGCGTGATGTTGATGCCCGATTCCGTTCGGTCTTCATCGCCAATCGGCCGGCTCTGCAGGGACTCACCCCCTTCAGCTCGATCGACGAGCTCAGCAAGCTCAAGGGCAAGCGCTTCAGCTTCGGTTCGGAGAGTTCCACCTCCGGTCGGTTGATGCCCCAGTTTTTCCTGGCCAAAGCTGGCGTCCAGCCCAAGGACTTCAGCGGAGGACAGCCCGGCTTCAGTGGCAGCCATGACGCCACCATCGCCCTGGTTCAAAGCGGTGCCTATGAGGCCGGTGCCCTGAACGAGCAGGTGTGGGAGAGCCGGCTCAAGGAAGGGAAAGTGGACACCAGCAAGGTGCTGGTGCTTTGGCGGACGCCCACTTATCCCGATTACCACTGGGTGGCCCAGGGCAACCTCAACAAACGCTTCGGCGCCGGGTTCACCAGCAAGCTGCAGCAGGCCCTGTTGAACCTCTCACCGGATCAGCCGCGTCAGGCCCAGGTGCTCGAGCTCTTCGGCGCCAAACGATTCATCAAGGCACCTGTGGAGCAATACGCCAGCATTGAATCTGTCGGACGGCAGCTCGGAAAAATCCGCTGATGCTGGATCTGCGCGGGGTCACGGTGCCAGGACGGCAGCGACCCCGGCTCCATGCTCTCTCTCTCCAGCTCAAGCCTGGTGAGCGGGTGGCGTTGCTGGGGCCGAGCGGGTCGGGCAAGAGCACCCTGCTGGCGGTGGCGAATGGCTTGATTACCCCCCCTCAGGGGCGTGTGCTCTGGTTTGGTGAGCCTGCCTCGCGGCGGCCGCAGCTCCGTCGCCGCCAGCAAGCCCGCATCGGCACGCTCTGGCAGGACCTGCGCCTGGTTGATGAACTCAGCGTTCAGCAAAACCTCAATGCCGGCTGCCTGGCGCGCTGGAGCTGGGGACAGGTGCTGTTGAACCTGTTCTCGGCCCAGGACAGCCAGGCTTGTCGTCTTGCCCTCGCTCGAGTCGAGCTCGATCATGGGCTGTTGATGCAGCCTCTGGATCGGCTCTCCGGAGGACAGCGGCAGCGGGTGGCCATCGCCCGCCTGCTGCGCCAGGACGCCCAGCTGCTGCTGGCTGATGAGCCCCTGGCCCAGCTGGATCCCCCGCTGGCCCGCCGCCTGCTCCAGCTGTTGCTCGAGCTTGGGCAGGCTCCTCGAGCCTTGTTGCTGAGCCTGCATCGCCCTGACCTGCTCGAGGGTTTTGACCGCGTCATCGGCCTGCGCTGCGGTGAGTTGCTGTTTGATCAAGCGCCTGCCTCGCTGACGTCTGCCGACCTGCAGCAGCTGTATTCCACCCAAGGCCAGCCATGACCCCTGCCGGCCAGATGCTGCTGCCGGTGTTGGTGCTGCTGCCCTTGTTGTGGTTGTTGCCTCAATCCATCCACAGCGGAGGGTTGGATCTGCTGCTGCAGTTCTGGCTTGCCGCTCTGCAGCCAAGCCTCGATCCCCAGGTGCTGCTTTCGGCACTGCGGGGGTTGGGGATCACGCTGGCGATCGCCCTGTGGTCATGGCTTTTGAGTCTGTTGCTGGGTTGTGCTGGCGGTCTGCTCTCCTCGGGTCTTGTCAGTCAGCTGCTCTGGGGGTGCCAGTGGCCTGCTGCGGTGATCAAGCGCCTGCTGGCGCTGCCCCGCTCACTGCATGAGCTGCTGTGGGGGCTGATCCTCCTGCAGCTTCTGGGCTTGCAGTCGTCCGTGGCGGTGCTGGCCATCGCTCTGCCCTATGGCGCGCTGGTTGCACGCGTCACCGCAGATCAGCTTGACGCCCTGCCTGTCCGTCCCCTGGAGGCCCTCAGCAGCGCTGGTGCCCCAGCCTGGTCGGCTTTGTTCACGGCGCTGTTGCCGCCCCTGTGGCCACAGTTGCTCAGTTACGGCGGGTACCGCCTGGAATGTGCGCTCCGCTCCGCCACCCTTCTTGGCATCTTCGGCCTCGGCGGGATCGGCGCCGACCTCAGGCTCTCCTTGCAGTCCCTGCAATTCCATCAGGTCTGGACATCCCTGTGGTGCCTGGCTCTGGTGATGCTGCTGCTGGAGAGGGTGGTGCGCTGGCTGCAGCAGCGCTGGCAGCATCCCCTGGCGTCCGTTGGTCAACGCGGCAGGGAGTTGGTGGCGCTGCTCCTTTGCCTTGGTGTGCTGCTTATTCCCTCTGCTCAGCTTCTGGAACTCAGCTGGCAGCAGATTGGCACTCGATGGCAATGGCCCCAAGCCCTGCCGCTCTGGGACATCGCCGGGTGGAATCAGCCCTGGTTGCCCTTGATCAGCACCACCTTGCTGCTGACGCTGCTCTCGGCGCTGCTGGCCCTGGCGATCACACCCTGGCTGCTGGTGTTGCTCTGTCCGTGGAAGGGATGCAGGCCGCTGCTGCAGTCGTTGGGCCTGCTGGCCCGTTTGCTGCCGCCGCCATTGACGGCCTTGCTGATGCTTTTTGTGCTGAAACCCGGCCTGCTGCCGGCGGTTCTAGCCCTGGGGCTTCACAACGCCGGCATCCTCGGTCGTTTGTTGCTGGAGTCGCTTGATGCCCGGGACTGTCGTGCCAGTCAGGCACTGCAGCTGGCTGGTGCAGGTCCCCGTCGCAGCCTGTTGGTGGCTGGTTTCAATGCCGTGGCTCGCGGCTATCTGAGTTTTGGGGCCTACCGCGCTGATGTGATCCTGCGCGAGAGCGTGGTGGTGGGGCTGGTCGGTGCTGGTGGGCTCGGTGTGTTGCTGCTGGAGTCGCTCAGCTCCTTTGCCTGGATCGATGTGGTGCCGGTGCTGGTGGTGTATGCGGTGCTCACCTTGATGGGCGAAGCGGCAGCCGATGCGTACCGCCGCCGACTGCTCCAAGGACACCTCCCGTTGGAGGGGTTCAAGCCAGCCATTGGCCCCTGATCGCTCCAAGGCCAATCCGCAGAGCCTGGAATCTGTTCCTGCCTTTTGATGGTTCCACGCCCTCCCAGTCATCTCCGCCTCAAGCAGCCCCTGACGCCTGGCGCGTTGCAGGATCTGCATTGTCGCTACCACCGCAGCGGTTGCGTCCATCTGCGCAATCGCTTGGTCGAAGCCCACCTCAACCTCGTGCGGCAGCAGGCCCATCGCTTTTCATTGCGCTGTTCAATTGATTTTGATGATCTTGTCCAGCTCGGCAGTCTTGGGCTGCTGCAGGCGCTGCAGCGTTTTGATCCGCACCGCGGTCATGCCTTCAGCACCTATGCGGTGCCGATGATCAAAGGGCAGATGCAGCACTACCTGCGCGATCGCCATCCGCTGCTGCGATCTCCCTGGCGACTGCGCAGCCTTGCCAAGCAGCGTGAGCGCCTTGAGCAGCAGCGCCAGCACCAGGGCCTGCCGCCGTTGGCTGAAGCCGAGCAGGCCCAACAACTGGGTTGCTCGCTGGAGCGCCTGCGTCAGGCCACGGAGTTGCAGCACGCCCTCAGCATCAAGAGCCTTGATGCGCCCATCGATGAGTCCCCAGACGCCGAGGCGCTGCCACTGGCTGATGGACGGCCCGGCCCTGAGTCCAACCTGCTGCTGCGCGAGCTGGATGATCTCCTCCAGCAGCTGGAGCCCGAGGATCAACTCCTGCTTGAGGCGTTGCATCACGAGGGTTTGAGTCAGCGGCAGCTGGCACGTCGCCTTGGCTGCAGCTCCTGTCGCATCTCGCGCCGGGTGCAGCGCTTGCGCCAGCAGCTGCAGCTCTCGTTTAGCGCACCAGTGCCATGGCCAGCAGGGCCGCGATCAATGTCATCAAGCCATTCACCCCCTCATTGCTGAGCCAGCTGAGGCGGGGTTGCAGCTCAGCGCCGATGAGGCTCTCCAGCAGGCTCGCGATCCAGGCGATCGCACTGATCGCGGCCAGCTCGTCCCAGGAGATCAGGCCCAGGCTGCAACTGATGCAGCTGAACAGCACCGCGCCAACCAGGCTGGCGGCTGTTCCCTCAAGGCTGACGGCTCCCTCGGTGCCGGCCTCCACCACCTGCCAGCGGGTGAGGCTCACGGTGGTGCGCCCCCAGCGCTTGCCGATCTCGCTGCCACAGGTGTCCGCGAGCTTGGCGGCAAAGCTGGCGCAAAAGCCGCTCAGCAGAACCGCTTGCGGGGCCCCTGGCAGCAGGTAGAGCAGGGCGAGGACCGTGCCGGTTGCCGCAGAACCCCAAACATTTTCCGGACCGCGCCGACCTCCCCTTGCCTCGGCAAGGCCCAGCTGCGCCTTGCGCTCGAACCCCAGCTTGGTCACCGCAGAGCCAAGCACCAGATACAGAACCACCGCTAGCCAGCCTCTCCAGCCGAGGCTGGCCCCCAGCACGCTGCCCAGAATCCAGGCGTGCAGCCACCCTGCCGGTGTCAGCAAGGGGATGCGAGAGGCCGGAAGAATCAGTGCGGCATTGATGAGGGCGCTGGCGATCCAGACCGGCAGCAGCTGCATGACGCTCGCGTGGTGGCCGCCATTCTGAGCATCGCTAGGCTAGTACGGGTGTATTGCTTTGCTTTTGGATTTCCTTTCC
This sequence comes from uncultured Synechococcus sp., assembly GCA_913049535.1. Classification (GTDB taxonomy): domain Bacteria; phylum Cyanobacteriota; class Cyanobacteriia; order PCC-6307; family Cyanobiaceae; genus RCC307. The sequence continues at coordinate 151,589 of CAJWYF010000002.1, forward strand.
GTGGCTGTGGGTGATGTGGTGGCCGTCGCCTCTCCGAGGCAGCCGCCCTATCTGGCCCAGGTGATCTGCTGTGAAGGGGGCGCCCGCAGTGGTCACCCCTCCTTTCTGCAGGTGGTTCGTGAAGATGATCTGGCGGTGCTGACGATTCAGGCGGATTGGGTGCTGGAACGCCTGCCGGGCGTGCGGGGGGCTGAGAAAAAACCGAAAAAACTCGCAGTTAAGGAAAGATTGTGCTCTGATTAAGGCATTGTTCCGGTGTTCGCGCTCCAGGGGTGCGCGCATCGCAATGGTGGACCTGAGACGACAACAGCGTGGAAACGGCGGCTGCGGCCATGGCGATTGATCAGTATCTGGTGCGGCAGCAAGGCCCTCCTCAGGGTTGGTGGTACATCCGTCCGGTGCCCCGCGCCCTGCGCCATGGGCTCGGCCGCCGCTGCATCCGTCGCTTTCTCGCTGCTGAGCACGCAGAGGCGCTGATGCGCGGCGCTGAAGTGCACGAAGAAGTGCAGCGCCTGCTCCTGCTCAGCAGTGGTTCGCTGCAGTTGCGCGGCCGGGAGGTGCGGCTGGTGGCAGCTGACTGTGCCCGTCAGTGGCAGGCCCATGCCATCGCGGCCGGTGCCAAGCCTGTTCTGCCCGACGAAGTGGATCTGGTGGAGTTGCTGATCAATGGCTTCCGCAGTCGGGGCCTGGTGCTCGAGCAGTCCCAATTCCTCGAAGCTCGCACGGCCTTCATGGCCCAGTTGCAGCAATCCGATCAGGGGCGCCCAGCGCCGCTGCGCCGCTCCACCACCGTGGCCAGCTGGGTGGCACGGCGCCAGCAGCAGCGGGCCCTGTCGGCTTCAAGCACTAGGGCCATGCAGCGCGAACTGCAGCGCTTGCTGCAGTTCAGTGCGGTGAGCCTGCCCCAGGCCATCAGCGAAGGTGCCGCCTGGCGCTGGCGCAACCATGTGCTCAGCAGCGTCAGCCTGCCCACGGCGCGCCGGCGTTTGGCCCTGATTGAGGCTCTTTACAACGATGCCTGCCGCAACGGCCTGTTGCAGCGCAATCCCTTCTCCGATTTGCCGCCACTGCAGCTGAGCCCGTTGCCGCCCCAGCCCCTGGATCAGCAACGCCTTGCCGGGCTGGATCGTCAACGCTCCACGGAACCGCTGTACAGGTTGGTGCGTCAGCTGGGGCTGCGGCCCGTGGAAGCGGCCGGCTTGCGGCCTTTCGACTTCTCACGGGTGGCGAATCATCCCGTGCTCTGGATCCGCAGCTGGCACCTGGGCTCATTGAGCCATCCCTGCCCTCCCTCCAACCGTCGCTGCCTGCCCATACCCAGCGCACTGCTGGATCTCTGGCAGAGCTGCAGCGGCACCGGTCTGGAACCGCTTTGGTGCACATCGGGCCAGAACCCTCGCCTTTTGGCCAGGCGGTGGGGCGATCAACTGCGGCGCAGCAGCGGCATCAGTGCCACGGCCCTGCGCTCCGAGCGCCGCCGGCTCTGGATGGAGGCCGGCGCCGATGCCCTTGCACTCAGACAGCTGCTGGGCGGTGGCAGTCCCAGACCCGATCAAGAGGCCGATGCAGTCCTGCAGCTGCTGGCCTGGATCGATGCACCCCTGCTTGATTTGGGCCCGCGGATGTTGCACTGCCCAACGGAACCAGCTGCTTTGGCCATCTGCGCCTGATAATCGGCGTCGGCCTGGCTGATGCCCGTGGTACTGAACAAGCTGTTGGGAAAGGAGCGTGCACCGTTCCTGGTGCTTTCGGAGGAGGCGACAGCCCCTGTCGATATCGCGCCCGTGCGCAGCGTTGAACCCGAGGCGGAGCCTGCCGAAGCTGTCGTCGCCAGCCTGCAGTTTCCCTTTCTGCAGACCCCTGCAGCGGTGCCGCCGGCAGCTGCAGCAGCATCCGAGCCAGCCGCTGAACCAGCGGCTCCAGCCGCCTCAGCCAGCGCGCCCGTGGTGGCGGAGTCAGTGGCCACCAGCGCCGGGGCTGTGCTCACCACCGCCGAGTTGCTCGCTGCAGAGCGCGCCAAGGAGGTCACGCCACCCCGCGAGATCCTCAACGTCACGTTTGCCGCTGAGCTGCTCAATCCGAGTCGGGCATTGCCCCGTGGCCGCCGCCGCCCCGGTGCAGCTCTGGCCTCGTTCAAGCAGATGGCCGATGGTCTCAAGACCTCCCTGTCCGCTGGTCGCGGTGATGCTGCAAAAGGCTGAGCGCGGCCACCGCAGCCGTTGAGGCGCGCAGCACCGTCGGGCCCAGGCTCACAGGCTGCCAATGGTTGGCGGCAGCGATCTCCAACTCCAGGGGGCTCCATCCCCCCTCAGGACCGCAGGCGATCTGCCATTGCTCACCTGCATCGGCAAGGCCCGCCAGCCGGTCCTGCAGCAATGGCGCGTCCTGATGGCGGGTCACACCGATCCAGCGCTGCGCACCGCTCGGCACCGGTTCAGCCAGGGCTGCTGTGCTGGGACGCACGCGCTCGAGCCGGGGCAGCCAGAGGCGCTCACATTGTTCGCTCGCTTCCCGCAGCTGGGCACACCAGCGTTCCCGTCGCTGCTCTCCTGGGCTGGTCTGTGAGCGCTCCGCCTGCATCGGCACAATCCGGTCCACCCCCAGTTCGGTGGCCATTCGCAACGTGATCTCCACCTCCTTGCGCATCAGCCCCAGCAGCAGCACCAACTGGGGCTTGGCCGCTGGCCGTTGCTCGCCGCAGGATGTCAATCGCGCCAGGCCACCATCCAGCAGCGTGGCCTCGTAGAGCCGGCCGCAGCCATCGGTGACGGCGAAAGCGGCGCCTGGCCGCAGCCGCAGCACCCGCTCGAGGTAGTGGCGCTCCTGGCGCTCAAGCGCAACGGGCTGCTGATTGGCCTGCTTCAGTCGCCCGGGATCCACTAGCAGCCTGCGCAATTCCGCCATGGCCGCCCTGTCGTCACTCCTCGTAGAAGCGCTCGTCGCCCGCCTCTGCTGGCCAGTCTTCGTTCATGCCGCCCACCCGCAGCTCGGTGATCTCCACCAGGTCCCGATCGAGGGTGCGCAGGGCGTTGATCAGCATGTCGACAGCGACGCCATCGCTGGTGCCCAGATCAAGCCAGATGCGCCCCCAGTCGTCTTTGTATTCCATCTCCCCCATGTTGTGCATCACCGCCTGGAGGGTGGTCTCGGCATCCTCGTTGTCGTAAGCCATCCAGCTGACGTCGGCCCCTTCTTCATGCACCTGGAGGTTCTCGGCGTTGAAGGCGCCGAGGCGGCCGAGGTAATACCAGCTGTTGAAGAGTTCTTCGACGTACTGACGTTCCCCTTGCCCTGGTGGATGCGGAAAGCGCAGCCAAAACCAGCAGTCGAAGGCGTCGAATTCGCGGAACTGGACATCCATGCCGTCAAGCTAGGGCCCAGTGCAGCGTTGGACCAGGCCGTTGCTGGAACTAGAGGGAGTTGGGTATCACCCGGCCGCTGCCGAGCGGCCGATCCTCGATGCGGTGAATCTTTGCCTTGAGCCAGGTCAGGCGGCCCTGGTGGTGGGCCGCAGCGGCAGTGGCAAGACCACACTGCTGGAGCTCATTGCAGGGCTCGCCACCCCCGATGGCGGCCAGATTCGCTGGGATGGTCAAGTGCTGAGCTCCCGCGAGCGACGTTGGCTCTGCGGACTGGTGTTTCAGTTCCCCGAACGCCACTTCATCGGCTTGACGGTGGCTCAGGAACTCAAGCTGGGTCACCGCCGCCTGGACTCTGAGCGCATGGAGCAGGTCATGGCCACAGTCGGTCTGGCGGGGGTGTCGTTGCAGCAGGCGCCAGAGCGCCTCAGCGGCGGTCAGCAGCGACGCCTGGCCTTGGCAGTGCAGCTGCTGCGTGATCCCAAAGTGCTGCTGCTCGATGAGCCCAGTGCCGGCCTGGACTGGTCCGTGCGCCAGGAGCTGGTGGGGCTGGTGGGCCGCTTGGCCGCTGAACGTTTGGTGCTGATCGTCACCCATGAGCCGGAGGTGTTTGCAGCGGTTGCCGCCAAGCGCTGGCAGCTGCAGCAGGGCGTCTGCTCACCGCTGCCCTGAGGGCCTGGAGCTGCTTGCTATAAAACTGCGCTCAGACACCACTGGGACGGCAGGCATGGGTGATCAGCTGGTGCGGGCCACAGCCGCTGCAGGCGGCATTCGCATGGTGGCGGTCTCCACCACAGCGACAGCGGAGATGGCCCGCCAGCGCCATGGCCTTTCCTATCTGGCTACAGCCCTGCTGGGCCGCAGCATGACCGCTGGCCTGCTGCTGGCCAGCTCCATGAAGGTGGCCCATGGACGGGTCAATCTGCGGGTGCAGTCCGACGGTCCCCTGCGGGGCCTGGTGGTGGATGCGGGCCGAGACGGCAGTGTTCGCGGCTATGTGGGCAAGCCTGAGCTTGAACTGGACCTGGTGGGTGACCCGGCGCAGTTTGATTTTGGCCGGGCCCTGGGCACCGGTTATCTCCACGTGATGCGCGATGAGGGTGCAGGCCCTCCATACAGCAGCACCGTCGAGCTGGTCAGCGGCTGCATCGGTGAGGACGTGGCCTCCTACCTACTGCATTCCGAGCAGACACCTTCAGCGGTGTTCGTGGGGGAGCGCATTGACTCCAATGGCGTGTCCAGCAGTGGTGGGGTGCTGGTCCAGGTGCTGCCCAAGGCCGCTCGCGAACCGGCGCTCGTGGCGTTGCTGGAGGAGCGCTGCGCTGAAATCAGTCACTTCAGTGAGCGCCTCGAGTCCTGTGGGGGCGATCTGCGTCAGTTGCTGCGCGATGTCTTCCCTGACCTTGATCCCGAGATGCTGGCTGATGAGCAGGCAGAGCAAGCGGTGCGATTCCATTGCCCCTGCAGCCGCGAGCGCAGTCGTGGGGCCCTGATGCTGCTGGGACGCCAAGAGCTCAGCGAGATGCATGACGAGGATGGAGGCGCTGAGCTCACCTGTCACTTCTGCAGCGAGGTCTATCGCTTCAGTGCTGAGGAACTGGCGGAGATGATCGCCGAGTTCCCCGTTTCAGCTTCCTGACGCTCAGCTGAAGAGCAACGGCAGCGGACCGTAGAGGGCAGCCTGGCGACGCAGCTGCTCCAGGTTGTCCTCATAGAACTCTTGAAGGTCTTTCGCTTTTTTCACGGGCTGCCCGTAGTAGCTGGTCTTGCTGAGTGTCGGCAGGGATGCCCATTCAGGTGCCAGTTTGGCGAGTAGCTGGGGTGTCAGCTCACCGGCATCGGTCTCATCAAGGGCGTCACGCCGTTCAATCAGGTACAGCGCTGCCTGGTCCTGGTTCCTGGGGCCGAAATCGCCAAGGCCCAACTTCCCTGCGGCCATGGCCCAGGTGCGTGGCAGGAACTGATATGCCCCTGCAGCAGCGCTGGTGTAGCGCTTGACGATCACGCGTTCGGGGTGCTTCTCAAAGCCCTCGAAGGTGCTGCCGCCGTAGAGCGTGCGATAGCCATCGTTGCCTTGCTTCCAGGTTCCCTCGGCGAAGCGGATGGTGTTGAGCAGGGCTTTTCGCTCTGGCGTCATCACGTAGGCCTGGTTGGCCAGCTGTTGGGCGCGCAGATCACGGGTGGCGCTCAGTCGAGCAGCCATAGCTCCTTGCAGGTTGGTGGCGCTCTCGCCGGCGCAGATGGTCAAGGCGGCGCTGAGGGCGCACATGCCAAGGCCCAAGCCGGAACGGAGGCGGAGTGCCATGTCCATGCAGTCGCGCTAAATCGAACGAGCGCATAGTTTTTCGGATTAAGGGTTATTTAGGAGGTGTGTGCTGCAGGGGGTTGCGCGATACGCCCGGCGCGTTAGCCAAAAAAGCAGGCTGTCATCTGAGACACATAAGACACGTAAGACCCATGCAGAAAGGGGGTTCCGGCCGCTTCTTGAATTGGTCTGAGTAGCGACTAAGCCGCAGCTGAGCGGCCTGAACCCCATAAGCCACCTTTATCTTTTCTTTTGCTAACTATCAGTTGGAGGAGGGGTTTTCCAGGAAGCCCATGGACGTCTTGACCCGTGCCAGGGTGACCTGGGCCACAGCGGCGGCCCGGTCGCGGCCGCTCAACAGGACGCGATCGAGTTCAGCCGGATCAGACTGAATCTCGCTGTAACGCTGCTGCACCGGCCGCAGCGCCTCCACAACCGTTTCAGCCAGCAGCGGCTTGAAGCGCCCCCAACCCATCTGGGCGCATTCGCTGGCTGCCGCTTCCCGTCCGCCACCGCTGAGGAGGGCATAAAGCCCCAGAAGATTGCCTGCTTCAGGTCGCTCGGGATTGTCGAACTCAAGACCCATCTGCGGGTCGGTCTTGGCCCGCTTGATCTTTTTGGTGATGAGCTCGGGCGGGTCGAGGAGGTTGATGCGCGAGCCTTCATTGGGGTCGCTCTTGCTCATCTTGGCGCTGCCATCGGTGAGGCTCATCACCCTGGCGCCCTCCTTGAGGATCAAGGGTTCGGGCACCTTCAGCACGGGCTGCTCCTCGCTGCCGAAACGGCTGTTGATGCGCTGCTGGGCGATGTTGCGCGCCAGCTCGAGGTGTTGCTTCTGGTCTTCCCCCACGGGAACCAGATCAGCGTCGTAGAGAAGGATGTCGGCTGCCATCAGCACGGGGTAGTCCAGCAGCCCGACAGAGACGTTGTCCCCCTGCTTCAGCGCTTTCTCCTTGAACTGGATCATGCGCTCAAGCCAGTTCAGCGGCGTGACGCAGTTCAGAAGCCAGCCCAGCTCGGCATGGGCGCTGACCTGGCTTTGGACGAACACCGTTGCCTGATCCGGATCAATGCCACAGGCGAGATACAGCGCCGCTGTGGAGCGGGTGTCGGCCGCCAGCTGGGCTGGATCATGGGGCACGGTCACTGCATGCAGATCCACGACACAGAAAAAGGTGTCGTGGCTCTGCTGCAGATCAACCCAGTTGCGGATGGCGCCGAGCCAGTTGCCCAGGTGAAGCGATCCGGTGGGCTGGACGCCCGAGAGAACCCTGGGCTTGTTCATCAGGCTTCGCTGGTTGGCGCCTCGCTGGCGGTATCGGCCTCGGCGCTGGCTTCTGCTGCTGCCTCGACCGGTGCTGCTTCACCGGCCGTTGCTTCGGCTGCATCGGCGCTGACCTCAGCAACGGCCTCCACAGCCGCATCGGCTTCAGCGGCAGGCTCGGCCTCAGGCTCCGGGGGGGCCGGCTTGCTCGGGCGGGCAAAGGGATCAGGGCGGGGACCGCGCTGACTGCGCCCCTCGTCACGGCCACCACCGCCGCTATCACGGCGATCCCCGCGAGGGGGACGGTTGCCGCCGCGCCGCTGCTGGCTGATCACCTCGTCGAGAGCGCCCTGCTCCAGCAGCTGCGCCATGGTCCGCAGGCTGAAACCCAGAACGGCCACGGTGGAGCGCAGCTGGAAGGCCTCCTGCAGCGTTTGGGCTGCTTGCAGCTCGTTATCGCTCAGACGGATGCGGAAGCCACCGCCACCGCCATCGCGCTGATCACCTGAACGCCGTCCGCCTTCGCGCCGGCCTCCTTCGGAGCGTCCGCCCTCAGAGCGTCCGCCGCCCCACTGTTCCCGGTCCTGTTCGGACATGACGCCCAGCGCATTGCAGCGAGCCAGTTTGGCTTATCGCAGGACCGTTGTTCAGATCCAGTGACACTGCAACCGCTGGGGATCGCCGCGCCTGGGCAGCACGAGCAGCGGCATGGTTCGCGGCTCTTCCTCGAAGCTGTCGCGATAACGCTCGATCAGTTCGAGGTAGTCCTCCAGCGCCCAGAGATGCAGCGGTTGCTGTTGCTCCATCCAGAAGCGCCGCAGAGCCAGATGGCAGGCGTCTGCTCCGAATTCCTCCCAGCACTGCTGCTCGGCGGCATCGGCCGGCACGTCCTGTTGCAGCAGGGTGCGAAAGCGCATCAGTTCCGGAGCATGGGCAGAGCTGTCGGCAGGAAAGCGCTCCAGCAGAGCGGCAACGTTGATCACCTCCAGCTGCAGCCAGCTGCGATTGAGCACCGGGACCGGCAGCTCTCCATGCCAGGCCTCAGCTTTGCTGACCTGTGCCTGACAACGCTTCAACTGCTGCTGCAGCCGTGGCAGGGGCGGTAAGGAGTGAAAGGAGGATCCCATTGCCGCTCACGCTATTCACCAGGCCCGGTAAACGGAACAGCACAGGGTCCCTTCCTTTGCACCCGAGGGGACCTAGACAGGTTGTGCTCTCCGGGCCCCCATGATCTCCCTGCCTCCGCGTCTGCCAGTCCGTCCGTTGCTGCTCGGTTCAGCGCTGCTGGGCAGTGGCCTGGTGCTTGGGGATTTGATGCACAGCGCGCTGGGTTCTGCTGGCCTTCTGGCCGCTGCAGCAGGCGGTCTCTGGTGGCTCGGAGGCAAACGCACAACCGTCAGCGATCGACTGCCCGCCTCCCCCGTCGAACTGTTGGAGCACTGCAGGGCACTGCTGCAGCAGTTCGACGCGCTTGGCCTGCCACTGGTAGGGCGTAGCGACGCCCTGCTCCGCCTTGAAGGGCTGGCCGAGCGCAGCGATCGTCACATTGTTCTGGCTGGTTCAGAGGCCGATGCCCAGGCTCTCGAGCTGGTCAAGCTCCATTTCCGCGGTTCAGCCCCGTTGCAGTTGCACCTGGCCCGCTCACTGCCCCTCGCCCCCAGCCAGTGGCACTGGCCCGAGGAGCTGCTGCAATGCGATCACCTGATTTATCTCCTGGCGGGTCCGCCAAGCGCTGCTGACCTGCGCTGGTTGGAAGCCGCCCCCGACGAGCTGCCGCTGCTGGTGCTGGCCCCCTCCAGCGCGCTGGATGACGACCAGTCCACGGCTGTTGTTGAGCAATGGCGTTCCCAATTGGGCGAGCGATTTCCGATCAGCTGGCGTCAGCTGCCGTTGGCAGTCGACAGCCTGCCGCTCAGTCATCAGCGTTTGTTGACCCAACGGCGCTGCCTGCGCCAGCTTCACAGCCGCTGGCAGGTGGAGCTGGAGGCGGCCCGCCGCGAGCGTCTGCAGCCGCTGGTGCTGCGCAGTCAGTGGCTTGTCGCTGCGGGGGTTTTTGCATCCCCTGTGCCATCAGCTGACCTGCTGTTGCTCACGGCGGTGAACGGCCTGTTGCTCAAGGAGATGGCTGAGCTCTGGCAGTGCCAATGGACCTCGGAACAGCTCCAGGCTGCAGCTGTGGAACTCGGCCGAACCGCTCTGGGCCTTGGTGCCCTGGAGTGGGGCAGCCAGGCCCTGGCTTCGTTGCTGAAACTGCATGGCGCCACTTGGATGGTGGGCGGTGCTATGCAGGCCCTGGCTGCCGCGTACTTCACCCGGGTGGTGGCCCGATCGATGGCGGACTACCTGGCCCTGGCGGCCGGGGTCCCGGAGCATGAACTGGTGGCGCTCAGGCAGAAGCTTCCCCTGCTTGTGGCTGCAGCTGTTGAGCAGGAACGCCTGGATTGGCCGAGGTTTGCCACGCAGGCGCGCCAATGGCTTGCTCAACGCAACTTAACAACCAATGCCCCTGCTTAATATTCCTTGACCTAAATAATGGCTGCCGCAACATAACTCTTAGAACTTATAAAACGATATTTGTGCCTGACCAGCTGCACTTTTAGTGTGTTGGCACCGCTTGTTTTCTGAGCGGTATTTATCCTCACTTCACTGTTCTCATGGCTACTGCACTGCGCAGCGGCCGCCAGAGCACTTGGCAGAACTTCTGCGAGTGGGTCACCAACACCGACAACCGCATCTATGTGGGTTGGTTCGGCGTTCTGATGATCCCCTGCCTGCTGGCGGCTACCACCTGCTACATCATCGCCTTCATCGCCGCTCCCCCGGTTGATATCGACGGCATCCGCGAGCCTGTCGCTGGCTCCCTCCTCTACGGCAACAACATCATCTCCGGTGCTGTTGTGCCTTCCAGCAACGCCATCGGCCTGCACTTCTACCCCATCTGGGAAGCTGCTTCCCTCGATGAGTGGCTCTACAACGGTGGTCCTTATCAGCTGGTGGTCTTCCACTTCCTGATCGGCATCTCCGCCTACATGGGCCGCCAGTGGGAACTCTCCTACCGCCTGGGCATGCGCCCCTGGATCTGCGTCGCCTACAGCGCTCCGCTGTCTGCAGCGATGGCTGTTTTCCTGGTCTATCCCTTCGGTCAGGGTTCCTTCTCCGATGGCATGCCCCTAGGCATCTCCGGCACCTTCAACTTCATGCTGGTGTTCCAGGCCGAGCACAACATCCTGATGCACCCCTTCCACATGCTG
>CAJWYF010000003.1 GCA_913049535.1 uncultured Synechococcus sp.
GACCTTCGGCTTCCTCCCGCCGATGACCCAGGACGAGATCTACGACCAGATCGCCTACATCATTGCCCAGGGTTGGAGCCCGCTCATCGAGCACGCCCACCCCAGCCGCTCCATGGCCACCTATTGGTCCTATTGGAAGCTGCCCTTCTTCGGAGAGAAGGATCTGGGTGTGATCGTCAGCGAACTCGAGGCCTGCCATCGCGCCTACCCCGACCATCACGTTCGTCTGGTTGGTTACGACGCCTATACCCAAGGCCAGGGTGCTTGCTTCGTTGTCTTCGAAGCTCGCTGAGCGCTGAGCGCAGTTCCCAACAGGTCCCCGCTGCGGCGGGGACCTTTTTCAAAAGCTTTTTTTTCCGGGGGCGGATATGGCAAAACAGTCCAGTCGCGAAGCCGCTTTGGCTCGCCGCATGGCGCTCTCCAGCGGTGGCAAGACCGCAGAGACGCGCTACTCATCCAGTGCCGGTCGGGTGCGCACAGCCGCTGAGGCTCGCCCGAGCCGTACGGTCGCTCCCGCCGTGTCCCCCCGCGTCGCTGCAGCTGCACCTTTGGCAGTTGCTGCTCCTTCGCCATCTCTGGAGCTTGGCTCCGGTAGTCCTGCTCGTCGTCATAGCGGGACGCGCATCGCCAATCCCAGCCGCGACCTGGTCCTGGCTCGCCGTGAGGCCCTCTCCAAGCGAGGCAAGCGAGCCGATTCCACCAAAGATCGCAACCGCGCTGATGTGGCACGCGAGTCGGCCAGTGCCAGTACCACCGCTGCGGTCAGCAACGCCGAGCACAAGTGCGCCTGCAAGGAGGAACGTCCCGCAACTGCGTCTGCCCCCTCCCCGACGCGCCTGAGCCTCGAAGTCCCTTCTGCAAGCTCGCGACCTGCCCCCCGTCGCCGCGCCCAGCACAACCCCAGCCGAGCCTTGGTGCTGGCACGCCGCGAAGCCCTCTCCAAGCGTGGCAAGTCCGCGACGACCTCCCAATCCAGCGGAACAGCTGCTGTGGCCCGACAGGGCAATCCCGACATGAGCAGCCGCGAACTGGCGCTCAAAGTGCGTGAGCTGCGCAGCAAGACCGGTTCCGCCTCGAAGGTGGGCGCCAATGGCAGTGGCAGCCGTACCCGCCCCTCGGGACCCAACCGCCACGGAGCCAAGCAGGCCGCCGCTGCTGCTGATGCCCATTGGAAAGTTGGCGCCAGTGAGACCCTCAGTGGTCAGACCGTGACCGGTACGCAGGCGAACCGTTCGTCCAAGACCACCGGTAACGAGGCCGCCACCTGCCGCTCCATCACAGGGACCGAGTACCTCGGCGCCGAGGTGTTCAACACCTTCTGTCAGGCCCAGCCCTCTCCCCAGCAGCCCGCCAAGGTGCGTGTCACCTCCACCAGCCACGGCAATCGCGTCACCGGCAATGAGGTTGGTCGTAGTGAAAAGGTCACCGGTGATGAGCCCGGCACCTGCAAGAGCGTCACCGGAACCGAGTACGTCGGTGCTGATCAGGCCGCGTCCTACTGCGGTGGTGTGACTCCCTCGGTGGCCAAGGTGGGGCGCAGCCAGACCATCGGTGGTCAGGCCGTCTCGGGCGTGATGGTGGGTCGCAGTGAAAAGGTCACCGGTGATGAGCCTGGCTCTGGACGTCAGCTCACGGGCGATCAGTACATCGGCGGTGAAGCCTCAATCCCCGGCCGTGCCCCCAGCAAGGTCACCAGCCTCAACACGTTGCGCGGCACTGGCGTGACTGGCACCGCCGTGGGCCGCGCTGAGCGCATGACGGGTAACGAAGCCGGTAGCTGCCGCGAGATCACCGGTGATGAGTACATCGGCTCCCAGCAATACCAAGGTTTCTGTGGGGGACGCCCCGCGCCTGAGGCCGCGAAAGTGGGCTTCAGCCTCACCAATCGCAACCAGGTGGTGAGTGGCAGTCGCACGGGCCGCTCGACGGCGGTCACTGGTGATGAGCCCGGCACCTGTAAGGCCGTCACTGGCACGCCTTATGCCGGACTTGAGCAGGCTGGTGAGTTCTGCGGGACCCGAGCTGTGGACTCCATCCGCGAGCGCACACCGGTGCGTGGCTCCAACCGCATGACCGGCATCCAGCCCGGCATCGGTGGTGTCATGACCGGCGCTGAGCGGGGTGCTTGCGAGTCTGTTTCTGGAACTCCCTATGTGGGAGCTGACCAGCAGGCCTCTGCCTGTGGGCGTTCCTTCAGCCCCGATGCTGATTTTCCCCAGCCGCTTCAAGCTCAGCCTTGGCAGGGGTTCAGTGTGCAGTCACCATCCCAGGCTGCCTTTGACGAGCGTCAGCGCACGGGGTCAGTCACCGGCAGTACCTATGAACAGGGGGGGCGTATCACGGGTCCCTTCGACATGGCTGGCGGGAAGGTGACCGGAACCGAGCAGTTCCGCTTTGATCGCAGCGCCGGTCCTGTCCTGCAGGACGCTGCCCCGGTGTCCATCGATGAGGACCAACGCCCTGGCTCCCGCGTCACTGGTGAGGGCTCTGGCACCAAGATCACTGGTGATGACTGGGATCGTGGTGATCGTGTCACGGGCACGGAGGGCTCCTCCGCCCGTCGTCGCAACCCGTCGCGCGTCGGTCCCATGAACGCCATGACGATGCTGAACCAGAAACGCAATGACGAGGTCGAACTGCCCGTCAGCCGGGTGACGGGCTCCAGCGGCAACACCGATAAGGGTTCACTGATCACCGTCTCCGGCGGCGCCCGCGGCTGATGGTGCTCCGTCGCGGCCAGAGCCAGCGACCTCTGGCTCCGACGGCCCCTCGTCGTCGGCCGGCTCCGGTCGTGGTGTCCCAGCCTGTGGTGACCCCCAGCCCTGTGGCGCCTCGACCGAGTTCAGCGCTCTGGCCGAGTGATCAGCACCCGCTGACGGATCTGCGCGCCAACAGTGATCTGCTCGCTTATGAGCAGGAGACCAAAGGAGCGTTCGACAGCATCGTGCCTGTCCTGCAGAAGCTGTCTGCAATGCAGCGTGAGCCTGACTTCGTCAGTCGCGCCCAGAGCCTGGCCAAGGCCGAGCTGGGCTACGAGTTGCCCCAGCTCATCCTTTCCAACGCCTGGGTCAGCCAGCTGGACATGCGTTCGCTGTTTGCCTGGTGTGTGTTTGAGACCTACGAGCGCACGTCCAATCGCTTTTTTCTCGATGATCCCCTCAAGGGCACCGATGGGGATGCCTTTCATCAAAAGCTGATCGATTGCGGTTTCCACCTGCTGGACATCACCCCCTGTGCGGATGGTCGGCTCGCCCACACGATTGCCTACACGCTGCGGATTCCATTCAGTTGTGTCCGTCGTCGTCCCCATGCCGGTGCTCTCTTTGATATCGAGGACACCGTCGATCGTTGGGTACGCACCGAGCACTCACGCTTCCGCGAAGCCAAGCCCAACGCCGCCCATGAGCCAACCCGCTATCTGAAGTGTGTCGTCTATCACTTCAGTTCTCTTGATCCCAGCCACGAGGGCTGTGCTGCCCATGGCTCAGATGATGCTGCCGCAGCAGCGGCGGGCATGTCACGGCTGGATTACTTCCGGCAGGCCGTCGAAAACGGTTTCTGTTGCGGTGCATCCGTTGATCTGCTGCTGCTTGGGCTGGACACAGACACCGATGCCATTCGGGTCCATGTGCCTAATCGCGACGGCCATGCCTCCCTGGAGCAGTGGCTTGATGCCCGCGATGTCTATGGGGCCACCGCGGCTTTAGCGCCGGATCAGGCACGCCAACGCATTCTTGAAATGGTTCAAGAGCAATGCCCCGGTCCAGCCGATGAGGGGATGATGGGTTTCATTGCCCTGCTGCTGGAGAACAACCTCTCCCAGATCGATTACGTGCGTCAGTTCCATGGCGGCACCTACAGCGATGCTGGGCATTCCGAGCGATTCATCGGTGTCGGGATCGGCTTCAAAGAGATCCATCTGCGCAACCTCACCTACTTCGCCCACATGGAGACGGTGGAGGAGGGCTCGGCTGATCTTGATGTCGGCGTCAAGATCTTCACGGGCTTGAACGTCTCGCGTGGGTTGCCGATCCCGATGGTGGTGCGCTTCGACTACCGCAGTTCCGTTCCCGGAGCCCGCGAGCGAGCCATCCGCAGCGGCGAGCGGGTGATGCAGGCCCTGCAGAGCCGCTACAGCGATCTCTACAAGCAGGGGCTGCTGCATTTGCTCCTCTCGGTGCGCGATCGCAACGGCTTGGCACCGAGTGAGACCGTCCGTACCACCATCACCACCACAGCCCCTGGAGGTCACTGATCATGCTCATCGTCAAGGTCATCAAACCCCTGGTCTCCACCAATCGGATTCCGGATTTTGAGCACAAACACCTTCAGGTGGTGCAGGACGGCAGCTCCAAGAAAGTCGCTGTTGATGCCGTTGGTGCCAAGCCAGGGGACTGGGTGATCTGCGTTGGCAGCTCCGCAGCGCGTGAGGCCGCCGGCAGCAAGTCCTATCCCAGTGATCTCACCATCGTTGGGATCATCGACCACTGGGAGCCGGATCCTCCAAAGCCCTCCAGTTCCAGTGCCCCGGCTGCCGCAGCGCCGCCGGCCTCTGCCCCGGGCACACCCCCGGCGAAAAGCTGATGGAGATCATGCAGGTGGTCGGCTCATTGGTGTGCTCCTACCGGGTGGGTGGTCTTGACCACATGAACCTGAGGGTGTTGCGCAACAACAAAGGCAAAAAGTTGGTGGCCGTTGATCCTGTCGGTGCCTCCCCTGGCAATTGGGTCTTCACGGCCAGCGGCTCAGCAGCCCGCTTTGCCTGCCCTGATCCCAAAGTCCAGACGGACCTCACCATCGGCGGGATCATTGATTTCTGGGCACCTGACGGCTGACCCAGACCTGATTTCTTCTCCTTTCGCCCCGCCAATCGCTCCCACCCAACGCCATGGCTACCCCCACCCCTCGCCAGCCTTCCAGCCGTCAGCCCTCCAGCCGCCGCAGCAGCACTGGCCGAACGGCCAGCAGCCGCTCCACAACGGCCAAAACATCGGCTGTGAGTGAGCCAGCCAAGGCGCTGTCCGCCGCTGCGGCCGAGACAACCTCTGCACCAGCCAAAGCTGCGGCATCGTCTGCAGCGGCCTCGGGTACTGCGTCCCGAGCCAGCAGCAGCCCTTCTCGTAAGCCCCCATCCACGTCTCCTTCCACCGCCATGACTGACTCCGTGCAGGGCATTGCCCTCGGCATGATCGAAACCCGCGGCCTTGTGCCCGCCATCGAGGCTGCCGATGCCATGACCAAAGCCGCCGAAGTGACGCTGTTGGCCCGTGAGTTTGTTGGCGGTGGCTACGTGACCGTGATGGTTCGCGGGGAGACCGGGGCGGTAAACGCTGCTGTGCGGGCTGGTGCCGATGCCTGTGAGCGTGTGGGTGATGGCCTTGTTGCTGCCCACATCATTGCTCGCCCCCACAGTGAGGTGGAGCCGGCCCTGACCGCCAGCGGCGCACGCCGTAGCTGAGATTGATGGGGACCGCACATCCACGCGTTCTGGCGGCCCTCGGTCGAGCTCTCAGCCTGGAGCTCACCGCAGTCCAGCAGTACTTGACCCATGCCTCCTTGCTGGAGGCATGGGGCGATGCATCCGGTTCGGATCGATTCCGCCGTGAAACGGTCGAAGAGATGCAGCACAGCGAGCGCATCGTCAAGCGAATGATCGCCCTGGGCGTTGCGCCTGCTGCATCCCAGCTGCAACCGGTGTCAACAGCTACAGATCTGCCTGGCCTGCTCGAACTAAACCGTCAGCTCGAAGATCAGCTGATTGTTCATTACGCAGAAGCTACGCGCTTTTGTCGACTGATCGGAGACACCATTCATGCCGAGTTCTTCCAGGCTCTTTTGGAGGAAGAACAGCATCACAGTGGGGACATCACCCGCTGGTTGAGCGAATTGCGTCCTCCCCTGCAACGGCAGGAGCGAGCCCGCTTCTGATTCTCGATAGATTTTCCGTCCCCCAGCCGACCTCGTCGTTTGACTGCCGAGCTCCCACTCTCAATCCAGCTGGCGTGGCTGATTCCGCTGTACGGCTTCAGCGGCATGCTGCTGGCGCTGCCATGGGCTACAGGCCTGGTCAAACGCAATGGCCCGCGGCCTGCTGCCTACATCAACCTGCTGCTCACCATGGCCGGGGTCATCCACGGTTCTGTGCTGCTCAGCTGGGTGGAACAAAACGGTGCTGTGCTGCTCGAGTGGCCCTGGTTCAATGCTGCCGGGCTTGAGCTCAACATCGGTTTTGATCTGACGTTGACGAATCTGGCGGCGCTGGAGTTCGTCACGATCATGAGTCTGCTGGGGCAGTTCTTTGCCCTGGGCTACCTCGACAAAGAGTGGTCTCTGGCCCGTTTTTATGCCCTGCTTGGCTTTTTTGAAGGGGCCATGGCCGGCGTCGTACTGAGCAGCAATCTCTTCTTGAGTTATTTCGTGCTGGAGATGCTCACGCTCTCCACCTACCTGCTGGTTGGTTTCTGGTATGCCCAGCCCTTGGTGGTCACCGCCGCAAGGGACGCCTTCCTCACCAAGCGTGTCGGTGATGTGTTGCTGCTGATGAGTTTGGTGGCGCTGTCGGCCTGGGCTGGATCCCTCGATTTTGAAGACCTCTACACCTGGGTCGGTGAGGTGCGGGTTGATGGCTCCATCAGTCCGTTGCTGGAAACCCTGATCGCCCTTGGCTTGATTGCAGGTCCGATGGGCAAGTGTGCCCAATTCCCCATGCACCTCTGGCTTGATGAGGCCATGGAGGGACCTAATCCTGCGTCCATTCTTCGCAACTCCGCGGTGGTCACCTGTGGTGCCCTGGTGCTGCTCAAGGTGATGCCCCTGCTGCAGCTCTCGCCTGTTGCGATCGATGTTCTCTTGATCATCGGCACGATCAGTGCCCTCGGTGGCGCCCTGGTGGCCATCTCCCAGGTGGATATCAAGCGGGCTTTCTCCTACGGCACCACCTCTTATTTGGGTCTTGTCTTTATCGCCATCGCCATGCAGCAGCCGGTGGTGGCTGTGCTGCTGCTGTTCGCCCACGGTTTGGCCAAAGCCCTGATCTTCATGAGTGTCGGCAGTGTGATCGCCACCACCAATTGCCAGGACATCACCGAACTCGGAGGTTTGGGCACGCGCATGCCCGCCACCACCACCAGCTATCTGGTGGCTGGAGCCGGCTTGACCGGACTGTTGCCGCTGGGTTGCTTCTGGTGCTTCGGCCTGCTGATTGATGGTCTCAACGGCTCAGCGCCTTGGCTGGTGCCGGTGGTGCTGCTCACCAATGGCCTGACGGCGTTCAATCTGGTGCGGGTGTTCCGTCAGGTGTTTCTTGACACGCCCCACCCCAAGACCCGGCGCACACCGGAGGTCAATTGGTTCATGGCCCTGCCGATGGTCAGCCTGGCGGTCTTGGTGCTGCTGGTGCCGTTGGTGTTCCGCAGCATCTACTCCACGCCAAGCCTGGACACGGTGAGCTCCAGCAGCGTCTCGCTCGTGGTGCTCAGTGGGGCCCTGGGCTCACTGGTCGGTTCGTTGATTCCGCTCGATAAGTTCTGGTCACGCTCGGTGCTCAAACCCCTGCGCACCGTGCAGGATCTGCTGGCCTACGACTTCTACACCGAGCGCTTCTATCGCTCCACCATCGTTGCTTTTGTTGCCTTCATCGCGCGTATGACCGATGCCTTTGATCGCCAGGTGGTCAATCGCCTGGTGAACCGCATTGGCTCCGCCTCATTGGTCTCAGCAGAAGGTCTCAAGCTTGCTGTCAGCGGCCAGACCCAGTCCTATGTCCTCACCGTTTTGTTGGCCATTGTTCTGTTGTTGTCCGGCCTGATCTGGTGGAGGGTCGCCTGATGTTGAGCGCACTGCTGCTGATCCCCTTCATTGGGGGTCTGGCCCTGTTGCTGCTGCCCAGCAGCCTGCCGCCCACCCGCATGCGGGCGATCGCCATTGTGTTCCTCACGCTGCAGCTTCTGTTGGCTGTCGCGCTGCTGATCCCCTTTGATCCAGCCAATGGCGGCCCCCAGCTGCAGGAGTCCTTTTCCTGGATCAGCAGCATTGGCCTGGACTACCGCCTCGCCGTTGATGGCCTATCGCTGCCCCTGGTCCTGATCAATGCCGCCCTGACACTGGTGTCTGCTATCTGCACCCGCCAGATCAGTCAGCGGCCTCGGCTCTATTTCTCCATGCTCCTTTTGATCAGCGGGGCGGTGAATGGAGCGTTTCTGGCCGACAACCTGCTGCTGTTCGTCATCTTCTATGAACTGGAGCTGATCCCCCTCTGGCTGCTGATCGCCGTGTGGGGCGGTGCCAACCGTGCCTACGCCTCAACCAAGTTCCTGATCTTTACGGCCATCTCCGGGTTTCTGATCTTGGCGGCTTTCCTTGGCCTCGCCTTTGTCAACGGCAGCGTGAATTTCGACATCACCCCGGCGCTCACCGACCAGCTGCCGGTGGTGACGCAGCTGGTGCTGTTGATCACATTGCTGATCGGCTTTGGCATCAAGATTCCCCTGGCTCCCTTCCACGTCTGGCTCCCGGATGCGCACACCCAGGCGTCGACTCCGGTCTCCGTGATGCTGGCCGGGGTGCTGCTGAAGCTTGGCACCTACGGCCTGATTCGCTTCTGTCTCGGTCTCTTCCCCGATGTCTGGCCCCTGATCGCTCCAAGCCTGGCCATCTGGGCGGCCATCTCGGTGCTCTACGGCTCTTTGGCCGCCATTGCCCAGCGCGATATGAAGCGCATGGTGGCCTTCAGTTCCGTCGGCCACATGGGCTATGTGCTGCTTGCTGTAGCCGCCGCCACCCCCACCGCCCTCTTGGGCGCCGTCTTCCAGATGGTGAGTCATGGGGTGATCTCGGCCCTGCTGTTCTTGCTGGTAGGGATCGTTTATCGCAAGACCGGCACCCGCGATCTGGAGGTGCTCCGCGGGCTGCTCAATCCTGAGCGAGGCCTTCCTTTCACCGGCACATTGATGATTCTTGGCGTGATGGCCAGTGCCGGCCTGCCAGGGATGGCGGGCTTCATCTCCGAATTTCTGGTCTTCCGCGGCAGCATTCAGGCTTTTCCGCTTGCCACACTGCTCTGCATCGTCGGTTCTGGCCTGACCGCTGTGTATTTCCTGTTGCTGGTGAACCGCGCCTTCTTTGGGCGTCTGGCGGTGACCCCCAAAACCGATCCGATCGAGGACGGGCGCCTCGATGTGCAGTTGTTGCCGGTTGCTCCGCGCGAGACCGTCCCAGCGCTGGCCCTGGCGCTCTCTGTCATCGGCATCGGCATCCTGCCCTCTGGTCTGGCCCGCATCAGTGACTCTGCGACGCAGCTTCTGTCGCAGTTGCATGGAGGTCTGGGCTGATGCCAGTTATTCCCGCCAACCTGGTCCAGGCCGGCCCCCATCCCGGTATCGAGCAGCTGCAGCAAAAACTGCTCAGCAACCAGACCCTGCTCGAGGACACGCCTGATCATTTGATTCAGGTTGTTGATGTGCTTCGCAGCTACGGCGAAGTGCTTGATGCTTACAGCATCAATCTCATCTTTCAGGCCGAGAAGCAGTTCCTCAATCCCTTCCCGGTGTTCCGTTTTCTCGATGGGGATCTTTCACCAGCGAAACTCTGGCGTCACTTCTGGCACGACCGCATCAATTTCGAATACGCCGAGTACTGCATGCGGGCCATGCTGTGGCATGGCACCGGTGGGATGGATGCTTATTTCGACAGTCCTGATTTCGAGCTGCGCTGCGCTGCGATCATCAATCACAAGCGCCGCAATCTGGATCCTCTCCCGACCCTGCTGCATCCGCTGTTCCCGCAGTTCCTGCCTGAACTGATCCGAACGGCCGCCACAACCCATGCCTTGGGCCAATTCTGGCGGATCATGAGCGATCTGTTCATTGATCTTTCAGAAGCCGAAAAAGCCGGTGAGGTCACCAGCATTGCTGGTGTGGTGGATTTCATTCGTGATCGGTTGGTGGCAGCAGCCGGTAATCCCATCACCTATGGCGTGGACGTGAACGGCAAGCACTTCTGGGTGCTGCCTCCTGAGGCGAACCTCACCTTCCTCGTCGATGTGGCTGTGCCTTACGTGGAAGCTGTTTTTCTGCGGGGCACACCATTCCTCGGCACCATTTCATTCAACGCCCAGGCACGACAAATCTCACCGGACAAGGAGACGTTCCAGTACGGGGCCCTCTTTGCTGATCCCCTGCCCAGCATGGGAGCTGGCATCCCCCCCAGCCTGTGCATGCAGGACATGTTCCGCCATCTGCCAGAGCGGCTGCACCAGTGGTACCGCGACCGCGGCCGCGGCGAGGGTGATGTGCGGGTCAAGATCTGCCAGAGCTTCCAGAAATCGATGTTCTGCGTCACCAACGCCGCCATCAAAGGAACATTTCCCCATGCGCTGGATACCGCTGACGCTCATGAGCAGGCTGCCAATGCTGCCTATGCCCTCGCGTGGGCCACGCGCCTGAGTGAGGCGCGCACCAACGCCTTGGGGTAGGTTCCCTTGATGGACCAACCCTGGACTCACCGGCAGCGTCCGGAGCGGCTCGAGCGACGACTCGAGTTCAGTGACTACGAAGCAACGCGTCTGTTTCTGGAGCGCCTCGAGCAGCTCTCCGAGCAGCAATCGCGTTATCCAGACATCAGTTTTGGGCGGACCTATGTGAATCTCACCCTGGCCCCAGTGAGCGAGGGTGATGATCCGGTGGTGACGGAGGCGGACCACGCCTTTGCCGCCAGCATTGATGCACTGGTGGATTAGCGCCGCCTGGAATTCATCTGCAGCAGGTCCTTCACCTGCTGCACCTGCGCTGCCAGGGATGGGTCGCTGGAGAGCTTTTTCTCAACCTGCTGCACCGCGTACATCACGGTGGTGTGGTCCTTGCCGCCGAACTGCTCACCGATCTTGGGCAGGCTGAGATCGGTGCATTGACGCATCAAATGCATCCCCACCTGCCGCGCCTGGCTGATGGCGCGCTTGCGGCTGCTGCTGCACATCTCAACGGTGCTGACCCCAAAGACTTCAGCCACTTTCTCCAGCACCAGCTTGGGGTTGATGTCCCCCTCCGGCATGCCGGTTCCCAGCAGGGGTGCCACCGCATCCACGGTCATCGGCAGCCCCGTGATGGAGGCAAAGGCCACGGCCCGGGTCAGGGCCCCCTCCAGTTCTCGGATGTTCGAGGTGAAGCGTCCTGCGATGTATTGGATCAAATCCCGCGGCAGGCGCATCTGTTCCTGCTCAGCCTTCTTGTGCAGGATCGCCATGCGTGTTTCCAAATCCGGCACTTGGATGTCAGCGATCAACCCCATGGAGAAGCGGGAGATCAGACGCTCCTGCAATCGCTGGATCTGGCTGGGGGGACGGTCGCTGGCGATGACAATCTGGCGGCCGGCTTCATGCAGCGCATTGAAGGTGTGGAAGAACTCTTCCTGGGTGTACTCCTTGCCTTCAATGAACTGGATGTCATCCACCAAGATCAGATCAGCGGCGCGGTAGCGGTCCCGGAAGGCCTGCATGCCGTCTTTGCGGATCGCCAGGATCAGGTCATTGGTGAAGGTTTCGGTGGAGACGTAAAACACCCTGGCGTCAGGGTTGATCTCCAGGCGGTAATGGCCGATGGCTTGCATCAGGTGGGTCTTGCCCAGGCCGACCCCACCGCAGAGGAAGAGGGGATTGAACTCACGGCCGGGTGATTCCGCGACAGCCAAAGCGGCGGCATGGGCCATGCGGCTGTTGGCCCCGACCACGAAGCGCTGAAAGCTGTATCGGGGGTTGAGGTTGCTCTGGAGCCGTGGCGGCTTGCCGGCAGGGGTGCTGGGCTGAGGGACTGCAGGCGGGGTAGGCACCGCCTCGAGGGGGGCGCTGGCCGCCCCCTCCAGCTCGGCTTGGTCGTCGCTGCCAGCCTGAATCGCCACCTCCACGGGGCCGCCGCTGATGGCGCTGGCCACCTCCGCGATCAAGCCCAGGTAGTTGCGGCGCAGCCAGCCTGCGGCGAAGGGATTCGGGGCCTGCAGCACCAGGCGTCCGCGCTCGCTGTGCACGCAGATGGCAGGTCGTATCCAGGTTTCAAAGGTGGGCTTGCTGAGGTTGGACTGCAGCTCAGCGCGGACCTGGTCCCAGAGCGTTGTGTCAGGCAAAGCGGGGGAGGCTGTCACGTCTGGAGAACCGATCCACCCTTGGCCAGGGGACCGAATATAGGGGCCCCTTCTGCCTGACGCCGCATGTGGCGATACTGATTCCATCGCCGTTTGTTGCTTCCCTCACGCCTGTGCCTGGATTCCTTTCCCGTGGCCTCGCTGTTGCCTGTCTTGGTCTGCTGGCTGGGTGTCAGGCCAGCCTGCGCCAACCCACCAAAACCAAGCCGCCTCAGATCAGCGATGCCCCTGCTGCCACGCCGCTGAAACCCGGCACCAACTTTGTGGCCGATGCCGTGGCCGAGGTGGGACCGGCGGTTGTGCGCATCGACACCAAGCGTGATGTGGTCAATCCCCTCGGGATCTTTGGTGGAGGACCACCGGTGCAGCAGCAGGCCGGACAGGGCTCGGGTTTCATCACACGCTCCGATGGGGTGCTGCTCACCAATGCCCACGTGGTTGAGGGGGCAGGAACCGTGACGGTGACCTTGCCGGATGGCAGCAGCTATCCCGGCAAGGTGCTGGGCGCAGACCCCCTCACCGATGTAGCTGTGGTCAAGGTGGCTGCGCAGGATCTGCCCGTTGCTCCGTTGGGTGATTCGGCGGATGTCAGGCCCGGTCAGTGGGCGATCGCCATCGGCAATCCCCTGGGCCTCGATAACACCGTCACCATGGGCATCGTCAGTGCCAAGGCCCGGCAGAACGCCCTCGGTGGCGGCCAGCGGGTGGCCCATATCCAGACCGATGCTGCCGTTAACCCAGGCAATAGCGGTGGTCCACTGATCAACGATCGCGGTCAGGTGATCGGCATCAACACCGCCATCCGCCAGGCACCGGGGGGAGGCCTGAGCTTTGCCATTCCAATCAACAAAGCCAAACAGGTGGCCCAACAGATCCTTGAGCAGGGTCGCGCCAGCCACCCCTACCTGGGTGTCAGGCTCCAGTCCTTGACCCCCCAGCTGGCCCGCGAGATCAATGCCACGGGGAACCAGTGCGAATTGCCGGAGCGCAATGCTGTGGTGATTGTCGATGTGGTCAAGGACACCCCTGCAGCGGCAGCGGGCTTCCAGACCTGCGATCTGATCCTCTCGGTCGGCGGTCAGGAGGTGGATAACCCCACCGAGGTGCAGCTGGCTGTGGAGGCGGCCAAGGTGGGCGAGGAGCTCAAGGTGATCGTCGAACGCGATGGTGAGAGCCGCGAGTTGCTGGTCCGTCCTGCTGAGTTGCCGCAGCAGCCAGGGGGTTGAGGCGTCATCGCCCCCCGCAGCGTCTGCTGGTGATGGCCCGTCGCCCCAGCCCTGGTCGTTGCAAGAGCCGGCTTGCCGCTGCGATCGGGGCGTCGGCAGCAGCTCGGGTCCAACAGCGGCTGCTGTGGCACACCCAGGCGGAGGCGGAACGTTGGATGCAGCAGAGGGGAGGCACATGGGCCCTGGCGCTGGGGGAGCAGCAAGGCTCCGGTGGCCTGGGCCAGCGCCTGCAACGGCTGATGGGCCGTGAACTGCGCCATGGCGGTGCCCAGATTGTTGTGGTGGGCAGTGATCTTCCCGGGCTCTCGGCTGATGATCTGCAGCAGGCCTTTGCAGCGCTGGAGCACCAGCCCCTGGTGGTTGGTCCAGCGGCCGATGGTGGGTATTGGCTGATTGGCCTGACGGCTGCCGCCTTTGCCCACCAGCGCGGGCGCTTGTTCAGCGGCATCCCTTGGGGCGGTGATCAGGTGCTGGCCTGCACCCTGTCGCGCGCCGCTGAGCTGGCCTTGGCTCCGGTGCTGTTACGTCAGCAGCACGACCTGGATCGGCTCGGTGACCTGGAGCCCTGGTGTGGTGAGGCCTGATGCTGCCGATCGCGCTCAGTGGAGCGTGGTGATCCCTGCGCTGCAGGAGGTGCAGCAGTTGCCGCTGCTGCTGGGCCAGTTGCAGGGTCCTGAGCAGGTGGTGGTGGTCGATGGCGGCAGCAGCGATGGCACCGCTGCTGCTGCTGCCGCCATGGGAGCCCATGTGGTTCATGCCAGTGCGGCGAATCGCGGCTTGCAGCTGGCTGTCGGTGCTGCCCATGCCACGCGCCCTTGGCTGCTGTTCATCCACGCTGATGCCCGCTTACCCGAGCAATGGCAGGAGCTGCTGGCGGAGGCGCTTGCTGCAGAAGCGGTGATTGCTGCAGCGTTCCGTTTGCGGGTGCGGGGCCGTGGCTGGAAGCTGCGGCTGCTGGAGCGGTTGGTGGGCCTGCGCAGCCGTTGGCGTGGCCTCCCCTATGGCGATCAGGGGTTGGCGATTGCAGCGGATGACTACCAGCAGATCGGCGGCTACCGGCCACTGCCACTGATGGAAGATCTCGATCTGGTGCAGCGACTGGGCCAGATCGGCCGTGTGGCCCTTGCCGCTGGTGCGGTGCAGGTCAGCGACCGCCGTTGGAGGCGCCTCGGTGTGTGGCGCAGCAGTTGGCGCAATGCCAGGTTGCGGGCCGCCTGGCGCCGCGGGATCGATCCGCAGGAGCTGGCACGGCGCTACCGCTAGCGGGCGTACCAGAAGGCGCAGCGCTCACCACGGGGCTCAAGGTCCCATCCCTGGGCTTCATAGAAGGACACCACCCCTGCATCGGCGAACAGGGTCACCTTCTCCACGTCCATGGCCCGCAGGCGCTCAAGCAGGACCTGCATCATCCCCTTGCCCAGACCGCACCCCTGGTAGAGGGGATGGACCGCCAGATCCCAGATCGTGGCGTCAAGAACGCCATCCCCGGTGCAGCGGGCAAAGCCCACCAGCTTGGGCACGCGGGGGTCATGCCGCCAGAGACCAACCACCAGCAGCGAGTTGCTCAGGGCCTTACGCACCCGACGCAAGGGCCGCCGGCTCCAGCCGACCGCATCACAAAGCTGCTCGAGCTCGACCAGGTCGATCTCCCGCTCAAAGCTGGCCACCAGCCGCAGCCGCTCGTTGCTGGTGGGCAACTCACGCCACCAGCCGCCGTAAAGCCGATCGAGCAGGGGTTCCGCCTGCGAGGCTGTTGTTGTTGCCTGCGAGGCCATGGGACCGTGCCCTCCGGCCTGGACCGGGCATTGACAACCACCAACCTAAGGGACTTCCCCATTCGATGAGTTCAGCGCTGCCATTGCTGGTGATGGCCCATGGCTGGCTGCTGCGCGGCAGGTTGTGGCAGCCCTTGGTGCGGCTGCTGGAGCCTCGCTGGCGCTGCTGGACACCCGACCTGCCGGGTTATGGCCAGGCGCGGCGACCGCAGGGTCTGCGGCCGACACTGCCGGCCTACGGCAGTTGGCTGGCCGCTGAGGCCAGCCGCCGTGCCGATGGCGCACCCCTGGTGCTGATCGGCCATTCCCTGGGCGGC
Source organism: uncultured Synechococcus sp. (assembly GCA_913049535.1). Lineage (GTDB taxonomy): Bacteria > Cyanobacteriota > Cyanobacteriia > PCC-6307 > Cyanobiaceae > RCC307. Next base: position 15,448 of record CAJWYF010000003.1, read on the forward strand.
AGTGTGGTTCTGCACGCCAGCGAGCAGCTAGGGCCGCAATTGTGCGGGGTGGTGCTGATCGGTTCGGGGGGCGGGGTGTATCAGCGCCGGCCCTTCCTCCAGTTGCGCCGGGTGGGTCGCCTGCTGGCGCTGACCCAACGGGACCGCCGGGCTGCCCGCGGTCTGCTGATCAACAGCACCCAGCGCCAGGCGGTGGCCGATCTTCCCAGGCGCGTCTCACAGCTGTCGGTGCCGAGCCTGTGGATCGCTGGTAGCCGCGATCGTGTGATGCAGCCCCTCTATGTGCGGCACCTTGCAGGGTTCGCCCCGGAGCATCAAGTGGAGGTGCTGCAGGGGGCAGGCCATCTGCCGATGCGCGATCAACCAGGACCGTTGCAGCAGGTGCTCGAGCCTTGGCTTCAGAGGGTGGCGAGCCCGCGCTCTTGAAGGTCGGCCAGTTGGGCATAGAGCCCGCCCTGGCGACGCAGCTCTTGATGGCTGCCCTGCTCCACCAGACGGCCGCGTTTGAGCACCAAGATGCGATCGCTGGCTTCCACAGTGGCCAAGCGGTGGGCGATCACGATGGCCGTGCGGTGGTCGAGCAGACGCCCTAGATCCCGTTGCAATGTCGCTTCTGTGCTGGGGTCCATGAAGGCGGTGGCTTCATCCATCACCAGCACGGAGGGATCCCGCAGGGCCACCCGGGCGACCGCCAGCAGTTGCCGTTCGCCCGAGCTCAGGTTGCCGCCGCGTTCCCGCAAGGGGGTGTCGAGGCCCTGCGGCAGACGTTGCAGCAAGGGGTTGAGGCCCAGTTCAGCGCTGAGCTGCTCGAGTTTTGCCCTCGGCAGCTCGCGGTCCAAGGTGAGGTTGTCGGCCACGCTGCCGCTGAAGAGGAAGGTGTCTTGAAGCACCACGCCGAGTCGGCGCCGCAGCTCGTTGATCGGGAGATCGCGGATGTCGGTGCCATCGAGCAGGATCCGGCCCTGCTGCGGCTCGTAGAGGCGGCAGAGCAGACGGATGACCGTGCTCTTGCCAGAGCCGGTGGGTCCCACCAGAGCGACATGCTCACCGGGCGTGATGTGCAGATTGAGGTGTTGCAGGATCGGCTCATCGGGCCGGTAGGCGAAACAGACGTCCTCAAAGATCACCTCGCCATGGGCTGCTCTTTGGTCCAGCACCGGCGTGGGTTTGCCGCGCTCGACGATCTCCTGGGGCTCATCAAGCAGTTCACCAATGCGTTCCACGGCCGTGAGGCCGCCCTGGATCTGGGTGAACCGCTCCGCCAGTTGGCGCAGTGGATCAAACAGCCGCTGGGAATAAAGGATGAAGGTGGTGAGCACCCCCAGCCCCATGGCTCCTGCGGTGACAAGACTGCCTCCAACCGCAAGTACCAGGGCCACAGCAGCCAGGGCCACCCACTCCAGCAGGGCGGAGATGCTGCTGTCGTAAAGGATCGTGCCGTTGATGGCTTTGCGGTAAAGGGAACTGGTGCGCCCGAAACGCTCACTGTTGAGTTGCTCTCTGCGGAACATCTGCACCACCTCCAGGCCCTGGAGGTTCTCCTGCAGATCGGCATTGAGTTGGCTCAGCTCCTCTCGCACCCGGTAGTTGGCGCGGCGGTAGCGCTGCTGCAGCTTGATGACGGTCCATGTCAGTGGCAGTTGCAGGGCCAGCAGCAGCAGCCCCAGGCGCCATTCGATCGTCAGCATCAGCGTGGCGATCACCAGCAGGGTGACCAGATCTGCCAGAACGCCAATCGCGCCGCTGCCGAAGACTTCAGCGAGGGCATCGACGTCGCTGGTCAGACGGGTGAGCAATTTGCCCACCGGCGTGCGGTCGTGAAACCGCAGTGACAGGTCCAGGGAATGGCGGAACAGATCCGTCCGCAGCCTGGCCGTGAGCCGTTGGCCGATGCTCTGCACCAGAAAGCTTTGACTGCCCTGAAGGGCGAGGCGCGTCAGCACCGCCAGCAGCATCAAGCCGATCAAGCTGTGGACCGCCTGCGTTGTGGGCATGGCCTGCAGCCAACCCCAGGCGGTTTCACCGCGCAGAACGCTGACCACCTGACCAACGAGCAGGGGTTGCACGGCGCTGGCGGCTGCCACCGGGATCAGCATGGTCAGTGCTGTGGCGAGCCGGCGCCGGTCGCGGCGCAGGTAGGGGAGCAGCCGCCGGACCCGACGCAAATCGCTCATGGGGTGGCCCCGCTCGTCTCCATGGCCTGAACCAGTTGACGGAGCTCGCCACCGTCGAGGCGCAAGGCCAATGGGTTGCCGATCAGGCGGGCGGTGCTGTGGAACAGGTCTTCAATGGCGATCAGACCGTTGTCACGCAGCGTTCGGCCCGTGGCGACGAGATCGACAATCGCCTCGGATATGCCCGTGAGCGGTCCGAGTTCCACCGAGCCGGTGAGATGAATCAACTCAACGGGTAGATCGAGCTGATCAAAGAATGCTTTGGCCGAATGGGTGAACTTGCTGGCCACCCGGCAGTGGGCCGGCAGGTCTGCTGCCCGCCGGTAGGGGCTGCTCTCTTTCACCGCCACAGCCATGCGGCAGCCTCCAAACCCCAGATCCAGCAACTGGGCCACGGTGCGCTTCTGTTCGCTCAAGACATCGAAGCCCACGACACCCAGCTGGGCCTGCCCGTAGGCCACGTAAACGGGCACATCGCCATTGCGCACCAGCAAGGCTCGAGCTCTGCCGCAGGCGCTGGGCAGCATCAGCTGCCGGTTGTCCTTGTCGGTGATCGCGCTGAAATCGAAGCCTGCTGCTGCAAACCGTGCCACGGAATCCTTCAGCAGTGCTCCCTTGGGTAGGGCGACAGTGAGCATGCAGCGTCCCGCTCCAGCGCTGGACTTTAACGAGCTGCCGCACACTGGGGGCAGATGCCCTGCTGTGGTGGAGATCCTCAGACTGCCTGTGCTTCGGGACAACTACGTCTTCCTGCTGGTGGATTCCGCCGGTGGCCGCGCCGCCGTTGTCGATCCGGCCGTGGCCGAGCCCGTGGCAGCCGTGTTGCAGCAGCAGGACCTTGAACTGGCGGTGGTCCTGCAGACCCATCACCACCACGACCACATCGGAGGTACGGCTGAGCTGCTGGCGCGCTGGCCCCAGGTAGAGGTGTGGGCCGCTGCGTCGGATCGTGCGCGCATCCCCTTGCAGACCAGGGGTCTGGCTGGGGGTGATCGCTTGGTGTTATGGGGCCGATCCGTTGAGGTGCTGGCCATCCCTGGCCATACCCGTGATCACATCGCTTACTACCTGCCCGCTGCTGGAGCGGATGGCCCTGAGCTCTTCTGCGGTGACACGCTCTTTGCTGGCGGTTGCGGCCGGATCTTTGAGGGCACAGCGGCTCAGATGCTTGCCTCTCTCGAGCTGTTGGCCGCCCTGCCGGCAGCAACGCGTGTGTGGTGCGCCCACGAATACACCGAAGCCAACCTGCGCTTTGCGATCACCCAGGAGCCGGAGAACCAAGAGCTGCTCGAACGCTTGAAGCGTGTCGTCAAGCAGCGCGCCGACGGAGAGGCCACCATTCCTTCAACCATTGGCATCGAGCACGCCACCAACCCGTTTTTGCGCTGCAGGCAACCTGCTCTGCAGGCGGTCACTGGCGCCACCGAAGCTGCCGATGTGCTGGCGGAGATCAGGCGCCGTAAGGATGTGTTTTGAGGGCCGTGTGCCTGGGTCCGAGCGCAGGCGTTGTTGGGGCGCTGGGTGAAGCGATGATGGCCTCAGTTGGTGTCAGGCGCTGATGAGCGGCCATGGTCTAGAGGCGGTTGAAACCAAGGCGGCACCTGCCCCGGTAGGCCCCTACAACCAGGCGGTCAAAGCCGGCGGGATGGTGTTCTGCTCAGGTCAGATCCCCCTTGATCCCAGCACCGGCGTGATGGTGGGTGACGGTGATGTGGAGGCGGAGACACATCAGGTGCTCAGCAACCTGGAGGCGGTGCTGCGCGCGGCAGGTTGCACGCCCCAGCAGGTGGTGCGTACAACGGTTTTCCTGCTTGATCTGGCTGATTTCGCCAAGGTCAACGCCATCTACGCCGAACTTTTTGGCCAAGGGGTGGCCCCAGCCCGTGCCTGCGTCCAGGTGGCAGCCCTGCCCAAGGGAGCCAAGGTCGAAATCGACTGCATCGCTCTGTCCGACTAAGCGCTCGCTTCCCGCTGGCCCAGCTGGTTGAGGATCAGGGCCAGGAGGATCAACGCACTGCCGCCAATGGCTGCAGGCCCCAGGGGTTCGCCCAAGAGAAGGTGGGCCCCCATCAGGGCGACCACCAGAGTCAGCGAACTCCACAGGCTGATCTGGGCGGCTCCGAGCTGCCTGTAGCTCAGCATCAGCGTCCATTGACTGCCCAGGCTGATGGTGAGGCCGTAGCCGCCGATGACGCCGAGCACCCACCAAAGTTTCAGGGCGATGAAGTGATCTGGCCCGTACAGGGTCAGGGCGATGACAGCAAAGATCACCGCTGCGCCGAGGCTGCCGAGACCCACCGTCAGCCCGACCCCCATGCCCCTGGTGCTGCAGGCCCGGTTGAGCACTCCACCGATGGCGAAGGCGATGACAGCCAGGCTTCCCCAGGCCACCCCCAGCCATTGATCGTTTGGGGTCAGCATCCCCATCGCTCCACCGCTGCTGCTGCTGCCAAGCAGCACGCCAGCGCAGATCAGCCCCAAGGTGAGCGGAAACAAGGGGGGAAGCCGCTCACGCAGCAGCCCCGCGGCGGCGATGGCGGAGAGGGGGACCGTGAGGCTGAACAGGAGGGTCTGAGCCACCACGCTGAGGTGCTCGAGGGCAAGGAAAAATCCGATGGGTCCGAGGAGATAACCCAGAAATCCCTGCAAGGCCAGCAACTGCCGTTCGGCTGCTGGGAGGTTTTTCAGCTGATCGCCGAGGACCCGCCGCTCCTGCAGCACCATGACCACACCAGTGATGAGGCTGGAGAAGAAAAAGACGTTGCAGAAGCTGATCAGTTCATCGCCGCCACGCTGCAGCAGCTTGAGGACATTGCCCTCAGAGCCCCTGAGCAGGATGAACAACCCCAGCAGGAGGGCTGACTTCACCGGGATTGGCTGGGGCAGGTGCGCTCACTCCAGTTGCACTGATTCAGAAAGGGTTGCTGCCAGTGCAGTGGGATTTCCAGTAGGTCTCTGGTGCCGCTGAGGCCCTGGCTGATGAACAGCAGCGCCGCCAGGGCATTGGCTGCGATGTGCAGCCGGCGCCAGCGAAGCTGCCGCAGGATTTCTGGCCGTGCTGCCAGGTTGAAGAGCATCAGCCCGCAGATCAGCACCCCTCCCCAGTAATGGGATTGCCAGAACGCCGGCTCCAGCGGGTTGTCGCTGAGCCGGAAGACCTCTGGCTGCGCGCCGAGGGTGAGCAGACCCAGCCAGGTGATCAGGCTGAAGCTCAGGCGCAGGCCCGCTCCCTGCACGCGCAGCAGTGCCACCAGGGCGCTCAGAGTCCCAAGCCAGGCCAGCAGCAGGGCGATCAAGGCTGTGGCTCCCCGCTCACTGCTGCCCAGTGCCTTGCTGGCGATCACCACGGCCAGCGCTATCAGCACCACCACGACCACTGCTGCGGCAAGCCACTGGCCCCAATCGCTGTGGTCCCGTCCTGTTGCAGGCGGCAGCTTGGCTTTTTGGACGCGGCGCTGACGGGTTTGAAGGCCCAGCCGTGCCACGACCCCCACCAGCGGATAGATCAGCGTCACCGCGAGGAAAGGGTGAATGATCCAGAGCCAGTCCATGGCCTGCATCGGGCTGGGGCATCGCTGTTGTCAAACTCGCCACGGCTGGCCGCTCTGGCAACTCACGGCTCCGGCAGCGCGCTTAGTTCAAGCCAGCGGTCCTCCCCACTGGAGATTTGTTCACAGATCTCGGCCAGCTGCTGCGTCAGTGACTCCAGCGTGCTGTAGTCGGCCTTGGCCAGTTGAGCTTCCAGCTCGGCTTTGTCGCTCTCCCACTGCGGTAGTTGCTCTTCTAGGGCATTGAGCTCGCGCTGCTCCTTGTAGCTGCGGCGCCTTGGCTTGTCGTTCTTGGGCTTGGCAGTGACCTCTTTGCGCTGGGATGGGCCCACCTCTGAGGTTGCGCTGGCAGTGGCGGCATTGCGTTGCTCCTGCTCTTGCCATTCGCTGTAGTTGCCTTCAAAGCGCTCCAGCTCTCCGCCAGGTCGGAAGCAAAACAAGCGATCAACGGTGCGATCGAGAAAGTAGCGGTCGTGAGAGACGATGATCACGCAACCGCGGAAATCTTCGATGTAGTCCTCCAGCACTGCGAGCGTCTGGATATCAAGGTCGTTGGTGGGCTCATCAAGCAAGAGAACATTCGGTGATGCCATCAACAGGCGGCAGAGGTGAAGCCTGCGGCGCTCACCGCCTGAGAGTCGTGCCACCGGGCTGTGCTGCTGGGCAGGTGGGAACAGAAACCGTTCCAGCAGTTGAGAGGCAGTCAGCCTGTTGCCTTGCCCTAGATCGATCTGCTCGGCCACCTCCTTGATCACATCAATGACCTTGAGGTCATCACGCAACGCTTCTGAGTGTTGGTCAAAGCGTCCGATCACGACGGTTTCACCGCAGCGCACCGTGCCGCCATCGGGTTGTTGTCGCCCGCAGAGCAAATCCAGCAAGGTGGATTTGCCCATGCCGTTGGGGCCGATGAATCCAACGCGATCCTCTGGGCTGAAGCTGTAACTGAAGTCATCGATCAGCACGCGATCAACCAACCGTCGCTGCAAACCCTCCACTTCAATCACGGTCTTGCCGAGGCGACGGCTGACGCTGGCCATCTCCACCTTGGCCTTCGCGCCTTTGAACGACTGCTCCTGCATCGCTTCAATGCGCTGGATCCGAGCCTTCTGCTTGGTGCTTCTGGCTTTCGGGCCGCGCTTGAGCCATTCCATCTCACGCCGCATCACCGAGCGGTAGGCCCGCAAACGCGCGGCATCAGCCACTTCTTCTTCGTTTTTCTTGGTGAGGTAGGCGCCGTAATTGCCCGGGTAACGCCGTAGGTCGCCGCTGTCGAGTTCGACGATGGTGTCGGTGACCCGCTCGAGGAAATAGCGGTCGTGGGTGATGAGCACCAACGCACCGCTGAAGCGCTGCAGAAAGCCCTGCAGCCATTCAGTCGCCACAGCATCAAGGTGGTTGGTGGGTTCATCCAGCAGCAACCCGTCGGGTTCAGCCACCAGGGCCGATGCCAACGCCAGGCGCTTGCGGTAGCCGCCCGAGAGTTCACCCACCTTGCGGTGATGGTCGCTGATGCCAAGACGGCTGAGGACTTCCTGGCACTGCCGTTCCAGTTCCCAGGCCTTGAGCTCATCCATGCGGCTGCTCAGCCCGCTCAGTTCCCCCAGCAGCGAGGCATCGGTGGGGTTGGCCTCCAGCTGCCGGGTCAGCCCCTCGTAACGCTTGACAAGCTGCATCTTCTCGCCACTTCCGGCAAAGACCTGTTCGAGCACCGTTCGCTCAGGATCCAGGGCCGGGTTCTGATCGACATAGATGACTCGGCTGCGCGGGTTGATTTGCACCTTGCCCTCCCCGGGAGGTTCCAGGCCGGCCATCACCCGCAGCAGCGTTGATTTGCCCGAGCCGTTGGTGCCGATCAGACCGAGACGCTCCCTCGGGCCGACTTCAAGATTGACTCGGGCCAGCAGGGTCTTGACCCCGAAGTCCTTGCTCACCTGTTGCAGGCTGATCAAGGTGATGCGGGAGCGGAGGCTTTGAGCCTCTCATGCAAGCCGGGAAGATGCTTGCGCATCCGGTAGCGCTCAAAGGGGATGCCGCCAATCAGGATCTGCTCGGGGGCCACCTGCTCCCAGCCTCTTTTCAGGAACAGGGGTCGGCTGAGCTGGCTCGCCTCGGTGTGGAGTGCGCTGCAACCGTGGCGTTGGGCCTCTGCTTCCAGCGCATGCAGCAACTGGCTGCCGCGGCCCTGACGGGAGGAGCCCCCACGGCAGTAGAGCAGGGCGATGCGATCGGGAGGATGCAGCACGGCAAAGGCTTCTGCTTGCTGTGGCCCCTCGCTGATGAGTCCGTAGCCCTGCTGCAGCGGTTCATCCAGCACCCCTGGCAGAAGGGCCAGGTCAGACCATGCCCGGACTTGATCGGGGCTGTAAAGCCCAGGGGCCTGGCTCAGCACAGCCTCGCGATAGATCTCCAGCGCTGCAGGAATGTCGCCCGCCAGCAGCCGGCGTGGTGGTGGAATCAAGTCACCTCGGCGTTGCACAACCCACCACCAGTTGGCGCAGGCCCTGGCGGCTTTCGTTGCTGCTGTAGCGGCTTTTCAGCCCTTGAAACTGTTGCCATTGCTGCTGCTCAAAGCTGAGCAGCAACTGCTCGAGTTCCGGCATTCCTTTCTTGAGCTCCTGCTTCAGCAGGCTGCGCAAGACATCGAGATCCTGCAGGCCGCCCAGGCATGTCTGCAGATGCCGCAGTTCGTCAATCCAGACGCCGTACTCAAGGCCGTAGTAGTCACGGAAACTGTCGGCCTGATAGCGGGTCGCTTTGACGACCTTGCGCAGCTCATGCAACGACTCGGCGTCCTGGCCTGGATCATCGGCCTGCCAGCCCGGATGCAGAAGTAACTCCCCCAGCCGTCGTAATTGCAGGTCGGGCAGCACATCCAATAGGGGGCGCTCACCAAGGCTGGTGAGCCGGGGATGTTTCAACCAACGCCGGCAGCTGCGCAACCACTGCTTGAGTTCAGCGCTGTCCAGTTGAGCCTGCGCTTGTTTACGGGCGCGTCCGCGGTTGCGCTCGAGACGTTCGATGCAACCGCGCAACCTTGAAGCTTCCGCGGTGGTGAGTTGCGGCAGGAGATCACCGCGCAGGTGTTCACACAACACATCGAGATCGCGCACCCTTCCAAAGCAGCGTCCTTGGCGGGCCACCTGACGGCTGCTCAATTTTTTCGGGAGCTTCAGCGGCTCATCGGCCAGTTGGACCGTCGCTCGCAGCCGCCGCAGATTCACGCGCAGTTGATGCAGGGCTTCTGGCTGGTGCTGTTGCCTCAACCGGGAGCGGTGCTCATCAATGTGCCTGAAGCAGGTCTGCAGCTGCTTGAGGCTTTGCTCCCCCCAGCTTGGGACCACGGACATCGGGATCACTTGCTGTTCTCATCTTGAACTGAAATGGGCCGTTGAATTCATTCCGTCAGAGGCTTCTCCATGTCTCGGCAATCATCTGCGTCAGCTTGGAGGGGGGATGGTGCTCTTCAAGAAGCGGATAATGCAAGGCATGGTTGCTTGACATTAACGGGCTGGTTGTGTTGGGGATGCTTGCTTAAACGGTGTTCACTGAGGGGTGGAAGGTTCGCTTGACCCGCTCAGAAACTTCGCTGAGGAGGTTGAGGATGCTTGTCTTGATCGGGTTCTACAGGGTTGCCTCAAGGCGCATCGTGCAACGGGCCTGACCTCTTCACTCTCATGGCTAGAGGTTGTTAGTGGTTGTGATGCGCTTTTGTGCGCCTGTGCGGCCATTGGAGCATCAGCGCTGCTGAAACATCAGTGCCCCAATTTTCTGTTTGACCCTTTTCAAAGGGTTGATCTGATGGTTATCTTGTTGAAGTAGATTCTTTTCAGCGGAATGCTCACTGGTAACGACCTTCTCACCAAGGTGCGCGAGCTTGGCGATGCAGGTAAATCCGAGATCGTTCGCGCCTGTGGCTATGTCTCTAATAAGAAAGACGGCGGCGAGCGCCTGAACTTCACGGCTTTCTACGAAGCTCTTCTCGAGGCCAAAGGCGTCGAGATTGGTGGTGCCACCGTTGGTAAGGGTGGTCGCAAGCTCAGCTATGTCGCCACTGTTCAGGGCAATGGCAATCTGTTGATTGGTAAGGCCTACACCGCTCTGCTGAACCTCAAGCCCGGCGATGAGTTCGAGATTAAGCTCGGCCGCAAGCAGATCCGTCTGGTTCCCGTGGGTGGCGACGGAGAGGAAGAAGAAGAGTGATTGGGACATGCACGGGTCGGGGCTGAGGTCAACCTCAGTCCCGACCCGTGCAGAACAGCCCATCACAGGATTAGCTTCCGCCAAGGTTGTATGTGGTGCGCACCTCAGCTCCATCGGCGTCCTTCTGGATCACATCCAGGATGGCCGTCGGTGGAGTTGCTGCTTTCATATCCATATTGCTTCCTGCCCCGTTGGTTCGCGTGGCCTTGCCTGCTGCTGCCTGGCGCAGCGCCTGGCAATAAGGGGAAACGTCTGCGTTGGGATCAAATCCTTTCATCCCCTGCTCACCGCTGATGTCGGTCTGCATGACCGATAGCGCCACCAGCTGTCCGGCGTCATAGCCAGAAGCCTCGACCATTCCAGGTTCATAGCCGAAGCGTTGTTGAAAACTGCTGTTGAAGTTTTTCCACCCAGGTCCCCGGTTGGCTTCATCGACGCCCAGCTGTGACGCAACAGTGCTTCCCCGTGGAGCGACGTTCCAGACCAGCTGCACGCTCTGAGGCCAGCGCTGTTGCAGGATCTTTTGCATCAGATCGCTGTTCTTGCTGGTCATGACGACCAGGGCCAGTGGCCGAAACCAATCCACATCCAAAGCCAGTTGTTTCACGGCCTCGCTGTCATCACCATTGACGGTCCGCGCGCCTGGATCCAAGCCAATCAGTTCTCCCCCCTGGCTCTCCATTGTTTCGAGGAAACGTTCCGCCAGTTGTTGTTGATCGGCCGTCCCATCGGTGACCAGCATGAATTTGCGGCGGTCCTGCTCCAGCAAGGCCTTCACCAGCACATCGATTTCAAGGCTGCGGGAGGCGGACACCGGCCAGAGCCGGTCTGAGCCTGGACGGCTGGCGAGCTGCTGCAGTGATATTCCCCGTTGCAGTGGCAGCAACACCTGCCGTTGGCGGCGCTCAGCGAGAAGGCCCGTCGGCACCAGCGCTGCTGCTGGTGGTGCCACCAAAAGAGGAGGCAAGGAGCGATGTTTGAGTTTCCCGCTGAGATCGCTGCCTGGAGACAACCAGCCGATGGACCAATCCGTCTGCTTATTGGTGCACAGCCGTGATTGTTCTTGGGCTAAGAGGAAACCTCGACGCAGGCCATCGCCAAGACCGGCAATGGCGCCTTCGCTGGGAAGCAAGACCAGGGCATTGCCAGGTTGAGGCAAGGCGGCCACAAGGCTCTGACTGCCTAAGACGGCAGCGATGACACCGAAGCTCCGCCACATTCGGCGCCAGGAGTCAGTGGTCATGCCGCAATCCGTCCAGCGCCGGCAGGTTAGGTCGGTTGCCATGACTACGCTCGAGCCAATCCAATAGCGGGTCTCATGCAGGACGTTTTTCATCGGCTGCGTTCTCTGGCAGCGGCTGCTTCTGCTGCGTTGCCTCTCGCCCTGCTGGCTGCTCCTGCTCTGGCGATTCCAGAGGAACAGGCCCTCAAGAAGCTCTCGGTGATTCCTGTTTTTCTGCTGACATCCGAGAAGGGCGTCCCCCTGCCAATCCCTCAGGGTGATGACAAGCTGCTCCTACCGATGTTCTTGCAGAAGAGCCGAGCCGAGCAGGAACTGGGCACCTTCCAAAAGACCAACCCTGACGCCAAGGCCAAAGTCTCTGCCATTCCGATGAATGTGGCCAACGAGAGGGTCAATGAGATGAACGAGAAACTCAAGGCCGATGGCAAACAGATTGTCACGCCAGTCGTTGGTGCCAAAACTGACATGGATCAGGCCACGGCCATCCTGCGCAAGCAGGGCGTCAGCGCAGAAGACATCCAGAAAGGTCTTTCCGTTCCAGTCTTTTTCCATAAACCGTTCATCACCGTCAACAGCCCCAATGGCGTCCGCGGTGTCTTTTTCCTCAGCTACGGCGATGCTTCGCGAGCAGCCTCCAGCATTCAAGGTGCCAAACCTGAGATCCAGGCTGCGGACATCACCAACGCGCTAGCCCAAATCATTGATGAGAAGAAAGATAATTTCGTTTTCTATCCCACCTCAGATTTCTTCAAGCTCATGAAAGAGGAGGGCGGGCAGCAGAACTGATGCCAGCTCAGCTGTCTGTCGGGATGAGCTGGGCCAGCAGCCCAGCTCCCATCAGACCCAAGCCCAGGCCGAGTGCCAAGGTGTGATTGGCCTGATCTCCCCAGGCTGCTGCGGAAAGAAAGGCACCTCCGAGCAGGAGACAAGGCACCAGAACGATGCCCTTGGCGGTTTTGTTCAAGCTCAAGCGGCACCCTCGCTGCTGTTGCACTCACCGCCAAGGCTGGCCAGCTTTGCGCTCACGAGTTGAGTGCTCAGATCCAGGTCGCTGCCCAAGGGGCGCACCTTGGCCAGGAGCAGGCCATCGCGGCTGCCCATCGGCATCAGATTGACCCGCTGACGCCGGGGCAGTTGTTTGCGCAGGTAATTCACGGCCTCAACCTCTTGACCAGGCACCGGGGTGATGCAGGCCAGCCGCACACTGTAAGTGCGGTTGTGGTCCCCGATCAGCAGCAGATCAGGCTCGCGCACCTGCAGCACTTCCGCGGCCTGGGCCGTCGGTGGCACGAGCAGAAGCAGCGCTAGTGCCGCTGCCGCCAAGGTCTGCCACCATCCCCAGAGCTTCATCGCGATGGATCAAACAGAAAAACATTCTCGCCAACAGCGGGGGGCTCGCGTGGCACGGATTACCCCAGGGAGGTTCTGAGTCCTGTGGCATGGCCCCTCACTGGAAAGACATCGCTCACTACCAGGTGCCCACGGATGGCTCGTTTCAGCTGAGTGACCGTCACCCCGACTTCCACGGCGAGATTGCCAACAAAAAAGATGCAGCAGAGCTGCTGCAGCAAGGCGTCGATCAACTCGCTGAACTGCAGGATGTGCTCTACGCCGATGGTCGCTGGGGCGTGCTGGTGGTCTTGCAGGCAATTGATGCTGCCGGCAAGGACTCCACCATCAAGCACGTCATGAGTGGTGTGAATCCCCAGGGCGTGAAGGTGCACAGCTTTAAAAAGCCCTCAGCTGAGGAGATGGGACACACCTGGCTCTGGCGTTACAGCCAGCGAGCCCCATCACGTGGTGAGATCGGTATCTTCAACCGCTCGTATTACGAGGAAGTGCTGGTGGTCAAGGTGCATGACCTCGTGTCCCATCAGGGGCTGCCGCCGTCGCTGGTGGATAAGAAGGTGTTTCCACACCGTTATGAGGACATCAATGCCTACGAGCAACACCTCACCCGTAACGGCATTTTGGTGTTGAAGTTCTTCTTGCACATCAGTCCTGATGAGCAGCGCAAACGCTTCCTCAAGCGACTGGATCGCCCCGACAAGAACTGGAAGTTCTCGCTCAGTGATCTGGAGGAACGGCGCTATTGGGATCAGTACCAGGAGGCCTTCGAGTCCATGATGCGTCACACCAGCACCAGCTATGCCCCCTGGTACTGCGTGCCGATGAACAACAAGTGGTTTGGTCGTTTGGTGGTGACCAAGACGATCATTGAAAAGCTACGGGAGCTCAATCTGCACTACCCGACGTTGAATGACGAGCAGCGCCAGGCCCTCGAGAAGGGCAAGGAGATGTTGGCTTAGAGCCTGCTGCCGCAGTTGCTGCAGAACAAATGCTCGCTGGGGTTGTCGTGCTGGCAGTTGCTGCAGGTGCGTCGCTCACTGAGCGCCAGCTCTGGATGGCTGGGGAGACCCACCATCTGGGCGTTGCTCTTGCCGGGGGGAACCATGGGGTAGCAGTTCTCTCCGCGGCGCACATGCACATCAATCAGCATCGGGCCTGGAGCATCAAAGGCCCGCTGCAACTCGGCATGCAGGTTCTTCCGATCATTGATCAGGACGCCGTTAACACCAAAGGAGCGGGCCAGAGCGATGAAATCGGGCATGCCGGGCAACATGTCCGAGGCTGAGTAGCGCTCTTCGTAGAAACTCTCCTGCCACTGGCGCACCATGCCCTGCCAGTGGTTGTTGACGATCACCAGCTTCACCGGCAAGTCGTATTGGGCCAGCGTTCCCAACTCTTGAATGTTCATCAAGATGCTGGCATCGCCGGCAATGCACACCACCTGCTGATCCGGAAGGGCCACCTGCGCTCCCATGGCAGCAGGCATGCCAAAGCCCATGGTGCCAAGGCCAGCACTACTGATCCACTGGCGGGGTCCACAGCGCAGATACTGGGCTGCCCACATCTGGTGCTGCCCGACATCGGTGGTGACCGTGGCGTTGGGAGCAAGATCCCGCACCGCCATCAGCACCTCCTGCGGGTAGATGGCGCCTTCGGGTTGCGGTGTGACCAGGGGATAGCGCGATTTCCAGCTGTCGATCTTGGCCAGCCAGGCCGTGGTGGCTGGCTCAACCTGGCGCTGCAGGCTCTCTTCGAGCAGCTGCGCCAGGCTGAGCTTCACATCACCAAGAACAGCAACCTCGGGCTTGCGGTTCTTGCCGACTTCGGCTGGGTCGATCTCGAAATGGATCACCTTGGCCCGTGGCGCAAAGGTGTCGAGCTTGCCGGTCACCCGATCGTCAAAGCGTGCACCAACGGCGATCAGCAGGTCGCATTCGGTCACCGCGAAGTTGGCGAAGGCGGTGCCATGCATTCCCAGCATGCCCACGGACAGGGGGTCTTTTTCATCAAATGCCCCCTTGCCCATCAAGGTGGTGGTGACAGGGATGCGATGACGCTGGGCAATGGCGTTGATGCTGTCGTGAGCTCCAGCTGAGATCGCACCGCCACCGACATACAGGAGCGGACGCTGGGCCTGCTCGATCAGTTCAAGAGCCGCAAGGATGTCAGCGCGCTGATGGGTGGGCGGATGCTGGAAACCCCGCGGAATGATGCTGCCGGGCTCGACGGGGATGTAATCGAACATCTGCTGGCCGACATCCTTGGGGATGTCCACCAACACAGGACCTGGTCTGCCGCTCGCGGCAATGAAGAAGGCCTGGGCGATCACGCCGGCTAGATCGGCCGGGTCGCGCACCAACCATGAGTGCTTCACGATCGGCAGGGTGATGCCGAAGATATCGGTCTCTTGAAAGGCATCGGTGCCGATCATCGGCCGTGGCACCTGACCGGTGATGACCACCATCGGCACCGAGTCCATCTGGGCGGTGGCAATGCCTGTCACCAGGTTGGTGGCACCAGGCCCGGAGGTGCCAAAGCAAACTCCCACCTTGCCTGTGGCCCGGGCGTAGGCATCAGCGGCGTGGGATCCACCCTGCTCATGGCGCACCAGGATGTGACGCAGATCACCCCGTTGCTCGGCCAGATGGAGCTCGTCGTAAATCGGCAGGATCGCGCCGCCGGGATAACCAAAGATGTGGCTCACCCCGTGACGATGCAGCGCGTCCATCAGCGCAAAGGCACCACTGACCCGCTTTGGGACGACCACGGCGCTTGCTGTGGGCGTGGGGGACGTGATTGTCACGGCTGAACCCGGCACTCAAGAGGTAGTTCCCCAACTTAAGTGCCGGCTCGACTGGCTGCCATGGCCCGCAGGATGCGAGCCGGATCCAGCCAGCGTCCGCCGTAGCGCAGTCCCCAATGCAGGTGAGGTCCAGTGGTGCGGCCTGTCATGCCGATATGACCGATCGCCTGACCGAAACGCACGGGGTGGCCTTTCTGCAGGCTGATGCCGCCGCTGCGCAGCTTGCCGTTGTGCACGGTGCCGCCGAGATGGCAATAGATGTGTTCGTAGGCCCCAGAGCCGATCACCAGTCCGTTTCCGCAGATCCCGTCCTGAATCACCTCCAGCACCCGGCCGCTCCACCAGCTGCGCACCTCACTGCCAAGGGGTGCGGCGATGTCAAGGCCATGGTGCACCTGGGCTTGACCTCCGTTGAGTCGGCGCATGCCGTAGTGGCTGGTGTAGGCCTGGAACTGGGCCACCGGGAAAATGCCTTGACGCCAGCGGCGATCAAGGCTGGCCTCCGCCGGATCCATGGCGCCAGGCATCAGGAAACCGGCGCCAAGCGCCAGAGGCAGCAGCAGGGGTAAGCGCAAGAGGTGGGCCCAGAAGCTCCTCTTTCAGGATGCACAGAGAAAATGACTCTGGCTGCTTTACAGAAGGCCCAGGGCGTGCAGAGGTCCCCGCCCACTGAGCAGCTCCAGCAGGAAGGCGGAGAAGCCCAGCATGGCCAGACGGCCGTTCCAGACCTCGGAGCTGTTGTTCCAGCCCCACTCCCATTTCTCCTGCGGATACAACTTGGTGCGCGCCGGTAACTCCGCGGCTTGGTCAAGATCCACTTCCGGTCCGGCCAGCGAGTCCTGAACCAGGTCAGCGAGGCTCTCAATGAAGGTGGGGTCGGTGTCCAGTGCCGGCACCCTGCGGAAATTGCTCACCCCTGCTTCGGTGGCGATCTCCCGGTATTCGATGTCGATCTCTTCGAGCGTCTCGATGTGCTCGCTCACAAAGCTGATGGGAACGACCACCAGTTCCTTGACCCCCTGAGCACCAAGCTCTTCAAGCGCCTCCTCGGTGTAGGGCTGCAGCCACTCCACAGGGCCCACACGGCTCTGGTAGGCCAGGGTCCAGGGGTTGCCTCGGCCCAGCTGCTCCATGATCAGTGCAGCGCAGCTTTCGATCTCTTTCTGATAAGGGTCACCGACTTCCTCGACGTAGCTCTTGGGCACGCCGTGGGCACTGAAGAAGATGTGGGCAGCAGCCGGATCGACGCAGGCATCAATTTCCTTGGCGATCAGCTGCGCCATGGCCCGCAGGTAACCCGGGTGGTCGTGCCAGCTGCGAATTGCACGCAGAGGCAGTTTGGCGAAGTTGGGATCGCCCTGACGCAGCCGTTGCAGCTCGCGGAAGCTTGATCCGCTGGTGCTGATCGAGAAGTGCGGGTAGAGCGGCAGCACCACCACCTGATCGATCTCATCGGCCTTGATGTCGGCCACGGCTGATTCGGTGAAGGGGTGCCAATAACGCATGGCCACATACGTGGTGGCATTGACCTCCCGCTGACGCAGGACGCTCTGGAGTTCCCGTGCCTGCTGATCTGTGATGCGGCGCAGCGGCGAGCCTCCGCCGATGGAGCGATAAGCCTCCTGGGACTTGCGACTGCGCAGGGTGCTGATCAACCAGGCCAGTGGCTTCTGGAGCTGGGGGATGGGCAGCCGGATGATCTCCGGATCAGCAAACAAGTTGTAGAGGAAGGGACCGACGTCCTGGATCCGCTCCGGGCCCCCCAGATTCAGGAGCACGATGCCAACCCGGGACATAGGGACTCTCAAGACTGCAGGGGAGCCTACCCGCCACTGGCTGATTGGTGCTTGCATCGGTACGTTCCGGCCTATGAGCCGCCCCCAGGACGATCCCCTCAGCAGGATGAATGCCGGCCTGCAGGCCAGCGGCATCCGTCTGCGGCTGGAGCGGCGCGGCCAGCGCCTGGGGCTGCGGGGCCCCCTGCCTCGCCGCGATGGGCAGCCCGGTTTGAAGGTGCAGCGGCTCAGCCTGGGGCTGATGGATGACGAGGCTGGACGGAAGCAAGCCCTGCAGCGCCTGCACCAGGTTGATGCGGAGCTGGCTGCTGATTGTTTTCGCTGGCCCCAGAACCGGCCCGGTGCCGGGCAGAGGACCACACCGCTGGAGGCTGCGCTCGAGCGCTTTCAGCAGCGTTTTGCCGACGAACCTCGGCGCCGCCGCACACCAGCGGGGGCACGCAGCACCTGGAGTGCGGCCTATCTGCCCTACCTGCGGCGATTGCGGGAGCAAGGGGAGCAGCATCTGAGCGCTGAATTGCTCCAGCGCGTGCTCGAGAGCTATCCGATGGCCACTCGCTCCCGCCAGCAGTGCGGACTGGTGCTGGGCCTGCTGGCGAGGCAGGAGGAGGTGATGTTGCCGCCCAATTGGCGTGATCAAGCTGCTGGGTATGGCCTGCATCAGGCCCGTTTCCGGCAGCTGCCCAGCGACGGCCGCATCCTGGAGCTGGTGGAGGCCATTCCCAATCCAGCCTGGCGTCTGGTGTACGGCTTGATGGCCACCTATGGCCTGCGCAATCACGAGGTCTTCTTCACCGATTTCAGCGGGCTTGACGGGGATCGCGATGCCGTGGTGCGCGTCCTCCCCACCACCAAGACCGGTGAACATCAGGTTTGGCCCTTCCAACCCGAGTGGGTGGAGCGCTTCGGGTTGCGATCACTCGGGGTCAGCCGTGATGGTTTGCCCCCGGTCTGCACGGATCTCAATCGCACCACCCTGCAGCAGGTGGGCCGGCGGGTGGCCGAGCAGTTCCGCCGCTATCAACTGCCCTTGACGCCCTACGACCTGCGCCATGCCTGGGCGCTGCGCACCATTCACATGGGCTTACCCGATACCGTGGCGTCGCGCATGATGGGCCACTCCGTGGCGGTTCACACCCGCACCTACCACCACTGGATCACCCGCCGTGATCAGCAGCAGGCGGTGGATGCGGCCTTGGCACGCCGCGGGGCCTGAATCTGATCACGATGGCAGGCTCTCCTTTGCGGCAACTGGCTTACCGCCACCGCTGGATCTACGACGCGGTCACGGCCACGTCTGCCCTGAGCGTCGGCGGGGTGGGCCGCCTCAGAGCACTGGCGGCCGAATGGATGGTTCCTCTCCTGCCGAAGGGATCAGCGGTGCTCGACCTCTGCTGCGGCAGCGGTGAGGCTGCAGCTCCCTTGCTCCAGGCGGATCTGCGGGTGACGGGCCTGGACATCGCCCCGAGGGCTTTGGAGCTGGCGGCGCTGCGCCACAGCGATCTCACCCTGGTTCAGGGCCTTGCCGAAGACCCGCCGCTGCCGGAGTCCTCCTTTGCCGGGATTCAGCTCAGCCTGGCCTTGCACGAATTCCCAGCTGCTGAGCGGCGCGCGCTGCTGCGATCAGCGCGGCGTCTTCTGCAGCCTGGAGGCGTTTTTGTGATGGTTGATCTCCACCCTGCTGCCGGTCTGATGAAGCCACTGCAGCAGATGTTCTGTGCGCTGTTTGAAACCGAAACTGCCACTGCCTTTCTGCAACTGGATCTGCCCCAGGAGTTGGCCGACTGTGGTTTGCAGGTGGAACGGCATGAACTTCTGGCCGGGACGGCCCTGCAACGATTGCTGTGCCGACCCCAGCCCGCGAGCCCATGAGCCCTGCTGACGCCGCTGCCGACGCAGCCGAATCCCATCGACTGCGTATGCAACGCCGCAAGGAGGTGCAGGACCAGCGCGTGGGCGAACGCTCCGTTGAGAAGGGGTTGCTGATCGTCACCACCGGCCATGGCAAGGGCAAGACCACCGCAGCGCTCGGACTGGTGCTGCGCAGCCTTGGTCACGGTGAGCAGGTGGCGGTGGTGCAGTTCATCAAGGGCGCTTGGCAACCAGGGGAAGCCAAGGCATTGCAGTGCTTTGGCGATCAGATCCGCTGGCACGCTCTTGGTGAAGGGTTCACCTGGGAGACCCAGGATCGCGAGCGGGACATCGCTCTGGTGGAAGAGGCCTGGCAGCAGGCCCTCACCTATCTGAAGGATCCCGCCATCCATCTGGTGATGCTCGATGAGGTGAATGTGGCGATGAAACTGGGCTATCTGCCACTGGATCGTGTGCTGGAGGGCGTTCAGCTCAGGCCGGAGGGCACCCACGTGGTGCTCACCGGTCGTGGGGCCCCCGATGGCCTGATCGAGGCGGCTGATCTGGTGACGGAGATGACGTTGGTGAAGCACCCCTTCCGCGAGCAGGGGGTGAAAGCCCAACGGGGCATCGAGTTTTAACGCTCAGGCCTCATTGAGGTCTTCGCCGTTGAGATCGCGGCGCAGCAACCATGTGGCGGAGGTCAGGACCGAAAGGCCGCTGACCAGCAGGGCCCGATGCACCTCCGGCTGCCGCCAGGCGCTGGCATCACGCGTGGCATCGGCCACGGCTGAGAGGGTGAGCCGGGCCATGACTCCGCTGCGGCTGCCGTCACCCATGGGATCGCCCTGATTGCCGCCATCCAAGCGGCGTGGTGATGCTGCGGCAACCCCGGGCAGTTGCAGAGGTGCTTGCTACTGTTCGCCGGATAGTTTTTGCCGATGGCGTACCAACGGGTTCTGCTCAAGCTCAGCGGAGAGGCCCTGATGGGAGAGCAGGGCTACGGCATT
The DNA here is from genome assembly GCA_913049535.1 of uncultured Synechococcus sp. Classification (GTDB taxonomy): domain Bacteria; phylum Cyanobacteriota; class Cyanobacteriia; order PCC-6307; family Cyanobiaceae; genus RCC307. Next base: position 35,426 of record CAJWYF010000003.1, read on the forward strand.
GATCCAGCGATCGTCAGTGCCATTGCCGCCGATGTGGCGTCCGTGGTGGCTTCAGGCACTGAGCTGGCGATTGTGGTCGGTGGCGGCAACATCTTTCGAGGCCTTAAAGGCTCTGCCGCGGGTATGGAGCGCGCCACGGCCGATTATGTCGGCATGTTGGCGACCGTGATGAATGCGATCACGTTGCAGGACGGGCTCGAGCGTGCCGGGGTGCCGACCCGTGTTCAGACCGCCATTGCCATGCAGGAGGTGGCTGAGCCTTACATCCGACGCAAGGCCATGCGTCATCTGGAAAAGGGTCGTGTGGTGATCTTTGGGGCCGGATGCGGCAATCCCTTCTTCACCACGGACACCACGGCGGCGTTGCGTGCTGCTGAGATCAATGCCCATGTGGTCCTCAAGGCCACGAAGGTGGATGGTGTCTATGACAAAGATCCCGTGCGCTTCCCCGATGCCGTGCGCTACGAGAGCCTGACCTTCCAAGATGTGCTCACCGGAGAACTCGGGGTGATGGATGCCACCGCCATTGCCCTGTGCAAGGACAACGCCATCCCGATCGTGGTATTTGATCTATTCGGTGCGGGCAATATTGCCCGGGCCGTCGCAGGTGAACCGATCGGCACCCGCATCACCCCCGCCGCTTGACCATGGATCTCGTCGCCAGCATGCGCAAGTCGCTGGAAGCCACCCAGCGCAACTTCAACACCATCCGCACCGGGCGGGCCAATACGTCCTTGCTCGACAAGATTGTTGTTGAGTACTACGGCGCTGACACCCCGTTGAAGTCTCTGGCGACGGTCTCGGCCCCTGATGCGCAGACGATCCAGATCCAGCCCTTCGACATGAGCGCGATGGCGATGATCGAGAAGGCGATCGCCACCAGTGATCTGGGCCTCACGCCCAACAATGACGGCAAGCTGATCCGCATCAACATTCCCCCCCTCACCGAGGAGCGGCGCAAGGAGCTGTGCAAGCTCGCGTCCAAGTACGCCGAGGAGGGCAAGGTGGCGCTGCGCAACCTGCGCCGCGATGCTATTGACCAGATTAAAAAGCAGGAGAAGGAGGGTGAGCTCTCCGAAGACCTAAGCCGTGATGAGCAGGACAAGGTCCAGAAGCAGACCGACAAGTCCATTGCTGAACTGGAGAAACTTCTCGCTGATAAAGAAGCCGACATCCTCAAGGTGTGAGTGTCTCCGTTGCCGTCGTTGGCGCGGGTGCTGCCGGTGCTGCCGCAGCATTTCATTTGGCCAGTCGTGGTCACCGAGTGGTGCTGCTGGATGAGCGACCGCTGCCGCGTGCCAAGCCCTGCGGCGGTGGCATGGCGGCATCGGTGCAGAACTGGTTTCCGTTTGATCTGACCCCAGCGGTCGATCGGGTGATTGATCAGGTGCGCTTCACCTGGTGCCTTGAGGATCCTGTGATCGCTGATCTCCCCGGTGAGGCACCCTTTTGGATCGTGCGCCGCGATGCCCTCGACGGCTATCTGGCGGATCAGGCTGGCCGCGAGGGCGCCGAGCGCCTAGAGGGTCATGCTGTGCGTGAGGCCTGCCGTGATGGCGATGGCTGGCAGCTGACCCTCAGCGGCCCCGAGGGGGAGCGGCACCTCAAGTGTCGCCGGTTGGTGCTGGCCCATGGTTCCCATGGCACTTTGGCCCGTCAGCTTGGGGTGGGGGATCCAAGGCCGAGGCTCGCCTCAGCCCTCGCCGTTGAGGTGGAAGGGGCCGTGAGTGAGCCCCAGACCGCCCGGTTTGAATTTGGCCTGGTCAAGCATGGGTTTTGCTGGTGTTTCCCCCGCCATGGGGGTTACAGCATCGGCGTCGGCACCTTCTTGGGGCAGAGCGACGGTGACTACAACGCCGTGCTGGAGCAATTGCTGCCCGACCTTGGTCTCAAGGCTGATGCGGGTGAGCGGCGGCGCTGGCCGCTGCGGGTGTGGAACGGCCACCACCCCCTGCACCGGCCTGGAGTGGTGGTCATTGGCGATGCGGCCTCACTGGCGGATCCATTTCTTGCCGAGGGCCTGAGGCCAGCACTGCTGTCGGGTTTACGCGCTGCAGAAGCGGTGGACCGCGACCTGGCCGGCGACTCCGATGCCCTGGGCGGGTACACCGCAGCCATGCGGCGGGAGTGGGGTGAATCCATGAGCTGGGGCCGTCGCATCGGCCAGGTCTTCTACCGCTTTCCCAAGGTGGGCTACCAGCTGGGCATCAAACGACCCACCGCCCCCCGTCGTATCGCCCAGATCCTGAGTGGTGAGATGGGCTACGGCGATATCGCGCAACGGGTGATTCGCCGTTTGGGCGGCGGATTGCTTGGGGTGAAGTCGTGATTGAGCTGCTGCTCCCCTGTCCGCTCAGCGCTGGTTGGGAGTTGCTCTGGCAGCACACCTTGCCGAGGCAGGCCGCAGGGGTGCCGCTGGGCGGGTTTTCAGGCATGGAGCTCGAATGGCGTTCGCGGCGGCTGTGGCTGCTCAGTGATGCGCCGCGCACTCACAGCCTGGAGTTGCGATGGGGCGGCAGTGTGCGCCAGCCCCAGTTCGAGCTCAAGCCCGCCAAGGCGCTGCTGGAGCAGGGCAGCGGCCGCCTCGATGCTGAAGCCCTCGTGCGTCCAGGCCAAGGCAGCCGCTTTTGGATGGCCAGTGAAGGGCGTTCTGGCCAGCAACCTCCTGCCGCGCTGCTGGCCCTTGAGCTCACCGATGCCGGTGGCTTCCGCGTCGTGCAGCGCGCAGCACTGCCCGATGGCTGGCAACCCACCCCAGGCAAGGGGATGCGTTCCAACAAAGGCCCTGAAGCGCTTGTGGCCCTCGCGCCAAAGCGGCTGCTGCTGGCTGCTGAGTCCCCTCTGCAGCAGGATCCAGGTCGTCATTTGCGCCTGCTGCTGGCTGATTTGCAGGGACCACAAGTGGCCTATTCACCGCTGGGAACGCCTCTGTTGGTCTCGCCTGCCTCAGGCTTTGCGGCCCATTGGGGCTTGACGGCCCTGTTGCCTGCCGCTCCGACGGTTCCGTCCAGGCAGAAGCGAACGCCCCCGCTGCTAGCGCTCTGGCGTGGCTACGCCGAGCCGGACCAATGGCGCAACCGCCTTACGCTGCTGCCACCGCTGGCGCTCAATCAACAAGCCACACCGGCGCTGGCCCCCAGTGCCAGCTGGAATCTGCAGCGGCTTGGGCTTGAGCCCGACAACTGGGAAGCCTTAGAAGCCGGGCCCACCTTGGATGACGGCAGGCCCACACTGCTGCTCGCCAGCGATGACAACTTCAATCCCCTGCAGCAGAACCGTCTGGCGCTGCTCGCCCCCCGGCGCTCCGGCCGCTGTCCGACCTGGCCTTGAAGGCCGGCTCAGCGCACCGCTGCCAGGGCAGCCCCAAGGCCAGCGCGGACATCTTCCGGGTGCAGCTTGCCGTCGTGATCCGAGTCCAGTGCATCGAACACCGCGTCACTGCCCAGCCATTCCTCCCGGCAGATGCAGCCATCGCCATCGAGGTCGTTGAGTAGGAAGATCTCCTGGGCGGCATGGGCGAAGGCGGCGCCGCCTTCCAGCACAGCCATGCGGTGGGCCAGCTGGGCCTCGAGGGTTTCGATCGCCTTGGTGAAGCCCTGGATTCCTTCGGCGAGCTTTTCGTGCGCCATCTGGTCTTCTCCCATCATCTGCTCAAAGCTGGTGGCATTGATGCTCAGCTTGTCCACATCGGTGCTGGGGTTGGCCCCGTCGAGTTTGCGCACCAGGTTCCCCTCTTGATTGCGCAGCTGATCCAGCAGCTTGGGGGAGATCGTCAGCAGGTCACAGCCGGCCAGCTCAACGATTTCATCGACGTTGCGGAAGCTGGCACCCATGACCTCCGTGGTGTAGCCGTGAGCCTTGTAGTAGTTGAAGATCTTGGTGACCGAGACCACGCCGGGGTCTTCCGGGCCGGGGTAGCTGTCGCGGCCGGTGCTCTTCTTGTACCAGTCGAGGATGCGACCGACGAAGGGGGAGATCAGCGTGACGCCAGCCTCGGCGCAGGCAGCGGCCTGGGCGAAGCCGAACAGCAGCGTCAAGTTGCAGTGGATGCCTTCCTTCTCGAGGGCTTCAGCCGCTTTGATGCCCTCCCAGGTGGAGGCGATCTTGATCAGCACGCGCTCGTTGCTGATGCCGGCATCGTTATAAAGGCCGATGAGCTTGTGGGCCTTGGCGATGGTGGCCTCGGTGTCGTAGCTCAGGCGAGCGTCGACCTCGGTGGAGACGCGGCCGGGAACGATCTTGAGGATTTCCTTGCCGAAATTGACGCAGATCTCATCGAGCGCCTCGGTGACCACCTGCTCGGCAGGGGCGGTGGGACCGATGAGCTGACGGGAGGCCCGCAGCGTCTCATCAATCAGGCTTTGGTAAGCAGGAATTTGAGCCGCCGCCAGGATCAGTGAGGGGTTCGTGGTGGCATCACGGGGTGTGAACTTCTCGATCGCTTGGAGATCGCCGGTGTCGGCGACCACCACGGTCATGCTGGACAGCTGCTCAAGCAAGGTGGCCACGGCATCAGCAATGCAGATGCCTGCAAGGTAGCCATGGTGTGCAACTGAGGTTCAAGCCTGCCTTAAGGCTTCAGTTCCGCTGCTTCCGGCTCGGGGGGATCCTCTCGATCACCAGCAGGGCTTCCATGATGCTCTTGGCGACTGGTGCCGCCACGGTGGAGCCATAGGCGTTCTCCCCCTGCGGTTCGTCCACCACCACCAGCACGACATAACGGGGCTCATCAATGGGGAGGTGAGCCACAAAACTGGTGATCAGAGCGCCTGGGATGTAGACGCCATTGGCGGCTTTCTGCGCCGTGCCGGTTTTGCCGCCAATGCGGTAGCCGGCGATGCGTGCCTGCTGACCGCTGCCCTGTTGCACCACGCTTTCAAGCCAGGCGAGCACCTGGGAGCTGACGGCAGGGTCAAGCAGGGGTTGACGATGCGTCGGGCCAGGGCCGGCCAGGTCATCACCGCTGCGCAAGCCACGGGTGATGTGGGGGCTCACCAGATGGCCACCGTTACTGAGCATGGCGTGCAACTGCAGCAGCTTGAGCGGCGTGAGGGCCAGACCCTGCCCAAAGGCGGCCGTGGCCGGCTCGATGGGATTGCCCGTGAACACACTGCGGCTCTTGAGCTGGCCGCTGACCGCACCAGGCAGGTCGGTGTCAGGGGCGGAGCCGACGCCAAGTCGTTCGAGCCATTCCCAGTAGCGCTCCGCCTTGAGCCGCTGCATGGCGCGCACCATGCCGACGTTGCTGGAGACCTGCAGCACCTTGGCCAGACCCACCGTGCCATGGGCCACCTTGTCGTGGTTGTAGATCGGCCAGCCACTGATCACCAGGCTGCCCTTGTCCACCACCGTGCTGGCTGGGGTGAGGGCTTTCTCTTGAAGGGCGATGGCCAGATTGATGGGTTTGAGCGTGGAGCCCGGCTCATAGAGATCCTGCACCGACCACTCCCGGAACAGCCCGGGGGAGAACTCCCAGAATTCGTTGGGGTCGTAAGTGGGAACAGAGGCGAGGGCCAGCAATTCCCCATTGCGGGCATCCATCACCAGTGCCGCACCACGCTTGGCTGACCATTGCTGCACCTGGCGGGCCAGCTCCAGCTGGGCGACGCGCTGTAGCCGTGTATCCAGCGTCAGCTGCAGCCGCAGATCGTCGCGGTGCATTCGACCAGCGCCAATGCCATCGGGAAGCGGCGTGCCATCTCCGCCTTTGCGAATCCCCAGCGCATGCTCCTGACTTTGCAGACGTTGGTTGAGGCTCAGTTCCAGTCCGGCCTGGGGCACCCGCTCGAGGTTGAGAAAGCCCAGCACGTTGGCGAACAGGCTCCCCTGGGGATAAACCCGCTGAGGTCCGTGCTCGAAGTCGATGCCATCGATGCCCAGCGCGCGCAAGCGGGTGGCCAGTGATGGCTCGACGTTGCTGCTGAGGCGGACCCCGGAGCGGTGCTGTCCCATGCGCTGCACCAGCTCGCTGGCCGGAACGCCCAGCAGTGGTGCCAGCTTGGCCGCCACTTCGGCTGTGCTGCGGCGGGTGGATGCCTGATCGCCTGGGAACCGGAAATAGCGGGGATGAGCCCAGACGGTGACGCGTTCTTCATCGATGGCCAGCAGCCGGCCGCGGCGATCAACGATCGTGCGCCGCCTCCCCAGTGGAGTACGGGTTTCGGTCTGGACCCGGCGTGCACGGGCCTCCAGTCGGGTGCCTTCGATGAGCTGCAGCCAGGCCAGTCGCAGGCCCAGTCCCCCCAAAGCCAGGGCCAGAAGCACCATCACGGTGATCAGGCGACTGGCCGGCACGGGATGCAGTTGCAGCACCCGCTGCGTGCGGCGGGTCCCGCGCAGGGTGCGACCACGCTTAGCGGTGGGCATGCGGGTCACGCTCAGTACCCGCTCGCGATCAGTTCCAATTGGAGCGGCTGCTCAGCAGGACCGCCTGGGCTCTGCGCCGGAGGGCTGGGCATGAACAACAGGTCTTTGCTGCTGGCAGCCACCAAGGTGCCGGGGTGGCTGGCGCGGCTGAGGAAGTGTTGCTCCAGGGCCGAGCGGCTTTCCAGCACGCGATGCTCGAGCTCTTGGGCGGATTGAAGGTTGCGGAAATCCCGCCCCCAGCGGCCCTGCCAGTGAAGGGTTAGCCCCGCCAGGGCGAGAGCGGCAACGCCAGTAGCCAATAGAGCTCCATCGGCCACGCGATGCAGTCCTGCCAACCAAGGGGCCTGGCGCTCGACCCGTCGCGCTGAAAGAGACCCCTGCAGCAATTCTAGCGAGCGTTTCTGGCGCTGAACCCGTCGCTGCGCCACCCGGCTGCGGCGATCGTTGAGGGAGACCTGCTTCGACCGTGTGGGGTCCGGGTGCTGCTGCAGGGGGACGGCAACCACCGGCTCTTGACCGCAGACGATGTGCCAGTGAACCACTCGCCCCTGGGGCCGGCAAGGTTTAGCTGCCCAGCAGCAGCAGATTCACAAAGGTGAGTCCATTCCAAAGGCCATGCATCGCCACGGAGCTGAACAAACGGCCCGTGCTCCAGCGCAACCAACCCAGGCCCACACCAAGGGCAAACAGCGGCGGTGCCTCGCTGAGGCTGAGGTGAGCCAGGGCGAAGACCAGGGCACTGACGCCAATGCCTGCCGGGATGCCCCAGCGGCGACCGACCACCGGCAGCAGAACGCCGCGGAACAGCACTTCCTCAAACAATGGAGCCAGCACCGTTGCTGTGAAGGCCAAAAAGAGAATGGCGACGCCACTGCGGCCATTGAGCACCTCCTCCAGGAGTGGATTGCTGCCACCGGCATCAGGCCAGAAGCGCTCCACCAGCCAGCCAAGCAGGGCCACCAGCGGCAAGCTCATCAACAGGCCACGCAGGGCCTGCGGCCAGCACTGCCAGCTCGGCTGCCATTGCAGCCATCGCCCTTCGCCGGCAGGACGCTCGCGCAGCAGCAACGCCAGGACCCCCAGAGCTGGCAGGGCGGCGACGCTGTACAGGATCAGCACTTCCAAGGCCGCCCTCAGCGCTGGAGTCAAGCTGATGCCATCCAGGATCGTGCCCAGAATCGGCATGGCCAGCAGCGGTGTCACAAGGCCGCCGAGTACGACAAAGCCCCCCGCGATCAGCAGCACGGTTTCGGTGATCGTCAGATCCGGACCACGCAGCTCTGGGGCCACTGGCTGCTGCCTGCGCCAGCGTTTCCAGAGCTGCTGGAGCAGCAGAACCCCGCCGGCCAGCACACCGAAGAGCGGCAGGAGATTGACCAGCACCAGTCGCCAGCTGGCCCAGCGCAGCGTCGCTGTCGAGACGCAGGCATCAGCCGGCAGCTTCAGGGCATCACAGACCAGCAGCCGGTAGAGCGGCCGATCAGGCAGCGGTGGCAGGGGCTGCTGGTCCAGTTGCGGCGCCAGCAGCGTTTCGGCGAGGGGGCGCAGATCGGCTGGCCCGCTCTTGATGACGGTGTTGAGGTGCCGGCGCGACTGGTCCACCAGGCCCAGGCTGTCCTCCAGTAGCGCCTGGGCCAGGAGGCTGTCACTGCTGCCCGCTCGCGGGCTTTGCTGCAGGGTCCGCAGAAGTTGCTGTTCCGGCGGTACGGGGCCGGTGGGCAGGAGTTCACGGCCGCCGTCCCGTTCGGCCAGCACCTCCAGCTCCAACTGGCGTTGCTCCAGCACGTTGCCGACAGAGGGGCGTTCGATGCTTTGGGCCAGCGAAAAGCCCCAGATCAACAGGGCGATGGCCAGGCTCAGCAGGGCCAGCAGGCTCAGCAGCGGTGCTGTTCGCCTGGTTGAGTCCCTGCCTGGCACTGCTGCACTCCTGTTGCAAGGCATTGTCACTGCTGGCCGGGGCCAGGGTGCGTACGATGGCGCCCCGAACCGCGTAGACCCCCCTTGGCCACGAGGATTTTGCTGGTGCGGCACGGGCTCAGCAGCTTCAACCAGGAAGGCCGTATCCAAGGTCGTGAGGATGCCTCCCAGCTCAGTGACGCCGGCTGTGAACAGGCCGAACGCCTTGGGGATGCGCTCAAGGATGTGCCGCTCACCGCAGCCTTCTGCTCACCGCTGCAGCGGGCTCAGCGCACCGCGGAGTTACTGCTCAGTCGCCAGGGCAGCGGTGTGGCCCTCAACAGCACTGAACAGTTGCTTGAAATTGATCTCTCGCTGTGGAGCGGTCTGCTCCACAGCGAGGTGGCGCGGCTGCATCCGGAACAGGAGCGTCTCTGGCGCACCGCCCCCGATGCGCTGCAGCTGGAGCGCGCTGATGGCAGCAGCTACTTCCCAGTCCGTGACCTGCTGGTGCAGGCCCAGTCCTTCTGGGATGAGCTGCAACAGCGGTTTCCTCCTGAAGGAGATCACAGCGTCCTGGTGGTGGCCCACAACGGCATCCTGCGCTGTCTGTTGCTCGCGGCTCTGGGACTGCCCGCCAGTCACTTCAACCGCTACCGCATCAACAATGCCTCCCTGTCGGTTCTGAACCTCAAGAGCGGCGGTCAGGTTCAAATCGAGTCGCTCAACACCATTACCCACCTGGGGGAAAGCCTTCCATCACGCAAAAGCGGTCCACGCGTGTTGCTGGTGCGCCATGGCGAAACGAATTGGAACAAGGAAGGTCGCTTTCAAGGCCAGATCGATATTCCTCTCAACGAGCGAGGCTGGGCCCAAGCCGAAGCTGCCGGCAATTTCCTCAGTGATGTGGCCGTCGACCGGGCTTTCGCCAGCTCGCTGGCGCGCCCCCGGCAGACCGCTGAAGCGATCTTGAAGCAGCAGGCTGCCGATCTGCCGATCACCAGCTGCCCCGGCCTGGTGGAAATCGGTCACGGCGCCTGGGAAGGCTGCCTTGAGCAGGAGATCCGCGATGGCTGGCCTGAGCTGCTGGCGGCCTGGCAGAGCGAGCCCCACACCGTCGAGATGCCCGGTGAGGGTGGCGAGACGATTCAGCAGGTCTGGGAGCGCTCCGTTGCGGCCTGGAAGGAAATCATTGATGGCCTTGAGGATGGGGAGACCGCTCTGGTGGTTGCCCATGACGCCGTGAACAAGACCATCCTCTGCCACCTGCTTGGTCTTGGTCCGCAGGACATCTGGGCTGTCAAACAGGGCAATGGTGGTGTGAGCGTCATCGATTACGCCCCCGGTGGTGAAGGCGACCATGTGATCGCCAGCCTCAACCTCACCGGCCATCTCGGTGGTGTGCTGGATCGCACGGCAGCTGGCGCCCTGTGAAGCGGCTGCTTAAGGGCTTGCAGCTGCTGCAGGGCCCTGGGGCAACCGTGCAGCGCGGCGATGCCCTTCTCGATGGCGATCAACTGGTTGCCTTTGGTCCGGAGCTCTCCTCTGAGCCGGAGGTTGATCAGGTCATCGATACTCCTGCCAGGGCCCTGCTGGCCCCGCTTCTGATTGATCCCCACAGCCATCTTGAGGATCCAGAAACCGGACGGGCGGAGACCCTCAGCAGCCTTTGTCAGGAGGCCAAGGCCGCTGGCTACGGCACGGTGGCGCTGCTACCCAAAGCAGCTTCCTGGCGCGACCGGCCCGAACACCTCAACCCGCTTTCCTCTGCTGGGCTGGATGTGCAGCTCTGGGGTTCGATCACCAAAGCGGGCACCGGCGTTGAGCTCGCTCCTCTGGGGGATCAGCTCAATGCCGGGGCCATCGGCCTCAGCGATGGCGACACCATGCCACCGCTGCCCCTGTTGGAGCGTGTGCTGCTGTTGGGGGAAGCCGATGCTGCTCCTCTGCTGGTGGCACCACGGGATCCGGCCTTGACCCAAGCCGGTTTGGTGCGAGAAGGCGTCGACACGCTGCGAATGGGATGGCCCCCTGATCCTGTCAACAGCGAGCTGTTGCCGCTTCACAGCCTGATGGCACTGGCGCCGCGGGCTCCGCAGCTGCGGTTGATGAACCTCTCCACGGCGGCCGGCATTGCCTTGCTGGCTGATGCTCCATCGCCGCCGCCCGCCAGCACCAGCTGGTGGCATCTGCTGGTGGATCACAGCAGCCTTGATCCACTGGCCGATGGCTGGCTTGTTCACCCGAGCCTTGGCGGCGCGCAAGATCGTGCTGCCCTGCGCCAGGGCTTACGCGATGGACTGCTCTGGGCTGCTGCTGTGCATCACAGCCCCCTTGACCATGAAGAGCACCTGCTCCCTTGGGACCAACGGCCTGCAGGAGTGGCGGGATATCAGCAGGTGTTGCCGGCCCTCTGGCAGGCCCTGGTCGATGGTGAGGGCTGGCGTGCGGATGAGCTTTGGCAGGCCTTGAGTTGGGGCGGCTCCCGCTTCCTGGGACTGGCGCCAGAGCAGTTGCAATGCGGCGGCCGCCGCTGGTTGCTGTTTGATCCTGATGCCCCCCATCAGCCGCGCCAGGGGTCCCATGCCGCCAACTGCCCGCTCCGCAGCAGCCCGCTTAAGGGGCAGGTGCTGGCGACGGGGTTGCTGGAGCCTGCGTTGTGGGATCTGGACTGACCAGGGAACCTGCGCTGGCCACAGGCCAGAAGCGGAACAGGGCCCGGCCGATGATCTGATCATCCGGCAAGAAGTGGGTGCCAGGCCAGAATCGGCCGTCCCAGCTGTTCGCTCGGTTATCGCCAAGCACCAGCACCGATCGAGGCGGCACGACAGCGCGCAGAGGTTGACATCCCTTGCCCTGATCGCTGGCGCAGAAACGCTCTACGTAGGGCTCATCGACCGCCTTGCCGTTGATGCTCAGGCGGCCATTGGGGTCCACCACCACCTTGTCTCCAGGGATCGCCACCACGCGTTTGATGAAGGCTTCACAGGCGGGTTCCTGCAGACCTGGAAGCCCTCCAATGAAGGGGAGATTCACCAAAAAGCAGCGCAAGGGACCAGCTGCGTAGTCCTGCTTGAGGGCCGGGTCAAAGGCCTGGGGGGCACGGAAGACAACGATTTCACCGCGCTGGGGTGATCGGAACCGGTAGGTCAGCTTCTCCACCAGCAACCGATCCTGCAGTTGCAGTCCAGGCAGCATGGAGCCCGATGGGATGTAGCGGGCCTCAACGATGAAATGGCGTATGCCCAGGGCCACAGTCAGGGTGACCACCAAACTGCGCCAGAAGCCCCAGGGGGAAGTCGAGCGGGATTTCTGCGCCGCGTTCAAGTCTGATTTTGAATTTCAAACACCTTAAGAGGATCTGCCAGCTCGACCACCCCCGGATCAGCCTGGGATGAAGGAGCGCAGACGCCGGGCCTCCTGACCAGCAAGAGCCTGAAGTTCGGCGTCGCTGCGCAGGCTGTCCTGCCTGGCTTGGGCCTCGAGCACGTCCTGCTCGGCAAGCTCAAATCCCGCACCTCGGGCCAGCTCGAGAAACTCCTCCAGACCCAGGGGCTGTTGCAGCGCTCCAGCAAGGCGCTCGTCGTTCTTGGCGTGGGCCAAGAAAGCATCCAGCTGCTCGAGGGCCATGGCTGTCCCGTGGGTGGGCTCAACGTACTCGTCCGTACCCTGAAGCTCGGACTCCGACGGCGGTTCTGGGATGGTTCAACCGCGTTGGCTGCGGCCGCGGCACTGGGGCGACTCGTTCGGCAGCGTCCCGGCAGGCCGGCGCTGGGAGCAGTTTGTGGCGCTCTGGGCCAGCCTCAATCTGGCGCTGGTGATTTTCGACATCACTTATGTGCCGTTGCGGGACTTCTGGCTGCAGCGCCGCCTCTATCCCTTACCCGGCAGCTCACTGGTCATCCCCTTGACCGTGCTGCCTGACATCACGGTCTGGGTGGATCCGATCAAGGGCATCGAACCCCATCGCGACACCGCCCACTACCAGCGCCACTGGCAGCAGCTCGATGCTCAGCTGCTCAGCCACGGCCCCAGCACCCCCCGGAGCCGGTCGCTTCTGGCCGAACAGTTGCGCTTGACCGAGCTGATGATTGATGAGAACCCGTTCCTTGTGGCCAACAAGTCCGGGACGCTGGAGCGCATCAAAAATCAGTTGCGCCAGCATGCCGAGCCTCCCCAGGACTCCGCACGCCAGGCCGCGGCGATGCTGCTTTCACCGCAGTGGATGGAACAGCACCCCTGGCCGGAGGAACGTCGCTTCTGGCAGCGGGAGCTGCTCCCCTTGGTGGCTACCAACTACTGGCGCTCCATTGATGAAAACGGCCGTCCCACCGACCGTTTCTGGCGCATTGATCTGCTCTGGTTCCAGAGCGTTTTTGCCATCGACATCCTGCTGCGCTGGCTGGCGATGAAGCGTCGTCGCCCGTCCATGCCCTGGCGGGATGTGGTGCTCAGGCGCTGGTATGACCTGCCCCTGCTGCTGCCGTTCTGGCGCCTGAGCCGCGTGGTGCCGGTGACCGTGCGGTTGCGCAGCAGCGGTTTGTTGGATGCCGAGCCGGTGCGTGCTGTGGTCAGCCGCGGTGTGGTCACGCTGATGGCCGTGGAGCTGATCGAAGTCCTTGCTCTGCAGCTGGTGGATGGACTGCAAGGTCTGGTGCGCTCACCCCAGGTGACGGATCGACTGAGCGCCCTGGGGCGGCCTCTGCAACTGCAGCTCAACTCCGATCTGCAGGGGGAGGCTCAGCAAGGGGAGCTCGAGCAGTTGCTGCGACTGTGGCTGCCGCTGCTGCTGGGGAAAGTGCTGCCGCGGCTGGAGCCGGAACTGCAGGATCTGGCAGCCCATGCTCTGCAGCGGAGCCTCGAGGCAACTGCATTCCCGCCGGCGTTGCAGCAACTCAAACCTCTGCTGCTGGTGGAGCGGCAGCTCAGTCGACAACTGGCTGGTGGGATGGTCGATGGTGTTTTGGAGCTCTCCCGCGGTACAGCAGACGAGCTGCGCCAGCGAGATCAGCAAGGCCGGGATCTGCTGCAGCGCACCAGCGAGGCCTTCTGGCGGGAACTGGCTGCCGTGGCAGCAGAAGCCAGCACGCTCGAGCGCAGCCAGGACTTGATCTGCGCGCTGTTGGAGCAGCTCAAGCGCACCTACCTGGTCGGGGTGAACCAGGCTGGTGTGGAGGGGTTAATGGATGAGCTGGACCAGATCAGCGACGACCAATCGGCAGCAAGGCCTTGATGGCACCGAGCAGGCTGTTGGAACCTGAGCCGACGCCGTCGGAGGGACGGGTGCGGACGGTCACATCACCATTGACGCTTGTGCGGCAGCTGAGGCGATAGCTGGCGGGACGGTCAGCCAGGTAGACCTCTTCGACATCGGAGCGGGCAGAAAGGTTCTCCATCCCTTCCACCACCTCCATCACGCAGGTGCCGCACTGGCCAACACCGCCGCAGTTGTTGAGGTTGTTGAGGCCCTGGTAAGGGTTGACTCCAGCATCGAGAGCAGCCTTGCGCAGGTTTGCTCCTTCGATGCAACCGACCTGCTGGCCTTCCTGCTCAAAACGGATGGTGGGCACGGCGGTCGGATCTCAGGCGCCGACCAACTTAACCGGATGAGGGCACAAGGTTGTGCTCTGGAGTCAAAGAAGACGCGCTGTCTAACATCAGAGTTTCCAATTTGTTCGCTCTGCTGCCATGGCTGCATCCGTCACCGGCGCGGGGTATGACGACGCTGCCCAGCGCAGGATCCCTGGCTACAGCAGCCTGGCGCGCCTGGCAATTTCGCTGGTGGCTGGTTTCCCAAGTCTCGCGGCAGCGGGTGCTCCGCTGCTGGTGGTGGGATGCGGCACCGGTGCTGAATTGAGTGAGGCGCGACGTCAGCGACCCGATTGGATGCTGACCGCTGTTGATCCTGCAGCTGAGATGGTCGCTGAGGCCAAGGCGCGGCTCGCTCAGGCCGCCTCGGCTGTGTCGTGGATCGAAGGGCCGGCGCAGAGCGTGCCTGGGGAATCCTGCTTTGGTGGGGCCATCGCTGTGCTGGTGCTGCAGGAGCTGGCCGATGACGGCAGCAAACTTGACTTTTTGGCGGCGTTGGCACGATTGCTGCAACCGGGAGCCCCTCTTGTCTTGGTCGATTTGATGGGGGGCGGCAGTGGCCTCAACAGTGCCATTGAGCAGCAGTTTCAAGAGGCGCTGCTGCGCTTCCAGCGCAGCAGCGAATTGCCCCTTCCAGGTGTGGATGAAGTGCCCTTGCATCCCATCGGTGAAGCGCGCCGTTCAGCGCTGCTGGCCGCCGCGGGCTTCAGTGATCCGATTCGGTTTTATCAGGCTCTTGGGGTTGAGGGAGTTCTGGTGCAGCGGCGGCAGTGATGCAGCGGTTGATGTGATCCATCACCGGTTGCCCCTCCAGCCAGCCTTGAATTTCGGTCATGCGTCCATCCATGCCGCGGTGGGTGCGGAAGAATTCAGCGATGTCCTCCAGTTGCTGGGCTGAGAGCTGGCCGAGGTTGCTCATCCGATCGAGGTGGGGATCGTTGGCTGGGACGCAGAGCAACTTGGCGTCGTAGCGCTGTTGATCGATCACCTCCAGCAATCCGATCGGCCTCGAGAGGATCATGCAGCCGGGAAAGGTGGGTTCTTCCATGACCACCATGGCGTCGAGGGGGGAGCCGTCCTCCGCCATGGTGTTCGGCACAAATCCATAGTCGAACGGATACTGCACCGAAGGATGCAAGACCCGGTCGAGGGCCATCAGGCCTGGGGCCGGCAAGTATTCGTATTTGTTGCGTCCACCAGCTGGCACCTCGACCACAACATGGATCAATCCAGGTGAGGGCTGGGCTGGAATGGCGCGGAGATCCACGGATGGTTGGTTCAGGGCCTACGGATGATCGAGCCCGTCCAAGAAGGCGTCTGCACAGGGTGCAACGGCATCAGGGTGTCCGCAAGGACGACCGTTAAAGGCACGGCAATCGCGGCGATGCCGATAAACAGTCCAGTGAGTTGATCTAGAGGTCTGGAGCCAGGACTGTGGGGGTCTTCAGCACTGGCTGTTCCTGTCTCGTTGCCGGCAGCGTCTGGCCCCGATGCAAGGGAGGACGGCTGGGGTAGGGCAGGGGTCATGGAAGAGGGACAGGAACAACCCGCTCAACGACGGTTGAGATGCAGTGAAAGAGTCACTGCGTGGGCTGCGCATATCATGCCACCGGAAAACCTGGTTGTCGTCAGCCAGGGGAAAAGGTTCAGGCTGCCTTTCGCTCGCTGGCTTCGCGGCGGGATGTCAGCTCGGTGGCGGGCTCGACGCCGCTGCTGGCAAGCAGACTGCGAATTTCCTTGAGTTCTTCGAGAATGGTGCTCAGCAGTTGCTGCGTAGCGGAATACGGGGAGTTGAGAACCTCCACCGTGACTTCCTTGATACGGAGAACATCCCGCGCGAAGCGAGCAACTTCATTGGGGTGAAAAAGAAGCGCTTCTTTTTGATCGCTTCGGTACTCAGGATTGAGCTTGCGAGGGTTGAAGGGTGGGTTGAGATTACGGGGGTCAGTATTGGTGTAGCGATAAACAGACGCGCGGGAAC
This sequence comes from uncultured Synechococcus sp., assembly GCA_913049535.1. Classification (GTDB taxonomy): domain Bacteria; phylum Cyanobacteriota; class Cyanobacteriia; order PCC-6307; family Cyanobiaceae; genus RCC307. The sequence continues at coordinate 51,258 of CAJWYF010000003.1, forward strand.
GATTCAACGCGCGCTGCACTTCGTCGATGCCAATAAGGGCTTCACCGCTGTCGTTATCGGAGCTTCCAACGGCTTCAGATGATGTGCCGGAATAACCCATCGGAGGCATGGCAACCATGAGACAGCAGTGGGACGGACGGGACTTCGCAGACCTTAGCAGATGTTTTTCTCTGTTCCATAAATAATGCTTTCGGTGTGGAGGTTGTAAAAGCGTCCCTGCTCAGCTGAATTTGCATTCACTGTGCCAATTCGCACAGTGATAGGTTCCGGCCTCGCCCGGTTTCAAGCCTCATGCGCGTCTCCGCTCTTTTGTTGGTGACGCTTCGCGATGACCCCGCAGAAGCAGAGATTCCTTCTCACCGTCTGTTATTGCGAGCTGGCTACATCCGTCGCGTCGCGTCCGGCATCTACGCCTATCTGCCCCTGATGTGGCGGGTTCTGCGCAAGGTGTCGGCCATCGTCCGTGAGGAGATGGATGCCACCGGTGCCCTCGAGACCCTGCTGCCGCAGCTGCAACCGGCTGAGCTCTGGCAGAGGAGTGGTCGCTGGGCCGGCTATACCGCAGGCGAAGGGATCATGTTCCACCTGCAGGACCGACAGGAACGAGAGCTCGGCCTTGGCCCCACCCATGAAGAGGTCATCACCGCCCTGGCTGCAGATCTGCTGCGCTCCTACAGGCAGTTGCCGGTGAGCCTGTATCAGATCCAAAGCAAGTTTCGCGATGAAATCCGGCCGCGCTTCGGGCTGATGCGTGGCCGCGAATTCATCATGAAAGACGCCTATTCCTTTCACGCCAGTGCTGAGGACCTGGCACGTGAATTCGGGGTGATGGAGAAGGCCTATGGCCGGATCTTCCGGCGCTGCGGCCTGCAAGCTCTCGCGGTGGAGGCCGATAGCGGGGCGATTGGTGGCTCCGCAAGCAAGGAATTCATGGTCACCGCTGCTGCTGGAGAAGATCTGATTCTTCGCAGTGCCGATGGCTCCTACGCCGCCAATCAAGAGCGGGCGGAATCGGTGGCGCAGCCCGCGCTGGCCCTTGAGGCGGAGCGCTGCACGCTGCTGGAGACACCGGCGCAGGGAACCATTGAGGCACTCTGTGACGCCCATGGCTTCCACCCCAGTCAGATCATCAAGGTGATTCTGTTGGTGGCTCGTTTTGAGCAGGGGCGCGCCCAGCCCGTGCTGGTCAGCCTGCGGGGGGATCAGCAGCTCAATGAAGTCAAATTGAGCAATGCATTGCAGCAAGACCATGCCCAGGATTGGGGCAGCTTGCTCTCGCTGCAGGCCCTGGAGGCCACGCAGCTTGCTGATGCCAGCTATCTGCCCCTGGGTTTCATCGGCCCTGACCTGGGCGATGCGGTGCTGCGCGGAAGCCCCCAGTTGGAGTCTTCATTCCTTCGCTTGGCCGACCACACCGCGCTGGCCCTGGACTGTTTTGTCTGCGGCGCAAACCGCGCCGATCAGCACCGTGTCGGCGCGCAATGGGGCCAGCACGGGCTCGCCGCGCCCATGGCGCTTGATGTGCGCTGCGCCCTTGAAGGTGACGGGCTAATCGATGAGCCAACCCAGACCCTGTGCAGCAGCCGTGGCATCGAGGTGGGTCACATCTTCCAGCTGGGGCGTAAGTATTCCGAAGCCTTGGATGCGCGCTTCACCAACGAACAGGGCCGCGATGAGGCCCTGTGGATGGGCTGCTACGGCATCGGCGTTTCGCGTCTGGCCCAGGCGGCTGTGGAGCAGCACCATGACGAGGCCGGCATTGTCTGGCCCGTGCCGATCGCCCCGTTTGAGGTGGTGGTCGTGATTGCCAGTACCAAGGAGCCGGTGCAGGTGGAACTGGCTGAGCGTCTCTACAGCGAGCTGAAAGCCTCGGGTGTGGATGTTCTGCTCGACGACCGCAACGAGCGCGCTGGGGTCAAATTCAAGGACGCTGAATTGATTGGAATCCCCTGGCGCCTTGTGGTGGGTCGCGGAGCCGCTGAAGGGGTGGTGGAGCTTGTAGAACGCGCCGGTAATGCCAGGCGCGACGGTGCCCCAGCTGAGCTCATGGCTGCATTGAAGGAACGATTGCAGCAGCAGCGACTCGGGCTCTAAGCGCAGATGCGACCCACACCTCTAAAGTCCACCCGATTCAGCACTAAGGCGAGGTTTCAGTGATTGCAGCTCTGCGCACGTTCTGCCGTTCCCTGCTGCGCCATGGCCTGGCCCTGGTGCTCACGGCGAGCTTGCTGCTGGGGTTGACGGCTTGCTCAGGCACTCCCAACGGCCTGTCTGGTTCCTACGTCGATGACACCGTGACGGTGGTCAACACGCTGCTGAGCACGATCAGTCCCGAGGAGGGATCAGCCAGCAGCGAGCAGCAGGAGCAGGCCAGGGCGCTCATCAATGACTACATCGCGCTCTACCGGCCCAACAGCGCGGTGAACGGACTGGCCTCCTTCACAACCATGCAGACGGCCTTGAATTCACTGGCTGGTCACTACGCCAGCTACAACAACCGCCCCATCCCGGAAAATCTGCGCGCCCGTCTCGAAAAGGAACTGCATAAAGCTGAGCTCAGCGTCGTTCGAGGCAGCTGATTCGCCGTTCGGGTCTGATTTTTTGACGGAGGGCCCGGTGATCTGAAACACTTGCGGATTGTCTTGAGAAGCGGCCCTGAGTCGCCCTTGCTTTGGCCAACGTTGTCGTCATCGGTGCTCAATGGGGTGACGAGGGCAAGGGAAAGATCACGGATCTGCTGAGCCGCTCCGCTGACGTTGTGGTCCGTTACCAGGGCGGCGTCAATGCGGGGCACACCATCGTTGTCGATGGCCAAGTGCTCAAGCTGCATCTGATTCCCTCCGGCATCCTCTACCCCGACACCACCTGCCTGATCGGCTCAGGAACCGTCGTTGATCCGAAAGTGCTGCTGGGGGAGCTTGCGATGCTCGCCAGCAATGGCATCGACGCCAGCGGGCTGAAGGTGGCCTCCACCGCCCATGTGACCCTGCCTTATCACCGCCTGCTTGATCAGGCGATGGAGCAGCAGCGCGGAAAAGCGCGGATTGGTACCACGGGCCGTGGCATCGGCCCGACCTACTCCGACAAGGCTGAGCGCAGCGGCCTGCGCATGATCGACCTGCTGGATGAGGATCATCTGCGGGAGCGCCTCGCCGGGCCCATTGCAGCCAAAAATCTCTTGTTGGAGCGGATCCATGGCATTGATCCGCTCGATCCAGACGAGGTGCTCGCCGAGTACGCCGACTACGGCAGGCGGCTATCCGCCCACGTCGTCGATTGCACCCGCTCCATTCACGATGCAGCGAGGGCTCGTAAGAACATCCTCTTTGAAGGTGCCCAGGGCACCCTTCTCGATCTCGACCACGGCACCTACCCCTACGTCACCTCGTCCAATCCCGTCGCCGGCGGTGCCTGCATTGGTGCCGGTGTCGGTCCGACGTTGATCGACCGTGTTATCGGCGTTGCCAAGGCCTACACCACTCGGGTGGGCGAAGGCCCCTTCCCGACAGAGCTGGAGGGCAGCCTCTCGGACCACCTCTGCGATCGAGGCGGTGAGTACGGCACCACCACAGGCCGCCGCCGCCGCTGCGGCTGGTTTGACGGGGTGATCGGCCGTTATGCAGTGGAGGTCAACGGTCTGGATTGCCTGGCCATCACCAAGCTCGATGTGCTCGATGAGCTCGATGAGATCCAGGTGTGCGTCGCCTACGAGCTGGACGGCGTTGAAGTGGATCACTTCCCAAGCAGCGCCTCTGAGTTCGCCCGCTGCAAGCCGGTGTTCCGCACGCTTCCCGGCTGGCAGACCTCCACGGCAGACTGCCGTCGCCTGGAGGATCTCCCCGAGACCGCCATGGCCTATCTCCGCTTCCTCGCCGATCTGATGGAGGTGCCGATTGCCATCGTCTCCCTCGGTGCCAGTCGCGACCAGACGATTGTGGTGGAAGATCCCATTCACGGCCCCAAACGAGCTCTTCTCAGCGCATGACCTCAACCCCTTCCACCCTTGATGTGGTGGCCATCGGCAATGCCATTGTTGATGTGCTGGTCCAGAGCCAGGACGATTTCCTGAGCACCCACGGATTGGTCAAAGGCACGATGGCCCTGGTGGATCAGGAACAGGCCGAGCGGCTCTACGGCGCCATGGGCCCTGGGGTTGAAACCTCTGGTGGATCAGCCGCCAACACCCTCGCCGCCATTGCTCAATTGGGCGGCAAGGCCGGCTTCATCGGCCGGGTCCGCAATGACCAGCTCGGTGCGATCTTTGCCCACGATCTGCGGGCGACTGGCGCCTTGTTTGACACTCCCGCGGCCGAGGACGGGCCTTCCACAGCCCGCTGCATGATCCTGGTCAGCCCCGATGCTGAACGCACCATGTGCACCTACCTGGGTGCCTCGGTGAATCTGGATCCCCGTGATGTGGATCTGGCCATGGTTCGTCGCGCCAAGGTTCTCTACCTGGAGGGTTACCTCTGGGATGCCGAACCCGCCAAACGTGCTTTTCTCGCTGCGGCAGAAGAAGTTCGCAGCCATGGCGGCGAGGTGGCGCTGAGTCTTTCTGACCCGTTCTGCGTTGACCGGCACCGCGACAGCTTCCTCGAGCTGGTCCAGAACCACGTCGATATCCTTTTTGCCAATGAGGCGGAGATCACCAGCCTTTATCAAACCGGCAGTTTTGATGAAGCGGCCGCGCAAGTTCGGCAGCACTGCCGTCTGGCCTGCCTCACCCGCAGTGACAAGGGCTCCAGTGTTCTCGAAGGTGAGACCACCCACCTCATCGAGCCGTTCAAGCTGGGCGATTTGGTTGATACCACCGGTGCTGGCGACAGCTATGCCGCTGGTTTCCTTTACGGCTACACCCAGGGATTGAGCCCTGATCGGTGTGGACAGCTCGGCTCTCTCTGTGCCGGTCAGGTGGTGACCCAGATGGGTCCCCGCTCCCAGGTCCCCCTCAAGGAACTGGTGCTTCAGCATCTCCCTGCTCTGGCTCAGGCCTGAGCTGCAGCTGCGCCCAGGACCTGTAAGCCTCCGACGCTGCGACCGGCCATGTCAGCCATTCCGGCAGCTCATAGCTGTGGTGTTGGAGCACAGCCTGCTCCAGAGCCTTGAGCAGGCTGAGGCGGGTCTTCATCAGCAGCTGGATTTCAGCTTCATCGCAGAGCTTGCCCTCCCAGCGATAGAGCGATGTCACGGGCAACAGGCTGATGCAGGCCACCAGGTCCTGCTCCAGGAGGCGTGAGGCCAGGGCTTTGGCGCGGCTGAGGTCGGCCTCAGTGGTCAGCGCCAGCATCAGTGGATCAGTCAACGCCATCGGCGCTCAAGCGATCCTCCGATCCTGCTTCCGGTGCCCCCAGCCTGGCCAGCAGTGCTTCAAAGCTCAATCCGTTCTGCACCGTGTTGGGGCGTTGAATCAGCAGCAGCCTCAAGCCCAGGTCGCGGCAGATTTGGTGCCATAGGCGCTCTGGTGCTCCGCCCGATTGCCGTGCCAGCACACAGGTGATGCCCCAGCGCCGGCAGAGAGCCGCCTCGACGGATCCGTGTGCCGATGCGCCGGATTGAGGCCTCAGGCAGGCGATTTTTTCCGCTGGTAGCCCCAGCTGCAGGGCCTGGCTCAAGGCCCCTGGGGTGGGCAGCAGCCGGGCCGCATGGCCACTGGCCCGGCTGAGCGTTAAGGCTTTACCAAGCTCCCTTGCTCCCACAGCCAGCAGCAGCTGTTCACCCTCAAGAGACACGGACTGCAACTGCGCAAGATCCTTCAGCAGCGTGGCTTCGCCCAGCGGCAGGACAGGTCGTTGCAGCCGCAGGAGCGGCTGCTCAAGGGTCTGACAGGCCTGCTGAACAGCTGGATGGAGGCGTTGCGCAAAGGGATGCGCGGCATCAACAACCCAGCGACAGGGCCAGCTCGCCAGCCGACGCTGCAGCGCCTGACCTTCCCCCAGCGCGCCGACCTGTCGCTCAAGCCGGGGATGGAGGGGATAGGCCCTGGCGGCCGCAGCACTGACCACGCTGACCCGCAGCCACCACCCTCGTCGCAGCAATTCCTGCGCCAGGGGGGGGCCTTCGCCGGTGCCGCTGATCAGCCAGATCCGTTGCTTTGCCGCAGCGCCGTGGATCTCAGCCATGGGGCTGGCCGCTCCAGCGGGTGTGGGGGAGGATGGGCGCCCCAGCTGCGCACCGGACGTGAATCACTGCCTGCTTGAGGTGGAAGTGCTCGAGGCACCAACGATCCGATACACCCAGGACAACCAGATGCCCATCGCTGAGATGCAGGTGCGGATGGATGGTCTTCGCCCTGAAGACCCTCCGGGGCAGCTCAAGGTGGTGGGTTTCGGCAACCTGGCCCAGGATCTTCAGAACCGGGTTCAGGTGGGCCAGCGGCTGGTCCTGGAGGGGCGCCTGCGGATGAATACCACCCCCAGGGCCGATGGCTTGAAAGAGAAGAAAGCCGAATTCACGCTCTCGCGACTGCATCCCCTGGCCGCTGCTTCGGCGGGCGGAGCAGCCGCGCCAGCGCCCTCCCGACAACCTGTGGCGACGAATGCCGCTGCTCCAGCAGCTCCTGCGCCTCAGCCTGCAGCCGAGGCCCCCAGCTGGAACACCGGGCCTTTGGTGGACATGCCGGAGGATGAGATCCCCTTTTGAAGCGGGTGTCAAACGCTTGGTCCGATTCACTCAGGTGTCGCTGAGCTGATCGGCGGCCCGCTCGAGCAGCTGACCCAGTTCTCGCTCGAGCGCTGCCAGATCCAGCCGTGCTTCTGGCCAGCGCCCGTCGTCCAGCTGACGCAGCAGCCAGCGCCTGTCCTGCTGCAACTGTTCGATCAACGCCTGAGCTGTGGGGCTTGAATGGCTCATCTGCGGTTCCTCTTGCCCGCCATCCTCGCCTCCGTTGCGGGAAGATGGCGCGATGAAGGATTTGTTCTCCCCCGGCTCACTGCTGACCGTCGCAGGAGCGGTGCTGACCGTGATCGGTTCGGTGGCCTACGCCACCGATTCCCCCAACCTCAGCCTGCCGACGATTTTTTACGGCATCCCGATCTTTCTGGGCGGATTGGCCCTGAAATCCTCCGAGCTTCCCCCGGCTGAACGCCTGACCAAGCCAGCGGAATTCAAGGCACTGCGCGAGGCCAATGCCACCGATGGCCAGAGCAAGCTGCTCAAGGATGTGGTGCGCTGGCGCTATGGCCAGAAAGCCCATCTCGAGAGCTCATTGGAATCGCTCAAGCTCTGGGATGAAGAGGACCCCCCGCAGCTAGAGACCATCGCTGAATACGACTATGAAGGGCGCTATGCCCTGCGCTTGAGCTTCGCGCTGGGTTCAGTGCCGCTCGAGCGCTGGCAGGAGCGGCAAGAGCGGCTGGGCCGTTTCTTTGGACCCGGTCTTGAGGCGGAATTGGAAGATGGAGGGTCCGGTCGCCTTGATCTCTGTCTGCGTCAGCCATGCCCGTAGAGCCCAGCATTCACGCGCAGGACAGCCTCCGGGTTGAGGTGCTCAGTGAAGCCCTCCCCTACATCCAACGGTTCCGTGGCCGGCGGGTGGTGATCAAGTACGGCGGTGCCGCCATGGTCCGGGATGATCTGCGCGATGCGGTCTTCCGGGACGTGGCCCTGCTCGCCAGCGTCGGTGTCGAGCCGGTGGTGGTCCATGGCGGGGGACCGGAAATCAACCAATGGCTCAATCGACTGTCGATCGAAGCGGTGTTTCAGGAGGGTCTGCGGGTGACCGATCCAGACACCATGGATGTGGTCGAAATGGTCCTGGTGGGCCGCGTCAACAAACAGATTGTCAACGGCCTCAACCGCGTTGGCGGACGGGCGGTGGGTCTTTCAGGGGCTGATGGTGGTCTGGTGCAGGCCCGCGCCCATGGTGATGGTTCACTCGGTCTTGTGGGCGATGTGGCTCGCGTCGATCCCTCGGTGATCATTCCGCTGCTTGAGCAGGGCTACATCCCTGTGATCTCCAGCGTCGCGCCCAATCACGAGGGACAGCCTTACAACATCAACGCCGACACGGTGGCAGGTGAACTGGCCGCTGCTCTCGATGCCGAAAAGCTGGTCTTGCTCACCGATACCCCTGGCATCCTCAAAGACAGAGATGATCCAGCTTCGCTGTTCCGTCAGTTGAGCCTTGCCGAGGCCCGCGCCTTGATTGACGATGCCATCGTTGCTGGAGGCATGGTCCCGAAAACCCAATGCTGCATCCGTGCTTTGGCTCAGGGGGTTCGCGCCGCCCACATCCTTGATGGGCGCGTTCCTCACGCCCTGCTGCTGGAGGTGTTCACCAAAACCGGCATCGGCACCATGGTGGTGGGCAGCTGCCGCAACTAGGACCATGGCGGAGGCACTGGATCAGGCCATGGCCCGTTCACGCCGCGCCCTCGAGCGCGGCGACTATCGGCAGGTGCTGCAGCAATTGGAGCCCCTGGCTGATCAGCTCCCCGCCAGCCTGCGCCAGGGGGGAGAGCTCAGGCTGCTGATGGCCACCGCCCATCAAGGCCTGGGTCAGAACGAACGGGCGATCAGCTGCAGCCGTGCCGCCGGCAGCTGTGCTGATCCCCAGTTGCGACGTCAGGCCATGGCGCTGCTGGCTGTGCTGGAAGCCCCGGAGCTGCAGGTCGGTGCTGATCGGCTGGTGCAGTTGCCCCAGCTTGGTTCTATGCCGTCGCTTGAGGGCATCGCCAAGGGCTCAGCGGTGCGCAGGCGCCGCCGCCAGCCCGCCCCACCACCGCCGCCGCCTGTGGGGCGCACCCGTTCGCCCGTGGGCTTTGCTGTGGTGGCCGTTGCCCTGCTGTTGGGGTTGACCCTGCTGCTGGGTGGATGCGTGCGGGTAGATACCGCTTTTGACTTCCGATCTCCTGGCCGCGTCCGTGTTCTGCAGCAGTGGCAAAGCCCAGCTGCAGAGACATCCACAGTGCTGGGCGGTCCCAGCAGCCATCTGCTGCTTGCTCCAGCGCTGGAGGGTTGGTTGCAGCAGCAGGTGCAGGGGGCTGCCCAGATGTTGGGGGAGCCGCTTCCAGAGCCCGAGCTGCAGTGGCGCGAGCGCAATTGGCTGGTGGGCGTGCAGCAGAAGCTTGAGCTGCAGTGGGATCTCACTGCTGTTAAGGCAGTACCTGGTCTGGAGCTGCATCTGCATCTGCGACCGTTTGCTGAGCGCTCGGTGCAGCAGGCCAGGCCTGAGGTGGCGCAGGAGGGGGCCACAGGCCTGGATTGGCAGCCCCAACCAGCCATGACCAATCGACTGGTGCTGCGCTGCTGGCGCTGGAGCGCCCTGGGGTTGGGTGCCGCGGCCATTGCGGCATTTCTTTCCCTGACCGTGGTGCTGCGTGCGCAGTTGGAAGGCCTCAAAGCTCCAGTGGGTCCGGGTCAATGGAGAGATTGACGCTGCGCGGCAGCAGCTGACGCAGCTCCTGCTCTGCTGGCAGGGGCAATGGGCTCTCTGCCGGGCCCTGCAGCAGCAACTGCCAGCGGCTCAGGCCTGCCACTTTGGCCCGTGCCGCTGGTGCAGGGCCGATGGCACACCAGCCAGCCTGCTCGATCTTGGCCCGGATGGCCTCCAGCAACGTGGTGGCGCTGCTGGCGGTGATGCTGGCCTGCGGGCTGGAGAAACGCAGGAGGCAGGCGCGGCAATACGGCACCAATTGGCCTTGCTCTCTGACGGCGGTTTCCTCTTCCAGGAAACGGCCGTAGCGGCCATCAACGAGATGGCGAATGACGCGATGGTCCGGGCTGTAGGTCTGCACCAGCACTTCCCCTGGCTGCTCGCCCCGTCCGGCGCGTCCGGCCAGCTGCAACAGCAGCTGCAGGCTTTGTTCGGCAGCTCGGACATCCGGTCGATGCAGCAGGCCATCAGCTGCCAGGACAGCGGCAAGGGTGACCTGAGGTAGATCCATCCCTTTGGCCAGCATCTGGGTTCCCACCAAGACATCGGCCTCCCCGGCTGCAAAGCGATCGAGCAAGCGCTGGTGCCCGTCGCGGCCGCGGGTGCTGTCGCGATCAAATCGCAGCAGCCGCAGGCCTTCCAGTTCCTGCTCGAGGCTGTCCATGACCCGTTGGGTGCCGGCGCCAAAGGGTTTGAATGCGGTGGAGCCGCAGTGACTGCAGCGTTGGTTGATTTCCTCGCGGTGATCACACCAGTGACAGCGCAGCCAGCTGTGGCCATCGCGGCCGCGGTGCACCGTGAGCGAGACATCGCAGTGCGGGCACTGGACCGCTTCTCCGCAGCTGCGGCAGCTCAAGAAGGTGCTGTAGCCGCGCCTCGGCACGAGCACCACAGCCTGTTGGCCTCGCTCTGGCAATGCAGCCAGTCGCTCCAACAGGGGCCGGCTAATCAGACGGCGGTGTCCATCAGCGAGTTCCAGACGCATGTCTACAACCCGGACCGGCGGCAGTGGCCGCTCACGGATTCGTTTGCTGAGGTGCAACAGGCCAAGTGGTGCGTCTTTGGACCGCGTGAGCAGCCAGCTCTCCAAGCTCGGTGTGGCGCTGCCCAGCAACAACAAGCATTTCTGCAGCCTGCTGCGGATCCAAGCCACCTCCCGGGCGTGATAGCAGGGCATGGGCGACTCCTGCTTATAGGAGCTGTCGTGCTCTTCATCCAGGACGATGAGCCCAAGCTTGGGCAGGGGCAGAAAGATGGCGGATCGGGTTCCGACGACCAGGCAGGGAGCTCCACTGCGGCAGCGGCGCCAGGCTCGCAGGCGTTCGCTCTCGCCCAGCCCTGAGTGAAAACTCACGACCGCATCGCCAAAGCGGCGGCGGCATCGCTCCAGTAATTGCGGGATCAGACCGATCTCGGGTGTGAGCAGCAGCACGCTCTGGCCCGCGGCCAGCGGTTCTAAGCAGCAGCGCAAGTACACCTCGGTTTTGCCTGAGCCGGTGACACCCCAGAGCAACCAGGCCTGTTGATCTCCAGAGGCCTTGATGGCCTCCAGCACCTGCTGCTGCTCAGCACTAAGGGGTGGTGGCTGCTCTTGAGGACTGATGGCTTCAACCGCGCTCTCTTTGTCTTCCAGATGCCGTCGCTGCGTCTTGAGCAGCTGGCGTTGCTCCAAGGCCTTCACGATGGAACGGCTCAGCCCCTTCTTCTCAAGCTTGCTCAGGCTTTGTGGCCCGTTGCGTTGAAGCTCTTGCAACAGGCGCTGCTGCTTGGCGCTCAGGTCATTCGCACCGTCATCGGATGGATACGGCTGCGTGAGCTCGGCCACCAGTTGTTGCCGGCCATGGCTGCTGTTGGAGCGCTTTTGTCCCAACCAGCCGCTGGGCAAGGCGGTTTTCAGGACCTGAAAGGGAGCGGTGTGGCAAAGCATTGAGACCTCCACGAGCAGGTGTTGCCACGCGGGGTCGACCGCAGCACTTTCGAGCTGCTCCAGCACGGGTTCGAGCTGGACGCCAGCTGGGACCTCGGCACATTCAGCGCTCACCAGACCGGCATGAAGACGTCCGCGCAGGCGAACGCGAACCAAATCTCCGGCCTGCAGAGGGCCAACGCCGCTGGCGTCATAGCTCAGTAATCGACCTTCTCGTCCTGCCTCGACCCAGACACTGACTGGCTTCACCACGCCCTTCGTGCCGCCTGAGAAAATCGATAAACAAATATCTTCTGTGATGGATGGAGATCTTGCGCGTAGCCATCCCTTTTCTTAAGATGGATGAGTTGAGCTGCTAAAGCAGCAGTCGGAACACGGCAGAGTTCCGTCCAGTGGGAAGACTTCGAGGGGTTCTCTCCCCTGGTCTGCGATCACCCCTGACAACCCTGTCGTTGCTCTGGATACGTCCCGGAATCGCTTCACTCACCTGTATCGCTTGATCGTTGTCGGTGGCCGCCCGCGGGTCACCGCCTCTTTGAGTGAGCTGTCTTGTTTACCCGTTCTCTCTTCTGATCGCATGCCCGCCGCATCCGCCAAGTTGACAGCCCCTGCCGCCGAAGAAGCAGCAGCTTCCCAGGTTCTGGAAGTGATTGCAACTCCTGCTGCCAAGTCCACCAAGGCCAAGACCACCAAGGCTGCTGCGAGTAGGGCAAAGGCTGCAGAGACCGCAGAGACCAAGTCCGCTGTCAAAACCACCAAGGCCAAAGCTAAGACTGTGGCGAAAACCACCAAGACTGCAGCGGCCAAAGCCAAGCCGGCGGCCAAGACCACCAAAGCTGCAGCGACCAAGCCTGCCGCTAAAACCACCAAGGCCAAGCCAACAGCTGCAGAGACTCCTGCACCAACAGCAACCCCTGTGGTGGCGGTCTCCACCACCGTTTCAAAGGACGGCAAGGCCGCCAAGCTTCCCAGCATCAAGATCGGCCCCAAAGGTGTTTACACCGAGGACTCGATTCGCGTTTATCTCCAGGAAATTGGTCGCATTCGTCTGTTGCGGCCGGATGAAGAGATTGAACTGGCTCGCAAGATCGCCGACCTGTTGCACCTCGAGGAGATTGCCGATCAATTTGAAGAGGACAACGGCAAATATCCCGATAATCGCGAGTGGGCCGCTCTGGTGGAGATGCCCCCCATCAAGTTCCGCCGGCGTCTGATGTTGGGCCGCCGGGCCAAGGAAAAGATGGTGCAATCCAACTTGCGCCTGGTGGTCTCGATCGCCAAGAAGTACATGAACCGAGGCCTCAGCTTCCAGGACCTGATTCAAGAAGGCAGCCTCGGCCTGATCCGTGCAGCTGAGAAGTTTGATCACGAGAAGGGCTACAAGTTCTCCACCTACGCCACCTGGTGGATTCGTCAGGCCATCACCCGTGCGATTGCTGATCAGTCCCGCACCATTCGTCTGCCGGTGCACCTGTACGAGACGATCTCTCGCATCAAGAAGACCACCAAGGTGCTCTCCCAGGAGTTTGGCCGTAAGCCGACGGAAGAAGAGATCGCTGAATCGATGGAGATGACCATCGAGAAATTGCGCTTCATCGCTAAATCAGCCCAGCTGCCGATTTCTCTGGAGACGCCAATCGGCAAAGAAGAAGATTCACGTCTGGGTGACTTCATCGAAGCCGATATTGAGAACCCTGATCAGGACGTGGCCAAGAACCTGCTGCGCGAGGACCTCGAAGGCGTGCTCGCTACGCTCAGCCCACGCGAGCGTGATGTGCTGCGCCTGCGTTACGGCCTTGACGACGGCCGTATGAAGACCCTCGAGGAGATTGGTCAGATCTTCGATGTGACCCGTGAGCGCATCCGCCAGATCGAAGCCAAGGCCCTGCGCAAGTTGCGCCATCCCAATCGCAACGGTGTGCTGAAGGAGTACATCAAGTAATCAGCTTCATTCGCTGATGCCCAGCTATTGCCCCCGCTTCGGTGGGGGCTTTTTATGTCTACCCAACTGGGGGATAGCTGGCTTTGGAGAATCCTGCTTCTCGGGACGTTGCTGAGAGGGGCGCTGGAGTGAGGATGAAGACGTTCAGGAGAGATCATCCTCCGCTTGAGCAGTCCGCGGCTCAGGGTTCATCGAGGGCTCTGTTGGGTGGAGATTGATGGATCTCGGCTTAAAGAGGGTGTTGTCACTACGGTGATTGGTGATAACACAGTTCGACCGATGCAGCTCGACGATTTGCGGCCGTTGCGTTCGGCTCCAGAACTTGATGACGCGCAACGGGGAATCGTTCTTGCGGAGTTAAGCGACAGACTCGCTGCCTGCGAGTGGTTCACGGTGGGTGTGATGGCTTCATCCGCGGAGCAAGCCATTGGCGCCCTGCGTGCTCTTGAGCGCGCCCTCCAATGGACTCCACTCACTCTGGGCGGGGAACCGCTGCCTGAAGGAGCCGTTTTTCTCAAGGGCAACCAACGCAATGGCACAGCATTGGTGCGCGCCGAATCCGGCTTGGGTCTGGGGATCTTGATCAGTGGGCATGCGCCCAGCAACCCCGACGCGGAAGACACCTGGGGCCCCTTGCCCCTCGACATGTTCGCTTGATCAGCTGAGGCCTTCTGTCTCGATGCTGTCGGTGAATTCCTGAAAGGCCTTCTTGAGGCGTTCAACCGGTGAAAGGGCCTGCGGAGCTTCTTGCCGGGTCGCCTCGGCGTAGTGCCGCAGCAGGCCTGGCTGCGGTTCCAGTAAGGAAGCCACTGCACTTTTGAACACCACCAGATCCTGCTGCGGCGTCAGGCCTTCAAGAAACGGCTCGAGCAGCCACGTTTCTGATCCAGTGGTGGCATCAGGGGATGCCTGCCGCACGCAGCGGGGCCTCAGCAACTGAAAGGCGGGATCGCCGTCTCGGTCGCTGGTGTGGCGCAGCCTGGCAATCAATGTGGCGCCGCTGCTCATCAAGATCAGCTTGATGGTGCCCTCTGCCAGCAGCGGCATCAGCTTGACCGGCTCCGGCGCCGGTGTCGCTGGCGGTTCAGTAGGCCGAGGAGCGCTACCGCCATTGACTCCCTGGACCACTGGACCTGGCATGGCAACACTATGAGTGTGACGAATCGTATCGGCCTTGGTGGATTCCCCGCCAGTGGCTTTGCCGTTGCAATTTCAGATCAGAGTTCCTGCGTAGGGTGGAAGGCTGTTCTGATTGACCCATGGCCCTCAAGAACCTGCGCATCGCATCACGACGCAGTCAGTTGGCCATGGTCCAAACCGAATGGGTGCGCGATGAGCTGCTCAAAGCCCACAGCGGCATGGAGATCAGCATCGAAGCCATGGCCACCCAAGGGGACAAGATCCTCGATGTGGCCCTGGCCAAGATTGGTGACAAGGGGTTGTTCACCAAGGAGCTGGAGGCTCAGATGTTGGTGAATCGAGCTGATATTGCTGTCCATAGCCTTAAGGACCTGCCGACCAATCTCCCCGATGGGCTGATGCTGGGATGTGTCACCGAGCGGGAAGATCCCGCTGATGCCTTGGTGATGCATGCCAAGAACAAGGACAAAACGCTGGCAACCCTCCCTGAGGGCAGTGTTGTTGGCACCAGCTCCCTGCGCCGTCTGGCTCAGCTGCGTCACCACTACCCGCACCTCACGTTCAAGGACGTGCGGGGCAATGTGATTACCCGCCTGGAGAAGCTTGACTCCGGCCAATTTGATTGCCTGATCCTTGCGGCTGCAGGCCTTGGCCGCCTTGGGTTGGCTGATCGCATTCATGAACTGATTGACCCGTCGATTTCCCTGCATGCGGTAGGCCAAGGGGCCCTTGGGATCGAGTGCCGTGAAGGTGATGCTGAGGTGCTGGCCAGCATCAAGGTGTTGGAGCATCGCCCCACGTCGCTGCGCTGTCTGGCTGAGCGGGCGTTCCTGCGCACCTTGGAAGGCGGCTGTCAGGTGCCCATCGGTGTGAACAGCCGTTTTGATGACGACGGCAAGCTTGTGCTCACCGGCATGGTGGCCAGCCTTGATGGTCTACAGCTCCTCCGTGATGAGGTGAGCGGCTCGGTGGAGGATCCAGAGGCGATTGGCAACCAACTGGCTGAATTGCTGCGCAGTCAGGGGGCCGGTGAAATCCTGGCCAAGATCTTTGCAGAAGCCCGTCCCGAGGCCTGATTGGTGCAGGCGCTGCAGCCCTTGAGGGATTACCTCCAGCAGACCCGTTTGCTGGCATCAATCAGCAGCACGCTGTACTTCGACCAGAACACGGTCATGCCCGCTGCGTCAGCTCCCTGGCGTGGCGAGCAGCTGGCCTTGTTGGCTGCCCAGCTGCATCAGCGTCAAACGAGTGATGAATATGGCGACCTGCTGGCAGCAGCAGAAGCAGAAGCGGCTCAATCCAATGCAGCACTGCCTCAGCGCAATCTCGAGCTGCTGCGGCTTGAGCTGGATCGCCGCCGCTGCCTTGATCCCGATCTGGTGCGTGCGCTCACCCGGGCCCAGTCCCACGGCAATGCGGTCTGGCAGGAGGCCAGACGGACAGATAGCTATGCCACGTTTGCTCCTGCGCTGCAGCAGCTGATCAGCCTGCGACTCGAACAAGCAGGCCAGTTGCGCCAGGCTGAGCCGGCAGGCCGCAGTCCCTGGGAGATCCTGGCGCAGCCATTTGAACCGGATGTCAGCAAAACACGGCTTGAGCAACTGTTTGCACCGCTGAAACAGCACTTGCCGCCGCTGCTGAATCAGGTGATGGCCACCCAGCACTCCGCCGCCGCAGCTCCTGACATCTCGCCAGCGCTGCAGGATCAGCTGTGTGCCGATCTTTTGCAGAGCTGGGGATATGACCGCCAGCGCTGCCATGTCTCACGCTCGGCCCATCCGTTTTCCTGCACGCTGGGTCCCCATGATTTCCGCATCACCACACGAGTGGTCGATGGCCAGCCCTTTTCCTGCTTCCTCGCCGCTGCCCATGAATGGGGTCACTCGCTCTACGAGCAGGGCTTGCCCAGGGACCAGCCCCAGGCCTTCCCCTGGCCGCTCGGCGATGCCACATCGATGGGGGTGCATGAATCTCAGTCGCTGTTTTGGGAATGCCGTGTGGCGCGCAGTCAGGTGTTTGCGGAACGTTGGCATCCCAAGTTCTGCCAAGCGCTCAAGCAAGATCCATGGGGTTCTGCCAATCAGTTCTGGCGAGCACTCAATCCGATGCGTCCAGGCTTCATCCGTGTGGAAGCCGATGAGCTGAGTTATTGCCTCCATATCGTGCTGCGCTACGAGCTCGAGCTGGATCTCCTTGAGGGTGGATTGCCGGTTGAAGAGCTGCCGCAGCAGTGGAATCAGCGGTTTGAGCAACTGCTTGGGCTGACGCCTTGCAGCGATCGGGTCGGTTGTTTGCAGGACATTCACTGGGCTGAGGCCATGTTCGGGTACTTCCCCTCCTATGCCCTTGGCCACTTGATCAGTGCCCAGCTCAGTGAAGCCATGGTGGCGGATCTGGGTCCCCTGGAGGCCCCCATCGCAGCTGACGATCCCGGGCCGTTGCGCGATTGGCTGGCCGCCCATGTCTGGCACCTCGGCCGCTCGGTCAATGCCGAGCAATTGGTCGAGCAGGTCAGTGGAGTCCCACTATCAGCAGAACCGTTTTTGAAGTACTTACGGGAGAAGGTGGAGCGCTTACTGGCTCCTCAACGTTCTGCGGTGAGTTGATGCATGGCGCAGTAATCCAGTTCATCGAGGGCACTGTTGGCTTGATCCAGCAGCCCCAGTAGTGATGACAACCCAGCTGCGTTGACGCCCAAGCTTTCGCTCTCGCGCAGGAACAGCGCCAGGTCCTTGCGCAGTAAAGCCGTGCTGAAGTTGGGGTTGCTGTAGTGACCGCTCAGCATCCGCTCCAGTTTTTTGTCGTAGGTGGGTGCATAGACCGCTGAAGGGCGCAGCACCTCCATGAAGTCCTTCGCGGGGACATCGGCGGCCTGAATCAGTCGCAGGGCGACTGAGAATCCATGGGTGAGGCTGGCAATCAGTTGGTTGAGGGCCAGCTTGCTCGCCATGCCGCTACCCATAGGCCCCATCAATCGCGGCTCGAGGCTCAGATCTGCCAGCAGCGGTTGCTGCCTCAAAAAGGTCGCCTCGTTTCCCCCTGCCATGACCAGCAAGGTGCCTTTGAGGGCCTCCGGTTTGCTCCCCAAAACTGGTGCTTCCAGATAGGCCCCTCCCTGCTGTTGCACCTGCCGCTCCAAGCCGCGGCTTTCACCAATGCCCATCGTCCCCATGCCCATCAGCACAGCTCCATCGAGCTCCCCCAGTTCAGCGATCACCTCAGCACTGCAGGGGCCGTCACGCAGCACGGTGATGACGGTGTCGCAGCCGCGAGCAGCTCCTTTGAGCGCTCCGATCAGGCTGGCCCCGGCATCGACCAGCCCAGCTGTTTTGGCCGGGGTGCGGTTCCAGACCCGCAGCTGATGTCCCTGCTCCAACAGCCGTTGGGCGATGGCGGTACCCAGCAGGCCGGTGCCCAGCAGTGCGATCGAGGCCATGGCGGCTGCAGTTGTGACGGTGATGTGACACCGGCTGCATCTCCCAGCAGAGATCTCAGTTGGGAGATGCAGCTCAGACGTATCTGCGGCGAAGAGTAGTGCTGCGTTTCACCACTGCCATGCGCTTGCTTGATTTCGCCGTGCCTCTGGCCGGCAGTCTCTGCCTCATGGGCAGCAGCAGCCTCTTCTCAGAGGCGGTTGCCCATCCCAACCACCGGGCCTGGGAGAACCGCCGTGCGGCCCTCGCTGAAGCGCCCATGCTCGCGGATTATGACCTTGAGGACTGGGAAGACGAGGATGACGATGGCGGCTATGGCGGTTTGCCGCAGCCCCTGGCCGGCAACCAGCTCCAAAGTCAGCGCCGTTGCAACATGGGCCGTCTGCTTGGTGGTTTGGCTGGCGGCGGCTTGGGATATGCAGCATCCCGGGAGAGTGGGCGCAGTTGGGCGGTGCCGCTGGGTGCCTTGTTGGGCTCCCAGGTGGGCTGTCCCATGGCGTTGGGTCAAGGTCCCCTTGGAGGGCTGGGCTTTTGAGGGTTAGAACCAGCTGAGCGCTGTTTCCCTTTCATGGCCGCCACCCTCCTTAGCCCCAGCGAATGCGAAGCCCTGTCGCAGCAACTGCCCGGCTGGCAGCTCAGGGAGGGCATGCTTCACCGGGAGCTGCGCTTTGCCGATTTCTCCGAGGCTTTTGGCTTCATGAGCCGTGTGGCTCTGGCGGCAGAGGCCATGGGGCATCACCCCAATTGGAGCAATGTCTGGAATCGGGTGACCATTGACCTGGTCACCCATGACCTTGGCGGTGTCTCCAGCTTGGACCGCACCCTGGCTGAACGGATCAACGCCATTGCTGAGCAGCCCTGAACCCGCCGACAACCTCGGGCTTCAGGGCTTGACCTTTGGTGATGCTGGTGGCCGCAACCTGAGGCTTGGAGCATCAGCATGGGTGAGACGTGATCACAGCTGGTCGGATCCATGCAGTTACGGGTCGATGCTGAGCTGGATGCCCTGACGCGGGAGCTGCAGCTGCTGGCCATTGATCACCAGGTCATGGTTTGCACCAGCAACCGCCCCTTTGCCCTGGCGCTGGCCACCAGCTTTGCCCTGGCCCACACCCGTAATCCAGACCAGCTGCTGGGCATCTGCACCCGACCCGATGAAGCCCTGGCGCTGGTGGCTGGGGTGGATCAGCCGGTGCTGGCTTTTGTCAGTGAACACCTTGATGACGGCTCTGGTCTGGAATTGGTTCGTCAGCTCAAGGACCGGCCAGCAGCAGCACCAGTGGTGTCAACGGTGCTGACCCTGGCATCGCTGGATCCAGTGGTTCTGCGCCGAGCTCTACACAGCCCCTGTGATGCCCTGTTGACCCAGCGTGGTCTGCATGTCGCGCTCGTGGTTTCAGCGCTTGAGGCGGTGATCGGTGGCTTCCGCTTTGTCGATCCGGTGGCGTCGTTCGTGCTGCGTGAGCAGCTGCCCCATGACCACCCCCAACTGACGCAGCGGGAGGCAGAGGTGCTCCGCCTGGTCTGCGAAGGCCTCACCAATCGGGAAATCGGCGAGCAATTGCATATTGCTGAGACCACAGCTCGTGGGCATGTGCAATCCATCATTCAGAAGCTGCATGTGCGCGACCGTACGGCTGCAGCGGCTGAAGGTGTGCGCCGGCATTTGGTCGATTGAGCATTGATCTGAGTTTTGGCTGAGTAAAGACTTGCGTGAATCTGAGGAATCAGTATTCGCGACGAAATCTGAGCAGAAACCCCCTGAATGAAGGGGTACGGCCTGGCTTTGCTGTCAGCAAGCTTGATGAGTCTTTCAACTCCACCAATGGCACTCGTCAAGGTCGGTGACTTCACTCAGGACATCACCAACTTCAATCCAGAGGTCGATCAGCTTGATTTTGGTCAGATTTCGGTTCATAGCCTGATCCTCGGCCAGGACTCTGATGGCACTGCCACCATCGTTTATCCCTGGCAGCCTGATCAATACCAGCGCATTCTTGGCCCGGATGGAAAGGGGATTCAGTGGAGCCAGCTCAGCGAGGCGAACTTCGCGCCGGTCGGTAATGAGCACCTCCGCGGCGATATTGGCGGTGTGTTCTCCTGGGAGCAGGGGCTTGGTCCTGCCTTTGCTGAAGGGACGGCGGATCAGGGCAACACGGTTTATATCCGCTCCCACGAGCAAGGCAGTGTCACCACGATCACGGATTTCAATCCTCTGACGGACAAGATCAACTTTCTCTATTTCGGAACAAGGGAGCGTCTGATTGTCGAGAACGACGGTCCGGATTTGGTGATCTACTCCGAGCCGATCGGCCAGCGCTTCATCTTTACCAATGTCCAGAAGGAGGAGCTTGTTGGCGCCAATCTGGAGTTCCACTTTGATCAGATTGAAGAGGATCTGCTGGATCGAGCCTTTGGCTTTGAACCTCATCAGCTCTCATTGGTGTCTCGTGATGGCCTCTTCACCCCTGAGGGCGGGCCAACCGATGGCGATCAGATACGACTCGGTGCTTTTGTCACGGCTACTGGTGATGCTCCTGGAACACCAACCACTCCAGAGGAAAGCGCTCGCTTAATTATGGAGCGGGGCAACATGCCCATGGAAATGATGACCAACAGCGAGGATGTTGCTGGCATTGATGGTGGTGATGGCTTCCAGAACGCCATGGCAAGCGTGATGGGAACCTCTGCCATGGCGATGGCGCCGGACAATGGCCCACTGCAGCTCTCCGCGTCTGGAACGTTGTACTGGGGAGGCATGGGCGGCTCGCTCACGATCACCAACACCAGTGATCAAGCTGTGGAGAATTGGTCGGTCAGCTTTGACACGCCCCACAGTGCGTTTCAGACCTGGGCCGGTGCTGCTGAGGTTGAGCCCCTCGCTGATGGCATCAACCGCATCACGCTGACACCGGCGAGCTGGAACAGCAGCATTGCGGCAGGCCAGAGCATTGAGGTCAGCTTCAATGCCGTGAGTCAGGGCCTTGCCAACAGTGGTGAGCTCAGCGATGCGCTGTTTTTTGCCCAGCCCCCGATGGCGAGCACGGGCAGTACAGCAGCGATGGAGGCATCGATGCCGATGGCGCAGGAGCCTCAAGAGCCTGTGAATCTTGATGCAGCAGCATCCCAGCCTCCGTTGGATGTTCAGCAACCGGATGCTGATTCACCCGCTCTGGGCGAGAGTCAGCCGGTGCTGAATCCAGTGGATACGGCCGTTGTTCCGCCGCTGCAGGCGCTTGATCAGTCTCCTGCTCCTGTGCAGCCAGGCCCGATCGATGCGCTTGATCTCTCTGTGTCAGGCAATCTCTGGTGGGGCGGGATGAGCGGGGTGCTCAACATCCGTAACGGCAGCAATGAGCCCCTCGATGATTGGGAGCTGAGCTTTCTCACCCCGCACACCAACTTCCAGAGTTGGTCCTCTGATGTGGAGCTGCAAAACGTTGGCGATGGGCTGACGCAAGTGACCCTGCGGCCAGCGGCGTGGAACAGCACGATTGCCGCCGGGGGCAGCATCGATGTCAGCTTCAATGCCGATAGCGTTGGTTTGCCCAACAGCGGGGATCTGACGGGCGATCTCTTCTTTGCTGCCACGGAATTCAGCAGTGCATACCCCCGCGAAGCGGTTGAGCAGCAGGTAATCGAAACGTTGGAACCTGAACCTGAAGCAGAAGAGCTGCCGCCAAGCCCTGCTGACCCCGAGGACGCAGGCGCCGAGGTGGATGCTGCAGGGCCAGCTGAGGTGGATGCGATTGAGGAATCCATCGCCACTCCGATTGCACCTGAAGGTGTGGCCTTGGTGGCTGAACGGGCACCGCTTGATGCTCCGGTGGCAGCTAGTGAACAGCGGGTTGTGGCCTATTTCGAAGAGTGGGGCATCTACAGCCGTGATTTTTTGGTGCAGGACATCAATGTCGCTCCGCTGACTCACATCAATTACAGCTTTTTTGATGTGAGCTCAACAGGTGATGTCACGCTGTTTGATGCCTGGGCGGCCACCGACAAGCGTTTCAGCACTGCCGAACAGGTCTCGCAGAGCTTCAGTCGCGATGAATGGTTGGCCTTATCTGCTGATCGCCGGGCCCTTTACGACAATGGTGAAGACTTCACCGCTTCGGTTGCAGCTGATGGATCGGTGGTCGTCAGCGGTGTGCCGGTGAGCTGGGAGAGCCCTGATGCACTGGCCGGAAATCTGCGTCAGCTGGAATTACTCAAGCAACTCAATCCCGAGTTAAACCTTGGCCTTGCCCTGGGCGGCTGGACGCTGTCTGATGACTTCAGCCTCGCAGTGGATTCTGTTGCGGATCGCGAAGCGTTCACCGACAGCATCATTGAGACCCTCAAGGCCTATGACTTCTTCACGGTCGTGGACTTTGACTGGGAATACCCCGGTGGCGGAGGCAAGGCTGGTAATGCCTTCAGCGCCGACGATGGTGCGAATTTCGAGGCCACGCTTGAGCTGCTGCGCGGCAAGCTCGATGAGCTGGAAGGGGTGATGGGTCAAGAGTACGAAGTCTCGATTGCCACCGCCGGTGGCTACGAGAAGCTGGCCAATCTCAACCTGGAGGGAATTGACCCCTACGTCGATTTCTACAACGTCATGACCTACGACTTCCACGGTGGTTGGGAGCCACAGACAGGTCATCAGGCGGCGATGACCGGAGATGCCGGGGGCTATGACGTTGTCACGGCCATCGCCCAGTTCGATGCGGCTGGTGTGGATCGAGACAAGGTGGTTCTCGGGGCTCCCGCTTACACCCGTGCCTGGGGTGGTGTTCAAGCGGCTGATCAATACGGCTATCTGCAGCCTGGTGATGCACGTCAGGCTCCAGGTTCTTTTGAAGCTGGTAATTACGACTACAAGGACATCCTCACCGGTGTTGAGGGTGAGCAGTACCAGTTGATCTGGGATGACAACAGCAAGGCGGCCTTTGCATACAACGACGATGCCTTGATCTGGAGCTCAATGGAGACCACTGCCACCATCGCAGGTAAAGCCAGCTTTGTTCAGGAAGCAGGTCTGGGCGGAATGATGTTCTGGGCTCTCTCCAATGACAGCCAGGGGGAACAGAGTCTGATCAGCGCGGCCAGCGATGTGCTCACCGGCAGTGCGACTGCAGAAGAGGTGGCTGGACGAGCCCCGCAGTTTGATGCGGTGATCGGTGGTGACGGGGTTTTTGGCATGGACGACTTCACATCCTTGGCCTGATCGATCCCCTAGAGCGTGTTCACCGTGGCGTGGGCGGTGGCCCCGGCCCGCAGCGGATGCTGCGGGTTTTGCTCCATCTCAATGCGCACTGGGAAACGCTGGGGCACTTTGACCCAGTTCCCGGTCGCATTCTGAGGCGGGAGTAATGCGTTGTAAGTGCCACTGCCTGCTGAGATGTTGATCACCTTCCCCTTGAACGTCTGTCCGGGATACATGTCCAGTCGGATGCTGGCCTCCATGCCGGGCTTGATGCGTCTGATCTGGGATTCCTTGAAGTTGGCATCCACCCACCAGTGGGTGTTGTCCACCAGCTTGAAGAGCGCCTGGCCTGGTTTGACGTATTGACCTTCGCGGATGCTGAAGCTGTTGCTGATGAAGCCATCCATCGGCGCGTAGTACCGCGTGTAATGGAGGTTGGTCTTGGCAGTTCCCAGCTCACTGGCGTGAGCTTTGATTCGCGCTTTTTGCTCATTGATGCGCTCCTCGATGCGAGCGATCTCAGCTTGGGCGCGGCGGACCTGGGCATCCGCCTCAATCGTGGAGGCCTCCAG
The DNA here is from genome assembly GCA_913049535.1 of uncultured Synechococcus sp. Classification (GTDB taxonomy): domain Bacteria; phylum Cyanobacteriota; class Cyanobacteriia; order PCC-6307; family Cyanobiaceae; genus RCC307. Next base: position 74,831 of record CAJWYF010000003.1, read on the forward strand.
CTCCTGTTCTTTTTCCAGGGCCACCACCTGCTTATCGAGCAAAAAGGCGTAGCGCTTGCGATTGAGAGCCACCAGCCAGCGGGCTGCCTCATGGTTGTTGAGCTCTTGCTGGGCTTTGCGCAGCTGCTGCTGCATGCTGGCCAGATGGGATTGGGACGCTTTGAGCTGGTTTGCCTTGGTGTCGACGAGGAGTTGGAGGGGTTCTGGTTCGATTTCGTAGATCAGCTGACCACTTTTGACGTATTGGTTGGGTTCAACCTTGATCTGATTGATGTATCCCGCCACATAGGGCGCCACTGTGATGGTGTACGCATGGACGTAAGCGTCTGGGGTGTTGGGCCAGTAGTGGCTGTACGTGAAAAATGCTGCCAAGGCTGTGGCCGAGCCTCCACCGAGGATTGCTCCGGTCAACAGAAGTGTTCGGTTCTTGTGGTCCGGATCAGTGCTGCGGGCCACGTTGATTCACCAACAACCTTTGCAGCATAAGCAGTGGTGCTTCTGCTTGCTCAGTTCTCGCGGTGCAGGAACGGCAGCACACCAAAACCAAGCAACAGAATTCCTGTCATGGTGGAAATGTTGATGTAAGCCACAACATCCGCTTGTTGGGCGATGGCTTGATTGATCAATTCCAGCGACCCCTGGGACCAAGTGGGTGCGTTGATCCCCTCCAGCATCTGCTGCTGGATTAACTCCTGATAGGGCAGGATGGCCGTATTGGTTGCTGCGATAGGACCGCGAAAACGATCCCAGCTGCCTTGTGTGGATACCGAATGAATCGCGCCGCTGACCCCGCCGGCGATGACCTTGGCAATGGCTGTTCCAAAGAAGTTGATCGCACTGGCGCTGGTCATCAGTTCTGGAGGCATCGTTGCGTAACACATCAGGAGTTCAAGAAGAATGAAACCAAAAAAGAGACCAAGGCAGATCAACTGCAGCGTCAGATTTGAATTGCTTTGATGGGAGCTGGTCTGGGCCATCCAGATTGCGGTGAGGCCAAAGCCAAAGACGCCAATGCTTGAGAAGATCTTGCGAATCCTCAGGCTTCTAGCCAGGTAGAAAGGATTGACGACTGGAGCAAACAAGCCGATCCCAACAACACTTGCAAGTGAAAAATAAAAGAATGGGATGGCGTAACTGGCGATGGTGTTGCCACTAACTTGGACCATGAAGTTGGGCACAATTGCAAATATAAGAAAGACGGCAAATAAGATCAGTGTGAGGTTGATTGTGCTGATTGTGAAGTTAATATCACTGAAGACCTTGGGATTGATGAGTGGAGGTGCTGAGGCAAAGCGCACGGCAAATAAGACCATGCTCACTAAAGCAATGCTGAGCATGACAACGTAGGTCTGGCTTTGGAACCACTCATGTTGATTGCCCACTTTCAGGGATAGGGCAAACAGTCCAAAACCACTGCAGATCAATGCAAAGGTGAGCCAGTCGATGGAGACATCAGGATCACCCCGATCGGCAGGCAAATAGCGAACTATCAGCACAAGTGCCGTGATCAGCAACACTGCTAGTGCGCCAAAGAGCACTCTCCAGCTCAGGTACCACGTCACGGCTGCCGAGAGGGCAATGCCGACTGTTGCCGTCAAGGCAAAGGTCAACACAAAGAGGCCCTTGCCATAGAGGCTGTGGCGTTCGCCAAGACCGCCGTTCAGGAAGCCGCCACCGACCGCAGCGCAGCATGCAGCCCCGAGTCCTTGCAGAACGCGCATGGCAATGAAGACGCTGGTCTCATTAGCCGCAGCGCAGCCGATCAGGCCAATGGCAAAGACAGAGGCACCTGCAATGGATAAATGACGGTTGCCAAAACGACGCTTGAGGTTGCCAACAAGCGTCAGCATCAAGGCGCAGGTGAGCAGGTAGGCCTCCATGAACCACTCGCCCTGGTACGGGGTGCCACCGATGTAGCCACGGACGTACTGGTGAGCGGGAACGCCGATGGCACCACAAACGATGTAGGTGCCCATCAGCACCATGTTGGCGGCGGCTAAAACCCCGCGATTGGTGAACCAGAAGGCCGTGCCCGCCAAGGTCTCGGCGATTGCTGCGTCACGCTAGCCGCGCTGGCTCTGCTCGCCTGCAGGTGGGCGTTGATGGCTTCTTGTTCCAGACATTATTTCCTCTTTTGGTGTCGATGATTTGCTGCCACCGGTGATGGCAGCAGTTGCTTCATCGCGGCTGACTCCAGTTAGGAGAAGCTCAGCTGTTCATGCTCCACATCCACCCGTGCCGTGCTGCCCTCTCCGTAGCGCCCAGCCAAAATCGCCTTGGCGATTGGTGTCTCCAACTCACGTTGAATCGCCCGCTTCAGTGGCCGGGCACCGTAGACCGGGTCGTAGCCAGCGCTTGCGAGCCACTGACTGGCATCGGCGCTGAGCTCGAGGTTGATCTTGCGGTTCTCCAGACGTTGCGCCAGGCGTTTGACCTGCAGATCGACGATCAGGCGCAACTCCTCGGCCCGCAGGCTGTGGAAGATGATGGATTCATCCAATCGATTCAGGAATTCGGGCCGGAAGTGGGCCCGCAGGGCCTCATTGACACGCTGTTCCATCTCCCCGTGGCGCTCATCATCACCACCCAGCTCGAGGATGGATTGGCTACCGATGTTGCTGGTGAGAATCAGCACGGTGTTGGTGAAATCCACCGTGCGCCCCTGGCTGTCAGTGACCCTGCCGTCATCGAGAATTTGCAGCATCACATTGAAGACATCGGGGTGGGCCTTCTCCACCTCGTCAAACAAGATCACCGCGTAGGGGCGTCGCCGAACGGCCTCCGTCAGCTGGCCGCCAGCTTCAAAGCCGACATAACCAGGAGGTGCGCCGATGAGCCGACTGACGGCATGCTTTTCCATGTACTCGCTCATGTCGATGCGCACCATGGCGTCATCACTGTCAAAGAGCTGATTGGCCAAAGCTTTGCTCAGCTCGGTCTTGCCCACACCGGTGGGTCCAAGGAAGAGGAATGAGGCGATGGGTCGATTGGGGTCCGACAGGCCCGCGCGGGAGCGCTGAATCGCATCGGCCACGGCCTTCACGGCCTCGCTTTGACCGATCACACGTTGGTGCAGGTGTTGCTCAAGTTCCAGCAGCTTTTCCATCTCAGAGCGGGCCAGCTTGCTCACAGGGATGCCGGTCCACTTGGCGATCACCTCAGCGATGTCGTCTTCGGTGACCTCCTCGCGCAGCAGCTGATAGCCGTCGCTTTCGCTGTTGGCCAGTTCCGCTTCGCTGGATTCCAGCTTGCGATTGAGTTCACTTAATGTGCCGTATTCCAGCTCAGCTGCCTTGTTGAGGTCATAGCTGCGCTTGGCTTGCTCCACCTGCAGCTGCACCTGCTCAATCTCTTCTTTGAGCGACTGGAGTTCGTCGATAGCGCCTTTCTCTTTCTGCCATTGGGCATTCAGGCTGCTCTGCTGTTCGGCCAGTTCAGCCAGTTCGCGCTCGATGCGTTCCAGCCGCTCGAGGCTGGCGTTGTCGGATTCACGAGCCAGCGAGAGTTTCTCCATCTCCAGCTGCAGGATCTTGCGATCGATCTCATCGATTGCCTCCGGTTTGGAGGTGATCTCCATCTTCAGGCGGGCGGCTGATTCATCCACCAGATCAATCGCTTTGTCAGGAAGGAAACGATCGGCGATGTAGCGGCTGCTCAGCACTGCTGCTGCAACAAGTGCAGAGTCGGCGATGCGCACACCGTGATGCACTTCGTAGCGCTCTTTGAGTCCCCGCAGGATGGAGACGGTGTCCTCAACCGTGGGCTGATCGACAAAGACCTGCTGGAAGCGGCGCTCCAGTGCAGGATCCTTTTCAATGTGCTGGCGGTGCTCATCAAGGGTGGTCGCTCCAATGCAGCGCAGTTCACCGCGGGCCAGCATCGGTTTGAGCAGGTTGCTGGCATCCATCGCCCCGCCTGTGGCGCCTGCCCCGACGACGGTGTGGATCTCGTCGATGAACAGGATGATCTGCCCTTCACTGGAGGTGACTTCTTTGAGCACGGCCTTGAGCCGCTCTTCGAATTCACCCCGGTACTTGGCCCCGGCAATCAAGGCGCCCATGTCGAGTGCGATGAGCTGACGGTTCTGCAGCGCTGATGGCACATCGCCGTTGACGATGCGCTGAGCCAGGCCCTCGACGATGGCGGTCTTGCCGACACCAGGCTCTCCGATCAGAACCGGGTTGTTCTTGGTTCGCCTCGAAAGGATCTGGACCGTGCGGCGGATTTCTTCATCGCGGCCGATCACCGGATCGAGCTTGCCGTTGCGAGCCTCTGCTGTCAGGTCTCGGCCGTATTTCTGCAGGGATTCATACGTGCCTTCAGGGTTTTGATCGGTCACCCTTTGGCTGCCGCGGACGGCTTCGATGGCTTCTCGCAGTCCTTTTTCTTGGATGCCAGCGCCCTGAAGCAGCTCCCGGCCGCAGCGCTCATCGCGGGCCATGGCCAGCAGCAGATGCTCCACCGAGATGTAGCTGTCACCAAACTCCTGCTTGAAGCTGTCTGCGTTCTGCAGCAGGGTCTGCAATCCCTTGCCGAGATAGACGTTGTCAGGGGCACGGCCCAGGCTGGGTTGCCGTTGCAGGTGGGATTCCACCTGGGTCTGCAGCTGGCTTGGCCGCGCACCGGCTTTCTCCAGAATGCGTCCAGCGAGCCCCTGTGATTGCTGCAGTAGAGCCAGGAGCAGATGTTCGCTCTCCAGCTGTTGCTGGCGGTGTTGCTGCGCCAGGCCCTGAGCCGCCACCACGGCGCCCCAGGCCTGCTCGGTGAATTGCTCAGCGGTGGGTTGCATCACGGTCGTGGCCAAAAGATCGAACTGGGCTCACCGTATGGATTCCAGTGCATGAACGAGACCGTAGGCACCGAATCATCTGGTTCGGTCTCCACCCCAGCGTGGTGGTGAGCCCTACCGATGGGTTCGGTTGAAGGTACGGCTTAAGGGATCAGGCTGTTCTGCTCCGGCAGGGGGCCGATCTCGTCGTAGCTGCAAAACCGTTTGGGGCAGCCGTCAGCGCCATAAATGGCATCCAGCTGCGACAGACAGCCACGGGCATTTTTTGCGGCTACATCCTGGGGCTCCAGCTTTCGGGGCTGAAACAGGCTCTGACCGGCTGGGACCAGCCAGCGGCAACCGTTGAAGGTGTCACCGGGCATCACCGCTGGCTGTGCTGCGGCCGGCGACATGCTCAGCAGCAGCAGTCCGGTTGTGATGAGCTGAACCATCTGCTGTGGTGCTTCACTCCACATGTTGTAGCCAGCTTGGGCCATGGGGTTGATAACCTCCCGGCTCAGCAGCACGTTCTCCATGGCTGATCCGACGCCAAGCCCTGAGCTGCTGCGGCAGCTCGCAACTGAGGTGGAGGAGCTTGAGCAGAGCCAGGTTGATCTCGAGCGCCATTGCTGGATGGTGGTGCATCGTCACCGCCATGGCATGTTCCCGAGCGAATACGACATCCGGGAAATTGATGAAGAGCTTTATCTCGCCCTGCTGAGTCATTGCCGCCTCTGACGGCATGAAAAAGCCGGCCCCGCAGGGCCGGCTGAAGGTTGATGTCGCTCAGTGACTGATCAGGCCCAGCCTTTGTTGGCCATGTCTTCGACGTAGGCGGCGACATCAGCGATGTCAGTGTCAGAAAGCTTGCCGCCAAACGCAGGCATGGCGTTCTTGCCATTGGTCACCTGATAGGCAATGGCAGCCTCATGGCCGTCGCCGTAGTTGGCAAGGTAGGCATCGAGGGCCTCGGCCTTGAGGGTGCGCTCACCGTTGACGACGTTGCCGCCACCCATATGGCAAGCAACGCAGTTGGCGGAGAAGATCTGGCCGCCGTGGGCCACATCGGCAGCGAAGGCGGGAGTGGTGCCGAACAGAAGGGCGAAACAGAGGGCCAGCAGGCCAAACAGGCGACGCATGAGCGCAGATAAGTTCCCAGTTAAGTTAGAGAGGTGCAGCCGGAGCATCAGCCGTGCTGCAACGCTTTGACACGTTTCTGTTGTTGTCGACTTCAGGCCGGTCCGCGGTGCGGCAGGGCGGCATCCTCAAACACCGCCTCCAGCGTGGCGGCATGGGAGCGCAAACCAAAGCGCTCCGGTGGGCTGATCGGGTCATGCACGAAATGGCGCTGGCGGATGCTGAAGCGGTCCCAGTCGTTGATTTCGATCGGCAGCACCTTGATCAGCAGCTGGATCAACCAGCTCCAGAGTGGAATGCCCGGTGGACGGAGGACGCCACGCCAGCGGCAGAGTGCTGCGACCGTCTGATTGACACTCACTTTCGGTTGCCCCAGCACCAGGCGGCGGACAGCCCCCTGGCCTGCTTCGGGGTTGTGCTGGTGGGGGGTCAGCGCCAGGTGGCAGCAGACCTTGGCAATGTCAGTGGCATGAATGAAGTGGAAGCTGGCATCAGCGCGCAGCCAGCGGGCCAGCCACAGCCATTGGCACGCATCCCGCAGGCCTGCTGTGAGATAGCTGGTGGGGAATGGGCTGCTGCCATTCACGGCACCCCCAAAGACCAGGGTGGGGAACACGGCGATCGTCCGCTCGGCATAGGTGTGCTGCTCCAGCTGCTGCAGACATTGCGCTTTGGTCTGGATGTATTCGGTGCCGTAGGGCTCGGCTTCAGGCAGCAGGGCCAGGTTGCGGTTCAGGATGCTGGCGGTGGAAAAGTAGATGATCTGCTCGAGCCGCTCGGGGTTGAGCCGGCCCAGCAATTCCTTGACGGCCACCACATTGACCTGATGGGCCCGCTCTGGATCACCCCAGGCGGTGGCCGTGTGAATCACGCGGGTGATGGTGGCCAGAATCGCCGCGTGTCCCTCTTGCTGGCGTAGATCGCTAATCAACAGGGTGATGCGCGGATGCTGCCGCGGCACAGCCGTCAACTTGCTGGGATCCCTCAGCCACAGCACCAGCTCGGCGTCGGATTCCTCCAGCAACTGCCGGGCGATGTGTTGCCCGACGCAGCCGCTGGCACCGGTGATGAGAATGCGGGCCGGAGCCTGGCTCACGCCAGTGCTCCGAGACGGTCCATCACGGTTTTACCGGCCTCAAAGAACGCCTGCCCGTTCTCCTCGGGTGTTCCAGGAAGGATTCCATGGCCCAGGTTGAGGATGTGGCGGCGACCGCGGGCTTTGCGCACCGTGTCATCGATGCGGGCGCGAATCGCCTCAGGAGTGCCGAACAGCAGGCCGGGGTCCACATTCCCTTGCACGCCGAGGTGCTGGGGCAGGCGGGCACAGCCCTCGGCCATATCCACGGTCCAATCCAGTGAGACGATGTCCACCCCGGTGCGGCCCATGCGTTCCAGCACGCCGGCACTGCCAGAGATGTAAAGGATGAAGGGGGTGTCGGGGTGGCTCTGCTTCACCAGCTCCACCACTTTCTTTTGGTATGGCGCTGCGAATGTGTCGTAGTCCATTGGGCTGAGTTCGCCGGCCCAGGAGTCGAACATCTGCACCACCTGGGCGCCTGAATCGATCTGATAGCGCAGATACGTGGCGATGGATTCGGCGAAGTGATCCAGCAGCTTGTGCAACAGCTGCGGCTCCTGGAAGGCCATGGCCTTGATCACCGCGTAGTTCTTGCTGCTTTTGCCCTCGACGACATAGGCCGCCAGGGTCCAGGGAGCGCCCACAAACCCCAGCACCGCGGCGCGGTTGCCGACGCTCTGGCGCAGCCGGCCCAGCACCTCACCGACGAAAGGCATCGACTCCGCCGGCTGGAGGGGGCGCAGGGCTTCCACTTGAGCCATCGTGCGGATCGGATCGTTGATCTGGGGGCCCTTGCTCTCAACGATGTCGAAGTCGATGCCGATGCCAGGCAGGGGCGTGAGGATGTCGGAGAAGAGAATCACCCCATCAGGCTGGAAGGCCTCGAAGGGTTGCATCGAAATCTCGTAGGAGAGATCAGGGTTCTCCGAGCGTTCCCGGAAGGAGGGGTAGCGGTCGCGGAGGTCCCTGTAGACCTTCATGTACCTGCCGGCCTGCCGCATCATCCACACGGGAGGACGCTCCACCTGCTCGCCGCGGGCCGCGCGAAGCAGAAGGGGGAGAGTCTCACTCATGGCAGCAGAACGAATAGCCGCTGACGCTACCCGAGCAGTCAGCCGGAAATGCCCCCAGCTTCATGGATTGCTGCGACCTTTTGCTTTGAGGCGTCGTGCTTGAACACGAGCACGGTCAGCGGCGGCAGGCACAGCTCCAGGGATTGGCCGTAGCCGTGCATGCCCCAGTCATCGGCGAATTTGCCGCCCAAGTTGCCCTGATTGCCGCCGCCGTAGCGGCTGCCATCGCTGTTGAAGACCTCGGTGTAGAAGCCCTCGACAGGCACGCCGATGCGGTAATTGCCGTGGGAGACAGGTGTGAAATTGCAGACCACAACAACCCAATTGCCCTCTTTTTCATCACGGCGCATGAAGCTGACAACGCTGTGATTGGTGTCGTCGCAGTCAATCCACTGGAACCCGTAGTGATCAAAGTCGTTGCGCCACAGCGCCGGTTCGGATTTGTAGAACGCGTTGAGGTCATCGACCAGATTGATCAGGCCCTGGTGTTCGCTGAAATGGAGCTTGTCCCATTCCAGATCACCCCAGACGTTCCACTCGCCGCGCTGACCGAATTCCATCCCCATGAAGATGGTTTTCTTGCCTGGGTGGGTCCACATGTAGGCCAGCAGAGCCCGCACATTGGCGAATTTCAGATCATCACTGCCAGGCATCTTGTGCAGCAGGTGACTCTTGCCATGGACCACCTCGTCATGGCTGAGGGCCAGCATGAAGTTCTCGGTGTGGTGATACCAGATCGAGAAGGTGATGTTGTTCTGATGGAACTGGCGGAACCAGTGATCAAGCTCGAAATAATCGAGCATGTCGTGCATCCAGCCCATGTTCCATTTGAGGTTGAACCCCAGACCACCCATCGAGGTGGGCATGGTCACCAGGGGCCAGGTGGTTGATTCCTCGGCGATGGAGAGGGCTCCAGGGAAGTAGTGGAACAGAACCGAATTGGCCTGCTGCAGGAAGCGGACGGCCTCCAGGTTCTCGCGGCCGCCATGCTCGTTGGCGATCCATTCGCCATCAGGGCGCAGGTAGTCGCGGTAGAGCATGGAAGCGACCGCATCAACACGGATGCCGTCGATATGGAATTCCTCAAACCAGAAAATCAGGTTGGAGACGAGGAAATTGCGAACCTCATTACGGCTGTAATTGAAGATCAGTGTTCCCCATTCCTTGTGCTCACCGATGCGGGGATCGCTGTGCTCGTAGAGGTGGCTGCCATCAAAGAACGCCAATCCATGGGCGTCTTTGGGGAAGTGGCCGGGGACCCAGTCCAGAATGATGCCGATGCCTTCTGCGTGACAGCGGTCCACAAAGGCGCGGAATTCATCCAGTGAGCCGTAGCGGCTGGTAGGGGCGTAAAAACCAGTGACTTGATAACCCCAGGAGCCGTCAAAGGGGTGCTCCGCCATCGGCATCAGCTCGATGTGGGTGAAGCCGCGGGCCTTGATGTAAGGGATGACGCGGTCCGCCAGCTCCGGATAGGTCAGCAGGCGTGCACCGGGCTTGAGATCAGCTGCCGGCACTGGAGGGCGGACGCTGCCGTCGGCTTCGATGAAGGGTTCATCCCAGCTGCCGTGCATCCAGCTGCCCATGTGCATCTCGTACACGGAGATGGGCTGCTCCAAAGGATTGCGTCCATCGCGCTCCTTCAGCCAGCCGTCGTCACTCCACTCGAACTGGTTGAGATCAGCCACCAGGGAGGCCTGTTTGGGGCGTACCTCGTGCTGGAAGCCATAGGGGTCAGCCTTCTCGTAGCAGTGACCCTCCTGGGTGTGGATTTCATATTTGTAGTGAGCACCGGTGCCAAGGCCAGGCACGAACAGCTCCCAGATGCCGCCCGTGCGCTGTTGCATGGGCAGGTGGCGACCATCCCAGTTGTTGCAGTCGCCGATGATTGAGACGCTGCGAGCGTGGGGAGCCCACAGGCAGAACTGCACGCCGGCCACCCCGTCCTGCTGGTGGGGGTGGGCCCCCATGCGCTTCCAGATGTGGTGGTGGTTGCCCTCGGCAAACAGGTGCCGATCCATGGCACCCATCCACTCATGGCGGAAGGCGTAGGGATCGTGCTGCTCGTGGGTGATGCCAGCTCGCTCCACCCTCAAGCGATAGCCGCTGCCGGGATCAGCGGGAAGCTCTGCTTCAAAGATCCAGGGGTGGTGCGGGTTCTGCAGCAGCAGCTCGCCACCGGCGTGGAGCAGCACCACCCGATCGGCCTCAGGCATCCAGACCCGAACCACCCAGCGTTCATCCGCCAGTTGCTGTGGGCCGAGGACGGCCAGCGGATGGTCGTGGTTGCACTGGGCAAGACGCTCGGCGTCCTGGGTCATCCAATCGAGGGTTGCCAGTGCCATTGGAGCTGGGACGTGCGTTGTGCGGCGGAGCCTAAGCCCCTTTCCCCCGCTGCTCTGCCTGGAGGGGCGGTGCCATGGGCTGCATGGTCAGAGCGCTCCCCTCGAGCACGGCGTGCAGGGTGATGACCTGGTGATCCATGCTGCTGGCGCCGGGTCCATGGAACCCGCTGCCTGGATTGACAGACACCTGGGGCCAGGCGGCTGCGGCCACCGACAACCGCAGGCGATCACCGGGCCGCAGGGTGGCCAGCAAGGGCTGGAGGTGAACGATGCGTGGCGCCTGGTTGAGGCAGTGCTCCCCCAGTTGTCGCGTGACACCGGTGCAGAGCTGCAGCACCTGCTGCGAGTGTTGCGGGAGAACCGACAGGGCGACGCAGAGGTCGAAGCCCGGGCGATCGGCGGCCACTTTCAGGCTCAACTGCGGGCGACCCCAGAGTTCCAGTTCATGCTCCAGCGGTGCTGTTGTGAAGCACGCCACATCAGCGCGGGCATCAAGATCAGCCCGCTCCACCAGACCTGCGTCGAGGCCCAGATGACCGCCGCGTCCAGGGACCGGCCTCCAGGGGTCATGCACCCAAACGATGTTTCCTGCGCCGGATGTTGCCGTCAGTGCACCTTCATCACTGCGGGCTGCTGCCAATCCATTGCTGCTCAAGCCGAGCCTCAGGTCGCTGCAACGGGCGGGGTCCTGCTCACACCAGCGTTGGAGCCGCTGGTCGTAGACGCGGCAACGGACCTGTTCAAGCGGATCATGGCCGCGTAGGTGCTGGTCAAAGAACGCCAGCTGCCACTGGTCAACCGGGCCGCAGGCTTGGCTGCCGTGGTCATGGGCACCAACCCTGCGGTCCCAGGCCAGGTGGTTCCAGGGGCCGATGCGGAGCAGGGCGTGATTGCCGCTCTGCTGGGAGCGCTTCCAGAGGTCCAGGCCACCGCTCAGATAGGGATCACTCCAGCCCTGCACCAGCAGCATCGGTCGCTGCAGTCGCGAGGGTTCAGGCTCATGCCTTCGCCAGCCGCTGCTGCTGAGGGGGTCCTGTTGCAGCCACCGCAACACCGGGTTGCTGGGGTCGTGCCGGCTCAGTAGTGCTTTGCCAGTGCTGAGAAATGCTCCGCTCAACAGGCTGCTGCGGATGGCATCCCAACCGTGCTGGTCCTTGCGGCGCCGGCAGCTTTCGGCGGCCAGCTGGAGCCCCCAGCCCAGTGCCAGGGCCCACCAGTGGCTGCCCCCTTCACTGGCCCAATGCAAGCGCTCATCCAGGCCGCACATGGCCGGTGCGATGGCATCGGGGGCCAGATCAGAGCGTTGGCCCAACAACTGGGTCAATCCCTGATAGCTGAAGCCGTAACACCCCACCTTGCCGTTGCAGCGGTGGTCATTGCGCAGCCACTCGAGGCTGTCATCACCGTCGGCAGCCTCCTGGGCAAAGCCCTGGAAATCACCAGCTGAGCCGCCGCGGCCGCGCACATCGAGCACCAGGACCAGGTAGCCCTGGCTGGTGTACCAAGCGGGGTGGGCATAAACAACGGTGGAGGCGATGCGGCAGCCGTAGGGCTGTCGCATCAGCAAGGCCGGCCAAGGTCCGGGGCCAGAGGGGCACCAGAGCAGGCCGTGCTGATCAACCCCGTCCCGCAGTGGAACGGTGACGGGCAGGGGTTCCAAGGCTGATCAGCGCACGTCGGGGCAATACATCCCAACGACATAGGTGGTGAGGATCTCGGCGTCAATCGGGCTGAGCCCCTGACTGGCAGCGGTGTTGCGGATGGAAGCCGGGTCATGGGCCTTGCGGCCGCTGGCATTGAGCTTGCGGAATTCGCCGCAGAGCTGGGAGGCCAGTTGCTTGTTCTGTTTGACCGACTCGAGCAGCTGACTGGCGGCGGCGTGGGCGCTGGAGAGGCCAAAGGCGGCAACGAGGCCAGCCACCAGTGGTAGGACGCAGCGTTGAGGCATCGCCAGATCGAGCGGACCTTTTTATTTCAGTCCGCGAAAAACCCATCCGGCGAGTCGGCGGTGTCAGTTCCTTGTCCGACCCGTCGCAACTGGGACCAGTTCCACGCTGTCGCTGCGCAGATCGCGCACCGCCTCAGCCAGCACCACAGGACGGCTGCTGCCATTGGCAGCTGGCTGGAGCTGGCGCAGTCGTACATGCACTCGTCCATCGCCGGTGCGTCGTCCAGAACCCCGCAGATTGGTGGCCACCTGTTCGACTGTCGGACCGGCGGCTTCCGCTGGGAAATCGGACGCAGCGGCAGCTACCACCAAATCTCCTCCGTTGTCGTAGACCACCGGCACGACCAGTGCTCCCTCAATGCTGGTGCGCGGGCTGTAGCTGATGGCGAAGGCAGCGCAGCCTGCGGCGAGAAGCAACGTGAAGCTGCTGACCCCCACCAGGCGGAAGCGGATTCCCCAGCGCATGACAAAGCCGACCACGGTTAGCAACCCCAGTGCGCCGGCTGCAGCCGCCAGCCAGGCCCCGACCTGCAGCAGCAATGGATCAGAAACCATGGAGCGCCTTGGCAAACGAACCTATATTGCGCCGACTCCGGACATGAACCGCCGCAGGCGATGGGGGGATTGATCCGGCGCGTCGTATGTCCCCTGGCTGCAACAGCAGTGCTGGGGGTGGCTGGCTGTGCTCCGCTGGGCAGCAGTGACCCCCGCTTGGACCCCGACCGGCTGCGGATGTGGCTGCAGGGGCAGTTCAGCCGAGGCCTGGCTCACCCGGTGGTTCTCGGGCCGTTTCAGGGCCTGTCGCTGCAAGGGCTTGAGTTCGGTCCCAGTCAGGTCCGGCCCACAGCGGCGGATGGCTCCAGCATGCGCCTGCAGCGGCTGACCGTGCGCCCTGACCTTTTCGCCAGCTTGCGTCAGGGGCGGCTGGTGTCATCCATCGGCTTGGGCGGCCTGCAGCTGCAGCTGCGGCGTAATCCTCAGGGGGCGCTGTGGATCTTTCCCAAGGGGGTTCCCGGTCAGGCGCCACCGCGCCTGAGGCTCAAGCTGCGGTTGCTGGATCCCGGTCGCTTCCAACTTGATGGGGGCCGCCCCTGGCGCTTGGGTCAAGGCCGACTGGATCTCAATCTGGTCCAGCAGCAGTTGAGCTTCAGCGGTGAGGTGGCGCCTCTGGCGAAAGCCGAGCGGCGGGCGCGCCTCGGTTTGCGGTTGAACAATCGCTGGGGTCCCCGGCCGCTGCTGTCCTTGCAAGTGCAGCTGCGCCAATTGCCATCCCGAGCCCTGGCGGACCTGCTCTTGCCCCAGCAGTTCCAGGTCCCTGGCCTGCGCAGCGGTGTGCTCTCGGGCAACATGCGCCTGCAGCGCCGGCCCGATCGGTGGCGTTGCCGCGGGCCGTTGCGGCTGCGGCAATTCGAATGGGACCTGGCCGGACAGCCATCACTGCAGAGTCCCCTGCTGCAGCTGCGTTGCCGAGGCGATCGACTCACCTTGGCCCCCGCCCGCTGGCGCTGGGGGGAGCGCCAGGGGGATCTCTCGGCTGCACTGCAGTGGAACGGCAGCCCGCTCCAGTCGCTCGAGCTGCAGCGTTTTGTGGTGCGAACGGGAGATTCCCAGCTTGAGCTGGCCGGTGCCCTGCAACCTGAGATCAGGCTCCGCAGCCGCGTCCTGCAACTTGACCCCGCCTTACTGGGGCAGCAGGGGGAGGTGTTGACAGGCGCCATGTCTCTTGATGATGAGCAGTGGCAACTGCAGCTGGAGCAGGGCGCGGTGATCACACCGGCCGGTCCACTCCAATTCAGTGGCCAGGCTGCCGGCCGTTGGCGTGCGCCCCGCTCGCTGCAGCAGCTTGAGGCCGCGCTGGAGTTGGACCCTGCCAAGACGGAGACCTCTGCGCAGTTGAGCCCTGCCCCCTTGCAGGGGACCCTGCGCTGGCTGCCACAGCAGCAGCGGCTCGAGCTCAAGGGCACCTCATCGCTGGCTGGTGAGGCGCTGCAATTGCAGGCGTTCTGGCAACCCAAGCCCGATCAACCCTGGCAACAGGGGGAACTCACCGGAGAGGCGCGCTTGCTGCAGCTGCCGCTCTCGGTTCTGGACCGCCGCTGGCGGGGCAGCCTTAGCGGTGCCCTGCAGCTGGCGGGCACTCCGGATCAACCCGAACTTGAGGCCAGCTTCTCGCTGCTGCAGCCGGGCATCGGTCCACTGGTCTGGCCCGAGCGTTGGCAGGGCCGCTGGCAACCCGGTGCCTTGCAACTGCGATCGGCCACAACCGAACTTCGTGCTGCCCTCGATGGGTTGCGCATGCAATCGCTGCAAGGGCGCAAAGGAGATGGTCGCCTCAGCCTCGAACCCCAGGGGGATGGCTTCCGCTGGCGGGCCAGTCAGTGGCCGCTGGCCCCGCTGCGGCTGGGACTGCGGGGCAATGAACCCCTGCCGCTCACCGGGGTGCTGCAAGGCAGGGGCCAGCTGGCTCTCGATCCGCTGACCCTCTCCGGCAAGGCCCAGATCGATGGCCCCACCCTGGCCTGGATCAAGGGCCGCACCCTCACCGCGCAGGGGCAGTTGGGCCCACCGGGTTTTGTGTTGCAAGCGGAGCTGATCCCACCGGGACCTGGCTCGTTGCAGCTCAAGAGCCGTGGGGGGTGGCGTGGTCCCCTCAACCTCGAGGCGTCGGCCCGCAGCCTTCAGGCTGCAGGGCTGTTGCGGTTGCTGCGGGATCTACAGCGCCCAGCAGCGGCTGCCCCCATTGGAGAAGCCAGTGATCTGGGCAGCCTGGCCATCGACACCCTGGGCCAGAGCCTGGATCAACAGATCCAAGCGCTGCAGAAGGCTCAGGCCGAGCTGGCCTCGGCCAGGCCGCCGACTCAGCAGAGCGGGCGCCTTGATCTGGTCGATGTGCAGGGGGTCCTTGACGCGGACCTGCAGGTGCGTGGTCCCAGGCCAGAGCAACTGTGGATCAAGCTCGCCAGCAAGGGCCACCTGTGGCTGCGCGGCGAGGACCGCGATCTTGCCCTGCAGCTGGAGCCCTTTGTGGCCCGCCTTAATGGTCCTCTCGGCCAGGGGGGCGGCCAGTTCAGCTTTTCTGGCCTGCCGTTGGGTTTCCTGGCCTTACTGACGCCGGTCCCGGCCAGCTTGCGCGGGGCCTTGCGCGCTCAGGGCAACTGGAGGCTGGGGGGGGATTCTCCGCAGTTGAGCCTTGATCTCGGGCTGAATCAGGCCAGCCTCCAGGGCCAACCCCTGGAGCTCCAACGGGGTCGTATTGAACTGCAGGGCCAGGCCCTCGAGCTGGATCTGGCCCTGCGCGGCGGTCAGGCCAGCAACAACGTCGAATTGCGGGGCACGCTGCCGCTTGATGCTGACGATGACGACCTGGAGTTGCGCATCGCCAGCCGTGGTGATGGCCTGGTCTTCCTCGCGGCCCTCAGTGGTGGTGAGTTGCAGTGGCAGCAGGGCAGCATCGACCTGCAGCTGCTCGTGCGTGGCACCCGGTTGCAGCCGATCGCCAATGGATTTCTTCGCGTCAGAGATGGCTCTGCTGTGGTGGCGGGGCAGACGGTGCGTGACCTGCAGGCGGCAGCCTTCTTTGATTTCGAGCGTCTCCAGCTTGAGCAACTGCAGGCGAGCGTTGCTGCTGGCAGTCTCAACGGCAGTGGCAGCCTTGCTTTGAGGCCAAGCGTCAGCGCGCCAGGCCTGGCCATCGCGTTGAGCAAGCTGCCGATCGAGCGGCCCAACCTCAAGGTGCTGGCTGATGGCAATCTCAGCATCGGGGGCAGCCTGCTGCAGCCCCGCCTGGGGGGACAGCTGCAGCTCAGCGAAGGCCGCATCCGGGTCCAGCCCTCCCAACTCGCAACAGGCTCTGGAGCGTCGGTGCCGCTTGCTGCACAGCTGCCAGAAACCCAGTGGGATTTCTCCAAGCCTGTGGTGCTTCTGGGCCCGTCGGTGGAGTCCAGCACTGGTGCGGCCCTGCGCCGCAGCCTGCCCAGCCTGGGAGCCCTGCGCTTCGATGGTCTGCGCCTGGGCTTCGGGCCCAAGCTGCGCATCACGGCCCCTCCAGTGGCGGACTTCCGCATCGGCGGGCTGCTCACGCTCAATGGTCCAGCTGGTCCCGATGTTCAGCTCTCCGGTGTAGTCCGACTGCTGAAAGGGCGGGTCAACGTGTTGACCAGCACGCTCAAGCTCGATGGCAGTAATGCCAATGCGGCAGTCTTCACCCCTTCGCTGGGGTTGATCCCTTACCTCGACGTGGTCCTGACCACGCGGGTGTCGGATCGGGTCCAGGCCAGCAACAACGATGGATTGATCACGGCCGATGAACTGCAGGGCAGTTTCACCAGCCTTGATCGCCTCAACCTGGTCAAGGTGATCGTCACCGTTCGGGGGCCGGCGGATCGCATCGCCGAAAACGTTGCGTTGCGCAGCGTGCCGCCGATGCCGCAGGAGAAATTGGTGGCATTGCTGGGGGGGAATTCCCTGGCGGGTCTGGCGGTGGCCAATGCCGGTACCGCGTTGGCCACGGTGTTGGGGGGGACCCTGCTCACCCCAGTGCTCGGGGGCTTCAGTGATCTGTTCGGGGATCGATTGACGGCTTCGATCTATCCGGCCTACCTCGATCCCTATGTGGAAGATGGCAAGCGGCGGCGTAAGAGTCAGCGGGTTCCATCCCAGCTGGTGCTTGGCGCTGAAGTGGGTGTGGACATCACCGAGCGTCTCAATCTCTCGGTGCTCTCAGCTCCAAACCGAAGCGACATCCCGCCAGAAGCCGTGCTGCGTTACCAGGCCACCGACACCTTTGGTGTTCAAGGGGCCCTTGATCAGCAGGGGCAATGGCAAGGCCAGCTGCAGTTGTTCTTCCGCTTCTGAGGCGGCTGGGCCTTAATGGTCAAAGGAGCTGCAGTGGCACCGATGACACCACAGCGCCGGCAGGTGATTGGTGTGGATATTGGCGGTACTGCGCTCAAGCTCGGGCGCTTTGATCAGAGCGGCTCGCTGCTGGAGGAGTTGCAGCGAGCCACACCCCAGCCCGCCACTCCTGGGGCCATCACCAGTGAGTTGGTTGAGGCGATCGAGCAACTCGACCCCCAGCGTCAGGCCGATAGCGTCGGGATTGGCCTGCCCGGTCCGATGGACCGGGATGGACGGGTGGCGCAGGTGTGCATCAATCTCCCCGGCTGGGAGCAGGTGCCGCTCGCGGCCTGGTTGGAGCCGCGGCTGCAGCGCCCGGTGACGATGGCCAATGACGGCAACTGTGCGGTGCTCGGTGAGCAGTGGCTCGGTGCCGCTCAGGGCATTGAGGATGTGGTGCTGCTCACGCTTGGAACAGGTGTGGGTGGTGGCGTGATCCTGGGGGGAAAGCTGTTTCTTGGCCGCTGCGGAGCCGCAGCTGAGCCGGGACTGATCGGGTTGGATCCGGCCGGCCCCCCGTGCAACAGCGGTAATCATGGATCGATCGAGAGTTATTGCAGCATCGGTGCGCTCACCCGTTGGTCAGGAGCTGAGCCCAAGGAGCTCTCGCGCCGTGCGGCAGCTGGCGAGGAGCAGGCATTGGAGGTCTGGCATCGCTACGGCGAGCTGCTGGGCTGCGGCATCAGTTCGTTGGTGTATGCCTTCACACCAGAGCGCGTGCTTCTGGGGGGTGGACTCAGCGCTGCATTCCCGTTCTTTGCGGCCAGCCTGCGCCAGGAGGTGCAGCGCCGGGTGCTGGCGCCCAGTCGCGCTGGCCTGAGCATTGAGGCCGCTGCTCTGGGGAATGGCGCAGGCCGTCTTGGTGCCGCGCGATTGGCGCTGGAGCGTCTGCGGTCTGCTGGGGTCGGATGATGGCCCCAGTGCCTCACGTGCGCCTTGAACCAGGTCGTCCCTGATCCTTCACCTGAACTGCTGCAGCGTGCCACCGCTCTGCGGGGTCATGCCGTTGATCTGGCCCAATGCAGTGACCAGCAGCGGCGTGAGGCCCTGCTGGCCATGGCCGATGCTTTGCAGCAGCAGCGTGATGTCATCGTTGCGGCCAACGAGGCGGATCGTCAGTCGGCTGAACAAGAGCAGCTGGCTCCTGCCTTGCTCTCTCGGCTCAAGCTCGATGGTGCCAAGCTCGATGGGGCGATTGCTGGCCTGCGCCAGTTGGCTGAGCTGCCGGACCCCTTGGCGCAACGCCAACTGCACCGGGCCCTCGATGAGGGGCTGGTGCTGGAGCGCGTCAGCGTCCCCCTTGGGGTGGTGGGGGTGATTTTTGAGGCGCGTCCCGATGCGGTGATGCAGATCGCTGCTCTGGCGATTCGCTCGGGCAATGGCGCCATCTTGAAAGGTGGGCGTGAGGCGAACCGGAGCTGTGCCGCGATTCTTGAGGCCCTGCAGCAAGGGCTGCGTCGTTCAGCCGTGCATCCGGATGTGTTGACGTTGCTCACCAGCCGTGAAGAAAGCTTGGCCCTGCTGAAGCTGGAAGGGCTGGTCGATTTGATCATCCCCAGGGGATCCAATGCCCTGGTGCAATTCATTCAGGACAACACCAGGATTCCGGTGCTGGGCCATGCCGATGGCATTTGCCATCTGTATGTCGATCAGCAGGTGGATCTGGATCAGGCCGTTGCGGTGGCGATTGATAGCAAGGCGCAATACCCGGCGGCCTGCAATGCCATCGAAACCCTGCTGCTGCACAAGGACATTGCTCCTGCCTTCCTGGCCGCGGCCCTGCCCGCCTTTGCCAAGGCCGGGGTGGAATTGCGCGGCGATAAGGCTGCGATGGCTCTAGGAGTGAGCCATGCCGCCAGTGATGACGACTGGGCCACGGAGTATCTCGATCTGGTGCTCAGCATCCGCATCGTTGCCTCGTTGGATGAGGCGTTGGAGCACATCGCCCGCTACAGCTCGCGCCACACCGAGGTGATCTGCACCACTAATACCGAGACGGCCGAGCGCTTTTTGGCTCGGGTCGATAGCGCTGGGGTGTATCAAAACTGCTCATCGCGCTTTGCCGATGGTTTCCGTTATGGCTTTGGCGCTGAGGTGGGCATCAGCACCCAGACACTGCCGCCCCGGGGGCCCGTGGGTTTGGAAGGCTTGGTCACCTACCGCTACCGCCTGCGCGGTGATGGCCACATCGCTGCTGATTACGCCAGTGGCGCGCGCCAGTTCACCCACCAAAACCTGCCGTTGTGAGCGATCGAATCCTGGTTCGCGATCTGAGGCTTTGGGCCCATGTGGGCGTGCTGGAGCAGGAGCGGCAGCTCGGTCAGTGGTTCAGCCTGGATCTGAGCTTTGACGTTGATCTGGGCGTTGCGGGAGCCAGTGACCGGTTGGACGACACCCTGGATTACGCCGATGCCGTCACGGCAGTCAGGGAGCTGGCCGCCAGCTTGCGTTGCCAGACGCTGGAGCATTTCTCCGAGCGGATTCTTGATCTGCTCCAGCAGCGCTACGGGCCGATTCCCATCAGCCTGGAATTGCGCAAGCTCTCAGCACCCATCCCCGGTTTCAGTGGTGTGGTGGCTGTGCAGCGCCAGCGGGGCTGAAGATGGCGCGCCACTGACGTTCTTGCGCCATGGACTCAGGGGTGCCTTCAACGGGGAACTGCATCAGGAAATCCTTGTCCTTCAGTGGTTCGTAGGGACCCTGCTTAAGCTCAAACATCACGGAATCCGGCGCCAGCGCTACGAGGGAGTGGTAGTGCCCTTCCTGTAGCTGGATGCCTCGAAGATCCCCGGTGGCCTCCAGCCGTTCATGCCGCACCACCTCCCCCTGCTCGTCAAAGAGCAGGACGCCGATCGCACCCTGCAGCACGAGAAAGCACTCAAAGCCACTGCCGGGTTGCTGACGGCAATGGCGATGGGGCCGCACATAGGTCCCGGGCTGCAACACGTTGAGGAAACGCTGTACGAGGTCGGATTCAGCGTGGAAGTTGTGGTTCTTGCGCAGCCGCGGTGACTGGCTGGCCTGTTCGGCCACGGCCTCAAACAGCTCCTCCGAGATCCGGGTGATGGGATCTGCCGCTGCCATGGGATCTGGCTCCAAAAGGCGCATCATCCTTGCGCCTGAGACCGTGCTGCAGGGGCATGGGTCATGCTGCCGCTGCGATTGAGCTTGAGGCGGATTCACCGCAAGCCATTCATCAGGTTCTTCTGGGGCCTGGATTCAACGCTGATGGTGGTGGTGCGTTGAATAAGGAGGCCGTCGTAGCAGCAGATGATTCGGCTTTCGCATTGTGCTTTTGCCGCTGAGCTGAGATCCTGCGCGGGCTGCCCTTGATTCCTGCTGTGTCCCGAGTCGTGCGCCAATGGGATCTCAACCGCGAGAACTTTGACGGTCGCTGGCTTGGATGCAGCCGCTGGTTCCAGCGCAGCAAGGCGGGGGACCTCAATCTGACTGAGCCCAGCGACGTCATTGAGGACACCTGCTACGACATCAGCTTTTTGGATCAAGACACCGGCCTTTGGGATGGCAGCGGCCTGAAATTTGCCCCGGGGGGGACTGCCAGGCACCCGATCTCCAGCAAGATCTACAACCAGAGCGGCCATTGCTGGCAGTTCACAGGTGCAGGCGGGCAGTCCAGCGTGCAGCTCACCGCCGGTTCAAAGCGATTTGCCCACGAACTCAATTTCTTCCAGGGGCGCTCCCGCTCAATGCTGGTGCTGATCTGGATTGAGCAGGACGAGCGTTGGCGCCTTGATGCGGTCTGTGCGGTGCCATTTCGCTGCGGCCGCAGCACCCCCGCTGAGCCGCAGCGGCCAACCGATGGACGGCCGCCGCAGCAGCAACTCGCCGAGCTGACAGGCTGGGGTGGTGCGATGGAATCCCTCACACCTGGGGAGTCAGGGTTGCCGGCTGCTGTTGGTGCGGCTGAACCCTTTGCCCTTGAGCGCTTCTGCCGCCATGGCATCACGGCCGCCTTCTGCGATGGGCTGATCTGCTCGGTGCCTGAGACCCTGTCCACGGGGGCTTTCACGCTGGAGGTGGGCTGCCGGGTCGCCCCCGAGTGTTTCCAGCAGCTGAGCCTGATCTACGACGAGGCTCAACGACTGCAGCGCTGGGAGCGCCGCAGGTATCAGCCTTAGACCAGCGTTTTGCGCTGCTGACGGGTGAGCAGTTCATTGAGCAGGTTGACGATTCCTTCTTGATAACTGGTGCCGTAGCCGCCATCGGCAAGGGCAGCACGGATGGCGGCTTTGGCCTCCGGCTTGACGAAGAAGGTGATGGCCGCTTTGCCGCGGCGGCTGCTCTGGGTGTTGGGGTAGTAGTCAGACACGGTGTTGCTGGAAAAGCTTGCTCTCAGCTTCTCCAGCGCAGCCTGCTGTTCACATCCCCCGCTTGGGGGATTCTGCTGGCTTACCCCGGCAGCACCTGGCGGTAGCCATTGGCTTGCAGCACCTGCAGCGGAGTCCCGAAGAGTTCACTCAAGGGCTGGCTTTGCAGCACCTGGGCGCTCGGCCCATCGCCGACCACCTGGCCTTGATGGAGCAGCACGCAGCGGCCGATCTCCGGCACGATCGACTCGATCTGGTGCGTCACCAGCAGCAAGGTTGTGCCGGTGCTGGCGAGCTGGCGCAGCAGACCAAGCAACTGGTGCTTGGCCTTGAGGTCCAGGGCATTGGTTGGTTCATCGAGCACCAGCACCTCGGGGCCATGCACCAGGGCGCGGGCCACCAGCAAGCGACGCCGCTGGCCTTCCGAGAGCTGGCCAAATCGCTCATCGCTCAGTCCGATCAGCCCCAGTTGTTCCATCAGCGCAAGGGAGTGTTGCCGTTGCTGCGTCGTTGGCTCCTGATCCCGACCCAGGCCCACCGATCCAAACCAGCCGGAGAGCACCACATCGATCCCCTTTACCTGCGGTCGGTACTGCCCCAGCAGATCTGTTGAGACAAGACCGATGCGGCGCCGCAGCTCCCAGAGGTTCACCCTCGCTTGGCCAAACAGCTTGAGGCTGGCCTGCGGCTCCACCAGCGGATAGATGGTGCGGCTGATCAGCTTCACCAGGGCGCTTTTGCCGGCGCCGTTCGGACCCAGCACCGCGGTGTGCTCACCAATGTTGAGCTGCAGGTTGAGGTCGTTGAAGACACGCCTCTCCCCCAGATAGGCGCTGATCTGGCAAAGCTCCAGGTAGGGGGTGAGGGGCATCCGCTGCTGGGGGGCTGCCGGCATGATGAAGCCCGCATCGGCGGCCGGCGATGAAGGTGATTGCAGATTTGTGCGTGGTGCCGATCGGGGTGGGCGTCAACCTCGCCCCTTACATCGCCACCTGCGAGCAGGTGCTGCTGCAGGCGGGTTTGCAGATCCAACTGCATCCCAATGGCACCGCCATCGAGGGTGAGTGGGACGTGGTGTTTGAGGCGATCCGTCGCTGCCATGAGGCCGTCCATGCCATGGGCAGCCCGCGCATCTACACCAGCGTCAAGATCAACACACGCACTGACCGTGATCAGACCATGGCCGAGAAGGTCAGCAGTGTTGAAGCCCTGCTGGGCTCAAGCGGCGATCAGGCCTGAGTGACGCAGCAGCGCAGCAGCTGATGGTTCGCGCCCGCGGAAGCGCTCAAACACCTCCGTGGGTGCCTGGCTGCCGCCCAGGCTGAGCACGGTGGCGCGGAAGCGGCGACCGGTGTCCTGGAGCGCGTCCTCATCATCAAGGCCTGCATCTTCAAAGGCTGAGAAGGCATCGGCACTGAGGACTTCGGCCCACTTGTAGCTGTAGTACCCCGCTGAATAACCGCCGGCAAAGATGTGCCCAAAGCTGCAGAGCAGCGCGTCCTCCTCCAGCAGGGGCATCACGGTGGTGGTTTCGGCCACCTGACGCCGCAGCTGCTCAGGGGTGATGCCTGCATCAGCGCGCCAGACGGCGTGCAGACGCAGGTCCGTCAGCGCCAGGTGCACCTGGCGCAGGGTGGCTGAACCAGCCATGAAGGTGCGGGCCTCCAGCAGCTTGTTGCGCTCGCTCTGGGGCAGAGCATCGCCGCTCTGCCAGTGGCGGGCGATCGCATCGAGGGTTGGGCCGTCGTAGCACCAGTTCTCCATGAATTGACTGGGTAGCTCCACGGCATCCCACTCGACGCCGTTGATGCCTGCGGCTCCCGGTTGCTCAACGGTGGTGAGCATGTGCTGCAGCCCGTGGCCGAATTCATGGAAGAGGGTTTCGACTTCGTCAAAACTCATCAGGCTCGGCGCCTCACCGACGGGCGGGGTCTGGTTGCAGATCAGGTAGGCCACAGGCAACACCAGGCTCCCATCGCTGTTGCGCTGGCGGCCGAGGCACTCATCCATCCACGCCCCGCCCCGCTTGCTGCCCGGGCGGCTGTAAGGATCGAGAAAAAAGGCCGCTAGCTGCTCTCCCGATTGGGCATCATTGACGCGGAAGAAGCGCACATCCCCATGCCAGAGGGGAGCTTCGCCATCGGCGGCACTGATGCGGATACCGAACAGCCGCTGGCAGAGACCGAACAGTCCATCCAACACCTGGGGAAGCGGGAAGTAAGGGCGCAGGGCCTCGCTGTCGAGATCAAAGCGCTGCTGGCGCTGCTTTTCGGCCCAGTAGCTCACGTCCCAGGGTTGAAGGGCATCGCCAGCGAGGGCTTGTAGGTCGCTGAGCTCGGCTTGGGCGGCGCTGAAAGCAGGAGCCCGCAGATCCTCCAGCAGCTGCTCGACCGCATCCACCGACGGGGCCATCTTGCTGGCCAGGCTGACGTCCGCCCAACAGCGGTAACCCAGCAGATCGGCCTTCTCCTGGCGCAGCTTGAGAATCTCGCCCACCAGTTCCCGGTTGCCCTCAGCAGCGCGGCTGATGAAGCCCCGGTAGGCCCGCTCACGCAGGTCGCGGCGAGCGGCAAAGCGCAGGAAGGGCCCGTAGCGCGGGTGATCGAGACCCAGCAGCCATGGACCGGCCTCTGCTGTGGCGGATTCATGGCCGTTGTTGCGAGCGGCATCGGCCAGCAGCTCCAACAGGCTGGTGGGGCAGCCCTCCACCTCCTCGGGACCTTCCAGCAGCAGTTCCCAGCTCGCCGTGGCATCGAGCACGTTGTTGCTAAAGCGTGTACTCAGGGCGCTGAGCTCTTCGCTGAGCTGGTTGAAGCGCTGCTGCGCTGCACCCTCCAAGCCGACACCACGCAGCTGCATCTCCAGCAGCTCCTGATCGACGATCCGGCGTTGACAGTTATCCAGCAGATGGTTTTGGTCCGCCAGTTGCTTGAGGCCTTGGTAGATCGGTTGTGATTGCCCCAGACGGCTGCTGAAGCGCACCACGGCAGCCTGTTGGCTCTGGTGGGCCTCCCGCAGCTCGCTGCTGTTGCAGACCCCCAGCAGATGGCCAATGACGCCCCAGCTCCAGCGCAGTCGCTCACCGATCTGCTGCAGCGGCAGCATCAGCCTTGCCCAGGTGATGGGGCCTTCTCCTTGAAGGTCGGCTTCGACGGCCTCGAGCTGCTCGCCCAGCTCCTGCAACAGCTGGGGGATGGCGTCTTGGACCGACGCAGCCGAGATGGCACTGAACTTCGGCAGACCTTCACCGCGCAGCAGCTCAGCTGGGAAGGAGGGGGTCTGGCTCATCAACTCAACCAACGGAAGACGTCATTTGTAGGGCGGCCAGCAAGGTGTTGTGAAGTTGGCCGGCAATGCTGTCGGTGGTGGCGTCGTAGATGCCCGTGGCCAGTCGCGGCCAGAAGCCAATCAGCAGGGTTGGCACCACCAGCACCAGGGCGATGGTCAATTCGCGGGGCCGCATGTCCCCAACGGTGGCCAGAGCCGGAATCCGCGGACCGAAGAAGACGCGGCGGCACATGCTCAGCAGGTACATCGGTGTCAGCACTAGACCGATGGCCGCCAGCACGATCGTGATCACCCGGAAGGTGGGGGTGAAGGCTTCATTGCTGGTGATGCCAAGGAAGACGGTGATCTCGCTGACGAAGCCGCTCATGCCTGGAAGGGCCAGGGAGGCCAGACAGGTGATCACAAACAGGGCGAAGGTGATGGGCAGCACCTTCGCCAAGCCGCCCATGTTGGGAATCGAGAGGGTTTTGGTGCGCTCGTAAAAGACTCCGGTGACAAAGAACAGTCCAGCAGCGATCAGGCCGTGGCTGATCATCTGCAGCATGGCGCCGCTCAGGCCCAGATCATTGACGGCTGCAATCCCCAGCAGAACAAAGCCCATGTGACTCACGGAGCTGCAGGCGATGCGTCGCTTGACGTTGTCCTGGGCGAACGCGTTGAGGGCCCCATAGACCACATTGACGATGCCAAGCACCATCAGGGCTGGGGCGAGCTGCAGGTGAATCTCCGGCAGCATCTGCACGTTGAAGCGCAGCAGGGCGTAACCGCCCATCTTGAGCAGCACCCCGGCCAGCAGCATTGAGATGGGTGCATTGGCCTCACCGTGGGCATCGGGAAGCCAGGTGTGCAGCGGGAACATCGGCAGCTTCACGCCAAAGCCGATCAGGAAACCGAGGTAGCAGAGCAGGCCGAAGGTGCCGCTGTAGCTGCGGGAGGCGAGCTCAGCCAGGTTGAGGGTGAATGTCTCGCCACTGAAGGCCAACGCCAAGCCGCTGATGAGGATCAGCAGGGAGGCCGTTGCGGTGTAAAGGATGAACTTGGTGGCAGCGTATTGGCGCCTCTGGCCGCCCCAGATGGCGATCAACAAGTAGACGGGGACCAGTTCCAGCTCCCAGGCCAGGAAGAACAGCAGGAAATCCTGGGAGAGGAAGACCACGGCCTGGGCTGAAGCCTGGGCCAGCAGCAAGGCGAAATACAGCCGCGGTTTGCGCTCGATGGTCCAGCTGGCGGCAACCGTCAGCAGCGTCACCAAGCCACTGAGCAGCACCAGTGGAGCGGAGATGCCGTCGGCCGCAAGGGACCACTGCAATCCCATGGCCGGGAGCCAGTCGATGCGTTCCACCAACTGCAGCGTGCCCAGATCGGGGTCGAAATGGCGGCTGAAGGACCAGACCATCAAGGCCAGATCGACCAGGAGGGTGATGAAAGCCACCCAGCGGCAGGATTTCTGCTGGCTGGCCGGTAGCAGCACCAGCACCAGTACGCCGACCAGCGGCAACAGCACGATCAGGCTGAGATCCACAGGCCGCCGAGTCTTTATTGGCTGTCAACTTATCAGTTGGGTGCCAGGCCCTTGGGTAGTTCTACTCAGCTTTGTTCCAGCGGCTGCCGCCGTGCTGCAGAGACAGTGCCAGGGCTTTGGCGGTGACCCCCTTGCGTTCCCAGCTGCTGGCCATGGCTTCCGCGACCGCCTCGCCCTTGGATAGGGGGCAAAGCGCCAGGAGGCTGGGGCCAGCGCCGCTGATGACGCAGCCCCAGGCACCGGCCTCCATGGCAGCCTTGCGCACCTCGCTGCCCCCCTGGATCAGAGGCCAGCGGTAGGGCTCATGCAGCCGATCGTGCATGCCATCGGTGATCAGATCGCCATTGCCGGTTCTGAGGCCCTGCAGCAGGAGGGTGAGGGATCCAAGGTTCGTCACCGCATCGGGAATCACGATCTGCTTTGGCATGGCCCGGCGGGCATCTGCGGTGGAGAGCCGGATGCTGGGTATCGCCACCACGGCCTGCACGTCGGGATGCCACTCGCAGCGCACCACACGCCAGCGTCGAGAAGCGGCCTGGGCCGTCAAGCAGAGGCCTCCCAGCAACGAGGGCACCACGTTGTCGGGGTGGCCCTCAATGTCGATGGCCAGTTCCAGCAGCTTTTCCTTGCCCAGGGCTTCTCCGGCCAAGGCATTGGCCCCCATCAGTCCAGCGACGATGGCTGTGGCGCTGCTGCCCAGGCCGCGGGCTGGCGGCACCGCAAGGTGCACGCGGGCCTCCAAGGCGATCGGCGGCATGCCGATCTCGCGCCAGACCCGTTGGGCGGCGCGGTACACCAAATTGTCGGGACCACCGCGCAGGTGGGAGCCCTCCTCACTTTCGATGATCAGCTCAAAGCGCTCAGCTCCCCCCTCCAGCACGGTGAGCTGAAACCGGTTGCTGAGATCGAGGGCTGCGCCTAGGCAATCAAAGCCAGGCCCCAGGTTGGCGGTGGTGGCGGGCACATCCACCACAACGGCAGAGCCGATCTCCGGTTTGGCCTTCACTGCGTCTGATCCTCCAACCCCCAGACGCCTTGCCAGGCCTCTGGTTTTGCGTTATGCGCACTCTGCCAGCATGCGGGCCCGGCAGGCAGCACTGAACAGGCCTGCATCGGGGTCCACCAGCGCCTTGACCGGCAGGCTGGCGATCAACGAACTGAAACGCCCCTTGCTGCGCATCGGCACGAGGAAGGCATCGCTCTTGAGGCGCTCCACATGCTTGGCGGCCGTGCCTCCACCCACCCAGAGCCCGCCACTGGCCAGTTCATGCAGGGCCAGATCACCGGCGGCGGAGCCGTACGCCCCCAGCCACAGCTGCACGGCACGGCTGGAGAGCACACCGCCTTCGTTGCAGCGTTTGGCCACCATGGCCGGGAGGTCGGGCCGACCGGGGGTGCCGGGCGGTTGCCGGCGCCAGTTCAGGGCGGCCTCCGTCAGATCCGTGATGTCCTCCAGTCCGCCGCAGTGCAGCAGCCACAGGAAGATCAGCCCCAGGCCGGTGCCACTCACCACCCGCTCGACGGAGAGCCGCTCCAGGCCAAGTTCTTTGCGCAACCAGCCCAGCATCAGGATTTCATCGGCGGTGCGGGGCGCAAATTCCCGATGTCCCCCTTCGCTGGGCAGGGCAATCAGCTGGCCGCCGGCATGGATGCCGCGGGCCATGCCCAGACCGGTGCCGGCACCGATGATCGCGATCGGCCCTGTCGGATCGGCAGTGCCCTCCTGCAGCACCACCTGCTGGGTGTCACTGAGGTGGGGCAGGCCGTAGACCAGCACGGCAAAGTCATTGACCAGTTCCAGGGCGCTGATGCCGCATTCAGCGGCAAGGCCCTGTTGTTCCATCTCCCAAGGGAGATTGGTGATGTGGGCCTGGCCATGCTGCACAGGACCCGCGACGGCGATGCAGCCAGCATCGACGTGGCCATCGCTGGGGTGATGCTCCTTGAGGAAGTGCTGGAGCATCGGCGCCAGGCCTGACCACTCCGGTGAGGCGTAGCGCTCCTTGCTGATGCACTCCAGCTGGCCACCTTCAGCGCGATAGAGGGCGAGCAGGGTTTTTGTGCCGCCAAGATCGCCGGCCAGCAGCAGAGACATGGGTGAACTGCGTCGTGCTCAGGCTGGCGCTCCCATGCGCTGATAGGAGGTGCGTTGCGGTTAAGGGGCCGCTGCAGGGGTGGCTGCAGGTAAATCCAGCGTCGCAGAGCGTTGGCTGTTGGCTGATATGGCCGCTTTGAGGAGAGCATCAAGCTCAACAGCACCAAGATCACCTTGCAGCCGGCTGCGCAGGCTCAGGGTGCGGTGCTCAGCTTCCTGGGCACCGATGACAGCCAACAATGGAATTTTCTGCTGTTCACCGGTGCGGATCAGCTTGCCCAGCCGGTCGCCGCTGCGGTCGATGCTGCAGCGCACGCCAGCTTGTTGAAGCTGCTCCCTGGTCTGCTCGGCGTAGCTCATCACCTCATCGGTCACCGGCAGCAGACGCACCTGTTCCGGGGCCAGCCAGAAGGGGAAATCCCCTGCGTAATTCTCGGTCATGATCCCGAAGAAGCGCTCCAGCGAGCCGAAGATGGCGCGGTGGATCATGATGGGTCGCTGCCTTGAACCGTCAGCTGCCACGTACTCGAGCTTGAACCGTTCGGGCAGGTTGAAATCCAGCTGAATCGTTGAGCACTGCCACATCCGGCCGATGGCGTCTTCGATCTTGAGGTCGATCTTGGGGCCGTAGAAAGCACCACCGCCTTCATCGATCTTGTAAGCCCATCCCTTGCGCTCAAGCGCCTCAATCAATCCCTTGGTGGCGAGTTCCCAAACGCTGTCTTCCCCGATGGATTTCTCCGGGCGGGTGGAGAGGTTGATTTCGTAGTTGGTGAAATCGAAGGTGCTGAGGATTTCTTCGGTGAGATCAAGGATGCGCAGAATCTCATCGCTGATCTGTTCGGGAAGGCAGAAGACATGGGCATCGTCCTGGGTGAAGCCCCTGACGCGCATCAGCCCATGCATCACCCCGGGGCGCTCGTAGCGGTACACCGTGCCGAGCTCGGCCCAGCGGATCGGTAGTTCCCGGTAACTGCGCAGCGTGCTGGCGTAGGTCAGCACATGGAACGGGCAGTTCATCGGTTTGAGCTGGTATTCCCGCTCATCGACCTGCATGGGGCCGAACATCGATTCGCTGTAGAAATCGAGGTGACCGGAGGTCTTCCACAGGCTGATGTCAGCCACATGGGGGGTGTAGAGCAGCTCGTAGCCGCCGGCGAAGTGGGCCTGACGCCAGAACTCCTCGATCAGCAGGCGCATGCGGGCCCCGCGGGGATGCCAGAACACCAGACCAGCGCCGGCTTCATCCTCGATGGAGAACAGATCGAGGTCGGTTCCGATCCGACGGTGGTCACGCCGTTTGGCCTCCTCGATGCGGCGCCTGTGCTCCGCCAGTTGCTCTGCGCTCTCGAAGGCGGTGCCGTAGATCCTTTGCAGCTGGGCTTTGGTCTCGTCGCCGCGCCAGTAGGCGCCCGCCACGCTCTCGAGCTCGAAGGCCTTGGGGTTGAGCTGACCGGTGTGCTCCACATGGGGGCCAGCGCAGAGGTCCCACCACTCCTCACCGAGGGTGTAGAGGGTGATCGGCTCCTGCAGCCCTTCGAGGATCTCGAGTTTGTAGGGCTCGTTCTGGGCTTTGATCTTCTCTTCTGCTTCGCTGCGGCTGACCTCGATGCGTTCGAGGGGCAATTTTTTGTTGATGATTTTGATCATCCCCTTCTTGATGGCCTTGAGGTCGGCCTCGGTGAAGGGCTCGGGGTTGTCGAAGTCGTAATAGAACCCCGTTTCGGTCCAAGGCCCGATCGTCACCCTGGCCTTGGGAAACAGCTGCTGCACCGCCATGGCCATCACGTGGCTCATGGAGTGGCGGATCTTCAGCAGCTGAGGGCTTTGGCTGGTTTTGGGCAGCTCCACTGCGGCTGACGACACCGTTGGCAATCCGATGAGAATGGGGATCTTACGCAGGCTGAGCGTGTCGCCCCCGTCGTCGTCCCATCGTGATCAGCTGCGCCGTGTTGATCTCTCCTATCTGCTTTGGTGCCTTTCGCTGGTGGGCGTCTGCGGTGTGCAGCGCTTCTACAACAGACGTCCCCTCAGTGGGGTGCTGTACCTGGTGACTTTCGGATTTCTCGGCATCGGCACCCTGATCGATCTGTTCCTCATCCCCGGCCTGGTGGGCCATGCCAATGCCCCGACCCTGTTGGAGCAGGCTCGCCGCGAGAAGGGGGAGCCTGAGCCACTGGATCGTCAGTTGCTGCTGCTCGCTCGCTGTAGTGGGGAGGCAGGATTCAGCCTCAACGATGCATTGCTGGCGATTCAGCCCCCAGAGATGGCGCAATTGGATGCTGTGCGCAAGGAGCTAGAGCGGATGCAACTGGCCGATCTGCTCCTGGTCACCAGCGATGAGCGTGGTCGGGTGGTGTACCGGGAACCTTGAGCTGAGCGTTTGGTGACAGTTTCTGGCGCAGCCTGCTGTGGTTTCTACGGTTGTGGTACTGAGCTGGATCTGATGTCCGCCACCCCGCTCCGGCCTCCCCTGCGGACCCTGCAGCGGGCTTTCGATCAGCTGCCCCAAGCGTCAATGCAGCGTTTTGGGTGGTCCCTGAGTTGGGCGTTGCTGCTTCCGTTGGCCGCTTGGTTGCCCCTACCTGTGCTGCTGCAGGTGGCCCTTCAGCTCATGGCTCTGACGATCGCCATGGCTGGACTGCTGGTCACCCCTGAGCGGTCGTCGGTTGCTCAGGGCCAGGGATGGCGTGGATGGGTTGCACCGCTGCAGCGGGCACCTCTGCCGTTGCTGCTGCTGCCGTTGCTGATCGGCAGCCTTAGCGCCTTGGCGGGTCTTCTCTTTCTCTTTCCAGGTGTGTTGCTTCTGCTGGCCTGGAGCTTTTCGTTGCCATTGCTGCTGGATCAAGGCGGTGAGGCCTGGGAGGCCATGGCGGCCAGCACGCAGATGGTGCGCCGTCACTGGCGCCGTCTGTTGCCGCGACTGCTGCTGCTCTGGGGGGTGAGCGTGCTGGTGGCGTTGATGGGGTGGTGGTTGCTCGGCCTGTGGTTGCCGCTGGCCGCATCGTTGTTGCAGGGTCTGTATCGATCTGCCCAGGGCTGATGCCCCGATCCCTGTTGTTCTGCCTGGCCAGCCTGCTCCTGGGAGCCGGTTCGGTGGCTGGGCTGTGGTGGTGGCACCAGCAGCGACTGGTCCCACCTGCAGCGGCCCTGATGCCTCTGGCCCAGGGGGAGGGGCTCCAGCCTTTGCTGGTTCCCGATCCCAAGGCGGCCAAGCGTTGTGCCCAGCGACTGGGGATCCGTGAGCGGGATACGCCGGCTGATCCCACCAATTTCGGGGTGCGCCGACCCAGCGACAGCCTCTCCGGCCCCGTGCCGGATCAGCCCTCGCTGGTGGTTGTGCATGAGACCGTGCTGTCCCTTGAAGACACCTTGAACTTCTTCCAGACGCCCCATCCACGTGATGCGGATCAGGCCAGCTATCACCTGTTACTCGACCGCAACGGCACCGCGTTCCGCCTGGTGCCGGACCGCAACCGTGCCTTTGGCGCCGGTTGGAGCGCCTGGGGTGATGCCACGATCCGTCACCGCCCTTCCAGCACCCCACTGGCCGGTGGCTCACTCAACAACGTGGCCCTGCATATCAGTCTGGAGAGTCCAGAGGACGGACGGGGTGATGACGATGCCCACAGCGGCTACAGCAAGGCCCAGTACATGCGGTTGGCTGAGCACGTCCTGGTCTGGCAGTTGCGCTGGGGGATCCCGATGCGGCGCATCACCACACACGAGGCCGTTGACCGCAGCCACAGCCGACGGGATCCCCGCAGCTTTCGCTGGGAACGCTTTGATCGGGCCTGGGATGAAGCGGCGAACCGCTGCGGCATCCGCATCGATGGCCCTTACGGCATTGATGCCCCACCAACGGCGGCTGAATCAGTCGAGCAGGACCGCTAAGGCCGCAAGCAGCAGCACGGTGGGGACTGCAGCTAATTGATTGACGCTTACTGGTAGGGCCAGCCCCTGCATCGATGCACTGAAGAGACCTCCGATCAGGGTTCCGGCAATCAGGGCCAGCAGCGTGAATCCCACCGCTTTGAAGAACCGGCGGCGGCGGCGCTGCAGGCTGGCGATGGTGATCAACGCTGCCAGTGAGAGCAGCAACTCCGGTAACCCTGGTTGAGCGCCGAGGAACAGCACAACCGTTAGCACCACGCCGTGGCCAGCCAAGGGCTGCCACAGCTCAGGCCCTTGGGCCAGGCTCAGCTGCGGCCACTGCAGATCGAGTTTGGGTGTGGGCAGCGCCGGCATCGCCGGCAATTTCGGCAGGCCTTTGGCTGGCTCGCTAACGCCGGCGCTGGCCTCGAGCTTGGAGGCGCTGGCCGCGGCACCGGTGAGTTGCCCCAGCTGGCGGTCCTTCAGTCGCTGCATCAGCACAGCGTCATAGGCCGCCTCCACCTTGGCTCTGGCCTGGGCATCGTCTGCAGGGAGAGCGTTCAGGCAGTCCTGCTTGGCGCGCTGCACGGCCTCAAAGCTGGCGTCAGCTGTGATCCCCAACCGCTGGTAGGGATCGGTGCTGTTGGGATCAGCCGGAGGAGGAGCCTGGGCCACAGAGGCAATTGTTTTGGCAAGCGTATCGGCTGTTGTGTGTTTGAGGTGAGACTCAGAACACCGGTTGAGAGGGTTCGAACCCGCTGGCCTGCAGTTGCAGCTGCCTGCGCTGGGCCAGTTCAGCACTGAACCACAGCCGCTTTTTCAACAACGGCATCTGAGGGGGAAGGTGGGATCCTTCAATCCACTCAACGTTGCCAGCCGGATCGGCTGCAGGGCTGCCGTCGAGGCGCAGTCGGACGTAGTCGCAGCCGCCATCGAAACGCGGCCGCACCCACCATTGGGTGGCCATGACTGGAGCTGATAGTTCATGCATCCTGGCGAGCCGATGGCTCAGCTGTGGCTCAGAGGCTGATCGGTTCGCTTCCGCTGACCACTGGCGCCACCGAGGCGAGCTCCAGGTCGGGGTGATCTTCATGGAGCTGGTTGAGGTTCCAGTTGTTCTTGAACAGCAGGACCGGACGATCCCAGGCATCGCGCACGGTTTTGCAGTTGAAAATTCGCCCGACCTTCTCCAGTTCGCTCCAGCCACCACTGACCCAGCGCGCGACGGCAAAACCCAACGGTTCAAGACGGGTGGGGACCCCGTACTCATTCTCGAGGCGGTGCTGCACCACCTCGAGTTGCAATTGACCAACCGCCGCCAGGATTGGATCCCGTTTGCTTTGGTCGGTGTCGTAAAGAATTTGAACCGCTCCTTCTTCCCGTAGTTCATTGACCCCCTTGCGGAAGTTCTTGAAGGCTGAGGGGTTCGGATTGCGCAGCCAGGCAAAGATCTCTGGGCTGAAACAGGGAATGCCTTCGTACTCCACCTTCGGGCCGATGTAGAGGGTGTCGCCAATGGCAAACATGCCTGGATTGTTGAGGCCGATCACATCACCGGGGTAAGCCTCATCCACCACCATGCGGTCTTGACCAAAGATCTTTTGCGGCCTTGACAAACGGATGGCGCGGCCGCTGCGGGCATGCTGAACCGTCATGTCCTTTTCGAACTTGCCTGAGCAGACCCGCACGAATGCCACCCGATCCCGGTGGCGGGTGTCCATGTTGGCCTGAAGCTTGAAGACAAAGCCGCTGAACTGGGGACGCAGCGGATCGATGGGCCCATCGCTGCTCTGGCGGGCCATCGGTTTTTGAGCCAGCTCCAGGAAGGCATCGAGGAAAGGCCGAACACCGAAGTTGGTCATGGCACTGCCAAAGAACACAGGCGTCAGCTCCCCGGCATGGACCAGCTCCAGGTCCAGCTCCGCGCCAGCACCCTCCAGCAGCTCCAGCTCCTCCAAGGCGGTGTCGAGCAGCTCCTCCTCCACCAGCTCGCGCAGATCAGGGTCTTCGGCGCTGAGCAGCTTTTCGCTGGCCTGTCGGCCCCGTTCAGCCCTCTCAAACAACGTCACTTCACGGCTGCGGCGATCGATCACGCCGCGGAAGTTCTCGCCGCTGCCGATCGGCCAGTTCACCGCCCACGGCACCAGATCCAGCTCCTTCTCGATTTCATCGAGGAGCTCGAGCGGTTCTCGACCCGGACGGTCCATCTTGTTGATGAACGTGAAGATCGGGATCTGACGCATGCGGCAGACCTCAAACAGCTTGCGCGTCTGCGGTTCGAGCCCCTTGGCGGCGTCTTCCAGCATCACCGCGTTATCGGCGGCCGCCAAGGTGCGATAGGTGTCCTCAGAAAAGTCCTGGTGACCTGGTGTGTCCAGCAGGTTGATGGTGCTCTGGTGGTAGTCGAACTGGAGCACGGTGGAGGTGATCGAGATGCCGCGCTGCTTCTCGAGTTCCATCCAGTCAGAGGTCACGCGCCGCTGCTCCCCACGGGCCTTGACCGCTCCGGCCTGCTGGATGGCACCCCCGTAGAGCAGGAGCTTTTCGGTCAGCGTTGTTTTGCCGGCGTCCGGGTGGGAGATGATCGCGAAATTGCGTCGCCGTGAAACGGCCTCCCCGATGTCCTCAGCGGGTGAATCCTGCGGGCTGGGCGCCATGGCGTTGGCCTCGGAAGGGGATTCCCCAGCTTCCCACTCCGTAATCTGAAATCCAGCTCCGCTGTTGCTGTGCCCCTGCCTGATCCAGATCGCCTGCCCTCTGCAGGTCAGGTGTTCAACAACCCCGATGGCTTTGCCATGGCCTTCTCCGATGCCTGGGACAGTTTTGAGCGGCAACGGCCCGGTCATGGCTTGGAGCGTGAGGCCAAATTTGAGCAGGTGATGCTGGCTTTGGCTGAGCATCCGTTTTTGCAGCAAGAGCCGCAGCAGGCCGAGCAGTTGGCCCGATTCCGAATGCGGCTTCTGGACTATTGAGGGGCCCGCTTGAGCGCTTGGATCTGCAGGGCCGCGTTCTGCTAGCGGCCTGCTGCTTGAGCCGTTGGATGCGATGGCCAGATCAGGGGCCGGCATGGGGCCTCTACCGCTTCCTGTGGCGTATTAGCTTCGCTCGACCTACTAGATCTAGTGCTCGGTGACCCCTTCTTCGGACCTGCTCGTGCAGCCCGCATCAGCGACCAGCGCTGCTGCTGCTGACAGTGACTCGGCTGCACTGCTGCAGACCGATTTCCCCGCGACCGCCCCGGCGGCCAACCCCGTCTTCTATCGCACCTACAGCCGTAAAACCCCTGACGGGCGAGAAAGCTGGTCGCAGGTCAATGAGCGCAACCTCTCCGGTCTGCAAAGTCTGGGGGGGCTCAGTGATGAGGAGGTGAGCCTGATGCGTCGGATGCAGCGTCAGCTCACCTCGCTTCCCTCGGGTCGTTGGTTGTGGATCGGTGGGACGCCCTGGATTGAGCAGAACGTCAACTTCTCCGGTGCCTACAACTGCACCTCCACCAACTTGGTGGATTGGGAGGCCTTCGGGCTGATGATGGATCTGGCGATGATGGGCTGCGGCACGGGCGCCATCATTGAGCCCCGCCTGATTGAGCGCCTGCCGGCGGTTCGCAACGAGCTGCGCGTCGTTTCAGTCACCGACATTGGTGCAACTCCTGCTGACCAGCGCCAGGAGACCACCACCCATTCGATCGATGGCCACCGCGTCAGCATCAAGGTGGGTGACACCCGCCGTGGCTGGGTGGACAGCTACCAGCTGCTGTTGGAGCTTTGCAGCGATGATCGCTTCAGCGACACCATTGAGGTGGAGGTGGACCTCTCGGATGTTCGTCCGGTCGGCGAAACTCTCAAGGGTTTCGGTGGGATGGCCAACCCGGTCAAGCTCAAGGACCTTTACGGCCGTGTTGCCGGACTGCTCAACAAGGCCCGTGGCCGCAAGCTCACATCCGTTGAATGCTGCCTGCTGATCGATGAGGCAGCCGTCACCATCGTCGCCGGCAACATCCGCCGGAGTGCCGGCATGCGCCAGTTTGCGTCCTCGGATACATCGGCCGCTGGAGCCAAGGAGAACCTCTGGCAGCAGGACAGCGAGGGCAACTGGCGTATCGACCCTGAGCGGGATGCCCTGCGTATGGCCAACCACACCCGTGTGTTCCACACACGGCCCAGCCGCGAGGTGGTGCTTGAGGCCGTCACCAAGCAATTCCAGTGCGGAGAGGGTGCGATTCAGTTCGCCCCCGAGGCGATTGCCCGCTCCAATGCCGATCTGCTGAGCACTCCTGAGCTGCGCCAGGAGTTCCAATCCATCTACTGCGAGCAAGGCCGGGATGAAGCTGGTCGCTGGTTGCAGCTCAATCACGGTCCCATGGCCGATGCTGAGCTGGAGCACCGGCTCGGTCGCTATGGCCTCAACCCTTGCGGCGAGATCCTCGGAGCCGACTTCCACTGCAACCTCG
Organism: uncultured Synechococcus sp.; assembly: GCA_913049535.1. Lineage (GTDB taxonomy): Bacteria > Cyanobacteriota > Cyanobacteriia > PCC-6307 > Cyanobiaceae > RCC307. Next base: position 111,632 of record CAJWYF010000003.1, read on the forward strand.
CTGAAGTTCACCTCAACCGCATCGATCCTGAGGATCACCCGGCCCAGGCGGATGCCTTCCGTGCCGCTGGCCTCTCGGTGGCCTGCCTGCTGAACCATTCCTTTGAAGTCGAGCGCTATCGCCAGAGCCGAGCCTGGGATCCGATCGTGGGCGTGAGCTTCACCGGCCTGTTTGACTTCTTCGTTCACGCTTTCGGTACCCCCTGGCTGCAGTGGTGGGCAGAAGGCCGTCCTGCGACCGAAGCCGGCGCGTCCTTTAAGCGTCAGGAGGCCGAGTATCTGAGCCGTTGGAAGTCCATCGTCAACGAAGCGGTCTGGAACTACTGCGACGCGCACGGTCTGCGCCGCCCCAATCGCTGCACCACTGTTCAGCCTGCAGGCACCAAGAGCCTGCTGACAGGAGCGGCTCCTGGCTGGCACCCCCCCAAGGCCCAGCGCTTCATTCGTCGCATCACCTTCCGCAAGAACGATCCGGTGGCCCTGGCCTGCATGGATTACGGCTACACCATCGTGCCGTCCCAGTCCGATAAGGATGAGCAGGGCCGTCTGTTGAATGACCCCTTTGATCCCCGCTGCACCGAGTGGCTTGTGGAAATTCCCACCGAGGTGAGCTGGGCGAACCTGCCTGGAGCTGATGCGGTTGACATCAACAACTTCTCAGCGCTTGCCCAGTTCGACTTCTACATGCAGGTGCAGCAGCACTACACCGCCCACAACACCTCAGCCACGATCGAGTTCCGCGAACACGAGATTGAGCCCCTCGCCGATGCCATCCACCAGGCCATCGAACAGGGCGGTGGTTACATCTCGGCTGCACTGTTGGCCCGTTTTGATGCCAACGCCACCTTCCCCCGTCTGCCCTTCGAACCGATTGATCAGGCCACCTATGAACAGCTGCAATCCGATGTGATCGCCCGCCGCAGCACCAGTGACTTCTTCGAAGCGCTGCAGCGCTACGACCGCGGTGAGCTGGTGGAAGCTGGTCCCGCCGGTTGCGACTCTGATAAGTGCTTGCTGCCGTTGGCCAAGCAGGGCTGATCGTTGCTGCGCTGCTCGCTCAGGCTCAGGGTCTCAATGGCACTGCACAGCTGATCGAGCAGCTCGCGGCAATGGTTGCGCTGATGCTCAGGGCAGGCTGACTGAGGCAGGGTCTGGATCATCTCCGCCAGTTTCCGCGTGCGGATGGCGAGGAAGTCAGTGCTCAGCACAGCCATTAGCGGGGAGGCGATCACTCCCACCATGTCTCTCTGTCTCGTGAGACCAACCTGGGATTGGGGCTTCAAATCCCGCTGAAGCTCCTGCTCAGCTGTGGCACAATCCTTTTGGCGCGCAGCCCCTGCGCGGCCCTCCTTGGAGGGGTGGTCGAGTGGTTGATGGCTCCGGTCTTGAAAACCGGCGAGGTGAAAGCCTCCGTGGGTTCGAATCCCACCCCCTCCGTTGACCGATTGATGAGCATGCCGAAGTCCCTGGCGGCTTGCCAGTGGATTTCAGCTTTGCTTTGTCACAGTGCCGCATATGTACCTAGCGATGCAGGCTGCGATGCATGCCGATTTCGGTTCGAGGTCTTAAGCAGAGTTGATTCATCTGCTGCTCCGCGCGAGCGTCCGATCATGACGATTGCTCCAACCGCTGGTGTGCCGACGGATCAGGACGCCGTTGAGCAGGAAGCCGGCAGCCTCGAGCATTGGGATGACCCTGAGTGGTACGACGATGGGGCCCTCTCCGGCGGCAGTGCCAGCTCAGGGGATGGGGCCCAGCAGGGTTGGTGACCCCCGTTCAGTGATGCAGCCCAAGGCCGCCGGCCAGGGCGCAAAGCATCACCACGCGCCAAGCGGGCTGCCGCCAGCCCACCAGGAGGAGCAGTGCTGCTGCCGCCAGGGCAAAGTCAGCTGCACTCTTGATCCCCACCTGCCAGACCGGCTGATACAGGGCTGCCAGCAACACACCGACAACCGCAGCGTTGATTCCCTTCAAGGCGCGCCGCATCCAGCTGGCCTGCCCCAGCTGTGCCCAAAAGGGCAGCACGCCGCCAACCAGAGCAAAGGCCGGCAGAAACAGAGCCGTTAAGGCCATGAACGAGCCCAGGACGCCCTGAAGACCGCCCCGCAGGTCGTACCCCAGAAAGGCGGAGAGCGTGAACAACGGTCCTGGCACAGCCTGGGCAGCGCCATAGCCCACCAGAAAGCTGTCGCTGCTGATCCAGCCGTGGGGCACCAGGGATTGCTCCAGCAGCGGCAGCACGACATGACCACCCCCGAAGACCAGGGCGCCGGCCTGAAAGAAGCTGGCCAGCTGACGAATCACCACCGGCTGGCCGCTCTGCAGCAGCCAGGGCAAGCTCAGCAGCATGGCCAGCATGATCAGCAGCAACACAGCACCACTGCGCCTGCTGATGGGCACCCGCAGCGCATCAACCCCGGCTTCACGCTGAGGCGGTGCCTCCAGCAGGGTCACACCGGCGATGGCGCCGATCAACAGTCCCAGCAGTTGCACGGCCGGATGGCGAATCAGGAGCACCAAGATCGCCACCAGCACCATCAAGCTGGCGCGGGCCTGATCAGGTGCCAGCTTGCGCTGCATGCCCAGCACGGCCTGGGCCACCACAGCGACTGCTGCCACCTTGAGCCCCTGGACCCAGCCTCCATCCATCCAGGCGGGGTTGAGCCCCAGCAGTGCAGCCACGCTGATCAGCAGCAACGCTGAAGGCAGGGTGAAGCCGGCCCAGGCGGCAAGACCTCCGAGCCAGCCAGCACGCATCATTCCCAGGCCGATGCCCACCTGGCTGCTGGCTGGCCCTGGCAGGAACTGACAGAGCGCCACCAGATCGGCATAGGCCGCATCACTCAGCCAGCCGCGACGTTCCACGAAGCGTTCGCGGAAATAACCGAGGTGAGCCACCGGACCTCCAAAGGAGGTGCAGCCCAGCAACAGGAACTGGCGGAAGACCTCAGCGGCGCGGGTCATCGTCCGGGTTCAAAGCGCCCGGACCGTAGCGACGGGGCCAGGGCCCTGTCAGCGGGCCAAAGCGGTAAAAGCGCACCACCGGCCCGGGGCCATCACCCCGCTGCAGCTGAACAGCTCCCAGTGGTTCCACTCCAGGCAGGCGATTCAGCCAGCCGCGGCGCTCCGCCGGATCGGCACGGTCGCGCTGCGGCATGTTGAAGCCAAACACAATGCCGCTGCGACCAGCAAAACCATCCTTGGGTTGCCAGAAGGCAAATCCGCGGGCGTCGCCGTTGAATGTGGTGAACTCCGCTGTGCTGTCCCTCCCCAGGGCCAGAGCCAGAAATCCCGGCTCGTAGTAGCGCTCACCCACCAGCAAGTCGGCCTGTTGCAGGCTGCTCCAGAGCCGTGGCTCGGCCTGCAGCGCTGCGCGCAGTTCATGGCTGCTGCTGAGCTCGCGCGAGGTGTCTTGCGTTGCTCCCAGTAGTGGTGCCGCCAGCCCACTGCGCACGTGGACCGTCGCCACCAGAGCCAGCAGCGGAGGCAGGGCGATGGTGAGCGGTAGCCACCAGCGCAGGAACCCGGCCCTGCGCTGCCATGCCTCCGCGAGCCATGCCCCAGCCAGGGGCAGCAGGATCCACCAGATCGGTACCAGCCAGCTGATCAGCACCTGCATGCGTCCAGCCAGCAGCAGAAACAGGACCAATGGCGGTAAGGACAGCCAGCGCAGCAGGCGCCGATAGTCGCTGTGCTGGTCATGGCGGTGGGCTGCCAGCGCCATGACCAGCACCACGCCGATGGTGGGGAAGAGGGCCACCAGCTGGCTGGCCAGAAACAGGGGCGGCCCCGCCAGGTTGAAGCCACTGTCCTTGACGGTGCGTCCCCCTTGAAAGAAAAAGGAGACCCAGCCGTGTTGTCCGTTCCAGATCCACAGGGGTGCGGAGACCAGCAGCCAGCTCAGCAGTGCTCTCACCCCCTCAGGGCCCAGCAGTCGCTTCCGTGTGGCCGGCCGGCTCAGCGCCCAGCAGGCCAGGCAGAGCAGCAGCGGTACTGCGTGGTACTTACAGAGCGTCAGCCCCCCCAAAAGCAGCCCAAGCCGCCCCCAGGGCAGATCGATCGCCAGGCCCCAGAGCACCAGGCTCAGCAGCAGCAACAGTGGTGCATCGGGCAGGAGCAGCACCCCGCCGACCAGCAACAGCAACGGACAGAGCACGGTCAGCGCTGCGGTCCAGAGATCACTGCCGCGCCCCAGCCCCCGTCTGGCGGCCTGGGCCAGTACGGCGGAGGCGATCGTGTAACTCAAGGCCACGGGAAGTCGCAGGCCAATGATTCCCAGATTCAGTTGGGAGCCCAGCCAGGCCCAGAGCCCGACAGCGGCGGGGTGATCGAAATAGCTCAGGGCTGGATGGGCCCCGTAAAACAGGTAGTAGGCCTCGTCGTAGCCCGGCGGCAGCAGCACCAGCAGCAGCAACCGCAGCAGCAGCCCTGCCAGCAAGATCAGCGGGAGGGCGTGGCGGCGCAGGAAGCTCGGCATGGGTCAACTCTGATCGACTGCCGACCCCCTTTGGCATCGATCAAGATCCAGTCGCCTTCCGCGCTCTCCACAACCACCGTGCCGGGTGGGTGGGTCCAACAGCCGGTGTTGATGATCAGTGCATCAGCGCGCTGCTCCAGCAGGGCGGCATGGATGTGGCCGCAGATGATGCCTTCGACCTGCTGCGCAGCAGCGTGCTCAGCCTGGGCGCGGTGGAAGCTCTGCGACAGGCGCCTGCCGCTGCTGCTTTGCAGCATCAAGCCGGTGGGACTGGGCAGCGGGGGGTGCAGCCGCCGGTGGAGTCGTTCCATCGCCGTCACCAGATCAAGACCGATGCGCTCGATGCGGTTGAACTGCAGACCATCAAAGCTGAGCTGATCGCCATGAATCACCAGCAATCGCCGTCCGTCAAGGGCGTGATAGATGAGCTGATCAGCGATCCAGCTGCGTCGATGCAGACCCTGACGGCGCAGCCTTCGTAGGGGTTCTTCATGGTTGCCCAGAATCCAGATCAGCTCACCGGCCTCCTGGCGTCGCCAGAACAGCTCCAGCAGGGCCAGCTCGTCGCTGCTGAAGCGTGGGTCCTGCTCCTGCCAGGCGATCAAATCGAGGATGTCTCCCACCAGGATCCATCGCTCGCTGGGCTCGCTGCCGAGCAGCTGCAGCAGGGCTGCGGCGCAGCAGCGGCCCGTTCCCAGGTGCAGGTCACTGACGAATAGGGCGCGATGGGGCTTCATCAGCGCCAGTGCCCGTTCCAGCAGACCTCCGCTGAACGTCCCTGGATGGGTTCCAGGGGCTGGCATTGGTAGAGCAGCGCGTCCTGCTCCGCTCGGTGTTGGGGCGCTTGGCGCAGCAATGCCGGCAGTTCGGCCACCAAGGGTTGAGGGGGGGGCAGATCCACAGCGGCAGGCGCAGCGCATCCTTCAGTGTGAAGAGGGCCAATGAAGGTGTCAGCTGCCCAGCAGCGGTAGCAGCAGGCAGACACCGAAGCCCCCCCCCTTTGGATCACGCAGTTCCAGTCGCCCGCCATGGGCTTCTGCCACCCGTGCGGCAATGGCCAGTCCCAGCCCGCAGTGACCGCTGCCGCCCCTTGAGGCATCAAGACGGTGGAAGGGCATCAGTGCTTCTGGACGGGCGGCTTGGGCAATGCCTTCGCCCTGGTCCTGAACCGCCAGCAGCAGCTGGTCGCCTTCACGGCGAAGCTGCAGCAGCACAGGCGGCCTCCCGTAGGAGAGGGCGTTGTCGATCAGGTTGCTGATGGCGCGGCCCAAAGCCACCGGCTGCACCTGCGCGTCGATCGGCTCAAGCTCCAGTTCCACGGGCTGGCCGTCGTAACTGGCAGCCACTTCCCCGAGGAGGCTGTGCAGGGGCAAGTGGACCTTCTCTTCGCTCTGGCCGCCGCCGGCGAAGAGCAGAAATTGACCGGTGATGCGCTCGAGGGCATCCAGGTCGGCTTCTGCCTGGGGGCTGTTGAGCTCCACCGCCAGGCGCAGCCGCAGACGGGTGATGGGACTTTTGAGGTCGTGGGCGATCCCGGCGAGCATCGTGGCGCGCTCCTGCTCGCTACGCGCCAGGCGACTCAGCATGGCGTTGAAGCGCTGGCTCAGACGCTGCACCTCACCGGTGCCCTCCTGGGGCAGGGGCGCTGGCCGTGTTTCCAGTCCCACCCGGCCGATGGCGCGCTCCAGCCGCTGCAGCGGTCGCTGCACCTCGAGCAGCAGAAACAGTCCTCCGGCGATGACGCTGCCAGAGAGCAATGACAAGGACGCCAGGAGTGGATCAGGCGGCCACCAGTTGTCGCGGGGCAGCGGTGCGAACAGCCACACCCGCTCGAGAGGATTCAGCAGTTCCACCCACACCCCCTGGTTGGGACTGAGGGTGGGGGAGACCTCGGGGCAGTGCTGCAAGCGACGGCAGAGTTCGAGGCGCAGTTCACGGGCGCGGTTGTCCAGCGCTGCTCCACCGGTGGCGGCTGGCTGGCGGCCACTGATTAGTCGCAGCCCGCTGAGTTGGGCGACGACTGAGGGAGGGAACTGCTCTAGGGCCACCTCGCTGAGGCGCACGTTGCTGGCCAGATCGCGTCCCATCTGCACCATCCGGGCGCGATCCAGTCGCTGCCCCAGAAGGAGCTGCAAGACGCCAAGGCTGACCCCCCAGCTCAGCAGCAGGAACAGGCCGAGCCGCAGCAGCAGCGCCCCGGAGGGCAACCCCAGCGGGTTTATGGCAGCGCGATGGGCCATGGCACTGAAAACTAGCCGTGCTCTTTTGATCTGGGTGCTGCCGACATCAGACCCCTCACTGGTTTGGCCGATGACACGGTGCAAGGCAGCGCTCAATCAGCTGAGGTGATGGGCCGCCTCAGCCTTGGCCCCGGTGGTTGATGGGATCGCTGAACCGGCACCAGCGACAGAACACGCCAGGGGATCCGGCCTGGGCGTGCGCTGCATTCATCGAAGCGGTGCCCATGGCCTGACGGGAACTGAGGCGTTCCCCGTTCCTATTTGTTACGGGGTTGCCCGTCGGGCACGAAAACATACCCATAGCCCCAGACCGTTTGCAGATAGCGGGGACGGGTGGGATCGGGCTCGATCAACTTCCGCACGCGCGAGACCTGCACATCCATGCTGCGGCTGTCGGTCTCGCTACTGGGACCGCGGGCCAACTCGATCAAGCGTTCGCGCGAGAGGGGCCGGTGAGGGTTCTGAACAAAGGCGGCCAGCAGACCGAACTCTCCGCTGGTGATCACAACTGCTTCCCCTTCCCGCTCAAGGGTCCGAGCTGAAAGATCAAGGCTGTTGTCGCCAAAGCGGATGATCTCCCCATCCACCACCGGCGTGCCGGCGGGCACGGCGCCGCGGCGCCGCAGCACGGCCTCAATGCGCGCCGAAAGTTCACGGGGCATGAATGGTTTGGCCAGGTAGTCATCGGCCCCCTGTTCAAGACCGATGATGCGATCGACCGCTTCACCGCGGGCGGTGAGCATCACCACCGGCAGGTCATCGCCGCCATCGCGCAGGCGCCGGAGGATCGTCAATCCGTCGTCGCCGGGCATCATCAGATCGAGCACCACCAAGTCAGGTCGCTGAAACTCCAGACGGGCGCAGAGCTGCTTGCCGTCATTGAGCGTGCGCACGTCGTAGCCCTGTTCGCTCAGGTACGTGCTGAGCAGCTGGCGCAGCTCCGGATCGTCATCCACCACCCAGATGGTCTGCGTCTTCGCCACGGCGAGGCGTTGCAAGGAACGTTGTGACTGTATGGAGGACGACGCTGCAGGGCCACGTCGATTCAGTCATCGGCAGGCACTGGATCTTTCCGCTGACGGGTTCAGTTGGATTCGGTCACAGTTCGGCGCGAAAAAGATCCTTGGCAGCAGGGATTCCTGTCGATGCACTCCATAAGGTGAGGCCATGCCACCACTCGCGCTGTCACTGCTGCTGCTGCTGCTGTTTGGCGTCACCCCGGCTGGCGCCCAGGATCCAGCGGCGATCCAACGGCATCGTCAGCGGATGCTGGAGCTCTTCCACAGCCTTGATCTCGATGGTGATGGTCGCCTGAGCACCAAGGATGTCGGTTCACACCCGCGCCTGCGCAACCTCGACCGCGACGGTGATGGCGTGCTGCTGCTGAAGGACATCGCCCCGATGCAGGAGCCGTTCCTGGGTGAACGGCTCCTGCAGGCCTTTCGCAGTGCTGATCTCAATCGAGATGGCCTGCTTTCGCTGGCTGAGTGTCAGGCCCTGCCAGGACTCCAGAGCCGCTTTGCCCGTTTTGATCGCAACGGTGATGGCCGCATTTCGATGCAGGAGCTGACCCATTTCCGCAGCTCGCTGGCGCCCCGCCGGCGTTTCTAGGCATGGAGAAGGCACTGCGCCATGCCCTGATGGCGCAAGCCCGCGCCGAAGCCCAGCTGGGGTGGCAGGAGGGAGGCATTCCGATCGGTGCGGTGATCGCCACCGAGAGCGGTGAGGTGATCGCTCGCGGCCACAACCTGCGGGTGCAGAACGGCGACCCCACCTCCCATGGTGAAACCCAGTGCATCCGTCACGCCGGCCGTCGGCGGGACTGGGGGGAACTCACCTTGGTCACCACCCTCTCCCCCTGCCCCATGTGTGCCGGGACAGCGGTGCTGCTGGGCTTCAAACGCGTTCTGATCGGAGAGCGCCGCAGTTTTCAAGGGGCTGAGTCCTGGTTGCTCGAGGCAGACATCGAAGTGGATTGCTTGGATGACCCCGGCTGCGTGCAGTTGATGCAACGCATGCTCAGTGAGAAACCGGACCTCTGGTTGGAGGACATCGGCGGCTGAGTCAGCTTTTCTGCTGCAGTAAGTAGCTGGTGGCAGCTCCTGCGGTGCGCTGCCGCCGCTGCTGCCGCCGCAGGGGCAACTGCTGCTGCCTGGCCTGAATCGCTGCGGGAGCCTCGCCGCCAAAAGCTCGCAAGAGCCGCATCAGACCACCCACGAGCAGCATCAGACTGAGAACCACCAGCGCCAGCAGCACCAGCGCACCGGTGACCTGCAGCACTCCGGTGCCGAGCTTCATCAGGCCCATGGTGATGTTCCCCAGGGCTGTGCTGAAGAAGAGCATGGTGTCCAGGCGACTGGGCAGTTGCGCCAGCGCAAACATCAATCCGGTGCCGGCGGCCAGCCAGAGCAACGCGATCACAGCGGCACGCAGACGACCGCTGGGGCGTGGCCGGCGGCGGCGGGAAGCAGACACGGGCTTGGCACCTGGGAGCACCAAACGTATCGGTGCAACTGGAGGGGTCAATCCCCGGATGGTTCCAGCTCCGTGACCGGCAACAGATCAGCCTGCTGCATCCAGCGCATGAACTCCTCGATCACCAGGGCATTGGGGCAATCCACCAGCGACAGGCCCTGCACCGTGCAGTCGCCCTGGCCGGAATGGTGCAGGCTGAGATGAAAATCCTCTCCGCTGAGGCCGCACACCTCAGGATCACTGCGCACAACCACACCGAGATCGGCTCCCAGCTTGGTGACCAGCAAGCGCAATTCATGCCAGCTGATGCTGTTTTCGCTGGCGCGGGGGATCACGGCTGGGAGTCCTCCGCTGCTTTGGTTGTTGCTTCAGAGGTGTTCTGCTGCGGTTGGAGCTGCGGGCTGCGTTGGGGCAGCGGCACCAAGCTGAGCAGCAGTACGCCAATGGCGATGGCCCCTATGGCGATCGCAGGCGGCAGCCATTGGCCGCGGCGCTGCAGGCTGTGACGCCGGTACTCGCCACGGCGCAATGGTTGCGGCGGTTGTACGGCTAGATCCAGGCCCATGCGCCCATCCACCAGCATCTGATCGAGGCACTGGTTCAGATCAGCCAGCTCAGCGTCATCGAGCAGCAATTCCAGAGGCGGGGTGTTGGGCTGGCTGCTGCGCAGCACCAGATGATGGCGATCGCCCTGGGGCTCGAGGGTGACCACGGACTGGCTGTCGCTCAACGGCCTGGGCTGGGCGCTGACCAGGAGGCGGACATAAGGAACAACAGCTTGAACCAGCGCTTCAAGGTGCTCGCGTTTGCCCTGCAGATTGGCGCGTTGACCCAGGCTCAGATCCCAGTTGGTGAGGATGTCCAGCCGTTGCTGCGGCGCTCCATCGGCCGTTGTCGCGGTGACATCGGGCAAGCCCGTGAGTTCAAGCCTGCAACTGGATTGCTCGTAGCGCAGCCGGTACTGCGTGCCGCTCAGGCCTGCGGCTGCGGCCAGGGAGGAGAAGTTGGTCATCGACTGCCGTCCAGCAGGCTGGCCTCCAACCGTTGCACGCCACCGGGGCCAGCGCAGAAGGCCAACGTCAGCACCATGTCACGCCGCAGCTGATCACCCTGGGCTGGATCAAGGAGTTGGCGAATGGCCCCCCTGCGGCCGTTCATGCGTTCACGCACCAATTCGTTGTATCGCTCGCGGAACAAGGCCCAGCGCTGGCTGTTCATCTCCTCTGGCTCGGTGCTGGAGAGCAGCTGGCGCAGCATCGGATAGAGACGCTCGGACAGCATGCAGACCAGCTCGATCAACCCCTGACGTTCTCCCAGGCTGAGCTCACCGCGACGGCTGGCCCGGCGCAG
>CAJWYF010000004.1 GCA_913049535.1 uncultured Synechococcus sp.
TTGAGTTAATCGAGCGGAAGCTCCCCTCGCGCGCAGAGATCACCCCAGCACAGAGCGCCTGATCCACTCCAGCGGGGTCTTACCGATTGCCACGGGGCATCCCCCTCGCGCATTTGAACCACGCCGCTGCCGTCATGGCTGAACTGCCACCGGCGTCCCTGCATGCTCACCTGCCAGCGACTGCCCGGTTCATCCATCTGGAGCCGGCATGGTTGCCACTTGCTGCTGTTGTCGCGGCACTCAGCGGCGCCGGCAGCACCCGAGACCAGCAACAGCATCAGCGTCGCCAGGTGGAGCAAAGGTCGGGGCACTGCAGCGGCCGCTCTTTTTTCACCATGCACAGAAACGTTTCTGTTGGCAGCACCGGCTGCCAAGATCGAAGCAATTGCCCTCTCCTTTTGGCCCGTTTTCACGCTCGGGTGCAAGTGCAGCTGCGCCCGTCGGTCCTTGATCCCGCTGGGGAGGCCACCCGTGCTGCCGCTGGTCGTCTTGGCGTTGCGGGTCTGCAGAGCCTGCGGATCGGCAAGGCGGTGGAGCTGAGTCTTGATGCAGAAAGTGAGGCCCAGGCCCGCGAGCAGGTTCAGCTGCTCTGCGATCGTCTGCTGGCCAACCCAGTCACCGAAAACTGGACCATGAGCTTGGAGGAGCGCAAGGCGTGAGCGTCGGCATCGTCGTCTTTCCCGGATCCAACTGCGATCGGGACATGGCCTGGGCGCTTGAGGGGGTGCTTGGCCTGTCGACCCGTTTTCTCTGGCATGAAGACACCGGGTTGGAGGACATCGACGCTGTTGTGCTCCCCGGTGGGTTCAGCTATGGCGACTACCTGCGTTGTGGCGCCCTGGCTGGCCATGCTCCCCTGCTCCATGCCGTTCATGCCTTTGCAGCCGATGGTGGACCGGTTCTCGGCATCTGTAACGGCTTCCAGATCCTCACGGAAATGGGCCTTCTCCCCGGTGCCTTGACTCGCAATCGCGGTTTGCATTTCATCTGCGAGCCCTGTCAGTTGAGCGTCAATCCCGGTCGTTGCCGCCTGCTCAAGGACTACAGCGATGGCGACAGGGCGACCTTCCCCATTGCCCACGGTGAGGGTTGCTATCAGTGCCCACCGGAGACGCTGGTGGAACTTGAGCAGAACGGTCAGCTGGTGCTGCGCTATTGCCGCAACCCCAACGGCTCTGTTCTGGATGTGGCCGGGGTTTGCAATGAGCAGGGCAATGTGCTCGGGTTGATGCCCCACCCTGAACGTGCCTGTGATCCACTCCTTGGTGGCCAGGACGGTCAAGCGTTGCTGAAGGCACTGCTGGGATGAAGCTGAATCGGCGAGAGCTGCTCTTGGCCCTCTCGGCGATCACGGGCGCGTGGGCGTTGCAGCGACCGGTGCGTGCTGCCGCCGAGCGACCGGCACCGCTGCGGCAGGGGGACCGGCTGGTTGCGGTTTCTCCAGGCACCTGGGCCGATCCGGATTCGCTGCAAGGTGAGCGGGGTTGGTCCTCGCTTTACAAGGGATGGGGGCTTGAGCTGATCATCCCTGCGGTGGCGTTGGAACAGTGGGCCTACTTCTCCGGCACGGATAAGGATCGCTCTGCAGCCCTGCGCCAGGCCTGGACTGATCCCAATGCCCGTGGTGTGGTGTGCATCGCCGGCGGCTGGGGTGCAGCACGAACCTTGGAAGCCGGCTTTGACGTGCCGGCGCATCCCCGCTGGTGCGTTGGATTCTCAGATAACAGTGCGCTGCTGCTGGCCCAGCTTGCTGCGGGCTCGCAGGGCGGCATCCACGGCTGGAAAGATGATCGCGTGCGTCAGCTGCTGATGGGTGAACCTGTTGCTCCGCTGCAGGGGCGCCCACGCCGCAGTGGCGTGGCGGAGGGTCCGCTGGTTGTCAGCAATCTGACGGTGGCCACGCACCTGATCGGCACGCCCTGGATGCCCAATCTTGATGGCGCACTGCTGGTGCTGGAAGACACCGGAGAGGCGCCGTATCGCGTGGATCGCATGCTGACCCACTGGCGTACGGCCGGCCTGCTGGGGAACCTTGCAGGGGTGGGAATCGGACGCTTTGGATGGCGGCCCGACCCGGGTGATGTCTACCCCGGTGATCTCAGCCTGGATGAGGTGCTCATGGACCGCCTCGGCAGCCTTGGTGTGCCGGTGATCAGCGATCTGCCCGTCGGCCATGGCCAACCGAACAAGGCCCTGCCGATGGGTGGCAGGGCCCGGCTCGATGGGACAAACGGTCAGCTGACCGTTCTTTGATCAGTTGACGGCGGCAAAGAAATCCTTGCTGCCGACAGGATCGGGATTCATGGTGCGATCGCCAGGAGTCCAGTTGGCGGGGCAGACCTCGTCGGGGTTGGACTCGACGTGCTGGAAGGCCTGCAGCACGCGCAGGGTTTCTTCCACGTTGCGGCCCACGGGCAGGTTGTTGATGGTGGCGTGCTGAACCACACCTTCAGGATTGATGATGAACAGACCGCGCAGGGCCACACCTTCCTCCTCATCGAGAACGCCATAGGCGCGCGCGATGTCCTTCTTGAGGTCAGCGACGAGGGGGTAGTTGATATCACCCAGGCCGCCTTGCTTCCGGTCGGTCTGCACCCAGGCGAGGTGGCTGAACTGGCTATCGACCGAGACGCCGAGCACTTCGGTGTTCAGGGCCTTGAAGGCGTCATAGCGATCGGAGAACGCGGTGATCTCCGTGGGGCAGACAAAGGTGAAATCGAGCGGATAGAAGAACAGCACCACATACTTGCCGCGGTACTGGGACAGCTTGATGTCCTGAAATTCCTGGTCGACCACTGCGGTGGCGGTGAAGTCAGGGGCCTGCAGGCCAACGCGGAAGACGCCGTTGCTCATGGGTGATGCGTGGAATCAGGCAACTCAGCTTATGCGGACTGAGTACGCCTAAGGGCCATGAAAAATTAACACGGCCCCCCCTGCGCTGCGACGTAGCCTGAAGCTCTCTGAGCAAGAAACTCCATTGGCTTGGGACCAGGCGTTGATGCGCAAATACAACAACACGGGCCACTTCCGTCTGCTGAATCAGCTGCGCAATGAGTTGAAGAAAAATCCAGTCGTGCGCCCGAAGGCCAGCGACAGCGCCGATGTCAGCAGCAGCAGCCGAACCGTGGAGGTAAGACCCCAGCACCCCACGTATCAGAACCGCACAGCCAGGCGCAGCGCTCCTGCTGAAACCAACCCTTCAGCCAGCAGCTTCCGGGAACGCCTCAACGCCATTGAAATGCGCTAGGTGGCGCCAGATGCACGATCAAACAATGGCTCGGGGGAGACTTGAACTCCCGACCCCAGGGTTATGAATCCTGTGCTCTGACCAGCTGAGCTACCGAGCCGTGGTGATCCCTGACTTTAAGGGATGATCAACCCCTCGAGGCCAGGAGAACCATCGGGTTGACCGCACCGCGGCCGGGACGATGAATCTCGAAATGGAGATGGGGCCCTGTGCTGCGACCGGTGCTTCCCATCCGGGCGATCGGTGTGCCCTGACGCACTTGCATGCCCTTGCGCACAAGCAGACGACTGTTGTGGGCATAACGGGTTTTGCTGCCATCGCTATGGACCAGTTCGACCAAATAGCCATAACCACCGGAACTCCAGCCTGAGAAGGCCACACGCCCATCGGCCGCCGCAATGATCGGTGTGCCCACGCTGTTGGCCACGTCGATGCCCTTGTGCATGCGCCCCCAACGCCAGCCATAACCAGAGGTCAACGACCCCTTGGCTGGCCAGATGAACCCTGACAACTCAGGCCGGCGCAGTTCACCGAAATCGGGCAACTGGGGCCAGCTGAGGCCGCCGCTGCTGGTCGGAATCACAGCCAGGCTCGTCCTGCGGGCATGGGCTGCACCCATGGCTGCGTTGGCCACCGTTGAATGCAGGGCTGAAACCTTGGCGAGCAGCGGACGGCGCTTGAGATCAGTCGGGCGCTGCTCTTGGAGCGTCTCTTCATCCAGAGAGGCGACCATGAATAGCGATGACCTGCTGCTGCCTGGGATGGCAACCCAGCTGCGATCAGGGAAGGTGTGATCGTCAGCCACCCCGTTGAGCTGGGCGAGACGCTCGGCTGAATAATCGAGCTCATCGGCCAGCTCGCTCAAGGTGATGTCCTGCTGGGCGCGAATCCACAGGGTGGAGGGCTCCGCTGCCGCGGTGGTCTCAGCGCTGAATGCTTCTGCGTCCTGCTCGGCTTGAGCGTCGCTGCTGATACCGGGCTCGCTGCCGAAAGGATCAACATCCAAGGCAATGCCTTCAGCCACCTCGGGCTCAAGGGCCGGAGGAGCGATTAGGGGCGTTGGAATCGGGGGGAGATCAGCAAGATCGAAGCTCGACTGGCTCCAGCTTGGAAACCCTGCTGCTGCCATCAATCCCAGCGGAAAGGAGCAGGTGCCAAGTAGAAACAGAGTCGTGGGCTTCATGCACAACCAAACAAAGAACAACCCCTCCGGAGAAGCCGATATCCAGGGGTCGAGTGGAATTTACCTGTCTGTAGGTAAACCCACAAGGGTTGCGCTGTCGATCAATCCTCTGGCCATTGGATAACGACAGCCAGTCTCAGAGTTTGAGTTGCCTGCGGGCCTCGAACAGCACGATGCCAACGGCAACCGACAGATTCAGGCTACGAACGGCCTCGCAGGGCATTGGAATCTGCAGCAGCACGTCGCAGGTTTCTCTGACCTCATTGGAGAGACCTTTGGTTTCACAGCCGAACAACAACCAATCGTCGTTGCGGTAGTCCCACTCCAAATAGGAGCAACGTGCATGCCGGCTGAGGCCCACCAAGCGACCACCCAGGGGCCTTTGGTGGTCATGAAACCGCTGCCAGTCGTCGTGGCGGGTCAGGGGGACATGGGGCCAGTAGTCCAGTCCAGCGCGGCGCAGCTGGCGATCATTGATCTCAAATCCCAGGGGTTCCACCAGGTGCAGCGGTGTTGCCGTCGCAGCGCAGGTGCGCGCCACATTGCCGGTGTTGGGCGGAATCTCCGGTTCGACCAGGACGATCTGTGGCATCTCAGCCCGCGGACGGCACAACGGTTGCCAGCCCATGCAACGGCAAAGCCCGCCCGGCGCTGACCAGCCAGCATTGCTGGCAGCGCTCGCCGCAGCGGCGCACCAACGCTCCGTTGCGATCGCGGAACACACCGCCGATGGCTGTGGGCGGAACCACACCCCAACCCACTTCCTCAGCGACGATCACCAGGCTGCTGCTGCGATGCTCCACAGCCGCAAGAAACGCGATCTGTTGTTGCTCCCAGGCGGTGGCATCGGCATCAAGCCCAGCAGCAACGATGCCTCCAAGGGAATCCAGCAGGATGTGATGCTCACGCAGGGATGGATCAGCCAACACCTTGATGACCTCATCGGCTTGGGCGGCCTCCACCAGATTCCAGTGGGCAGGCCTCCTGAGGCGATGTTTCTCAAGACGCGCCTCCCAGCTGGCGTCGCCAGCGGCAGCTGGTCCTGTTGCCAGGTACGTCACTGGGGAGGACGTTGCCGCTGAGAGGACACCGACTTGATGCTCGGCCCACTCGCTTTTGCCGCCGCGACTGGGTCCTGTGATGAGTTGGTGCTCAGCCACCGCCATTCATGCCCCGCAGTGTCGTCACCGAAGACGGCGAGACACGGTTGAGGTAGCGGAAGATCCAGTACTTGAAGATCGTCGCCAGGATCACTGGGAATGTGGCGATGAATAAGTCAATGAACTTCTCCTCTGCCGGGATCCCGAGGTGCGACGAGATGCCTTGCAACAGCACCGTCCAGCCCTCCGGGCTGTGGAAGCCGACAAAGATGTCGGTGAACAGGATGATGACGAAGGCCTTGGCGTTGTCGCTGAGGCCGTAGACGACTTCATCAAAGAAACCCCGTAGGACGCGGATTTCATCGCGACCAAACAGGCACACCAGCACAAATCCAGCGGTGGCTACCAGATCGGCCAGGACATTTTTGATCGCCGTTGTGCTCTCAGAATCAGCTTCGTCCTTGAGTTCCTCTGCCTTTTGACTGAGCTTGAGCCGCAGCTCCTCGCTGGAGGGGGCGTCCTGGCCTTCCAGTAGCGCGGCAAATTCCAGTTCTGCTTTGTATTCCCTCAAGCTGGCAACCGCTGACTGCTGCAGCCGCGGCTTGGTGTAGCTGAGAAACGGGACATCCGGTGCGATCTGATCCACCACCGGGGAGATCAGGTAGGTGCGTGAGATCTGCTGCAGCAGCAAGGGCACCAGCACCATCAGCAGCAGGATGCGCAGGGACACCAGCGTGGAGTCACGACGCCGCCGGAAGCCAGCCACCACATTGGCTTCTGCTTCCGGGTCCAACTGGTTCCGCACACGGTCAAACACCCCCAGCAAGCTGCGAGGCAGCGGGTCCGGCCGCTGCGAGAGCCCCTGATTGTCATTGCCGCGATAACGGCGAACCACGGACTCGATCAGCTGCAGCTGCCGTAGCTCCTGGTTGTCGAGTTCACCACGCCGGCGCTCAATGCTGCCCAGCAATTCGCGGCAAACGATCAGTGCTGAACGAAACCGCCGGAAGATCTGAACCTGGGTGGCCTGCGGCAGGCCCAGATCCACATTGGTGCGGACCGGCCTGTCGTTGAAATATTCCAGTTCAAGACCCTGAATCATCAAGGCGGCCTCGTAGGCCTGCTCCAGATCGCTGCTGAGCTCAAGCGAATCTGCCTTGGAGAAAGCGCCCAGCCAGTTGTTCAATCCCATGCCGCGGCCAGGGTCATGGCCACATCATGGCCATGATCAGCGAGAGAACACCCACCAGGTGGCCATCGGCACAAGCGTGCCGAGCACCATCAAGACCGTGATCCAAACCCAGGCTTTGCTCTCGGCAGTCTCTTCTTTGGTCGGCACATTGCTGACGACAACCTGGGTTTCTGCCAGCAGCGGTGGGCCGGGGTCCTCTCCGCCAGCCAAGACGGTTTCCAGACGGGTCAATCCATCGACCACGGCTTGGCGGTAGCGATCCCCATCGCGCAGGGGAAGGGCCATGGTCTCCTCTGCGGTGCTCTCGAGCAGGCTCTCTGGCAGACGCTGCTGCACCCCGGCATCAGCCTTGATCGCGGCTGAATTGGTGGCTGTTTCAACGACAAGCAATAGTGAGCCGTCATCACCGGCATGCCAGCGCTTCAGCAGATCGCTCGCAAAACCATCAAGGTCGACGCCGTAATCCAAGCGACGCAGCGTCACCAGATTGGCGTTGATGTGGTCTTGCTCGAGTCGCTCCAATCGCTTGGAGAGCTCACCATTGGTGGCGCGGCTGAGAACGTCGGCTCCATCCACCAGATGGTTCTCCGGAGCCTGGGCAGGAAAGTCCTGGGGGGCGACAGCCAGCGCTGAACCAGCAGGAACCAGCAGGGCCAACGACAGCACCAGGGCCAGCAGCACGCGGGTCATCGCTTGGAGAGGAGCTGGGGCCAGTCTGCCCCGTCGCTTTACTCGCAAGCCAGGGCATCACGGTGCAGCATGTCCATCACCTCAACGATGGCCTTGCTGGTCTGCTCAGGCAGCTGCAGCTGCTGGGCCAGATCCGTGATGAAGGCATGCTCTTCTGGCTCCAGCACGCGATCGGCGCGCACCAGCTGGATCGCCACCGCCAGCGCTGTCTCCCGCTGCTGTTCATTCAACTGCGGGACGGCCTGACTCACCAGGGCTTCGGTGCCCTTCTCCCGCCAGATGGCCAGTAGATCATCAAAGAGCGAGGCCATGGCCTGCTCATCCATGGCGACGTAGGGCGTGCGAAATTCCAGCTCAATGCGCAGGCTGCGGGCTTCATCACGGCCGAGCACCCCATCACTTGCCACGGCGGCAAGACAAATGGCGGCAAAGGCTTGCGCCGGGGTCATGGAGATCAGGCGGTTTCCTCCATTTCAGCCACGGCAGCGCAGGATGGCAGCTCTGGTTGACCCAATCGGTTCATGCCTGCTTCGGCGCTGACGGTGTTGATCGGTGGCCTGGTCGGGCTGCTGCTGACGGTGATCAATGCCGTCACGTTCCATCCAGCTGCGGATGCGGTGCCTCCAGCCTTTGAGCGAGCCTCGGTGCTGAGCGGCGCCTTGGCGGTGGTGTTGCTGCTGGTGGCCATCCTGTGGACCCAGGCCAATCCCCGTGACCCTGAACGGGTCGAGCTCAATGGAGCCAAGGGCTTGGAGCTCGATGCCTCTCTTCCGGATCCCCTGAAGCAGGAGCTGGGCTGGGGCAGCACGATGCTGCTGACCGCCACACCAGCAGCAACCCTGCTTCTGGTCTGGCAGCAGCAGACCGTGCTCAGGCGCGGCGTTCTGGGCTCTGCTGGGTTCAAGGCCGGGCCGATCGTGCAGCGGGCCCTCGAGAAGCAACAGCTGATTTCACTGGTGAACCTGGCGCTGTATCCGGGCCGTGATGAATTCAGCTACCTGCCGGAATCAACACCAGCGGTGGTGGTGCAACCCATCGGTTCGGCGGGGGTGTTGATTGTCGGTGGGTGGTCCCCCCGCTGTTTCAGCCGCAGTGATGAGGTCTGGATCACTGGTTGGGCCCAAAAGCTCAGAACTGAACTGGAGCAGCTGCCGGGCTTGGGGCTGAGGGATCAGGGCTCTTCTCCTGAATCTGAAGCTGGGTCTCCACCCGTTGACCGGGAGCAGAAAACTTGATCCGCCCATCGTCACCGGTGACGCCTTCCAGGCGACTGGCCCGGGTCACCTGTTGCAGCTCATCGCGGCGCAGCACGACATCGCCCTCGGCAAGAACGGCGCCGCTGTCCCAGTTCCAGCTGCAACGTTGCGCGCTGAGGTCCTGGTCGGGTTGCAGCAGGCGGCAGTCCTGTTTGATGGTCAGGAGAGACTGCTTCTGCTGAATTTCCAAGGCACGGCCTGAGACGTTCAGCTCCTTGAGGCTGCCCTGGGCTGGCTCAGCGGAGGTGATGCGCTCTTCGGCAGCCCACCAACGGGAACGCCCTGCCCGAATGCTCAGCGCTTCCTCAGGCTCGGTGATCAGCACAGGCGCGCTGAAGTCGTACCACTCCTTTCGGGTGTTGCCGACCAGTGAGGGGGACGACAGCCTCCGGGTCTGCTTGGGCGACGGTCTCTGGATGCCTTTGATTGGAAAATCCATGTTGATAGCGCCACTGGATGTGTTCCAGTTGACTTGTTGTGTTTCCACCTCAAGGGCTGGTGTCGCTGTCTCATCTCGCTGACCATTCCAGCTCTTGAGCTTGATACCTTTCCAGGCGAAAAGCGTATCGGTATTGGTGTGAAATCGGGCCTGGCCGGCGACAACCCTGCGGGTCAGATCAAGGAGTGTTGGCTGACCTTCAAAATTGACAACTTCATAATCACGTTGCCAGAAGACGCGTTCTGCGCGTACCACGATCTGACGATCGTCGAGAACGCGAAAGGTCACACCCTCATACAATTCAACCCGACGCCCATCATCAATCACCAGCCCTTTTGGTGCGGTAATGGTGTATTTCGGCTTGCCATCTTTGTAGATGGTGGCCACCGGATCGCTGAGGGAGGATCGTCGCTCCTCGAGTTGATAGCGCGTGAGTGGGCTGACCAGCCGCCAAAGGGGCTGGCCGTTTTCATCGGAGCGGGTCAGGTCAAGCTTCTCAAAGCGAAACGGGCGCGCTTTTTCTTTCGGTGGCTGCAGCTGCCCGCAGCTGCTCACGAGCAACCCCACCAAGACCAGGACCCATTGATGCCTCAAATCGCTTCCTCCAGCTCCAGCCGCTGCAGCAGGGGGATGGGTTCAGGCAGAGGGACACCGGCTGATAGGCGTCCCCAGATCGCATCACGCTGCCAGTCGATGGCAGGTTGATCCAGTTGCATCAGCAGACGGGAACTCAGATCGGGCAACAGCGGAGCCAGAAGCACACCAACAAGACGAGCGGTCTCTAGAACCGCATAGAGATCCATGGCGACGGCATCACGATTCGCCGGATCTTTGATCGCGCTCCAGGGTGCTTTCTCGCTGAGATAGCCGTTGGCATCAATGGCCAGTTGCAGCGCATCCTGCGCCGCAAGGTGAAAGGCCAAAGCGCGGTAGTGAGCAGGCGCTTGATCGAGCGCTAAAGCAGCGGCGCTGGCCAAGGGGTGTTGGGTATCGGGCAGCGCCTCGGGCGCTGGTACACCGTCAAACCATTTGCGTGCCATCGCCACGGTTCGGTTCACCAGATTGCCGATGGTGTTGGCCAGATCGTTGTTGACAAGATCCAGCAGACGCTGCTGCTGAATGTCACCATCCTCGCCGAATTGAATGTCTCTGAGTAGGTACCAGCGCACCGCATCCGCGCCGCAGCGCTCCAGCAGTCGGGCGGGATCAATGGTGTTGCCAAGGGACTTGCCCATCTTCTGGCCTTCCCTGGTGAGGAACCCGTGACCAAACACAGCTCTTGGCGGTTCGATCCCCGCTGAGAGGCACATGGCCGGCCAGTACACGGCATGAAAACGCAGAATGTCCTTGCCGATCACATGCAGGTCTGCAGGCCAGCCACGGGCGAGGGCTTTCTCAAGATCGGGCTCCTCATCGGGCTCCAGCAGGGCTGTGATGTAGCCCAGCAGCGCATCAAACCACACATAGAACGTGTGCCCGTCATGGCCGGGTACGGGGAGTCCCCAGGGCAGATCCAGGCGTGAGATCGAGAAATCACGCAGTCCACCTTCCACGAAGCGCTCCACCTCCCGTCTGCGGCTCAAGGGTCGGATGAAACCCTCTTGCGCGATCAGTGATTCGATGTCCTGCTGATAGCGACTGAGCCGGAAAAAGAGATTGCTTTCATCGCGCCACTCCAGGCTGCGTTGATGAATCGGGCAGATGGGGTCAGTGGCATCAGCCGCATCATCTTTGTATTCCTCACAGGCCACGCAGTACCAGCCCTGCTGGCGACCTTCAACGATGTCGCCATTGGCTTCCACCCGTTGAAAGAACTGCTCAACGATGCTGCGATGACGTGGATCCGTGGTGCGGATGAAGCGGTCATTGCTGATCCCCCAGTCCTTCCAGTTGGCCTTGAATTGGGCGCTGATCTGATCGCAATGCTGCTGTGGCTCAACGCCAGCAGCAGCAGCTGTGCGCTGAATCTTTTGCCCATGTTCATCGCAGCCGGTGATGAACATGACGTCATCACCCTGAAGTCGTTCAAACCGTGCCAAGGTGTCCACGGCCAACGTTGTATAAACGCTGCCGATGTGCGGCTTGTCGTTGACGTAATAAAGAGGTGTTGTGAGTGTGTCAGTCATCGCTGGGAGTTTACCGACTGAATCCGGGGCAGCATGGTGATTCAGGCAGGCCTGGGCCATGGTGACTGATCGTCAGCACACCCCTGTTCTCGTGCTTGGCGGTGGTTGTGGTGGCGCTGCTGCGGCGCTGCAAACGGCCCGCTGTGGTGTCGAGGTCGTTCTCGTCACGCCGGGCATCTGGTTGGGGGGGATGCTCACCGCTGGTGGGGTGAGTGCCCCCGACGGCAATGAACTGGCGGCATGGCAGACGGGACTCTGGGGTGCCCTGCTGCAGCAGTTGCGCCTGGAGATCAGGGACGGTCTCGATCACAACTGGGTCAGCTGCTTTGGTTTTCCGCCTGCTGCTGCAGAAGCGGTGCTGCAGCGTTGGGTGCAGCAGGAGCCCTTGCTGCACTGGAGGCCCTGCACCCTGGTGCGGAGCTTGCAGCGGCAGGGGGACCGCTTGCTCAGTGTGCAGCTCGAGGGTCGCGACGGTCTGACAACCATGGCGTTTGATCTGCTGGTGGATGGCAGTGAACTGGCCGACAGCCTGGCGCTGGCGGATCTCCCCCACCGCCAAGGCTGGGAAGCCCAGCAGCAGTGGGATGAACCCAGTGCGCCCACGGCTGAGCGTCTCGCAGCCGATCCGTTTTTGATGGCACAGCCGTTGCAATCGCCGACCTGGGTGTTGACAGCACGCTGGAGCGGCCCATGGGCTCAGATCAAGCCACCACAGCAGAAGCCGCCTGCACCCTTTTCCAGTTGCCTCGATCGCTTTGATCTCGGCCAGCTGCTCAGTTACGGGCGCCTGCCTGGTGGGTTGGTCATGCTCAATTGGCCCCTCGATGGCAATGACTGGCACGAGGACCCCGGCGCCTGCCTGAGCGGTGATCCAGCCAGAGCCAGGAGGCAGTTGGAGGCCATGGCCGAACACAGCCGTTCGTTTTTAAGCGCGTTGCAGGACCTTGCCGGGCCCCAGCTGCAGGATTCCGGTGCCTATCCCGGCGGGTCGCTCGCCCTGCAGCCCTACTGGCGTGAATCCCGGCGGTTGATCGGCCACAGCACGGTCACCGAGCTCATGTTGTTGCCTGGCCACGACGCAGGCGATCCCTCAGGGGCCGTCGCAGTGGGCAACTACGCCAATGACCATCACTACCCCGGCGATGACTGGCCCCTGGCGACCAAGCAACACCTCTGGGGTGGTCGCTGCAGCGGGACGCCCTTCACGATCCCGCTGAGCGCTTTGCATGGTCCTGATGCTGTGAATCTGGTGATGGCCGAGAAGGGGTTCAGCGTCTCCCACATCGCCAATGGAGCCACACGCCTTGGGCCGCTGCTGTTGCAGATCGGTCAGGCTGCAGGCGGTGCCGCTGCCCTCTGCGCGCGCCACCGTTGCCTGCCAGCCGATCTTGCTGTCGCCGAGCTGCAGAGCCTCTTGATCCACGACAGCAAAGCTCCGGTCGCCGTGGCTCCTGCCGCTGATCTGGCCTGGCATGACCCCCATTGGCGCGACCTGCAGCAGCAGCTCATTGATGGGGAGAATCCGAGGATTCAGCCTGCTGTGGCGCCTGCTGAGCCCGGCGAGGAATCCGCCTGGATGCAGATCAGTATCGAAGCGGAGGACGGGTGGTTCGGCCTTGATGCCGCTGGCAGGCGTTGGCGCCTGATCACCCTGGAGCCTGCGGTGGTCCACGTTCTGCCCTTGGCCCATGGTCAACACCGCCAGCTCGTTGGTCGCGCCAACCCCTGGGGCCCCTGGTGGCGGATCAACAGGGTGTTGCCGTGAGGCGGAGCAGATCCTCTGCAGGGTTGACGTCTGTGACAACGAGCTGGAGTGCCTGGCCGGGTTCCGCGTTGCCTTCAATCCGAGCTGGTAGATCCATCGCCCAGGCATCGACTCTGACCAGGGCCAGTTGCAGGTCTTCCCGCAACCACCGCAGCAGCAGGCTTTGGAAAGGGCCTTTCCCTTGCTGGCTTTCGAACAACCACTGCAACAGAGCCTGACGTTGGTCCTGCCGGGCAATGAGGCTGGCTTCACGATTGAGCTGATCGCTGCGCTCCAGCAGCGGCGTCAGCTGTTCAGCGCTCAGCGGTGGGCTGCTGGGATGGAGCAAGCCCATCTGGGCGAGCCACTGGCGATGGGCCAGCAGGTCACCGTAACGACGGATCGGTGATGTCCACTGCAGGTAGGCCTGCAGACCCAGGGATTGGTGGGGTTCAGCAACGCAGCTGGTGCGGCTGCGGCTGAGGGCACCGCGTTGATGCGCCCAGCGCACCGGGCCGTCCTCAAAGCGCAAGGCAGCCTCCATGCGCTCAGGCTCGGCACCCGGCTGCCCCCGGAAGGGCATGGCCAGATCGTGCTCACTGCACCACTGGGCCATTGCCGCTCCAGCGAGCACCATGGCTTCGGCCACAAGCAAACGGGCCGGGCTTGGTTCACTTACCTCCAATTGAAGTTCAGCCGTTTCTCCCTTGCGGAACAACCGACCTTCCGCCTGATCCATCAGTAGACCGCCCTGGGCTTGGCGCCAGAGGCGGCGTTGCTGCATCAATCCATGCAGATCAGCGAGATCAGGATCTTCCGGTGGAGCCAGTTCAATCAAATCATCAGCGTCCTCATAGCTGAGGCGGTAGGACACCTTGATCCAGCTGCGGCAGCTCTGCACAAGGCTGATGGCACCGTTTTGATCCAGGCCGATCGCCACGCTGATCGCCGCTTGGCGGCGTCCGGGCAGCAGGCTCAAGGGACCGGCTGCCAATTCGAGCGGCAGCATCGGCTGTAATCCACTGCTGAGATACAAGGTGCTGCCGCGCCGTCGGGCCTCCTGATCGAGGGGGGACCCTGGGGCGATCAGGCGGTGGGGATCGGCGATGTGGACCCAGATTCGGTCGCCCTCCGAGCGCCGCTCGATGCCGATGGCGTCATCCACCTCGCGGGTGTCAGCCGAGTCAATCGCGAAGCAGGGCAGGGCACTGAGGTCCTGGCGTGATTCATCACCAGGGGCTGTGAGCTCAGAGGTGAGCAGTTCCTTCACCTGCTGCAGGCAGTCCGCTGGAAAGCCCTGCTGCCAGGCCGATCCCAGCAAGGCCAACGGCTGTCCTTGCTGCAGGAGTCCGAGATCCATCAGCAAGGACTGCAGGCTTGTGGCTGAACCGTCGTAGCCCGCTGTGTTCAAGGCCCCGTTGATGTCCTCATCCAGCGCGATGGCCTTGGGATCGTCGGCAACGGCCAACCGCTCCAGCTGCTGCCGCAGGTGCTGAATCAGGGGCTCGTCCTGGCCCCAATCAAGGCTCTGGCGTTGGGCCAGCTGCTCGAGAACATGGCGGTCGCGCTGCTCACGCAGCTGTTTGAGACGACGCTCTCGCCGCATCAACCTGAGCTCTGCCGCTGAGCGGGGAATGATCTCCTCTTTGCGCAGACGAAAGAGATCCTGCGGGCCCATCAAGCTCAACCAGGCCGAAGCCCGATCAGCCAAATCAGGCTCTGCGCGCAGCAAGCGGCAGAACTCCGCCAGATCCAGTGGTTGTTCCGGCTCAGAGCGGGCGGTCGCCTCCTGCCATGCGGTGGCCAGCAGCGTCCGCGGCAGTGGCATGGCTTGGAGCGCATGCCTGATCGACCCGGCATCATCCAATCCCGAGCTGATCAGGCTTAACTCACGCACTGCAACGGGTTTGCTGCCAGCCCCACCCGATGGATCAGCCAGCCGTGCCTTGCCTTTGAGCACGTCCTGAATCAGGGCGAGGCGCGCCGAGCGGTTGGCGGCCAGATGGCCGACCAGATCACCGGATTTCAGCACTGCGGCTGGGGGATCAACCCTCCGGGTTGACGAAAGGCAGCAGCGCCATGATGCGCGCCCGCTTCACCGAGGTGGTGAGATCACGTTGCTGCTTAGCCGTCAGGCCGGTCATCCGGCGGGGCAGCAACTTGCCGCGCTCAGTGATGAATTTCTTGAGCAGATCGATGTCCTTGTAATCGATCGGATCACCAGGCTTGATCGGGGAAAGACGCTTTTTGAAGAAAGAGCTGGACATGAAAAATCAAAGAGAGTCGTTGAAAACAGTCATGGGCCGGATGGCTTATGCCTCCACTGATGCCCCTGGGAATCACTTGATTTCCTTGTGGACAGTCATCTTGTTGTCGTAAGGACAGAACTTCTTGATCTCCAGCCTTTCGGTGGTGTTGCGGCGATTCTTCTCAGTCGTGTAACGGGACACGCCTTGAGCCCGCTTATCAGTGTTGGACCGGCATTCGGTGCACTCGAGAGTGACCGTGATCCGGACGCCCTTGTTCTTGGCCATGGAAGGACGTGCGCTGCTTGAGCGAGACGTTGTGACAATCCGCCACCATAGCCGATAGACATTGGCTGATCGGTAGGATCCGCCGGTCTCAGGCAAAGATCGATGCGCGTTTCGCTGCAGTGGCTTCAGGAGCTGGTGCCGTTTCGCTGCGAGCCCGATGAACTGGCTGAGCGTCTCTCCATGGCGGGCTTTGAAGTCGAGGAAGACGAGAATCTTGCCGCCAGAGCCCAGGGCGTTGTGGTCGGGCGGGTGCTGAGCAAGGAACCCCATCCCGATGCCAACAAGCTCAACGTTTGCCGCGTCGATGCCGGCGGCAGCGAACCGTTGCAGATCGTTTGCGGCGCTGCCAATGTCCGAGAGGGCATGGACGTGGCCGTCGCCACCGTCGGCAGCCACCTGCCCGCCGTCGAGCTGACCATCAAGCCCGCCAAATTGCGCGGCGTTGACAGCTGCGGGATGCTCTGCTCGCTCTCGGAGATGGGCCTGGAAACCAGTTCTGCCGGCCTAGTGGACCTGGCGGAGGTGGCGGAGCAAGCCGGAGTGCCAGTGCCTGCCATCGGCTCACCCGTTGGCCCATTGCTTGGGCTCACCGATCGCATTTTTGAGCTGGCAATCACGGCAAACCGTCCCGATGGCCTCTCGATGCTGGGCATCGCGCGCGAAGTGGCGGCCCTCGAGCAGGTCGAACTCCAGGCGCCACCAGTCCATGCGTTGGCTCCTGCCGAGCCGCTTGATGATGCGGGCCTGCTGGAGAACAGCCGCATCTTTTCGCTCACCGCACTCAGCGGGGTCACGGTTGGGCCTTCGCCGCAGTGGTTGCAACAGCGGCTTGATGCGGCCGGGCAGCGCAGCGTCAACAACCTGGTGGATATCACCAATTTGGTGATGCTGGAAACCGGGCAACCCCTGCACGCTTACGACAGCAGCCGCCTTGAGCAGCCTGCGGCCCAAGCCTTTTCGCTTCGGGCTGCCCGCCCCGGTGAGACCTTGTTGCTGCTCGATGGTGAGCAGCGTGAGCTCGGTTGCGACAACCTCCTGGTGACCAATGCGGACCAACCCATCGCATTGGCTGGTGTGATGGGTGGTGAGACCAGCTCGGTGCGCGAAGGCACCACCACCGTGCTGCTTGAGGCCGCTGTCTTTGCGCCACCGCGCGTTCGACGCAGCAGCCGTGCTGCTGGATTGCGCAGCGAATCCAGTGCCCGCTTCGAGCGCGGTGTCCCTGAGGCCCTGACGTTGCGCGCGGCTGATCGGGCTGTGGCGTTGATCCAGGAGCTCTGCGGCGCCAGCGTTGAGGGGCGCTGGTGTGCTGGAGGTGCTGCCGTTGACCAGGCTCCCGTGGTGCTGCGCCGCCTCGCCCTTGATCGCTTGCTTGGCCCCATCCAGGACAGCGAGGGGCAGGAGTCCGTTATCGCCGATGACGTCGTCGCGGAGATCCTCCAACGCCTTGGTTGCCGTGTTGAGGCCGACCTCGATGCAGACGGTCAAGTGGAGTGTTGGCAGGTGGTGGTTCCCCCCTCCAGGAGCCATGACCTGCTGCGGGAGGTGGACCTGATCGAGGAGATCGGCCGCCTGATCGGCTTTGATCGTTTCGGCAGCCACCTACCCGATCCTGTTGTGCCCGGTGGGCTTGAGCTGCAGCAGCAGCTCGTGCGACGCCTGCGTGCGGCCCTGCGTCACGGAGGCCTGCAGGAGCTCAGCCACCTGTCCTTGGTCCCCAAAGACGCTGACGGCGATGGGACCCAGGTGGCGCTCAGCAATCCTCTGCTGGCCGACTACGGCCATTTGCGCACCGAGCTGAGCACTGGCCTGCTGCAAGCGGCACAACGCAATCTCCAGGCATCCCAGCCAGCGTTCTGGGGCTTTGAATTCGGCAAGGTGTTCACCCGGCTGGAGGGCGATTACGCAGAAGAAGAGCGTGTGTGTGGAGTCCTGGCTGGTGTGCGCCGCAGCGAGTCCTGGAGTGCGAGCCCAGACAGTTCCCAGCTGGACTACCACCAGGGGCGTGGCTTGCTGCAACAGGCCTTGGCCGAGATCGGTCTGTGGCTGCAGGACCGTCGCCTCAGCGATCACCCTCAACTTCATCCTGGGCGAGCCGCGTCATTGGTTCTCGAGGGCAAGGTGATCGGCGTGTTTGGTGAGCTGCATCCCGCTGTGGCAGAAGCCCACGATCTGCCCGCCGGGTGTCTGCTCTTTGATCTGGCCATGGCGCCGGTGCTGACGGCAGCAGCACGCCCCAATCGCTCGACCCCGGTCTTCAAGCCCTACGCCACGGTTCCTGCGAGCGAGCGCGACATCGCTTGTGTTGTTGACGATGCCGTGGAAGCCGGTGCCGTGCTCCAGGCCATCAACAAAGCAGGTGGTGCCTTGTTGGAACACGTGGAGTTGCTCGACCGCTACAGCGGCGACCCCATTCCTGCAGGTCAGTGCAGCCTGGCCGTGCGCATGCGATTCCGCGATGCCAAGGCAACGTTGCGCGATGAGCAGGTGGAGCCCCTGGTCGAGAAGGTGCGTGCTGCCTTGCAGCGGCAGTTCAACGCTGAGCTCCGGGTCTGACCAGAACAGCCATGGCCTCGGTGTGCGTGGTCTGGGGAAAGAAATCAAGCGGTTGCACGCTGCTGAGCTCCAAGCTGCCTTTGGCCGTTAGTCGCGCCAGATCGCGGGCCAAGGTGGAGGGATTGCAACTGACGTAGGCGATGCGCGCCGGCGGTTCGGCTGCGATGGCATCACAGAGCCTCTCACTCAGGCCTTTGCGTGGCGGATCCAGCAGCAGCGCATCGGTGAAGGGCAGCACCTCTTCAAGACTGCGCTCCATGGAGCCCACCTTGAACTCGGCGTTGTCCATGCCGTTGAGCAGGGCATTGCAGCGCGCCCGTTCGATGCTGGATGGGTGCAGCTCAATGCCAATCAGCCTCATCTCCGGTTTGGTCAGTGGCAGGCCAAGCGTGCCAATGCCGCAGTAACCGTCCACGAGCACCTCACCGGCTTTGAGATCAAGCACCTGATGCAGTCGCTCCACCAGTTGCTCCGCCTGATGGGTATGCACCTGAAAAAACGTGTCCAGGGCAATCTGGAAGCGTTTGCCGGCAAAGCTTTCCATCAGCCAGGGCCTGCCTGCCAGCAGCACTTCAGTTGGTCCGAGCAGGGTGTTGGTGGGTTTGGGCTGCAGGTTGAGCACCACGCCCACAAGCTGGGGCCAACGCTCCATCCACTGCTGCGCCAGGTCCTCAGCACCAGGAAGTGACGCGTGGCGCGCCACCAGTCCCGCCAGCAGCTCACCACTGTTGGCACCAATCCTCATCACCAGATGGCGCAGCAGTCCGCTCTGGTCGGTTTCGTCATAAATCGGCCAGTCCATTGCAGCGAGATCGGCCTTCATCGGCTCGATCAAGGCATCGAGTCTTGGGTCCAGCACAGGGCAGTGGTTCATGTTGACCACGCTGTGGCTGCCCCGTCTGTAGAACCCGGCGCGCAACCCCTGCTCGCCCTTCTGGATCGGAATGATCGCCCGGTTGCGGTACCCCAGCGGTTCTGGGGAGGCAACGATGGGCTCGACATTGAGCTCAAGCGAGCCAATCCGCCGCAGCAGTTGCTGCAGATGCTGCTCTTTCCACGCGACCTGGGCCCCATCGCTCCAGTGCTGCAAGCTGCAACCACCGCAATCGTTGGCGAGGATGCAGGGGGGGTGGCGTCGCTCTTTTGATTCCTGCTTGATGCCGTGCAATTCCCCATGCAGGCGTCCGCGGCTGCCTGCCGTGATGCGGGCCTCAACCCATTCGCCGGGCAGGGCACCTTCAACGAACACCACGCGCCCGTCACTTTCACCGATCCCGGCACCATCGGTGCTCAGATCGCGGATCTGAACCTCCAGCAGGTTCGGGTGGCCTGGTTTGAAACTCACCATCGGACACTACCAATCGGCATTACAGCTGACGCCAATTCCCGTTGGCTCAGCAGTTGTGGGGTTCGATCTGGATAAAGTACGGCGAGCTCCGGTGCCGCGGTGAGCGTTGTACGCGATCTGATCCTCCAAGCTGACGATGAACTGCGTTACCCGTCCAGCGGGGAACTGCAGTCCATGCAGGCTTATCTCAGCGATGGCAGTGGTCGCATTCGAGTGGCCAGAGTGCTGACGGACAACGAACGCAAGATCGTTGATGAATCCGCCAAGCAGCTCTTCAGCCGCAAACCCGAATACGTCGCCCCTGGTGGCAACGCCTATGGCCAGAAGCAACGTGCCCAGTGTTTGCGTGATTACAGCTGGTACCTGCGTCTGGTGACCTATGGCGTTCTGGCTGGCAGCACGAGCTTCATTGAAAGCACCGGTCTGGTCGGTGCTCGTGAGATGTACAACAGCCTGGGTGTGCCCATGCCTGGCATGGTCGAGGCGATGCGTTGCTTAAAAGAAGCATCGCTGGCCCTGCTCTCACCGGATGACATTCGTATTGCAGCTCCGTATTTCGACTTCCTGATTCAGGGCATGCAGACCAGCACCTGATCATTCGCGCGTCGCAATCAAGACCCATTACTGGTCTCGTACAGAGCCCCATCTGATACAGATGGGGCTCTTTTGTGTTGAGTGGGTCTTGCATCAAGACCTAGCTTGAGTCCTGATTCCTTGCAATGGGATTCACTTTTATTAGCTAAGACACCTCTTTGGACCCTTTCTGTGTCTTGAGCTAGCTGTTTGAGACACATCAGGCGCCAGGGATCCGGCTTGAGGTCCGTTCATGCCTGCTCGCTGCTCTTTGAGGTTGCGTACCTGTGTTTGACACAGATGGGCGAGCTTCATCAGATGGTTCAAAAGCCTGTTGTGGCAGTGCATCTGTGATGGCGTTGTCGTTATGTCCATCAAGGCTGGACACAGCTCCTGGACCGGCTGACGAGGGGTTGACTGATTTCTAAATCTCTACCATTTGGTTTGGCATGCTTGGTCAGCTGGTCATGAGCGAATCAATCAGAAATGACGTGTTTTCGCTTTTTTTATCTTTTCATTAGAAATTGATTGCTTGTCATATCTTGGACGCTTTCTGAGACCCGTCCTGCGTCCCACCTGGGATGAACCAGATTCCCGAAGTGTCGAATGCCCTGGGGCTCAGCTGGCTCAAATTCAGCACGAGCCTGAGCGCATGGGCTCGCGCAATCCTGTCTTGCTTGTATTGGATAGGGCTTGCATCGCGACTCCTGGAGCGTCTCTTCTGTGACGGGTGAGATGCAATTCGGTGTGTCGTTGTGCGCAGTGAAGACTGCCTGATGTCCTGGCTGCGTGATGTCCATGATTCCGGCCCAGCCCAGGCGCTGATCTCTTCTGTCCCTGATGAGATGAATCGCGGGACGCGGCCTGGGTCTCATCTGGGACGAATGTAACGCTGTTTGAGCAGCTGGTAAGCCTCATTGAGGCGCCGCATGTCATCAGCGTTGCCCCCGGCATCCGGATGGCTGGCCAGTGCTTTTTGGCGATAGGCCTCTCGGATTTCGACCAAGGTCAACTTGTGCCCCGCAGCCGTCGGCAACCCGAGCAGTTTCAACGAACCCTGGGTGCTCATCGTGCTTTGCAAATCCAGGAAAGGTGAACCTCGTCGCCGTCGCCTCAGCCGTTGCACCATCCGACCCACAAGTGACGGCACCCTTGCGGGCAGTTCTGCGGCACTGAAGGGATCTTCGAGCACACCCGCCGCCACGATGACCCGATCAACACTTGCTTCTCTGATCTCCCAGCCAGGGACGTAGCCCAACATCACTTGCTGCAGGGCATTCCAGGTGAAGGGTTTTCCCTCTGCGGCATCGGCACTGGGCCAGATGTCATGACTGAGCCAGTGCACTGCCGCCTCCAGAACAGCGTTGTTGGGTTCACTGCCATACAGCGCCATCCAGTGCTGCTGCACGGCGCGGACCGCATCATGGAGCTGGGCCTCCTCCATCACCGCAAAGCGCTCGCCTCCGGCTTGAGCCTCACTCAGCTTGGGTTCTTTGAGGCTGTGACGCAGCTGGGTGGTGCGCCTGGAGACAAAGCCCGGCAGGTTGATGCCCAGTCCACGGGCCTGTTGATCACTTTGGTCCTCTTGTTCGTCGCTTTGAGCGTCATCGCCACCGATCAGAACGATGGCCCCTTGCAGATGCTCTTCCTGCTGCGTCTCCTGATCCTCTGCAGCAAGGTCAGGCTCCTCATCGAGGTCACTGAGAACGGTATCGAGCATCCGTTGGATGGCCTGTCCCCGGCTACGCAGTGACCATTGCTTGCGCAGCTCATCAAGCCGCTGAATGGTGTCCTTGCGCAGTTCCAGGCTGACCCTCTTTGTTTCGCTTTCTGCTGACAAGA
Source organism: uncultured Synechococcus sp. (assembly GCA_913049535.1). Classification (GTDB taxonomy): domain Bacteria; phylum Cyanobacteriota; class Cyanobacteriia; order PCC-6307; family Cyanobiaceae; genus RCC307. The sequence goes on from CAJWYF010000004.1 coordinate 21,831, forward strand.
GAGAATCGACCTCTGCGCCGGAGCCTATCGAGTCAGCCAGTTGCGCATCAACTTGATCGTGCGGGTGGGGTCCACCATCGCAGGTGCACCTGGTGGCCAGGCTCCCTGAGGCAGCACGGGCGGTGCGCTGGGCTCAAGCGCCGGTGGTGCTGGGGGTTCGCCAGCGAGCGCTGTGACCGGTTGTTCCTTGTCAACTTGAGGTGCTGTCTTCTGCAGCGCTCCCACCGGATTGGTCTTGAGTTGCGCCTCGCCGGGCGCTGGCGGAGCCGTGACGGCCATTGGTGCTGCAGCAGCTGTCTGCCGGGCCGTTTCCATCAAGCTCTCCTTCTGGCGCAGCGACGCCACTTGGCTGTCGGGAACAACACTGAGGAGATGCCCAGGTGTTGCATCAGCCGGGTAAACCAGGCTCACGCGCACCTTGCGGGGACGCTCAGCGTCGAGGTGCAGGGTCTTGAGCTCCAGGCTCTGACCGGAGCGCATGCCGACATGAACTTCTTCATAGGCATCGCCTTCGCTGATGCCGATGGTTCCGCGGAAGGCGGTGAACTGCTTGCCCGCAAAGGTGGGGTGGCTGAGCATCAGGCGATGCATGCCCTCTCCCTTGAGATCGAGATCAATGTCGTATCGCACCCCGTAGGTCCCCACGTTGTCGAGGGAGGAATCACGCATGCGGCTGGCAAGCCTGTTGACCTGGTTCTCACCGGTGCCGAAGTGATGGCGGCTGGTGGTGGTGAGCGGAACGTGCAGGGGGAAGTGGCGCAGGTCGTGAACGACATTGGCCTGGAAGCGATCGCCAATGGCCACACCGGCTACGCGGGAGAAGACCTCGCGTCTGACGATCTTCTCGACCTTGTCGAGGTAGACGCGACCATCGGCAAGCTTGTTTGAATCCAGGACCGCCATCAGATCACTGTCCGTGCGTGGGTCCTCCGCGGCAACCACCGCCATTTGAAAGGGTCCGCTGCTGCGGCCTTTGATCAGGGCGTTGGCGATGCCCCGTGCTGGCAGGGTCGTGGAGAACAGCACAATGCGGCTTTTGGCCGGAATGACCACGCGCTCGGGCAGATCGCGATCCAGGTTGCCCCGCAACATCTGCACCGAGGTGGCATCCCCGGGGCCTGCATTCCAGGGGCGATGGCCCTGCGCCTTGACCCCCATCAGGCCGTTGGCTTTGTAAGGCGCCTGAAAGCTGTTTTGAACCGAACCACGATCCAAGCTCAACTCCACATCCTCATTGCCTGGATTGATGGCGATGGCGGCAATGGTCAGGGTTCCCCGTTGACGGGCAGAGCCCAGTCGTGCCCTGTCCTTGGGGTAGTACTTGTGATGGGCATGAATGCCGAAATCGCCGTTGAAGGTGTACTCGGCGTTGCGCAGCACCTCACCGGTCTCCGCCTTGGCTGAACCTGGCGCTGTGCTGACCAGGATCCCAGGCCCCACGACCTCCTCCGGCTGGTTGGAGTGCAGCACCGGAACGGCATTGAACTGACCCTTGAGGGGGATCGCGCGTTGACCGGCCATCAAGGCCACATCAGCCCAGGCGGCCGGTGCAGCTCCAAGAACAACGGCGGCTGCGGCCAGGCAGAGGGGGCGCATGGGACTCACGAGGCTGACTGCTCTCACCATGCGTCGCGCTTGAGACTCCGGTGGTGTCTCTGCAGATTTTCTTCTCCCTAGAGAGAAATGAAACCCAGAGGGGGCCTTGCGAGCTGCGCGAGTCACAGGGCCAGGGCGCGAGACAACAGATGCGACGTGCCGCGAGCTAGAACGAGCGCGTCGCGCACCATTTTCCCATGTTTCCCCTGTCTGGTTGCTGCATGTCCGATCCCTTTTCGGATGAATCCCGCGCACGCCACCAGCGCCGCAAATTGCAGATGCTCAAAGGCTGGCGTGATGCGGTCGAGCGCCAGCTCTCCGCGGTCAATGCCGCCATCGGCACCCTTGAAAGCCAGATGCAGCGCGACGGCAACGCCTCGTCCTGAGGGCATCAGCCGCAGACCTGATCCAGCAAATGGCTGGGGCCGTGGGACTGCAGCCATGGCAGTTGTGCCTCACTGGTGGCGAGCAAATAACCGGCAAAGCCCAGGGCATTGACGCTGAATCCCGCGTGCGCCTCCTGCTTTCTGGGCACCATCACCATCCAGTCCCTGGCGATCAGAAGGTTGTAGGGGCGAGTTGGTTTTGTTTGCGCAGCAGTGTCCCCCAGACCCACCGCATCGGCCATCTCCTGGTATGTGCGGAGCAACATGGCGCCGCTGCAGCCCTCGCCATCTTCAAGCTGCCGGCTGCAAAGCTTCTGCTGCCAGAGCGCCTCACCTGCTTCCCCTGACAAGTGCCTGCGGTACACCTCTTCCATCGGGCAGGTAAGTTCCTCAGCAGACCTGGGCAGCAACTGCAGGTGGCGATGGGGCTGGCTGGCTCCGGCTTCAGGGCTGCTGTTGAAAAACCACAAGCCCCTCTGCTCCCGCCAGAGGCGCGCGAGGGCTTCAAAATCAGCCAGGGTCAGCCAGCCATTCTGCGGTTGCCATGTCTGCGTAATCAGCAACAGGTGTCCAGGTTGAACCGGATATTTGTTGAGCAGAACCACATGCTCATCAAACCTGCAAACCTCCAGACGAGGATCCCAGGGACGAAAAGGGTTGGGTTTGGGGCCGGCCCGCCGCAGGTGTTTGGGTGTAGCGCTGAGCAGTCGCCGAATCACAAAGGGTTCTGCAGCAGGCAGCTGCAGAACATCGGTCTGCAGCGGCACCAGAGCACCACTCGCCAGAGCTGTTTGCTGCACGCTCAGGGACCTCTGGGGCAGGCATTCCATTGCGTCAGCGGCGCTCCAGCCGGGACAGACTCGCACCCGGGTAATAGGTCGCCAAGATCTGGCTGTAGCGATACCCCTTCTCGGCCAGTTCACGGGCACCGTGCTGGCTCATGCTCGCCCCAAGCCGCCCGTGGGCTTCAACGGTGAGCTGGCGTGTCGCGGCATAGAGGCTTTCAACGATTCCGCCATCGACACTGAGGATCAAGCCCCGTGTGGCTTGTGCCGCCTGACGCCCCCGGGTGCTTTCGCTGCCAAGACCGTGATAAGCCTGCCAGCGGGTGGTGTCGCCCAGGTTCCAGTGGCGATCTGCCGGTCGGGCCAGGTGGGCCATGGCATACGAGCGGGCAGCGATGGCCTGGGCCTGCAGGGCTTGCTCAGGCCAATGGGAGGGCATTTCGGCTCCCACCACAGAGGCGATGTAGTCCTCCAGGGGGATGTGGTTGATCACGTGCAGCTGTTGGTTCCTGCAGATCAGCCGCAGGCGACCGCGATAACGGTTGGCGCCGACGACCACAGCCAAGCCGGGCCGAGGCTGCAGCCAGAGCTCGCCCGGTCCGGACACCTCAGCAAGATTGAGGGCACCATCGCGGCAGCTGAGCGGCTCCTTTGGCCCAGGAATCTTCCATGGTCTGCCGTCATTGAACTGCAGCGGCACGCCACCGCCGCTGCTGGAGACCAGCGTTAAACCGTCCTGCTGCAGTAGCACGCGGATTTCAATGGCCGGCTCAGGGCTTCGCCTCAGCGGTATCGCCAGATCAGGTGGCGCCGTTGATGGCGCTGGGGCAGCCGCTGTTTCAGCCAGGAGCTCGTCCACCACCGGGGCATCCGGTTGGACTTGCCTGGCCGGTCTCAGAGCCGGTGCCATCAGGCTCAACATCACGGCGCTGAGGGCCAGGGGCGAGGCGATCAGCAGCAGTTCAGGCAGCTGGGCGCAGCAGCGGCGGAGCAGTGGTCCTAGTCGTTGCTGCAGCGGCGCCATGATTCGGGTGTGGTGCAGACCGGTTGCTGCAGCAACCGCCCGTCCCAGAGGACCACAGCGGAACCCTGCAGACGGATCATGCCCGAGGTTTGCGGTGTCGCCCACAGCCCCCCTGGACGGTGCGAGGGCTGCCAGCCGTGAACCGACGCTTGACCCAGCTCGCGGCACCACCATGGCGCCACCAGGGCATGGGCCGAGCCGGTCACAGGGTCTTCCCTCAGCCCAAGTCCAGGGGCAAAGAAGCGCAGGCGGTAATCAATGGCGCCAGATCCGGCCTGCATCACCACCCAGCCCACTTCCGCGCCAGCCGCCCAGCCGCTGTGGTCAGGGTCCAGAGACTCGAGAGAGGCTGCTGGTGGCAGCAGCAGAACCCCATACCCCAGCTCAGAGGTCCAGCACCGCAGCGGATCCACACCGGCGGCGCGGCTCATCCAATCCTCCTGTTGGCGGATCACGAGCTCCCCACCGGGGAGCTCCACACTCGCCTCCCCGGGCCCGAGCAGGGTCACCGGCAGGCTGCCGCTGCGTGTGCGGAAGCTGCTGGTGTGGCCTGCAGCGAGCTTGCCCCAGTGCTGCAGCGCGACGGCTGCTGCGAGGGTGGCGTGGCCGCAGAGCTGCACTTCACAGGACGGCGTGAACCAGCGCAACCGCCAGGTGGGGCCATCGACCCAGAGAAATGCCGTTTCAGATTGGTTCAACTCCGCTGCCAGATGTTGCATCCAGTGCTCATCGGCCGGTTGCTCCAGCAGGACCACGCCGGCCCCATTGCCGGTCAGGGGAGTGGTGGTGAAGGCATCCACCGCTGCCAGTCTGATTCCGCTGTCGTCAGAGCTCCTCATTCGCGCCGCAGATCGCGCCGCATCAGCTGCTGCAGGGCCGCAGCTGGTTCCAGCTCGCCGCGGATCAGGCTGAGCACGTTGGTGGCAATCGGCAACTGCCAGTTGTGCTCAGCGGCCAGAGCGCAGAGCGCTTCGCAGGTGGGCAGACCCTCCACGGTGGCACCCACGCTCAAAAGCGCTGCATCGCTGCTTTGGCCGGCGGCAAGGTGATGCCCATAGCGGTAATTCCGGCTCAGGGGGCTTGTGGCCGTCGCCATGAGATCGCCAACACCAGCAAGGCCATAGAGCGTTTCGGCGCGGCCGCCGAGCTGCTCGATCACCAGCGCCATCTCCGCCAGGGCCCTGGTGAGCAGCGACGCCCGCGCGTTGGCTCCCAGGGCGAGGCCATCGCAAATGCCGGCGGCAATCGCCATCACATTCTTGAGGCCGCCCGCCAGTTCCGTGCCGCGGGGATCGCTGTTGCGATAAAGCCGCAGTTGTTCACTGCTGAGGTCCTGCTGCAACTGCCTTGAAAGGGCCTCATCCTCGCCAGCCAGCACACTCGCCGCCGGCAGTCCCTGCTGCAGTTCTGCCGCCAGATTCGGGCCGCTGAGCACCAGCACCGGCCAGCTTGGGCAGGCCCGATGCCAGAGACCGCTGGCGGTGGCTCCCGTTCTCGGATCAAGCCCTTTCGAGCAGCTCAACACAGGCCGTGCTGACCATGGGCTGATCCGGCTCGCCAGAGGCGCCACCCCCACCAGGGCCACCGCTGAAACCAGCAGATCAGCGTCCTGGAGCCGCTCCAGTGCAGCGTCACCATCACGGCGTCTCCAGGTCCTCAGCCGGTGGCCCTGGGCCCCAAGCAGGGCCGTCAGTGTTGAACCCCACGCTCCCCCACCAAGGACGGCAATGTCGCGAACCAACCGGAAGCGGCGAGACGCCCGCCATCATGCGACAAAGCGTTCCATTCGCCCATGAGCACGGCACCGAGCTGGGAAAGCCTGCAGGGAACCGCGCTGGTGGTCGGTCAAGGCGGCATCGGCACCGCCTTGGTGGAGGCACTGCGGCAGCGACAGCCACAGCTGGAGCTGCTCTGGCTTGGCCGCCGCAGCACCCCTCGCCTTGATCTGACCTGCGACACCGACCTCGATCAGCTCGGCGAGGTGCTTCGCGGCAAGCCACCCCTGCGGCTGGTGCTCAACACCGCTGGCTGGCTGCACGATGGGCAGCGCGGCCCTGAAAAACGCCTCTCGCGCGTTGAACGTGCCGGGTTGGAGCAAGCCTTCAGCATCAACGCCTACGGGGCGATCCTTCTGGCCCGCGCGGTGGAATCAGCTCTTGGCCATGGCCAGAGCGCCTGGTTCGCGAGCCTTTCGGCCCGCGTCGGCAGCATTGGAGACAACCGCCTGGGTGGCTGGTACGGCTACCGGGCCGCCAAGGCGGCACAAAATCAGCTGCTCCGCACCCTGGCTGTCGAGTGGCAACGGCGCCTGCCATCGGTGTGTGTGACCTTGCTCCACCCCGGCACCACCGCCACGGCCTTATCGGAACCCTTCAGGCGAGGTGTGCCCCCTGAAAAACTGTTCAGCGCAGAGCGGGCGGCTGGCCATCTGCTGGATGTGCTGGCGACGCAGGGATCTGACGATTCAGGTCGCTTCCTGGCCTGGGATGGCAGCACTATCCCCTGGTGAGGCCATCGATTTGAGCAGTTCAAGCGGCACCACCTTGAGTGCCCGCTGCTCACAGCGCTCCAGAATGACGGGAGGAGCCATGCCATCGGCATGGGCCTCGAGCCAACGGGCCGCACACACACACCAGTGATCGCCGGGCTTGAGTCCGGGGAACTGGAACTGGGGCATCGGTGTGCTCAGGTCATTGCCCTGGGCCTTGCTGTAGCTCAGAAATGATTCTGAAACGACGCAGCAGACCGTATGGCTGCCTCGATCGGCGTCATCGGTGCGGCAGAAACCGTCGCGATACCAACCGGTCATCGGTTCACAACCGCAGCGCTGCAGGGGGGTGCCGAGCACGTTGAGATCCGGGCTGACGGTGGATTCCATGGCTGCACTGATTTGTTACCAGTGTCTCCATCCGTAGCCCATCTGCGCCAGATGGCTTGACGAAATCGGGGGGGTAGGCGCTATGGGTCTTGGAGTGATCGCCCACTTGGGCGGCATGTTCCTCCTGAAACGACGCGCGCTGACCTGATGAGCTGGGATTTCACCGAAGATGCGGCATTCCATGCTCTGGTGGATGCCTTCACCGAGAGTGGCGAAACCTCCGCCATGGAGTTCCTTGCCAATGGCGAAGGCGCCTTCCACTTTCAAGACCTGACGCAGAACGCCGCCGGCGAGGGTGTTGATCTCTCCGACTCCGGCGCCCTCGACGCGTTTCAGCAGGAGATCATCGACACCCTCGAAGGCCGCGTTAGCGAGTGAGCCTCAGCTGAAGAAGAAGGCAATCTCCTTCTCTTTGAGCCCGTCCCAGCCCGCATCGATCAGGCGCTGGTTCAACGTCTGCTGATCGAAATGCTTGGCGCCCGTTTTGACGATCCGGTTGCGCATCGACTTCTTCACCCCGCTGCGAGCTCGCTTGCTCTCAAGCTCCATCACCTCGTTGTAGAGGCTGAGCATCGCTTCAGGGATGGGTGTGCCGTCGAGATCCACACCTGATGCGATGGCTTCATCAACGCCACCGGGACCGGCGATCGCCATGGTTGTTCTGTCAAAGCGGCCATAGGCTGCCACGGCCGCCTCTGACTAGGCGCTGAAGTAACGGGCTTTGGTGTGAAGCGCGACCAGTGCCGTGGTGCTCTGCTCTGGATCGAGCTGATCACTCTCATCCATCCGCAGCCCGATGCGTTCCGCTTCGAGCCAGTCCAGCTGAGGCCTCGAGTCAGCCACATTCGGGCAGGCCGGGTAGCCAAAGGAGTAGCGACTGCCGCGGTAACGCTGGGCCAGCACATCTCTGAGGGCCTGCGGCTCATCAGCGGCAAAGCCCAACTCGCTGCGAATGCGGGCATGGGTCCATTCCGCCAAGGCTTCGGCCATCTGCACCCCAAGACCGTGGAAGTAGAGGTAATCGCTGTAGCGATCGGCCGCAAAAAGCTCCTTGGCTGTGGTGGTGGCGATCTCACCCATGGTCACCGCTTGCATGGGGATCACATCGCTCGGGCCTCCCTCTGCTGTGAGATCCCGGTAGAAATCAGCGATGCAATAGCGATTGCCTGAGCGCTGCCGCGGCAATTCAAAGCGACCAAGCTCCTTGCTGCGCTCCTCAGGATCAAAGACCACCACGGCATTGCCATCCCGCCCACAGGGGAAGTAGCCGTAGGCAACCCGTGGTGTGAGCAAGCCCTCTTGACGCACACGCGTCATCCACTGCTGCAGAACGGGTTCAGCCTTGTCAATCAGGTCCTGCTCATACGCCTCGCGGCTCTGATCCTTGCTCTTGCGCATCTGCCACTGGCCGGCAAAGAGGGCATTGCGATCGAGGTATGCAAAGACCTCCTCCAGATCGATGGCTGTTTCGTCCAACACCCGCGTGCCCCAGAAAGGAGGCTCCAGTGCCGGTTCTTCGGCAACGGCCTCCGAGCGTTCACGGCTGACAGGAGCAGCAGGCTGCTCTGGCTCACCGGTGCTCTCCACCTCAGCCGGTTTCGGTTCATCGACACCACTGTCGCCATTGAGACCGAGACCATCGGGAATGGTGCCGAGGAAACCCTTGGTGTTGTCCCATTCCCCCTCGCGCTTCGCTTCAACCAGTGCATCCATGAAGCGCAGATCAGCAAAGGCATCGCGTCCATAGATCACTTGACCGTTGTAAACCTCACGGCAGTCCTTGTTCACAAACCTTGGTGTGAGTGCTGCTCCTCCAAGAATCACCGGAACGGAGATCCCGGCATCGTTGAAGGACTGCAGGTTGTCCTTCATGAATGCCGTCGATTTCACCAGCAATCCACTCATGGCAATGCAATCAGCCTGGTGTGTTTGCTGAGCTTCGATGATGGCGTCAACGGATTGCTTGATCCCCAGGTTGACCACCTCGTAACCGTTGTTGGTCAGAATGATGTCGACCAGATTTTTACCGATGTCATGAACATCTCCTTTGACGGTGGCGATCAGAAACTTCGCCTTGGCTGACGACTCACCCTCTGTTTTCTCCATGTGGGGTTCGAGATAAGCCACCGCACTCTTCATCGTTTCAGCGCTTTGCAGCACAAAAGGCAGTTGCATCTGACCGGAGCCGAACAGCTCACCAACCACTTTCATGCCATCAAGCAAGAAGGTATTGACGATCTCCAGCGGCTTGTACTGGCTCAAGCCTTCCTCCAGCGCAGGCTCCAGGCCGATGCGTTCCCCGTCAATGATGTGCTGCTTGAGTCTCTCCTCCACCGGGAGGTCGGCAAGCGAAGGCCCTGAGGCGCGCGCATCCTTCGTGGAGACGCCCTCAAACAGCTTGGTCAGCTCTGTGAGTGGGTCATAAATGCAAACATCACCGTCAAAGCGACGCTTGTCGTTGATGAGATCACGGCAGATCTGCTGGTGCTCATCACTGATCTTCATCAGCGGCAGAATCTTGGCCGGACTGACGATGGCTGCATCCATGCCGGCTTCACAGCAGTCATGCAGGAAGACGGAGTTCAGCGTGATCCTTGCCGCTGGGGACAAGCCAAAACTGATGTTGCTGACTCCAAGCAGCACATGAACGCCAGGTAGATCGGCGGTGATGCGCCGGATCGATTCGATGGTCTCGCAACCATTGCGCCGGTCCTCTTCGATGCCTGTTGAGATCGGCAGGGCCAGGGGGTCGTAAAAGATCTCATGGGCCGGAATGCCGAATTCCAGCGCGTCACGGTAAGCACGTTGGGCGATCGCAAACTTGCGCTCAGCAGTGCGCGCCATGCCGTCCTCATCAATCGTGCCAACGACCACTCCAGCGCCGTAGGCGCGTGCGAGCTCCAGCACCTTGAAAAACCGCTCGTCTCCGTCCTCATAGTTGGTGGAGTTCAGCAAACACTTGCCCCCAGCCACCTTGAGGCCGGCTTCCATTTTTTGCCACTCCGTCGAATCAAGCATCAACGGCAGGTTGACATTGGTGACCAGACGGCTCACCAGCTGGTGCATGTCCCGCTCACCATCGCGTCCTACGTAGTCGACGTTGACGTCGAGCACATGGGCGTTTTCCTTGACCTGGCCGCGGGCCACCGCCACGAGTCCGTCCCAGTCCTCCTCATTGAGCAGATCACGCACTTTGCGGGAGCCACTTGCGTTGAGACGCTCGCCAATGATCAGGAATGAGTTGTCCTGCAGGTAAGGCGTCGTGCCATAGATCGATGACACACCTGCCTCGGCTCCAAGCAGGGGCCGGCTCTGCTTGAGCTCCGGTGTCCGGACCGGGCGTTCAGCCGGGGTCATCTCAGCGGAGAGCTCCACGAGAGCGGCGATGTGAGCCGGGGTAGTACCGCAGCATCCACCGATGACCTGCACGCCGAGATCTTCAATGAAATGGTGCATGGCCATTTTCATCTCCACGGGCGTGAGCCGGTAGTGGGCCACCCCGCCGACGTTCTCCGGCAGACCTGCATTGGGAATGCAGCTGACCACAAACGGGGCATGGTCACTGAGATAGCGGATGTGCTCCTTCATCTGCTCAGGACCGGTGGCGCAGTTGAGGCCCAGCACGTCAATGGGAAACGGCTCAAGAATCGAGACGACCGCAGCGATATCTGAGCCCACCAGCATCGTGCCGGTGGTTTCCATCGTGACGCTCACCATCAAGGGGCGCCGTTCACCACATTGTTCAAAAGCCGCTTCAATGCCTAATAGCGCCGCCTTGATCTGCAGCACGTCCTGACAGGTCTCGATGATGAACAGGTCCACATCACCTGCGAGCAAGCCTTTGGCTTGTTCGGTGAAGGAATCGCGCATTTCATCAAAGCCGACATGCCCAAGCGTCGGCAGCTTTGTTGTGGGCCCCATGGACCCAGCGACAAACCGCGGCTTTTCGGGCGTGCTGTAGCGGTCAGCCATCTCCCTGGCCAGGCGAGCCGCTCTGACGTTGAGGTCGAATGCTTCGTTCTGCAGGTCGTATTCGGCCAACACCAGCGACGACGCACCAAAGGTGTCGGTCTCGATCACATCGCAACCGGCCTCAAGAAACTGGCGATGCACCTCCTGCACCGCATCAGGCCTTGTGACGACAAGATTCTCGTTGCAGCCTTCCAGAGCGGCGCCACCGAAATCGTCTGGACCCAAGTCCATCTGCTGAAGCGACGTGCCCGTGGCACCGTCAAACACCAGCACCGGCCGCTCCGATGCGTGCAGCCGTTCAAGGAACCTGCTCATCCGTCCAGCCGCACCCGAGTCACCCACCCCTCAAAGTTAGGGTCTCGCCCCTCGGTGATGGCGGTCAGTTGCTCACGCAAGGCATTCATGATCGGTCTCTCACCGCCCAGATCGGTGCATTCCACCCGTCTGATCGGTGTGATCTTGGCGGCAGTGCCGGTCAGGAAGACCTCATCGGCAATGAACAGTTCGCTCTTATCAATCGGCCTCTCCACCACCGTGTAGCCCATGTGACGGGCCAGTTCGATCACGCTGGCGCGGGTGATGCCCTCGAGGATGTCCTGGTCCACCCCTGGGGTGAAGAGCACACCGTCGCGGATGATGAACAGGTTCATGCCGCTGGCCTCACTCACCTTGCCGCGGGTGTTGAGCAGCAACGCCTCATCAAAACCACTCTTGACCGCTTCTGTCTTGGCCAGGGAGCTGGTGATGTACGCGCCGCTGATTTTTCCTCGCAGCGGCAGGGAACGATCTTCCTGACGGGTCCAGGAACTGATGCGGCAACTCACCCCATCTGGTGAGAGGTAATCCCCGAGCTCCAGGCCATAAATCAAAAAGTCAGTTTCGATGTCATGCAATCTCGGGGCGATGCCCAGATCTGATGTGTAGACGAACGGCCTCAGGTAGATCGGGCAGCTGGGACGGTTGGCCTTCAGGAAGGTCCTGACGGCCTCAAGGATCGTTTCAGGGGCCAGCTCCGTCAGCAGCAGGTGGGCGCTCTGACTCAGGCGTCTGGCGTGGCGATCTGCCCGAAACAGGAGAATCTCAGCTGGATCTTGCGGGTTGGGCAGGGCTCGCATGCCCCCGAAAGCCGCTGTGCCGTAGTGCAGGGCGTGCGTCGCGATCGAGAGGGTCGCTTCAGCGAAAGGCACGCACTGACCACCGAACCAGGCGTAGGGCAGAAAGCGAGGCATAGGGCTGGGCTGACCAGGGTGGATCTTCTCATCCCCTGCTGCAGCAGGATGGTTCGATGCACAGGCTGGCCGCGCTTCCGGGCGATCCCCGAGATGATGATGTCCTGCTGGTGGAGCAGCGGTCGGCGCCATTGCTGCTGCTCACCAGTGCAGACAGCGATCTCAAACTTCTCTCCGAACGCCTTGGTGCTGAGGCAGATCCGCCGATGCGGGGACTGAATCTCGCCAGCCTTCAGCACCCCGCCGCGGTTGATCACTACCTGCGCAGCAGCCTCGGTGGCACCGCCCTTGTTCTGGTCAGGCTGCTGGGTGGTCGCGGTCACTGGAGCTACGGACTTGAGCAGCTGAGGGCATGGAGTTCAGCAGCCCAAGGCCGAACCCTGGTGGTCATGGCCGGGACCAGCGACGGTGCAATGGAGCTGGCGTCGCTCAGCTCCATTGATCCTTCCATTGCTCTGGCTCTTGGGCGCTGCCTGCAAGAGGGCGGTCCCGAGAACATGGACCAAGTGCTGAACTGGTGCCGCAGCTGGATGGCCGGTGCGTCGCCGGCTGCCCCCGAGGTCCAGCCTTTGCAGGATCCCCAGGCCCATGACTGGCGGCAGGACGCAGGCCCCCGCGTCGGGGTCATCCTCTACCGGGCGCTGCTGAGCAGCGCGGATCTCGATCTCGCCGACGCCACACTGGACGCGTTGCGGCGTCAGGGACTCTGCCCGCGTCTGCTGCTGGTCAGCGGTCTTAGGGACCGGGCGATTCAGCAGGCCGTTGCGCGCCTGCTGCAGCGTGAACAGGTTCAGGCCGTGCTCTGCGGCACAGGTTTTGCCTCAGTCCAGGCTGATCAAGCCGGCGATGGCGCCCCGCTCTGGCGTGAGCTGGCAGTCCCTGTGCTGCAGCTGCTCAGCAGCACAGGCCCCAGGCAGCGATGGGAGCAAAGCAGCGTCGGGCTCTCACCCCTTGATCTGAGCATGCAGGTGGCTCTGCCAGAGCTGGACGGTCGTCTTGGCACCCGCATCGGCAGTTTCAAGGAACTGCGTCGTGCCGATCCGCAGCTGCAATGCGCCATCCAGAGCTATGAGCCCGATGCGGAAGCCCTGGACTGGTGCGCTGAACTCACCGCCCGTTGGATCCATCTGCGCAGCCTGGATGCAGCGGCCAAACGGGTGGCCGTGGTGCTGGCGAATTACCCGACGCGCAATTCCAGGCTGGCCAATGGCGTCGGCCTCGACACGCCAGCCAGTGCTGTTCAACTGCTGCATTGGCTCGAGGCTGAGGGCTACGACCTGGGCGGTTGTGAGCTGCCGGGGACGTCTCAAGCGCTGATCAGCGCCCTGACAGCAGGACGCACGCCCGACGCTGAAAGTTGGCATCTCTCTGCCTGCAGCCACCTCAGCCTTGAGGCCTATCGCCATTGGTGGGACGAGCTCGAGCCCTCCGCGCGCGAGCGGCTGGAAGAGCGCTGGGGAACGCCTGAGCAGGACCCCAGCCTGGAAGCCGCAGGCTTTCCCATCGCCGGTGTTCGTTACGGCTCGGTGGTGATCATGTTGCAGCCATCACGGGGCTATGACCGTGATCCAAGCCTGAGCTATCACAGCCCGGATCTACCGCCCACCCACGCGTATCTGGCCCACTACCTCTGGCTGAGAACCAGCTTCAGGGCTGATGTGTTGTTGCACCTGGGCAAACATGGAAACCTCGAGTGGCTCCCTGGTAAGGGCATTGGCCAGTCCAGCGGCTGCTATCCCCAGCTGGCCCTCGGACCCTTGCCCCACCTCTACCCATTCATCGTCAATGACCCCGGAGAAGGGTCCCAGGCCAAACGCCGCAGCCAGGCGCTGATCCTTGATCACCTCACGCCACCACTGGGACGGGCAGGGCTCTACGGCCCCCTGGCTGAACTGGAGGGACTGCTGGATGAGTACTGGGAAGCGCAGCAACTGGGCAGTGAGCGGACGCCGTTGCTCGAGCAACGGCTGAAAGTCGAGCTCAAAGCACTGGAATTGCCCTGTGGCGGCGAGACGCTGCTGGAGCAGCTCGATGGCGTGGATGGCTACCTCTGCGAACTCAAGGAGGCCCAGATCCGCACCGGTCTGCACATCTATGGACAAGCACCCCAGCCGGGTGCTTTCCAGGAGCTGCTGTTGGCCCTCGCACGGGCCCCTGGCGGGCAGCGCCTCGGTCTGACGAGGGCCCTGGCCGAGGATCTGCGGCTGAGTTTTGATCCCTGGGTGGCTCAGGAGTCTGAGGCCCTGACGGCTGAGGACCTCGCCATGCTTCAGACACTGGCGCCGGAGAACACCACGCTCCGGTTGGTTGGCGATGGCATCACAGCTCTTGAAAAGCTTGCTGCCTCACTGCTGGCTGACCCCGAGCAGCGGCCACCAGGGCCGAGCAGCAAAAGCGAAATGGAACGCATCCGCGCGCAGCTTGAACCCCGTCTGGTGGCCTGCGCTGCGGCTGAACGCCACAACCTGATGGCCGCGTTGCGTGGTGAGCGGGTGGAGGCAGGACCATCCGGTGCCCCAACCCGCGGTCGCCCTGATGTGCTGCCCACAGGGCGCAACTTCTACGCTGTTGATCTGCGCTCCGTGCCAACCGAGGCGGCCTGGGATCTTGGTCGCCGCGCTGCAGAAGCCCTGCTGGATCAGCATCTGCAGGCAGAGGGAGAGCATCTCCAGCATCTGGCCCTCTCGATCTGGGGCACCAGCACGATGCGCAGCGGTGGCGATGACGTGGCCCAGGTGCTGGCCCTGATGGGGGTTCGCCCCCGTTGGGACGGCCCGAGCCGGCGCATGGCCGGCCTGGAACTGATTCCAGTGGGCGCTCTGGGTCGGCCCCGCGTGCGGGTGACTGTCAGGATCTCTGGCTTTTTCCGTGACGCCTTTCCCCAACTCATCACCTGGTTGAACCAGGCTGCTGAACTGGTGGGTGGTCACACACCCGCTGAGCAGCGCTGGTGCTCGGTGTATGGCTCAGCGCCTGGGGCCTATGGCGCGGGTCTTCAGGGTCTGATTGACAGTGGCCAGTGGGAGAGCGCTGATGATCTGGCCGAGGCCTTTTTGAACTGGAGTCAGTGGAACTACGACCAGGGGCCTGAGGGCATCAGCGATCGCTCCGGCATTGAGCAACGGCTCAAGCAGGTTCAACTTGTGCTCCACAACCAGGACAACCGGGAGCATGACCTGCTGGATTCAGACGATTACTACCAGTTCCAAGGCGGGCTCAGCGCCGCTGTGCAGCGCCTCAGCGGCAGCAGGCCCGCCCTGTGGCATGGCGACCACTCAAGGCCGGAGCGACCGCGCCCCAGGCCCTTATCCCTTGAGCTTGATCGCGTGATTCGCAGCCGCATGCTGAATCCCCGCTGGATCGAGGGGATGCAACGGCATGGATATAAAGGCGGATTTGAGTTGGCTGCCAGCCTCGATTACCTCTTCGCCTATGACGCCTGCACCGACCTGGTGCCGGACTGGTCCTACAGCGCGATCTGCAGCACGTGGTTACAGAACCCGAAGCTCGAGAGCTTCCTCAGGCAGCACAACCCATGGGCACTGCGTGACATGGCAGAACGACTGTTGGAGGCCCACCACCGGGGCTTGTGGACCTCCCCTGATGACGGTCAATTGGATCACCTCAGGGATCTGGTGATCAGCAGTGAGGGGCAGATCGAGCAGGGCTGGGGAGGTGAGGAGCGGTAAACCTCAGCGCAGGTCACGCAGCATGTCCTTGAAAGGATCAATCGATCCGGGCTTGGCCGATGGAGCGCCACTGACAGGCTTGGGCTCAGGCGCTGCAGGGGCCGATGGTGCCTTGACATCACCCTTGGAAGCCGTCCCAGGCACGTTGGTACCCGTCACTGCAGTGCCCTTGATGCGGTTCTGCAGTTCCTCCTGCGTCATGGT
The DNA here is from genome assembly GCA_913049535.1 of uncultured Synechococcus sp. GTDB lineage: Bacteria > Cyanobacteriota > Cyanobacteriia > PCC-6307 > Cyanobiaceae > RCC307. Next base: position 37,594 of record CAJWYF010000004.1, read on the forward strand.
CTGAGCAAAGGTCTTCTTCACCGGCTTGGGAACACCCGGGTCGATGCGCATGGCGGCTGGATCGGGAGCCTGTGATTCCGGCAGGCCATCGGAGACGCGCTGCAGACGATTTTCCATCGAGGCCACTTCCTCGATGCGCTCCTTGGTGCCGGGGTTGTCAGCCGTTCCGGGGAACGTGCGCCGGATGCTGTTGGAGCGGCGCATGAAGTCCACGTCCCCCAGGCTGCTGGCTTTATCAGGTTCGAGGAAAAAGCTCTTTTCCGTGTTGTCTTCTTCGCCGGGCTTACGGCGGAATCGATCAAAGAGACCCATGGCAGCCGATAGGAGTGCAGAGAACCTAGCGGCCCTTCAGGCTGAACCCGTGGGAATCAGTCCCACATGTCTGCAAAAGGTTGAGTTCATCGGCCAGGGCTGCCACTCGCTCACAGATCAAGGGGCTCGGCCGCCAGCTCGGCAGCATTTCGTAGTCGTACCAGCATTCGGCCCCATCGAAGCCCAGGGCCGCGGCAGATCGCATCAACGGAATGAAGCTGATGCGATAGCGAGCGGGGTGGGCCAGGACCGCCAAACCGTTGGCGGCATGAATGGCCTTGACCACCTCTGCGGCTTCGAGGTGGTCACCGATGACTGTGTCGCCCTGCAGGTACGGCTGGATCGCAGTGTCATCAGGCTCGTAGCCCAGGGCCAGCACATGAACCAGGCAGGTCTCGAGCACGCAACTGATCTCAGTGCCTGTCCATAGCGTTGGCACCGTCATCCCCTGCTGCTGCAACTGCTGCAGGCGGGCAGCAACACCGCCATGGGCGCCGATGCTGTGGTGGTCGGTGACAGCGAAATGCTGCAGCCCCAGCTCAACGGCTTGATCAGCAATGGCCTCAGCCGAGAGGCTCCCATCACTCCAGAGGCTGTGGCAGTGAAAATTCAGCTGATGCGGACAGCTGCCTGAATCCACCTGGGCCAGAACATCAACCAGGGGATGGGGGTCGCTGGGCTTATGCCGCATGGCTTGCCTCCCGCTCAGCACGCAGACGGCGCCAACGGGCATAGAACTGTATGGACCCTGCCATGAAAACAACCAGGCCGGCGGTCAGCCAGGTGGCTGCACCGGTCGGGAATTGCTGTTTGAACACAACCAGCAGCACCACGATCACCAACAACAGGGTGGGTAGTTCGTTGAGCGCCCGCAGTTGACGGCCGCTCCAGCCGCACTCCTGCCGGCTGAGCTGCCCCATCAGCCGGTAGCAAAGCCAGTGGTAAGCAAGCAGCCCCAAGACGAAAGCCAGCTTGGCGTGCATCCACCCCTGTTTGAGCCAGGCGGGATTGCCGAGCAGGAGACCCACGGCGCAGAAGACCGTGACCGCCATCCCCGGCGTGGTGATGATGTTGGCCAGGCGGCGCTCCATCAGACCGTATTGCTGCTCAAAGGCGGCGCGGATCGGAGGCTCGTGCTCAGCGGCCTCGATGTGATAGATGAACAGCCGCACCAGGTAGAACAGCCCGGCAAACCAGACCACAACGCCAACGATGTGGAAGGTTTTGAACCAGAGATAGCTCTCTGGAGGCAGGCTCAAGAGCATGGTGGCTGACCGGGTTGAGCCCATTCAAACCCTGCGGCCGTGGCGCGGATCGCAGCAAGCTCCTCCGTGCTGATGCGCTCCAGTTGGCGGATCATCAGCGCCATGCGCGGGTGCTTCCGGAATCGTTCCTGATGGCGCGCCATGAAGTCCCAGTAGAGGACAGTGAAGGGGCAGGCCTCAGGGCCCGTTCGCTCGGTTGGCTTGAAGCGGCACCCCTTGCAGTAGGTGCTCATTTTTTTGATGTAACGGCCACTGGCGGCATAGGGCTTGCTGCCCAGACGGCCTCCATCAGCCCACAGCCCCATGCCGACCACGTTGGTCTGCATCACCCAGTCATGGGCATCAACGAACTGAGCCTTGAACCAGGCCGTCAACGCTTGAGGCTCAATCCCAGCCAGGAGTCCCAGGTTGGTGAGCACCATCAGCCGCTGGATGTGGTGGGCATAGCCGCTGCCCGCCAACTCCTCCAGCACGGTGTCAACACAGGCCATGCCACTACCGCCGAGGTTTTCAAGAAAGGACGGCAAAGGGGCCGTGGCCTCGAGAACGTTGCTGTTGGGGTAGTCAGCTCCGAAATGGTGATAGAGGCCATGGGTGAACTCACGCCAACCCAGCAGCTGGCGGATCACCCCCTCCAGGCTGGCCAGTGGAACGTCCAGCTGCAGGCCCCGCTGCTCGAGCTCCTTGATCACCTCCAAGGGCCTCAGCAGACCCAGATTGATGTATGGGCTGATGAGTGAATGCCACATGGTGGGCTGGCCGCTGACCATGGCGTCCTGATAAGGGCCAAAGCCCGCAAGACGTGTGGTGATGAAGGTTTCAAGCACCTCCAACGCTTGCGATCGCTGCACAGCCCACCGAAAGGGGCGAGCGAGCCCAGGCAGGTTGTGAACGCGCTGCAGACGCTCCAGCTTCTCGAGCACCACAGCGCTCAGATCATCCGGTTCAAACCACAGCGGTGGTGGACCTTGAAGCCCTTTCGGTGGTGACTTGCGGTTCTCCTGATCAAAATTCCAGCGCCCGCCGAGGGGTTCAGCGCCATCCATCAAGACGTTGAAGCGGCGGCGTCCCTCGCGGTAGAAGAACTCCATGCGCAGCTGCTTCTTGCTGCCGGCCCAGTGATGAAACTCCTCAGGGCTCCAGAGAAAGTGATTGTTGGCCAACCAGCTGATCGGTGCGCGCCAACGGCACTGGATACCCAGCCGTTCAATGGCATCGCGGATGGGTCGATCCGCAGGTTCCATCACCCGCAGCTCATCGATGCTGTGCTGCTCAAGCCAACCGGCTAGGGCGTCTCCATGGCCATCGGCCTCCAACAGGTCCACTGTCCAACCCTGCTGCCGGAGCTCTTGCGCGAAATGGCGCTGGGCGCTCCAGAACAGGATCTGTTTCTGGACATGGGGCCTCTGTCGCAGGAGCGCCTCGGCTTCCACCAACACAACACGGGCTTCTGCAGGAGTGCTGGAGGCCAGCGCAGCCTGCATCGGATCGAGCTGGTCGTTAAGCACCCAGATGCCGACGGCCATCACTGCAGCGGACAAGATGTGGTCATCCTGTCGCGAGAACCATGGACGTTGACCTGCTGGTGATCGGCGCCGGCTCCGGTGGATTGGCCGCCTCCAAGCGAGCAGCCAAACACGGCGCCAAGGTGGCCATCATCGAGGGCGACCGGGTGGGGGGCACCTGCGTCATCCGCGGTTGTGTGCCAAAAAAACTGCTTGTTTACGGCTCGGAATACCGCGAGTTGCTGGCCGAGGCGGCCAGTTTTGGTTGGTCTGTTCCCCATCCCAGCTGTGATCCGGCTGTGCTGTTCAACAACGTGCGCCAGGAGGTGATGCGTCTGAACGGAATTCATCGAACCTCCCTGGAGAACCACGGTGTCGAACTTGTTGAAGGCTGGGGCCGTTTCCTGGATGCCCACACCGTTCAGGTGGGAGAGCGACAGATCACGGCTAAGCAGATGGTGATTGCCGTGGGTGGTCGCCCGCAGCGTCTGGCCATTCCCGGTGGCGAACTGGGCTGGGTCAGTGATGACCTGTTTGAACAGAAGCAGTTGCCAGGGGCCATCACGATCGTGGGCGCTGGCTACATCGCCTGTGAATTCGCCTGCATCCTCCAGGGACTCGGGGTCCAGGTCACCCAGGTGATACGCGGTGATCGGATCTTGAAAGGGTTCGATCGCGAGCTGGCTTTGGCGGTGCAGGAAGGCATGCAGGAGCTGGGCGTCAGCCTGCGTTTTGGCCTGCAGCCAACGGCCATCAGCACCACGGCAACCGGAATGGATCTGGTGTGTGGTGACACGTGCATCCATGGGGATGTGGTGCTTCAGGCCACAGGCCGCTTGGCCTGGCTGGAGGGCCTTGGCCTCGAGCAGGCCGGGATCCAGCACGAGCCCCATCGCATTCCTGTCGATGCGATGCACCGCACCAACGTGCCCCACATCTATGCCGTGGGTGATGTCACCGATCGGGTGAATCTCACCCCGGTGGCCATCGATGAGGGCCGGGCTCTGGCCGATGCCCTCTTTGCCGGTCTCCAGCGTGAGGTCAACCACGACCTGGTGGCCACCGCTGTGTTCACCCAGCCTGAGCTGGCCAGTGTGGGCCTGGGAGAGGAGGAGGCTGTGCAGCGCTATGGCGCGGACAGGGTGCGGGTGCACCGGGCCCGCTTCCGCAATTTGCGCCAATCACTGCCCAAGAGTGGTCCCCGTTGCCTGCTGAAGCTCGTGGTGGATCAAGCCAACGATCGGGTTTTGGGCTGTCACATGGTGGGCAGCCATGCCGGCGAGATCATCCAGATGGGCGCGATCGCGGTTGGCATGGGTGCCACCAAGGCCGATTTTGATCGCACCATGGCCCTACATCCCAGTATTTCCGAGGAGTTTGTGACGATGGGGTGAAGTGCTCTGCCCATCGGGGCAGGCGAGGGAGCAGGCTGGCTGCAGTGAAACGGTTCAATAAGCATGAGCGAACCGAAGATCACCATCGGCGAACTGGAAGCCAAGTACCCGCTGTACTGCCAAGTGCTCGGACGACTGGTGGAGGAGGGCCGCAGTGTGGAAGCGATTCAGCGCACCCTCTGCTGGGACCGTCTTGCCCTGCTGCATCACTGCCTGCCCAACCGTTACAAAGACCCCGACCACCTGCTGGCACTGCTGCGGCGGCCACAGGCCGCTTAGTCCTGCTCTGAGTCAGCTTCCACCGGATGGAAGAACCGGTGGATCTGTTCGGCCAGCGCTGGACCGACACCGGGGCAGGCACCGATGTCACGGGCACTGGCCAGCTGGATGGCATCGATGGAATGGAAGTGGGCCAGCAGGTCTTTGACCCGTTTGGGCCCAAGGCCTGGAATGTCGCTCAAGCGTGAACGCTTCATCCTCTCGCCGCGTTGCTGGCGGTGGAAGCTGACGGCGAAACGGTGGGCTTCATCGCGCAGCCGCCGCAGCAGCATCACGCCCAGCTGATCAGCGTCGCTCTCCACGGGCTCTGATGCCCCTGGAAGAAATACCTCCTCCCTTTGCTTTGCCAGCGAACACACCACCAGCTCATCGGCCAGGTTGAGTTCCCGCAGGGCCTCCATCACCGCAGACAACTGGCCCTTGCCGCCATCAATCATCACCACATCAGGCCAATCGGTGAGCCCATCGGTCTGCAGCGCTGCACCAGGACGCTTTCGGATTTCCGCAATGCTGGCCCCTTCTGCCTTGACCTGGCTCCAGCGGCGGAAACGGCGGCGCATGATCTCTGCCATCGCCATGAAGTCATCGCTGTGACCGGCGGTGATGCTGCTGCTGCGGATTTTGTATTTGCGGTAGTGCTGCTTGGCAGGGAGGCCATCGACGAAGACCACCTGAGATGCCACGGCATCGCTGCCCTGGATGTGGCTGATGTCGTAGCCCTCAATGCGCCGGGGGGGGTGATCGAGATCGAGCAGCTGGGCCAGATCCTCCATGGAGAGGTGCTGTTGTTCGGCTCCGCGCTGGGCGCGTTCCAGTTCATAGGTGGCATTACGCACCACCATCTCGATCAGATCAGCCTTCTGTTGCCGTTGCGGCGTCAACAGCGTGACCTTGCGCCCGCGTCGCTCACGCAACCATGCCTCCAGCAGTTCCTGTTCAGGCAGCGCATGTTGCAGCAGCACCTCCGGTGGAATCTCCACCGGATCCACCTGGCTGTAGTGCTCTTCCAGCACGTGCTGAAGAATGGACCCCGGTGCTGCCGCTTCCGCATCAGCGGTGTAGCCCAGGCGCCCCACCAACTTGCCGGCGCGGACCTGAAAGAGCTGGACTGCGGCAACGCGTTCATCAGCGGCCAGCGCGATGACATCGCGACTGACCTGGGCATCCGGCAGGGTCACCTTCTGATCTGCCGTGAGCAATTCCAACCCCTGCAGCTGATCGCGCACCCTGGCGGCTGATTCGTAATCCAGCCGCTCGGCGTAGCGGTGCATTTGCTGCTGCAGCAGCTCCAGCAGCTCTTCGTTGCGGCCTTGGAACACCATGGCCACCTTGCGCAGGGTTTGCTGGTAGTCCTCCGAGCTGATCTTCTGCTGACACACCCCTGGACAGCGTCCGATGTCGAAATTCAGGCAGGTGCGGTCGCGATGGAGCGGCTGCGGCCGCTGTCGCAGCGGAAAGACACGCTTGACCATGAACAGGGTGCGGCGCAGAAGGCCCACATCCACATACGGTCCATAAAAACGATCCAGGGGGCTGCGGAAGCGGCGCCGCCGGGTGATGAAGATGCGCGGATAAGCCTCACTCCATGTGATGCACAGATATGGATACTTCTTGTCGTCCTTGAGCAGCACATTGAAGTGCGGCTGATGGTTCTTGATCAGGTTGGACTCGAGTGCCAGGGCCTCGGCTTCGCTGTCGGTGACGATGAACTCGATCTCCACCACCTGACGCACCATCAATCGGATGCGTGGACTGATCGGCTGGCCATCCCTGAAATAGCTGCGAACGCGGCTGCGCAGCTTCTTGGATTTACCGATGTAGAGGATGCGGTCCTCCCCATCCCGCATCAGGTAACAGCCCGGTTCGGTCGGCAACGCCTTGAGCAGGGATTCCAAACGCTCAGGTTCTTGAACCAGCGGCTGCTTGACCGAACTCACCCCGGAAATCGCGCCCACCAACAACCCGTTAAGCCACTCTAAGGAGATCGGTCTGATTGCCCATGCGCGCCCTTTACCCGGGCAGTTTTGATCCCGTCACCCTCGGTCACCTCGATCTGATCCAACGGGCCAGTGGCCTGTTCGATGAGGTCATCGTCGCGGTGCTGCGTAATCCGAACAAACAGCCCAGCTTCAGCCTCGAGCAACGGCTGGAGCAACTCACCTGCGCGACCCGTCATCTTCCCCAGGTGCGCGTGGCCAGCTTTGAAGGGCTCACCGTGCACTTCGCCCTGCAGGTTCAGGCCCGTGTGATCCTGCGGGGCCTGCGGGCCCTGAGCGATTTCGAGTTTGAACTGCAACTCGCCCACACCAATGCCAGCCTTTCAGCCGAGGTGGACACACTCTTCATGGCAACGGCGGTTCATCACAGTTTTCTGAGCAGCAGCGTTGTGAAGGAGGTGGCGCGCTTTGGCGGCGATGTGCAACACATGGTTCCGGCTGCGGTGGCGGAAGATCTCCACAGGTTGTTTAATCGGGCCGTTGGTTAATGACGGCCGTTGGCGATGACTCAGGCGCGTTTTGAAGTTCTGGAACAACTGGATCAGCTCGAGGAGATCGTGCTTGAAGGCACGCGCGTGCCCTTCTCCGGTGGTCGCCTGGTCAATGAACAGGATGCCGTCGAACTGCTTGACGCTGTTCGTCAGGCTCTGCCCAAGGAAGTGGAGCGAGCGGTTGAGCTGCTGCGGCAGCGCGAGGCCTTTCTTGATCAGGCCCGCAAGCAGGCCGAAGAGATCGTCAATCACGCCCGCCGCGAGCGTGAATCACTGATTAACAGCTCCAGCATCCGCCAGGAAGCCGAGCGCCAGGGCAGCGAGCTCCGCGAGCAGGCACGTCAGCAAGGTGAGCAGCTCCTGCTGCAGGCCCGCCGCCAGGCTGCCAGCGCCGAGCAGGAGCATCAGACCACCATGGCTCAGATGGAGCAGCAGCTGGCGCAGCGTCGCCAGAAGATGGAGCAGGAAGCAGCCACCCGCTTCCAGCAGCTGGACCAGGAGCATCAACAGATCAAGCGTTCCCAGGCCGAAGCGCACGAGCGCAACCGGCAGCAATGCCTCAAGGAGCTCGATCAGATCCGACAGGAGGCTGCCCGCCTTCAGGCTGAAACCCAGAACGAAGCGGAACGGGTTCGCCAGGAGGCTTTGGCCTTCCGCCAGAGCACCCAGCAGCAGGCTGAATCATTGATGCAGCGCAGCCGTCAGGAAGCGGCCACCGTGCAGCAGGGGGCCAACCGCTATGCCGAACAGGTGCTTGGTGAGCTCGACAGCCGTCTGCAGGAACTAGCCAAAGTCGTCATCGGCGGTCGTCGTGAATTGATTCGCCTGCAGAGCACTGATGTCGAGGCCAGCGAGCCGTCTACTGAAAGCAAGGCGGTCTCCATCAACCGCAATCGCCGCTCGGGCGGTCGGATCAAAGAGGCTGCGGGCGGCAAGCGCTGAGCTTGTCGCTGGACTCCAGCACCCTGCGCATCTTCGCCACAGGTCCATAGGAGCCGTTGGCGATCATGCTTACGTACAAGGGGCCCTGGGGCGTTTGCAAACGTCCCGAAACAGCCTTGACACCTCGGATGGTGCCGGTCTTGCCTGCAAAGCGGCCCTTCAGGCGCGAGCCGGGGAAGTAGTAGCGCAGGGTCCCCCGCTCTCCAGCCACCGCCATGCTGGCGTAGTAGTTCTTGGCATAAGGGTGCTGCGCCATCCGCAGCAACAGGGCCGTGAGGGTCCGACTGGTCAAGCGATTGGCCCGATCCAGGCCTGAACCATCGGCGACGCGGACACCGGCGGTGGGCAGGCCCTGCTGGCGCAGCCAACTCAGGGCACGGCCCTGGGCTTCTGGCAGTTTCCATGAGCCTGTGCCCTCGCGCAGGAGCACTTCAGCGGTGAAGTTATGGCTTTCACCGTTGGCAAGACTCATCAGGTGATGCATCGATTTGGATGCTTCGGTGAAGAGCAGCACACTGCCGGCCGGCTCCGGTGTGCCAGCTGGAATCGTGCTGAGTTGTACCTTCCGGCCGTTGCGGCTGATCTCCCTGCTAAGCAGACGCTGCATCCGCTGGGGTGGATTGCGGATGGACATGTCCAAAGCGTTGGAGGTCAGGGCCAGACGCGTGATCGGTGCGCCGTAGGCGTACTGGCGATCAGGTACGGACCATCCTTGGGGCCACCAACTGGCGGCAGGCTCCTCCTCGAGCTGCAGCTTCACGGTGCTGGAGCGGCCACTGCCGCTGCTGCCACCGGAGCCAGCAGCCAATTTGGCGAAACGTCGCAAGCCACTGAAGCCAAGGGTCGGATCGCCACCACCCTGTAGACGTAAGGTGCCATCTGGCAGCTGCCACAGCTCGGTGCGGATGCGGTGATCCGGACCCAGACGGTCGATGGCGATGGCCGTGCTGACCAGCTTCTGGTTGGAGGCAGGAATGCGCGAGCTGCTGCCGTTGACATCCGCCATGACATAGCCCTGGCTGTTGATCACGGTGATGCTCCAGGCGTTCTTCTCACCGCCCAGCGCCGTGATGATCTGCTTCTGCAGCGCTGGACATACCGTCTTGGTCTGCTGCATCGGCAGGCCCATCGGGGCCAAGGCCGGAGGGGGCGTCAACGGCGGTGCTTCCACCACCTCAGCTGCATCGGCTTCACCATCGTCTGCTTCAGAAACGTTGGTCTTGGCATCGCCGCCATCGAGGCGCTCAAGGGAATCAGCCTCAAGCGAGTTGAGAAGGTCTTCCAGACCACTGGCCATGGCCACTGGCGCTGACAGGGGGATGGAGAGCGCCAGCAGGGCCCAGAAACGGGTGGCGTGATGGGGGCTCATCTCAGTTGCCCTCCACAGCGATGCCGCTGACTGTGCCCTTCACCCGATAGAGGGGCCCTTCCAATTCCACCGCCGAGCCGAGCTTGAGGGCCTGGTTGCCGAGGACCACGCCGCCACCGCGGAGCTGGCCCTCTCCCTCGATGGTGATCCGCGCATCAAAGGTGGAGAAGTCGCCGTTGTTGGGATCAGGAACCACCGTCACGGTCCCCTGGGGAGTCATCAGCGCCACTTGCCTGGTGAGCAGACGGACGCTGTTGAGCTTTACCGAGCCATGGGGCTGGTTGCGAATCACCAGGCTGGTACGACCTTCCTTTTGCATCTGCTCAACCAAGGCCTGGGGTTCAGCGGCAGGCACATGCTTGACGTCGATCGTGACCTCAACGGTCTGCATCGCACCGGTGGCGCGGGCCACTGTTCCTGAAAGCTTTGGACTCCAGATGACTCCCGCAGCAGCCAGGCCAACGGCAGCTGCTGCGCCAAGATCCACCAGACTGAGACGGCGCCATGAATGAAGCGGCTCAGCCATCAGGAGCAAGCAATTTCTTACAGCTGATTTTAGTTGGATGCGCCAGCTCTGCTGAGACAAACGCGAATCATCCGTTCAGCTCGCGCATGAAGCGATCCACAGCCCGTAGGCCCGCCTGGGAGCCACTCACCAGAGCCTCATCCAGCTCTTCCGGTGCTGGTCGTTGCTCAAAGCGTCCAGCCAGGCGGTATCCATCTGGATCCAAGCGATAGAGCTCCCACTCGCGGGGGTGGGCATGCATCAAGGCGGCACTGGCCAACGGTTGCAGGGTGTAGGCACTGCGCCAGGCCGCCATAAAACCGCGGCGGCGCTCGCGGGCAACGCTGCCGATGCCCACCGCGGCGTCCTCAAGGCGGCCGTTGAGCAGCACGACCGCACCACGGTGCGCGCTGCAGACAGCCTCGACGTCGTCGTAATCGGGGGGGCCGGGGGTCACGGCCAGCAGTAGGCACTCAGGATCAAGACTGCGCGCCAGCCAATCACCAAGGCTGTTGATCGATGTGGCTTGATCAGGGGCATCACGTTTGGCCAAAGCTGTTGCGCCGGCATCGGCAAACAACAGTTGGCATCGCCTCCCCGGTCGATCCAGCTGACGCTGCAAACGCAGTGCCACCGGAGTGAGCCGCAGACCCTCAAAGCGCAGTTCGGTGGTCCATCGACCCTTGGCGTTCTCCGTCAGGGCCGATTCCAGGGCTTGGAGCAGTTGGCCCTCAGCCGCGGAGAGATCATCAGGAAGGCTCATGGCGCCGGGGCGTTCGGGATGCGCAGCTGTGATTCCAGCAAATCGGGTAGATCGGCGAGCTGATTGTCCTCGATCCAAGGGCCCAGACTGATCCGAATCCCGCTGCTGGCTTCATGACTCGGCACTCCAGTCGCCAGCAGTGACGCGCTCGGACGGTCACGACCGCTGCTGCAGGCCGAGCCGCTGCTGATGGCGACGCCATGGGCAGCAAGAGCCCGCACGATGGCCCGGCCGGACACCGGCTCACCGGCTGAATCGCTGAGGAGCAGGCTGATGTGGTGAGGCAATCGCTGATCCAGATCACTGCTGCCGCTCAGGCGAATGCCGCCGCGTTTGAGCAGATCCTCCAGCAGCTGATCGCGCTGCCGCCGCAGCCGCCTGGCCAGCTGGGGCTGCTGGGCCTCCCGGCGCTCCAGGGCCTGGACCAAGGCGGCTGCCAGCCAGGGGGATTCGGTCCCAGAGCGCAGGCCTGACTCTTGCCCGCCCCCCAGGAGCTGGGGTTTCAAGTGCAGCGGGCGTTGCATCACCAGAGCACCGATGCCGCGTGGGCCCTGGAACTTGTGGGCGCTGAGACTGATCAAATCAGGGCCGATGGGCTGAAGCCCAGCGAGCGGCAACTGACCGATGACCTGGACTGCGTCGCTGTGCAGGGGAATGCCAGCAGCGGCGCAGCGTGCGGCAATGGCATCCATCGGTTGCAACGTGCCCAGTTCCGAGCTGGCCCAGGCGATGCTGACCAGTTGGGTCGGAGGTTCCAGCAGACCCTCCAGGGCATCCAAATCAATCTGGCCTCGCTCGTTGAGCGGCAGCAGCTCCAACGTCCACCCCTCCTGCTGCAGCTGAGCTGCCGCAGCGCTGACGGCTGGATGCTCCAACGGCGAGATCAGCAGGCGAGCGGGCTCCATGCTGCGGGCAACGCCCAGCAGCGCCAGGTTGTCGGCCTCCGTGCCTCCTGAGGTGAACACCACCTGCCCCTGCGGCCAGCCCAGGAGCTCAAGCAGGCGTTGACGGCTGCGCTCGAGCAACTCAGCAGCGGCGATACCTGCTGGATGGACGCTGGAGGGGTTCCCCCAGAACCGATTCTGCTGCTGCTGCATCTGCTCGAGCACCTGTGGATCGGGCGGCGTGGCCGCACAGGCATCGAGATACAGCAGGGGCTTAGAAACCAATGCGGCGGCGTGTTCGCTCCTCTACTGAATTATTGGCGAGATTCACCATTTGATCGAGTGAGACCTGGTCGAGAAACGCCAAGGCCTGTTCTCTGGCGGCGGCACTGGGGCAGGCCTGTGGCCTTTGGCAACCCTCGCTGCAGGCTGTGGCGCAATCGATCTCCGCCTCCTGTGATGGGTCCTCAGACGCGTTGACAGCTGAGCCGCCGCTGGCGTCAGCGCTGGTTGGATCAGCCAGCGTGCCGCTGAACACCAGCACAGCCGGACCTGCCATCTGCAGATGGTTGCTCTGATCCCAGCTGATCTGCAGCGGTCCACCCGGCAATTCCACCGTGGCGTTGCGCTCACATGCGCCGCGAAGGTGGGTGGCCACCAGCGTGGCGCAGGCGCCTGTACCGCAGGCCAACGTCGGCCCTGCACCCCGTTCCCAGACCCTGACCCGCAAACGATCAGGGGACTCGACGGCGACGAAATGCACATTGGTGCGGGCCGGGAAAGCAGGATGCTGCTCAAGCGCCGGACCGAGGCGCTCGAGATCAACCGAGGCGGTATCGCTGACCTGGACCACCGCATGGGGATTGCCCATGCCGACAGCAGCCACCTGCAATCTCAGGCCATCGACCTCAAGCTCGGCATCAGCCAGGGGATGTCCTGGGGCAATGGTGCTGGGCACACCGGCGGGCTCAAGGATGGGCTCCCCCATATCGACGGTGATCTGGCAGCCCTCCAGCAGCTTGGGAATGATCACGCCAGCGGGTGTTTCAACACGCCAGGACATCCCAACGCCTGAGCCATCGAGATCGGCAAGAAAGCGTGCAAAACAACGAATACCGTTGCCACACATCTCGGCCTCGGATCCATCGGCATTGAGGATCTGCATCCTCACGTCACCCCCATCACGCGCCGGCAGCGCCAGGATCAGGCCATCTGCGCCAATCCCGAAGCGGCGATCACAGAGGGCGCGCGCCGGTTCACCGCTGTAATCAGGCAGGTCACCACGACGGCCATCCATGAGGATGAAGTCGTTGCCCAACCCCTGATACTTGCGAAACGGCCGTGTCACCGGGACCCTCCATCTGACTTGATCGTATGGCCCACGACCGCGAGCTCGACACCTCACTGCCGGGGGTACGTCTGCTGCAGCAGTGGATCCGTCAGCGGCGGCAGTTGCAGATCATGCTGAGTGGTGGCCGCGAGTTACAGGGGCGACTGCTGTGGCAAGACCCGGAATTTCTGGCCCTGCTGGCGGCGGGCCGGGAGCGTCCGGATTTGCTCAGCCGCTCTCATGTGCAACTGATCTCGCCGATTGAGGCGGACCCATCAGCGGCGACAATGCCGTCTCCGCGGTTGCCGCTGCCGCCGCTCTGATTCGCACCGATGGCCAGTCAAGAGTCCCGTTACAGCCCTGCCGAGCTCGAGCCGCGCCGGCAACAGCGCTGGGCTGAGCTTGGTCTTGATCGCACGCCTGAGCCCAGTGATCAGCGCAGCGACAATTTCTATGCCCTCTCGATGTTCCCGTACCCATCGGGAAATCTGCACATGGGCCATGTGCGGAACTACGTCATCACCGATGTCATCGCCCGCGCGCAACGGTTGAAGGGCAAGCGGGTGCTGCATCCCATGGGCTGGGATGCCTTTGGACTTCCAGCTGAGAACGCTGCGATTGAACGGGGAGTGGACCCCGCCGCTTGGACGGAGCAGAACATCGCCCAGATGCGGCAGCAACTCAGTCGCTTGGGCCTCTCGATCGATTGGGAGCGTGAGGTGACCACCTGCCGCTCTGATTACTACCGCTGGACCCAGTGGCTGTTTCTCCAGTTTCTCGATGCCGGGCTGGCTTATCGCAAAGAAGCAACGGTCAACTGGGATCCCGTTGATCAGACGGTGCTGGCCAATGAACAGGTGGACGCCGATGGTCGCTCCTGGCGCTCCGGTGCACTGGTTGAAAAGCGCAAGCTGCGCCAGTGGTTCTTGAAGATCACGGCTGTGGCCGATGAGCTGCTTGATGACCTCGAGTCGCTCAAGGGATGGCCTGAGCGTGTCCGCACCATGCAGGCCAATTGGATCGGCCGCTCCACCGGTGCCACCCTGCGCTTTCCCCTGGCTGCGAAGGCGAGCGAGGCGGTCGAGGTGTTCACCACCCGGCCCGACACGGTGTACGGGGTGAGTTACGTCGTGCTGGCACCGGAGCATGCGCTGGTGGATCAACTCACCACGGATGAGCAGCGACCTGCGGTGGAGCAGTTCCGTCAGGAGCTTGAGGCCATCAGTGATCAGGATCGTGTCGCGGAAGACCGCCCCAAACGCGGTGTTGCCACCGGCGGCACCGTGGTGCATCCATTCAGCGGCGAGAGCGTGCCGGTATGGATCGCTGACTACGTGTTGCCCGATTACGGCACCGGTGCGGTGATGGGGGTTCCGGCCCATGACAGCCGCGATTATGCCTTCGCCAGCCACTACGGCCTGCCGATCACCACGGTGGTGGTCAAGCCAGGATCCACAGCGGCCGACGGCCCTGCTGACGAGGCGTTCACGGAGCTGGGTGAACTGATCCACTCCGGCCCGTTTGACGGGCTGCGCGATGAGGCCGCCAAACAGGCGGTGATTGATGCGGCCGCCGCCGCCGGGGTGGGTGAAGCCAAGGTGAGTTATCGCCTCAGGGACTGGTTGATCTCACGCCAGCGCTACTGGGGTTGTCCGATTCCTGTCATCCACTGCGATGACTGCGGCGCGGTGCCTGTGCCGGAGGAGCAATTGCCGGTGGAGCTGCCCGCCGATGCCGAGTTAGGTGCCAGCGGCGGGAGTCCTTTGGAGCGTCATCCAACCTGGTCCCAGGTGGCTTGTCCACGTTGCGGCAAACCCGCACGGCGCGAGACCGACACTATGGACACCTTCATGTGCTCCAGCTGGTATTACCTGCGCTACACCGACGCGGCCAACAACGAGCAACCCTTCAGCGTTGAGGCCACCAAGGCCTGGTTGCCGGTTGACCAGTATGTCGGTGGCGTGGAGCACGCCATCCTGCACCTGCTCTATTCACGCTTTTTCACCAAGGTGTTGAACCAGCGCGGCCTGGTGGAATGCCGCGAACCCTTCGCTCGTCTCCTGACCCAGGGCATGGTGCAGGGGATCACCTACCGCAATCCAACAACCCGGCGCTATGTCGCCCCCGCGGCGGTCACGGATCCTCAGCAGCCGCTGGATCCCGAAAGCGGCGAAGCGCTTGAGGTGTTCTTCGAGAAGATGTCGAAGTCCAAGTACAACGGCGTTGACCCAGGCACGGTTGTTGATCGCTATGGCGCGGATACCGCGCGCATGTTCATTCTCTTCAAGGCCCCGCCGGAGAAAGATCTCGAATGGGATGACGCTGATGTGGAGGGTCAGTACAGGTTTCTCCAACGCATTTGGCGCCTCTGCGCTGCCGCTCAGGAATCAGGCCTGTCGATTGCTGAGCCGTTGCCACTGCCTTCGCAACTGGAAAGCAGCGATCAGGAGCTCAGACGTGCAGTGCACACCGCCATTGAGGCGATCAGCGACGATCTCGAGGGTGAAGAGCTGCAGTTCAACACGGCCGTCTCCGAGCTGATGAAACTCAGCAATGCCATGGGCTCATCCTTGGCTGAGGCGGCAGCACCTGTGGCTCAGGAGGCGGTCCGTACGTTGTTGATCCTGTTGGCGCCCTTTGCTCCGCATCTGGCCGATGACCTGTGGGAACAGCTTGGGGGCGCTGGCAGCATCCATCAGCAGCAATGGCCCCATCTGGATCCAAATGCTTTGGTGCGGGACACCATCACGGTCGTCCTGCAGGTCAAAGGCAAGGTACGAGGCAATTTGGAGGTCCCTGCTGACACCGACAAGGCGGAGCTGGAGCAGCTGGCCCTGGCGTCTGATGTGGCCAAGAAATGGCTCGAGGGCAACGCACCGAGACGCGTGATTGTGGTGCCTGGAAAACTGGTGAATCTGGTTCCCTGAACCTCGATCGTTTCAGTGGTGGCGGTGCCCCAGAGATTGAGCGTTCTGGGTCTGCATCAACTCAGCCATGGTGTTGCAAGGCATCCACTGATCAGCGGCATCGCCATGCTGGTGTGCACCGCTGCAACCCAAGGCAAGGGCACGTGATTCGGCTTCAGCTCGGCTCGCAAACACCAAGGTTTGTGGGCTGCCAGCTGATGTTTGTGGGTTGGATGCAGCGCCGGTTGACCCCAGTTGATAGGGACCCATTCCGACAATCCCGCTCCAGGCCACACCCATGGTGGTGACGCCTGCTGTGAGCACACCCATGTTCACCGCAGCAGCACTGATCAACCCCATGCCCACAGCGCCCAGGGAGATGACACCCATGGGCACAACACCAATGGCCACCACCCCCATGGGAACAATGCCGATGGCGATGATTCCAAGTGGTGCGATACCGGTCGCGACAAGCTGGGGGCGGCCGTTGTGCTGCATGGCACCGTCTCAACTCCGCGCAAGTTAAGGTCGATTCCTATGGACGACACGAAGGCCAGTTCAGGGTGTTGCGCCCCTGACCACAGCGCTGCTGTTGATGCTCGCTACGGCGCTGCTGCCCAGGAGCAGGAGCCATGTCTTTGCACCGCCGTCCCGTTTGAGCCTTCCCTGCTGGAAGCCATCCCCAGAGATGTGATCGAGCGGGATTACGGCTGCGGCGATCCAACCCGTTGGGTGCAGCGCGGTGATCGTGTGCTGGATCTGGGCAGCGGCAGTGGCAAGAACGCCTTCATCGCTGCCCAGCTGGTCGGCCCCGAAGGATCCGTGCTCGGCCTGGATCGCAATGACGAGATGCTGAAACTGTCCCGCGGGGCCTGCGGCGCCGTGGCGGCTGCGATTGGCTACGGAAATGTGACGTTCTCCTGCGGCGAGATCGATCAGCTTGGGGTGGATCGTGACGGTCAGGCGCTATTGGCGGACCAGAGCATTGATCTGGTGCTGAGCAACTGTGTGCTGAACCTCCTGCACCCCTCTCGGCGTGAGGGTTTGCTCGCAGAAATCACACGGGTCCTGGCTCCCGCAGGTCGTGTCGCCATCAGCGACATCATCTGCGATCAACCCGTGCCAATAAGCATGCAGCGCGATCCTGATCTCTGGAGCGGCTGCATCAGTGGCGCCTGGGTGGAGCAGGATTTTCTCGATGCTTTTCGGCAACTGGGTTTTGAGCAAGTGCGCTACGCCGACCGCATGGCTCAGCCTTGGCGTGTGGTGGAGGGCATTGAATTCCGTGCCGCCACCGTGGTGGCCGTCAAACCAGCAGCGGACTCCACTGAGGCCGAACACTCCAGGTGAAGCAGGTGTCTTGATCCATCAAGGGCCGGTCGCATAATTCATAGTGGCGTTTGCGCTCGAACGTGAGCAGCAAGTCAATCCACATCCCTTTGCTGGGTTTTTCCCAGCCGAGTGCATCGGCGATCTTGTGGCAGCTGCCGCCGACGGTGCTGCTCCACTGGCTGGCCAGCCAGGGACCGGGAGCTTCTCCGGGTGGGACATCACCGAGACCGAGCCCAGCGGCTTGTGCGCCGCGCAGAGCTGTGCCGTATTGCAACCGTGCGGTGGCGCGCAGCCAGTGCAGCTCTTTTTCGGAGAGGTTCGCCGCGATCAGCGCCTGGGACAGGCGCTGCGCATCACAGAGCACCGCGCTGAGGTTGGAGGAATCGTCCACAGGCGCACGCGTTCATTAACCAGCCCTTATTCATAGCAATGGGCCTGCGATTTCTAGGCTGGTTCCATTGACCCTGTGCCATGCCAACCCCCGAGTGTGTGGCGGACTACCCACGGCCCCCCTTGATCGAGGTGTTGGAGGGTCCGGTCCGTGTCGTGATTGCGGGCGAAACGGTGGCCACCAGCCATCGCTACTGCCGCGTCTGCGAGACCTTCCACCCCCCCACCATCTATCTGCCTCCTGAATGCTTTGTCAGCGGCAGCCTGCATGCCACCACGGGGCGACCGAGCTTCTGTGAATGGAAAGGCGTGGCCAGCTACTGGGATCTCAGCTGCAGAGATGGTTCTGATCGGCGCCAGCGTGCCGGCTGGAGCTACCCCTCCCCGACGCAGCGCTTTGAGGCATTGGCCGGCTGGATCAGCCTTTATCCCCGTCTCGTCGATGCCTGCTTCTTGGAAGGGGAGTTGGTGCAACCTCAACCCGGGCCCTTTTATGGCGGCTGGATCACTAGCTGGACCGTTGGACCGTTCAAAGGTGATCCTGCCCATCCAGAACTGATCTGAGTTCAACCGAGATCCAGCATCAATTGCCCCGGTGATTCCTTCCTGCGCCGAGATGGGCTGCTGCGTCTGCCATTGGAGCGGCGCCTGGACCCGTGCTGTTTCTGAATCGCATCAGCTTCCTTGCGGTAAGCATCGCCTTGGCGCACAGCCCAGACCCGATCACGGGCCTGGCGTGCGGCCTCGAGATGATCAACGAGGGGCTTGGGGTAGTCCTGACCGAGCACACAGCATGCCTGCTGCTGTTCCCGTTCGGTCATGGTCCACGGTGTGTGCAGATGCACCAAAGGAACGTTGGCGAGCTCGGGCAGCCATTGGCGAATGAAGACCCCATTGGGGTCATGGTCCTGTCCTTGTTTGATCGGGTTGTAGATGCGAACGGTGTTGATACCGGTGGTGCCGCTCTGCATCTGGCACTGATTCCAGTGAATACCGGGTTCGTAATCGACGAAACGGCGCGCCAGCACCTCGCCGCTGTCGCGCCAATGAAGCCAGAGGTGGTAGCTGGCCACCGCCATCAACATCGCGCGCATGCGGAAGTTGATCCAACCGGTGTGACGCAACGCCCGCATGCAGGCATCAACGAATGGCCAGCCGGTCCTTCCCTCTGCCCACGCCGTCAGCCGTTCAAGATCCGATTGGCGCATGCCGTCGTAGGCGCGATGGGCATTCATCCGCTCAAGCGATGGCTGGCTTTCAAGTTTTTGGATGAAGTGGCAATGCCAGTGCAGTCGTTCAATGAAGGCTTTCGATCCCTTGCGGGCGCGCGCGGTCTGCAACACCTCACGCATGGACACAGTGCCCAGTGCCAGATGGGCTGAAAGCCTGGAGCAGGAACGAAAAGCCGTGAGGGGACTGGAGAGCTCCTTGGCGTAGTTATGGCCGCGACCTGTGAGAAAACTATCGATCAGGGCGAGCGCCGCTCGCCGGCCACCGGGTTGACGGTCCGGGCAGGGGTCGGCCTTCAGGCCAAGATCATCGGCGCTGGGGATGCCGCCACATTCCATCCCAGTCAACGGCATCAGTGACACCGGAGCTGGGTGACAGGGGAGGGCCATCTGCCGTTCCCAGGCTGGGGCCCAGCCGTTGCGATCCCCCAAGCGACGAATTACCCCGAAGGTTTGCAATTCCTGGCGCGGAATCCCCTGCTGCCGCAGCCAGCGCCTGACGGAACGATCTCTGGCGTAGGTGAAACCATTGCCGGTTTCTTCATGACTCCATAGCTGGGCAATGCCTCGCTGACGGTGCAACGCCTGCAGAACGGGAAGTGCTTCTCCGACGCGAACCACCAGAGGCTGGCCAACGGCCGACAGCGCTTGCTGCAGTTCCTGCAGACACTCCCTGATGAAGCACCACTGCCGAGCTGAGGTGTCCGCTTGATTCCAGAGTTCTGGCTCAATGATGTAGAGCGGCAGCACTAGCCCGCTCTCAGAGGCCCTCAACAGCGGTTGGTGGTCCTCCATCCGCAGGTCCCGCTTGAACCAGACCACCTGTAGAGGCGAAGCCAAGGTGTGAACAAGCGCAGCTGCAGGTCATGACCTTAACGAGAATCTCTCGGCCAAGGACCGGTGATCTCAGGCTGGTCCAGCCCTGCAATCCATTGCAAGCTCAATATGCGTCAACTGGGACTCTCTTAGAGACCAATCCCATTAACAAGTGCGGGAAATGTTCGTCAACCAAGCAGCGATTGACACCTTGCCCGATGTTCAAGGGAGGCGCACAATCTGCTGAGCGCATGGATCAATCAACGGCTTAAGCGCTTATGCCGAGCAGATGATTGTGAACCAGGAGCAGACAAGAACAACGGCGAATACTTCCATGGTTTCAGTGATATTCGACACATGAATCATGGGGCATGACTGCAGCAACAATCAGAAGGGATTGCAAAGATTGCGGGTCTTGCTGGTCCCTCAAGGCATACTTTGCGTTTTTTCATCACGAGCGGTTGCCCAGGCAGCCAAAACACCTCCGCCAAAGCCCGAGATGTGGCCGATCCAGCTGACGCCTTGCGGCGAGAGAAACGGCAGCAGGCTGGGCAGCAATCCGCCGTACAGCAGCAGGCAGCCCAATGACAGCATCACGCTGGTGAGGCGCCGCTCCAGCCAGCCGATGCACAGCAGATAGCCCAACAGGCCATACACAACACCTGAAAGACCATGGCTGGCAGTGGGCACGAGCCACCAGACCAGAGCGGCTGTGGCGTAGACACCAATCCATACCGCCAGGTAATCCCTGACGCCTCGCAGCAGCACCAGCCAGGAGAGAGGCAAGAACCAGAGAGAGTTGCTGATCAGGTGGGACCAATCCGCATGGCTGAACGGTGCTGTCAAAACACCCCAGAACGGGCCACCGTGCACCATCGGCAGGGCCCAGCGACCTGCAAACACCAGCTGATCCACCAGCTCCTGCAGCCAGGCCAGGCCCAGGAGCAACAACGGCAGAACAACAGGCGCCATGGAGGTGGAGGCTGGTGGGTAACCATTCAAGCCACGGCCTGCTCGTATGCGACTGATCGGCACCTACAGCGGTGATGAACTCACCTCAGCGGCAGATGCTGCCCTGGCGTTTTTTCAGCGCCGCCAAGACCTGCACCGCGATGGAGCCAGCTTTGGCGATGATCCCCAGAAACCACGCAAGGTCTCGACCGACATTTCCCTGGTCTGGCTGGATCGCTCCGACCCTGATGCATTCGCCATCAGCGATCAATTGATGCGCGCGGTCGCCGGTGGGCTCGGTCGTTACTTGAAGGAGCGTCCGCTGTGGATGGAGACCGTGCCTGAGCGGTCCTTGTTCGTGATGCCCCTGTTCAACATCCAGCATTACGGCCCAGGTGAAGGCTTCAAGGCCTGGCACGCCGACTGGAGCACCGCGGACGATGCCACCCAGCCGATTCGGCGTGTTCTGGCCTGGATCCTCTATCTCAATGACGTCGCCGATGCAGGCACGGAATTTCACTGGCAGGAGCACCACGTGGATGCCGTTCGCGGCCGACTGGCGATCTTCCCGGCTGATCTCTCCCACATCCATCGCGGACGCATCAGTGCAAGCGACAGCAAGACCATCGCCACGGGCTGGATCAACGCTGGATCGCTCGAGACCTTTGTGCAAAGCCTGCAGTCCTGACGCCTTATCCCAGCAGCGCTACAGCGAGATGGTCTGATCCGATCGCCGTTCCATGGTTTCATCGCAGGACGCCCGTCGCCACGATGGCGACAGGCGGCACCATCCCGTTGCGCCGCAGCCGGCCGAGCTCCAGGTTGATCTCGAGCGGAACCGCGGCATCAACCATCCCAGAGCGGAGTCCATCGATCTGCCGCTGGAGCAGATCGAGCAGGCCACCAATGCTCTGCTGAACGAGCAGGGGCCAGCGCAGTTTCGTGGTGATCAGCCATGAGCAATGAGCACCATCAGACGGGTCGCCGCCCCGATAAGGCCAGCGAGGCTCGCCTCAACCCCGAACACCGGGATAAACAGCCACTGAATCAGGCCAGTGAGGCTGAGCACCACAACGAAGCCAACAGCAAGCCGCAACGGGAGCATCCGCACCGCAGCTTCATCGATGCGGTCAGGGAACTCGACTCACCTCAGGACTGAGGTCCCACCACCCGGCACACGTTTGTAACGTATTGATAAGTTACGTCCGAGCGATGCCGCTACCCCTGAGCCGTGAGTTCACGGTCGCCATGCACGAGCGGGCCATCGATCGTTGCGAGGATGTTGCCGAGCTGCGCGACATGGCCAAGTCTTTACTGCGGATCTGGCAGCTGCAGGCTTCGATGAGTGAAGCCTATGGGGCCGAACTGCTCAAGCTCGATCGCAAGGATGTCTTCGGTGGCTGAATTGACCTTGTTGTTTGACGGGGGTTGCCCCCTCTGTCTGCGCGAGGTGCGCACCCTGCAACGCCTCGATCGTGGGCGCGGTCGAATCGCCTTTGCCGACATCGATGCCGCTGACTATCAGCCGAGTCAGTACGGCGGAATCGACTATCGCCGCGCCATGGGCCGTATCCACGCCGTTCGCGCCGATGGCACGGTCATCACCGACGTCGAGGTGTTCCGTCAGGCTTACAGCCTGGTGGGTCTTGGCTGGCTCTACGCTCCCACCCAATGGCCGCTGCTGCGTCCGCTGATCGACGCGGCCTACGGCTGGTGGGCCCAACGGCGGTTGCAGCTGACGCGCCGACCAGATCTTGATGTGCTCTGCAACGAACGTTGTCAGCTGATGAGTGGGCAGCCTTCGCCGCGCTGAGCACAATTCGGGCAGTTCGGCTCTTGAAGGCCTGCACCGCCCTCGATGCGATTCGCTTCAGCCCGTTCCTATGCCGTGATCTCGGTGCTGGCGGCCATTGCCACGATCGTGATCAAAACGATGGCCTGGCGTTTGACCGGCTCGGTTGGTCTGCTCTCCGATGCCATCGAGTCCAGCATCAATCTCATTGCCGCGCTGATGGCCTTCTGGGCCCTGGGCATGGCCTCCAAGCCAGCCGATCGCTCCCACAGCTACGGCCATTCCAAAGCTGAATACTTCTCAAGCGGTCTGGAGAGTGCCCTGATCGTGGTGGCTGCTTTCGGCATCATCTGGGCTGCCGCCGGTCAGCTGGCCAACCCCTCACCCCTGCAGCGAGTGGATCTGGGGTTGGCACTGTCACTGGTGGCCACAGCCATCAACGCCGGGGTGGCCTTGCTGTTGATGCGCGCGGCCAAGCGATTCCGCTCGATCACCCTGCGGGCCGATGCCCAGCATCTGCTCAGTGATGTCTGGACCTCGGTCGGCATCGTCCTGGCCATTGCCCTGGTTCAGCTCACCGGCTGGAGTGTGCTCGATCCACTGGTGGCCATTGCCGTGGCCATACAGATCAGCATCACAGGCTTTCGGCTGTTGCGCGAGACCGCCAATGGGCTGATGGATCGCTCCTTGCCAGAAGAGGAGCTGCAGCAGCTCGAGGCCCTGCTGCAACGGCGCAGCGGCAGCGGCATTGACTTCCACGCCCTGCGCACGCGGGTGGCCGGCTCGCGTCGCTTTGTCTCACTCCATGTGCTCGTGCCCGGTGGTTGGACGGTCAAGCGCGGGCACGATTACTGCGAGACCCTCGAGCAGGAGGTGTGCACGCTGCTGGATTCCTGCCATGTGTTCACCCATCTCGAGCCCATCGAGGACCCCGTCAGCTGGCAGGACGGTGGATTCCGCTGGGAGAACGAAGCTGAGGCTTGATCCATTCCTGCAGCTGGCACCAGACCCATCCCTCATCCGTCTCATCGCTGGCAACTTGAGACGCAGTTGACCGTTTCTGTTGAGCGCCGCACCCGAGCCCGCCGCGTTGAATCTCAGCAGCATCGCCGACCGCTTTGTGGCCGGAGCCAGCATTCGCCGGATCACGCCACTGGGCAACGGCAATGTCAACGACACCTTCCTGGTGGAGCCCCACGACAGCGGCGGGGAAGCCTTTGTGATGCAGCGCGTCAACACCGAGGTGTTCCGCTCACCGGAGCGGGTGATGCACAACCTGCTCAGGGTGAGTCGCCATGTTGGCGACAAGCTCAGCAGCTCCCCCGAGGCTCTGCAGGGACGGCGCTGGGAGATGCCGCGGGTGATTCGGCTCCGCCATAGCAACGGCCACTGGGTGGAGGATCAGGGGGATTTCTGGCGCGGCATTAGTTACATCGGTGCTGCCGTCACCCTCGATGTGGTGGAGAGCAATGAGCAGGCCCGCGAAGTGGGCTACGGCCTTGGCATGTTTCACCACTTGATCAGTGACCTGCCTGCCGATGAGCTGGAGGACACCCTTGAAGGCTTCCACATCACCCCGCAGTATCTGCAGCGCCATGCCGAAGTGCTGAAGCAGCACGCCCGAGCATTGGATCGCCAGGAGCAGGACTGCCAGAACTTCATCGCAGCCCGTTCAGGCTCGGTGTCCGTTCTGGAAGATGCCAAAGCGCGCGGGGAGCTCCAATTGCGCCCGATCCATGGCGATCCCAAGGTCAACAACTTGATGATGGATGCCGACAGCGGCAATGCCATCGCCCTGGTCGACCTGGATACGGTCAAACCCGGCTTGATTCACTACGACATCGGCGACTGTCTGCGCTCCGGTTGCAATCCCCTCGGGGAAGAAACCACCGATGTGGATCAGGTGAGCTTCAATCTTGAGCGCTGTGCCGCCATCCTCGAGGGGTATCTCAGTGCCGCGCGCGGATTCATGGTCGATGCGGATTTCCACTACCTCTTTGATGCCATCAGGCTGATCCCCTTTGAACTGGGCCTGCGCTTCTTCAGCGACCACCTCGATGGCAACCGCTATTTCAAGGCCCGCCACCAGCGTCACAATCTGCAGAGAGCGCGCGTGCAGTTCCAACTCTGCGCCAGTGTTGAGGCCCAGGAACGTGAGATCCGCGAGCTGATCGAACAGCTGCGCTGATGCACCGAAGCCACCCTCTGCACGCCTTTGAATCCGGAGGCGCTCCTGCCGTGGAGCTGAGCGCCAAGATGCAGCGCGCTGACACCAAGCTGCAGATCCACTACCTGCTGCATCACGCGGCTGATCTGAATCTCTCCTGGCCTGAACCTGCCGGCCATCCTGAGCGTCGCGACGGGCTCTGGGAGGGAACGTGCTTTGAACTCTTCATCGGTTCGCTTCAGCAGGCCAGCTACTGGGAGCTCAACGTCTGCCCCAGTGGTCAGTGGAACTGGTACCGCCTGCAGAGCTATCGAGCCGCTCTCGCCCCAGCTCCATTAGCGATGGCCCCACTGCGCCACCAAAGCCTTCAACGCAGTGAGCAACGCATCAGTCGATCCATGGAGATGGAGCTGGAACTGCCAGGGGAACTGCTCTGTGCAGGCCCACTGCAGGCGGGATTGTGTGTTGTGTTGCGCTGCGACGATGGGGCCATCAGCCATTGGGCGCTCCAACATGGCGGAGGTGAGGCTGATTTCCACCGGCGTGATGACTGGATCTTGAAGCCATGATCCCGCTGCTGAACACGCTGCTGTTCGCCGTTGTCTACGTCGGTGGTTCCGCTGAGCTGCGCGATCGCATGCTGCAGCACTCTGATCTTCAACAGCCAGGCCTGCGCATGGTGCAGCTGGCACGGCAGTCCCTGGGACGGCCCTATCGCGCGTTTTCACTGGATCAGGCACCAGAACAGCTGCGCATTGATCTGACCGGTTTTGACTGCTTCCTATTTGTCGAGCAGTTGCTGGCCTTGGCCGTGGAGGACACCCGCGTTGGCTTTGAGCAGCGGGTGCGCCAGTTGCGCTACCAGGGCGGCTCCGTTGATTACTGCACCAGGCAGCACTACTTCAGTCGCTGGAGCCAGCAGGCCCAAGCCAGTGGCTTGCTGCAAGACATCACGCCGGCCCTTCCCGGCGCCATCAGGCGCCAGCGGCGGCTGAACTTCATGAGTACGAATCAACAGAGCTATGCACCACTGCGGCAAGCACGCCACAGAGAGTGCATCGAGGATCTGGAGAGCACTCTGGTGGTGCAGCAGAGCTACATCCCCTTGCCGCGTGTTGCCGAGGTGGAGCCTTTACTGCGTGACGGTGACATCTTTGCTCTGGTGACCAGGGTGAGCGGTCTTGATGTCACCCATGTGGGCTTTGTGGAGCGATCAGGGCCCCACGTTCATGCCATCCATGCGGCTCCAGGCAGGGGGGTCATGCGCAGTCACCAGCTCAGTCGCTATGCATCAGGTGTCGATGATGTCATCGGCCTCAGCTTTCACCGCCCGCTTCAGCCATGAACCTCCAGGAACGCCGTGATCTGACGTTTCTGCTGCTCTCCGGCTTGTTCCTCGGCACGATGGCCATGCTCAACATCCTTGGGCTGACGCGGTTTGTCACGCTTGGATCCATCGGTGGCTGGCCTCTGGTGGTGGCGGTCGGTGCGCTGCCGTACCCGTTGACCTTCCTCTGCACGGATCTGATCAGTGAGATCTGGGGCGAGCAGAAAGCAACCCAACTGGTGTGGGTGGGTCTGCTGCTGAATGGCTGGATCGTCTTCATCCTCTGGCTCGGCGGCGTGCTGCCGGGGACGGACAGCACCACG
This sequence comes from uncultured Synechococcus sp., assembly GCA_913049535.1. GTDB lineage: Bacteria > Cyanobacteriota > Cyanobacteriia > PCC-6307 > Cyanobiaceae > RCC307. Next base: position 63,863 of record CAJWYF010000004.1, read on the forward strand.
TACTTCGAGATCCAACGTCTTGCCTTTGGCTCAGTGGGAGCGTCGATGGCCGCATATCTGACCGCTCAGTACACCGATGTGCGGCTGTTTCACTTCTGGAAGAAGCTGACTCACGGCAGGGCCCTGTGGCTGCGCAACAACGGGTCGACCTTGATCAGTCAGCTGGTGGACACCACAGCAGTGGTGATGATCAGCCACATCGCCGGGGATGTACTGCCCATTGATGCTGAATTGCCTGTCCTGCCGCAGTTGCTCAATTTGATCGCCGCTGGCTATGTCTTCAAGTTGATCGCTGCCCTGGTGGACACCATCCCCTTTTATTTCCTGGTCAACTGGCTGCGGCGTTGGCTCAAGGTGCCCGGAGCCGGTAAGGAACTCAGCAGCGTCAGTGATTAAGGCCCAGCAGCAGATCACGGGCGTTGTTGATGCTCTGCATGATCTCGATCTCTCCGCCCTGATCAGGGTGATGGGAGGCGGCAAGTTTCTTGTAGGCCGCTTTCACCTGGCCCGGGGTGAGGCGCCCTGAAAGCGGCAGATGCAGATAACCCCTGGCTTTCATGGCCTCCACATCGGGAGCCTTACCCAGGGGGTTGCGATCTGCAGCGGAAAGGCCCGTGCCTTTCTTTTTGGCCTTCTTCCCCTTAGCGCGGCCACCGCCGCCAAAACCGCCGTGCTTGCTGGGTTCTTTGGCTGCCCGTTCGCGCTGCTTGACCTCAGTCTCTGCCTCCTCGGCCACCACAGGCGGACGCAGGCTCAGCAAAGCTCCGCCGCGGCTGACCGTGCTCGTGCTCATGGGGCCGGTGGATGCAGGGCCGCCCAGCTTGTCGCATCGCCGGCACCGCCTTGGGTCATCCAGGCGACCTGAGCACTCCGGCAACCGTGAGGTAACGGTCCTCCCGCTCGATCACCTCCAACCCCTCAAGCCCCGCCTGCTGGAGTTGCTCGCGCACTTCTGATGCCGTGAATGCCGCCCGCAAGGAGGCCTCGTAGTCGCGGCGCAACACCGCTGGCGCATCAGCAGCATGGCGGTGCAGCAGATGCTGCAGTTGCCCCTCATCGCCGGGGCGACGCAGGTCATGGATCACAACGGCAGCACCTGGCGAAGCGAGCTGCTGCACGGCTCTCCACAGCACCTGGGGCGCATGGAGATGGTGGAGCAGGCTGTTGCTGATGACCGCACTGAAGCGACGGCCCAGTTGCAGCGTCTGCAAACAAGCCAGATGCCACGCGAGTCGATCAGCGCACTGGGCAGGCAACACCTGCTGCCGTTGAGCCGCAACCGCCAGCATCCGCTGTGCCCCGTCCACCCCGGTGACGTGCAGCCCAGGCCATTGCTGTACCAGCAGCAGGCTGATGTTTCCTGGCCCGCAACCCAGGTCCACGGCCTCTGCTCCCAGACCTTGGGGCCAGCGCTCAGCGATCCAATCCACCAACGCCTGATCACTGCAGCTGAAATCAGCGCCGGCGTAGGCCGCAACCTGATGGGCGTCATCCATCAGTTCCGGTTCAGGCACCCGAGAGGTCAGCGGCTCAGAAGCGTTCATTCAGTTGACATAGAGCATGCGGGCCTGCTGCAGCACGGCCCCAAGATCAGCATCATCAAGCGCCAGGGCCTCCGGCCAGCAGCTGGACAGCCAGTGGCGAAAGGCTTGCGCATCAGGCGCATCAGCAGTACCGAATGGCGCAAAAAAGCTGTCCTGCGCAGCCAGCACGCGAAATTTGAGGAACTCGAGCAGGCGCGCGCGCCGAGCGGTTGGTGTCACGGGTGTTGAGCGGTTCTTGATGCTGAAGAACGAGCCAGCAAGGCATGTCGATGGGGTCGGGCCATGGCTAGTTGTTTGTGGTCGGCATCAACTAACCATGCAACAGCTTGTCTCCATGCTCTCGGTCGCGACCATCGCCTTGGTGATGACGCTGCCAGCACAGGCTCGCTGCTATTTCGAGAACGGCCGCAAGATCTGCCGCGATGGCGGCTCGGTGGAAGTCAAGAACAACAAGGTCAAGGTGCAAGGTGGTGGCGGCGGCAGCGTCAAGGTGAAAGGCGGCAGCTCCGGGTCGGTCAAGGTTGAGGGGCCCGGTGGCCGTGGCGGCAAGGTCAGCTGGTAACACAGCGCCACAGGGCCAAGCCGCCGCCGCGTCCACGGGCGAGCAGCCAAGCGCGAGGCGTGACGGCGATCAGGGCGAAAAACGGCGTCTTGTTCGCTTTGGGCTGCGGCAGCTGGCGCTGCAGCAGCCGCCACGAACCCAGCGAGAGCTGCAGCTGAACAAAGCGAAACATCAGCAGGGGCCGGCGACCAGTGAACCAGCCCGGTCCGCTGAAACGCAAAACGATCGGCCCCAGCCGAACCGAATTGCTGATCAGCAGCGGTTGCTCCATGTCCTGAGGGCTGTTCTCAATCAACAGCTGCGCTCCCAGCAAATTGAGAACGAGCGCCTGCAGGCTGCTGGTTTCCGTCCTACCAGCTGCCCACAAGCTGCGCGGCTGCCAACAGCCGGTCACCATCGAGGGTGAGATGGCCGTGCCGTCGTGGCGCACGCGCTGCTCAAGCATGAGCAGCTCCCCATGGCTGAGCTGGTCCAGGCCGTTGATGCTCATGCGCTCCGCCGCCGCCGCGCAGGCCTGGACCCTGAACCGGAAGGGTTGGGATGGCGGCTGCGGGGCGGGCGCCGACCGCGACCTCCGGAGAGATCCAAGGGTTCAGCCTTCAAGACGGTGGGTTCAAATCCAGCAACGGGTTCTTTGCGTAAGGCCTGGCCGGTGAGTTTTTCAATGGCCTTGAGCAGCAGCACCTCCTCGGCTGCCACCAGCGAGACGGCATAACCCTGCTCACCGGCCCTGCCGGTGCGGCCGATGCGATGCACATAATCCTCCGCCACGTTTGGAAGATCGAGATTCACAACACAGGGCAGCTGATGAATATCAATGCCGCGGGCGGCGATGTCGGTGGCCACCAGCACTTTGATCTCTCCACTTTTAAATCCACCAAGTGCACGGGTGCGAGCGCCCTGGCTTTTATTGGAATGGATCGCCGCCGCCTCAACGTTTTCATCCTGCAATTTCTTGACCACGCGGTTGGCCCCGTGCTTTGTGCGCGAGAAGACCAACACCTGCGACCAGCGTTGTTGCTGAATCAAATGGATCAACAGCTCGATTTTGCGCGCCATGTCACAGGGGTGGACGAGATGCTCGATCTGGCTGTTGGCACGATTCGGTGGTGACACCTCGATCTGCAGTGGTTGATGCAAGAGCCCGGCAGCGAGCTTGCGGATCGGGGCGCTGAAGGTGGCCGAGAACATCAGGCTCTGGCGTCTGGCCGGCAGCAAGCGCATCACTTTCTGAATGTCACGGATGAAGCCCATGTCCAGCATCCGGTCGGCCTCATCGAGCACCAGCAGTTGCACGGCGCCCAGATCAAGGGCACCTTGGCCCTGCAGATCCAGTAATCGGCCCGGCGTGGCCACCAGCAGATCCACTCCAGAGGCCAGCCGTTTGATCTGAGGCCCGGCTTTGACGCCGCCAAAGATCACATCAGAAACCAGTGGCAGATGCCTGCCGTAGGCCACGACGCTTTCATGCACCTGCAGCGCCAGCTCGCGGGTGGGCGTAAGCACCAGGGATCGCACCTGACGGGAATGGGCCCGACGTCCCTGGCTGAGGAGTTGGAGCAGGGGAAGCGTGAAACCAGCTGTTTTGCCCGAGCCGGTCTGTGCTGCTCCCATCACGTCATGACCGCGCAAGACCGCCGGAATCGCCTGCTGCTGAATCGGTGATGGCGTGGCGTAGCCCTTCTCAACGAGGGCCTGCAGCAATTCAGGGCCCAGGCCGAGATCACTGAAGGCTGAGGCGGCGGCAGTACTGATGGGATGGGCGCTCATCACGCCGTTCAACGTAGGACCCAGAAGCCACTGAAACCCGAAGCCGTAGGGTTGATCTTTCAGCAGCGAGTTGTCATGGAGTCCCTCAGTGACACGCTGCTGGGCCTGAGCTGCTTTCTGGGACTGGCCTGTTTGTTTGTCTGGGCCGATCGCGCCCTGCCCTGAACTGCCGCGCTTGGCTGCTCAGCGTTTGGCGCTGATCACCGAGAAGAAGGGATCACCCTTGCCGCCGAAATAGCCCGCCAAGCCGGCATGGCGTGTTTCTTCTGCAATCACCTCCGGCTTGGACCAGCCCTGGGAGAGCAGAACCGTGCCGACATACTCGAGGTGATCACGGTCGGAGCCATCAGCCCAGATCTGCGGCGCCTTGGTGAAGAACATGCGATTGGAGAAGGAAACGATCACCTGACCGCCAGGTCTGGTGATGCGCAACAACTCAGCGGCAATCGCTTCTGGCTGCTGCAGGTATTGCCAGCCCGCGACGATCAACGTGGCATCAACACTGGCATCGTCCAGTGGCAGAACCTGATCGGTGTTGAGGTTCTGCACCCAGCGACGCTCCAGCCGGGGGTTGCGCTGCAATTCCTCGGCATTGAGGCCATGGCCAATGACGCTGCGGTAGGTGATCTCCTCAGGAAGGTGGGAGACCCATGAGCTCATCAGGTCGAGCACGACCGCATCGGCAGGAAGCCGTTCGCGGTACAGGGCGGTCAGCCGTTGACGAAAGGCTTCATCCAAATGCTGGACAAAACGAGGCTGTGAATAGAACAGAGCGTCATCAGAGCTGTCCCATTTGCGGCGCTGATCGTCGCTCAGCACAAGTACAGCCATGGGACCGTTGTTGATGCGCCGAGACGTTAACGACTCAGCAGCGCAATTCGAAATCCTCAAAGCTGAACCCCGGCGACACCGTGCACTGCACCAGAGACCACTCGCCAAGGCTGCGGGCTGATTGCCACCACCCCGGCGGCACCCGGTGCCATGTCGCCATCGGAAACGCACCGAGTTCAAGATCTTCCACAGCCCCACCAGGGGCCTGCCGCTGAAGCAGCAACGGCGAACCGGCGCTGAAGTGCCAGATCTCATCGGCATGGCTGACGCGATGCCAGGCGCTGACCACCCCCCGGGGAAGCAAAAAGTCAATCAACGTCCCGGCTGATCGCTCGACACCATCGGGCCGTCTGACCAGCACATCAGAGCGATGGCGCTCGCGGAAGTAGCCCCCCTCGGGATGGGCTTGCAGCTGCAACTGCTCGATGAGTTGATCCACCCCAGGGAGCTGCGTCACACCTACACCGTCGACTGACACCAGAATGACCAGCCACCGGCAAGGGTCCATGACTGGAAATCTGCAGGCCATCGGCTTTCTGATCACCTGGGTGCTGCTCTGGTGCCTTGGCGGTGTGGCTTTGGAGAGCGTGCTGGAGAGCTCCGGGTTGATCACCCCCAGCGGCGCTGGGCTGGCGGGCGGTCTGGGCTTTCTGCTGTGGACAGCAGCCATCAGCCTTGGGGGTTGGGCGCTGTTCAACCGCATCACAGGCGTGAGCCAAGCGGGACCACGGCGCCAGGAAAATGCCTGGTCCACCATTCCGCTGCCACTGCAGCGCTGGTTGGAGCGCCAACCTGCCCTGCCCAAGGGACAACGCCGGCTGGTGGTGCTGCTCAGCCAGCTCGGTGACTTTGACAGCGTTGAGTACGCGCAGGCCTTGATGCAGCAGTGGCAGGAACTGCAGGATGCAGGCATCGATGTGCGTGCCGTGGGCATTGGTGATGCCGGCAGCGCTGAGCGGTTCTGCCGCTACACCAGCTTTCCCCGTGAACGGCTCAGCCTGGAGCCGGAGGCGGCGCTGCATCGCGAACTTGGTCTCTACACCGGTGTTGAAGGCTTCTGGGGGCCATGGGGCAATCTCATGGCGATGTGCGCAGGCATCGGTTCACCCGGCACCCTGCGTGAGGTGCTGCGCGGCTATCACGGTGGCGGTCGATTTCTACCCTTCTGGATCGCCAGCATCCGGCTGCGGAACATGATCGAGGTGCTGAGCCACTGGGGCACCTACGTTCCCGATGAGCGTTGGATGACCCAGCGTGGGGCAACGTTGCTCATCAACGAGCGCTCCGAGCTGCTGTACAGCTGGCGGGATCGGGGCCTGCTCGGTTTCTCCGCCACCATGGCCGAACCCTTGGCCTTTTTGAAGCTGCACACCACCAAGGCGTGATCCCCGCACTTGGCGCAGCGCTGCATTTCCAAGAAGGTGAGTTCACTTGCAGCCGCTGCGATGAGCGCCCCCGACGCAGAAGCCCTCCAGGCCTTGTTCACCAAGCCCTATGGAGAAGCGGCTCCCACGGAAGCCCAATGGCGTGAGCTCTACGCCGACGATGTTCACTTCACAGATCCCACCCAAGAAAAGCAGGGCATCAAGGCCTACCTCGAGGCCCAGGACGGTTTGATCAAGCGCTGTGATGATGTGATGCTCAAAGCTTCGGATCTGGCCATCAGCGGCAACGTGGCCTTCATCGAATGGACCATGGGCCTGAAGATCAAAGGGGTTGAATTCGTCTATCCCGGTGCCAGCCGGCTGCGCTTCAACGACGAGGGGCTGATCACGGATCACCGCGATTACTTCGATTTCGTTGGTCCCACCTTTGGGCCAGTGCCGTTGATCGGGCCCTTTGTGCGTTGGATGTATGGCCGGTTTGTGACATGAATGAACTGGCTGGGCTGCAGCTGGCGGTTGTGGGCCACACCGAATGGGTCGAATTCGTGCGGGTGCCGCACCTGCCCCATCCCGGTGAAATCCTGCATGCAGATGGTCTGCTGGAGCAGCCAGCGGGCGGCGGCGCAGTGACTGCCGTTCAGATGGCCAGGCTGGCTGGAGGAGCACGATTTTTCACGGCCCTAGGCCGTGATTCTCTCGGGCGGCGAGCCCTCAGCGAACTGCAAGCTCTCGGTTTGCAGGTGGAGGTGATCTGGCGCGATCAACCCACCCGCAGAGCGATCACCTATGTGGACGGCCATGGCGAGCGCAGCATCACCGTCATCGGTGAGCGCCTCAATCCGGTGGCCGATGATCCGTTGCCCTGGGAGCAATTGCAGGATTGCGATGGTGTGTTTCTGACGGCCACCGATGCCGATGGCATCCGTCAGGCGCGTCAGGCGGCCGTGCTTACGGCAACCCCTCGCCTGGGGCTGGCGACCCTGGAGCACTCCGGCATCCAGCTTGATGCCCTGATCGGCAGCGGACTGGATCCCGGTGAGCAGGTTCCCGATGGACTGCTGAGCCAACAGCCCAAGCTGCGCATCGCCACGGAAGGCAGCAGGGGGGGCTGGAGTGAGCCTGGAGGGCGTTTCGCCACGGTGCAGCGGGGTCGCCCGCTGGGGGACACCTACGGAGCCGGTGATTCGTTCGCTGGTGGGGTGACAGCAGGGCTGGCAGCAGGCTGGAGCCGTGAGCGGGCCATCGATCTCGGCTGCCGTTGCGGGGCCAGCTGCATCGATGGCATCGGGCCCTATGCCAACCAGCTCAAGGGATGATGGGTCGGTTGTGAGGCGCTGATGGCAGGAATCCGGGATCGGGACTTTCTGGTGGCCTGTGGCCGCTTGGCCAGTGCGCTGCACCTCAGTGCAGCCACCGCCAGGCAACGGGCGGAATACCAGGCGCTGCAGGAGGGCATCAGCGACCATGCCGGCAAGCTTGAACTGGTGGAGCGCATGGTGGCCGAGGCCACCAGCAGAAGCGGTGAACAGGGCGAACGCCTCGATGCGCAGCTCCATGCGTTGGAATCGGAGGCGGACTTCCTGACCGAGGACTGATGGATTGCCGTGCGCTGCTGCAGGAACTGAGTCAGCAGCGACCTCAGGCCAGTCGGATCGAGGAGCTGGTCAGCCGGCTGGAGCGCGACCATCCCTGCGATCTCAACCATCAGCAGCAGCAACTTGAGGCGGTGTGGGAGCTGCGCTGGAGCAGCAGCACGCAGCCCTACCTGCAGGTTCAGCCCTGGCTGGAGAACCTGCAGGTGCTGCAACCGAGCCGTGGGCGGGGCATGAACCTGCTCCGCTTGAAAGGATCGCTGGCCGCTGTAGGGAGCGTTGCCGTGATCGCTGAACTCACGCTTGATCCGCCGCAACGGGTCGGTGTGCGCTTCCAACGGGGCGGCTTGATCGGCCCCCGGCTGGGTGCGATCCAGGGGCGACTGCTGACAGCCGTCAACCAGAGTTTTCCGGCTTGGCTCGACATCACCGCGCTCGATGAGCAGGTGCGGATCTGCCGCGGCAACAACGGCACCTTGTTCGTGCTGCGTCGCCGCGATGACCTCAGCGGCGATGCCTTGATTCCTAACGTTCGCCCATGAGCGACACCCCATCCAACCTCTGGCAGCAGGCCTGGTATCCCGTCGCCTATCTGCGGGATCTTGATCCTCAGGCTCCCCAGCGTTTCGTCCTGCTGGGCCAGCCCCTGGTGATCTGGTTTGAGCGCGGCGAGGGGATCTGGCGGGTGTTTGCTGATGTCTGCCCCCATCGACTGGTGCCGCTCTCAGAAGGACGGCTCAGCAGTGATGGCCAGCTGGAGTGTCCCTATCACGGCTGGCAATTTGATGGTGCTGGTCACTGCACCCTGATTCCACAGGCCGCAGCGGACCTCACACCTCCAGCGCGGGCGCAATGCCGTTCCTACGCAGCGCGAGAAGCGCAGGGCTTGCTGTTTGTATTCAGCGGGGCTGCCGAGCTGGCCGAGGCGCACCCCCTTCCGGTCGTGCCTTTGCTGGATGAGCCCGGTTGGCTGGTGCAGGACACCTTCCGTGATCTGCCCTATGACGCCATCACCCTGCTGGAGAACGTGCTCGATGTCAGCCACGTTCCCTTCACGCACCACGGCACAGTCGGCAAACGCTCCAACGCCGGTCCGGTGGAACTGGAGCTGATCGAGCAGGGCCCGGAAGGCTTCACCGGCATCTGGCAGGAGGGTCCGCGCCGCGGAAAACTGGGCACGCAGCACACCACATTCATCGCCCCTGGCTTGATGTGGCATGACCTGACAGCCAAGGGCTTTGCCCGCATCCTCACGGTGGTGTATGCCACACCGATGCAACCAGGGCAGTGCCGCGTCTTTGCTCGCTTCCCCTTCCAGTTCGAGCAGAAACTGGCTGCACGTCTGCTCAAGCTAAGGCCTCAGTGGCTGCAGCACATCGGCAACCACCGAGTGCTGGAGGACGACCAGATCTTTCTTCACTACCAAGAGCGGGATGTGGAGCGCCAAGGCGGCAGTGCCAACTATTCCCGCAGCTGTGTGCTGCCCACCAGCTCAGATCGCTACGTCCTGGCGCTGCATCAATGGATCAACCGCTACGGAGGTGTCCCCTTTCCACGTCAAAGCCTGCCGCCGCAGGAGACAAGCCTTGAGCAATTGCTCGATCGCTACGACAGCCATACCCGCCATTGCCGCAGTTGTTCCGCGGCCCTGATGCAGATCCGGCGGTTCCGCCGCTTGGGCCCTGCACTGATCGTCATGGCTCTGTTGGTCCTGGCGCTGAGCTCTGCGGCGCTGCTGCAACTCGGCCTGGTAGTCGTTGTGTTGCTGATGGTGCTCGGCCTGCGCCAGGCAGCCATCTGGGAGAGGGGACTGACCCAGGGGGAGCGCCACCCGCCTCGCAACGCATGAACCGGCGCCAAACCCTGCTGCAGTTCAACAGCGGTTGCTGGCATGGCTGTTTCGTGCGCCTTGATGGCGCAGGGCGCGAACAACAACGATTCCCCACCAGCCTTGAGGTGCGTGATGCAGCCGGGCTGATCCAGGCCACCTTGACCTACGGCCACACCGGCCGCAGCCAGAGCATGAACTTCCTGGAGCCACCGGGAACCATGCAACTGAGTGAGCTGGGCCACTGGTCGCTGGGACCAGCCTACGTGGGCCCCATGCCATGGGTTTCCGAGCTGTGCGTGGTCTCAGGTGATCAGCGCCGTCGACTGATTGCCCGCCACAGCAGCAACAGCATTGACACCATCGTCTATGTGCGCGAGTCAAGGCAAGCGGACGGCGTCGCACCTGCGGCTGAACCGTTGCCGGTGAGCATCACAGCAAGGGGGGAACTGCAGATCTGGCAGCTGGACGACGAGGTGGAACTGCTGGTGGACCCGCGCACTAGGCCATGGGATCAGGGCAGTGTGAGTGGCATGCGCTGGCACCACCCCAGCCGGGGAGTGCTGCAGGTGGTGCGTCGCTACGGACCTGGAGGCGCACTATCACCGCTGGATCCCAGCTGGTGAATGCGCTCTGGGGCCAAAGTCTCAATCAGTCCAGGATCGCAGCTGAGGAAGAGCACCTGTAGCCCCTGTTCAACACCGTGCTGCAGCATGGCAGCCAGGCCGCGCCAGCGACTGGGGTCGACGTTGGTGAAGGCATCATCGAAGAGAACCGGCAGACAGCCGTCATAGGCCGGTGCCAGCACTTCAGCGATGGCCAGGCGCAGGGCACAAGCCAGCAATTCACGGGTGCCGCCGGAGAGGTCCGCGAAGGACCAGGCCAATCCACCCCGGCGTTGCCAACACAGATCGGAAAAGCCCTGGCGGCTGTCGAAATGCAGGCCGATCCGCTCATGATCAAGATCCAGCAGCTTGAGATAGCGATCGAGGGCCTGACCTAACGGCTCGGTGTAGCGCTCCGCCAGGGCGGTCTGCTGCTCTGCAAACAAGCGATGCAGAAGATCGAGCATGCGCGCTTCGCGCTGCAGACGCTGCACCTCGCCGTTGCAGTACTCCTCCTCAGCGATCGCCTCTTCCAGTTGTGCGGCCAGATCCACCTGTCCATCGACTTCAAGGCGAGCACCGGTGGCAGCCAGCTGCTGCAGCAATTGCTCACGGCGTTGCTGCAAAGCCTCAGGTGAGGGTGGTGCGGCCGCATCCAGCCCCAGCTGGGAGAGTTGGGGCTGGAGCTCATCGCGCTGGCCTTGCAACTGCTGCAGCTCACGCTCCAGCGAGCCGATGCGTTCACCCAGTTGCTTCAAGCCGCCATGGCGCCGCTGCAGGTCACCAAGCAGGGTGTCGGCCTTGAGCAGAGAAGCACGATCACTCTCCAACTCCAGATCCAGGCGCTCTAGCTGCGAGCGTGCGGCACGCAATGAAGCATCCGCCTCATTGAGCTGCTGGCGCAGCTGACGGCCGGCTGGAACCAGAGCATCAAGGCGACTTCGCATGGCGTCGGCATCGGCGACCTCGCCATCGGGAATCTCAGGCAGTCCCTGCAATTGGGCGACGATGCGCTGGCGATCCAATGGACGGCACTGCTGAGCAATGGAGCGCTGTTCAGCGAGCAGCTCGGTGCGCTGTCGTTCGGCCTGAATGGCCTGCTGAAGATCGCTCACACCGCAGCGCTCCAGGGCATTGGCAAGGGCTGCACGGCAGGCAGCAAGTTTGGTTCGGGCGGCTTGCACACCCTCCCCACCACCCGGGGTGATCCTCAGGGCGATCGAGCCATCGGCACTGGTGAGCGCAACAGGTTGCTCCAGTCGCCGCGATTCCGAGGCATTCAGCGGAACACCATCGAGCAACAGGCCGCCGCCGTCGCGGAGCACCTCAAGGGTGGTGACAAGGGAAGCCAGAGCAATTCCGGCGGCCTGCTCATCGCGTTCCAGCTGCCGCAACCGCTCAACCGCTGCGGCATCTAGGGCGGGCAACACCCCGAGTTGATGCTCCACCTCGAGCCGCTGGGCTTCAAGCCGATCGAGCTGCTGCAACTGATTGCTGAGGGACGCGCGACGGATCCAATGCTGCAGGTCTTCGGCCTGACGCAGAGCCGCCTGCAGCTGCCGGTCGCAATGGTTCCAGTGGCGTTCGAGCTCCGGCAGGCGGGCCCGCAGAGCGTCGCGATTCTCGAGCGCTGGCTTGAGGCGCTGCTGCAGCTGCAGGCGGCGCTGGTCCTCCTGTTGACCCTGCTGCCACTGGGGCTTGAGGGCAGCGAGGTCTTGGGCACACACCTGCTGCTTGAGCTGCAGGGCAGCAAGACGTTGCAGCAGTGGCAGCTGTTGGTCGACAGTGCTGAGCTGACCGCGGGCGCAGTCGTGCTCATCAATCGCCGCCTGACGTGACGTGTGGCGAGCTGTGCACTGCTCAGCCAGAGCCCGCGCCTGGGCTGCGGCTTTGAGGGCCAGGTCCAGCTCTGAGCCTGCGCGCCCCTCACGGCCGGTTTCGGTGTGGGCGATCAGCCAGCGTTGGCGCACAGCAGCCATCACCTGCTGATCAAGCGTTGACTGGATGGTGGCCTGACTGCAGGACTGCAGCTGCCTCAGCAGCCGGGCCTGGTCCATCGCCTCTGCGGAGAGCTCGAGGGGATCGACTGCTGATTGTCCCTGCCAGACCCACAGATGTCCCCAACGTTCCTTGAGGCGTGTGGCATTGCCACCACGCACACTGCTGGCTCCCACCAGCTCAGCGAGGGCTTGCTCAGCGGCATCAGCCTGGAGCAGACCACCAGAACCCGTTGTGAGACTGACGCTGCCGCGTTGTTTGCCAAAGCGTTTCGTGAGCTCGTACTCGGCGCCGTTGGCACGGAATGTCAACACCACCTGGGGATCAGCCTGCGCTGGTCTTGTCCGCATGCTCTCAACCACAGCACCACCACTTCTGGCAGGCAGGAACAAAGAACGGTGGATCGCTTCGGCCACGGTGCTCTTGCCGCTTTCATTACGGCCCTGCAGAACCGTCAGACCATCGGCAAACCGCAGCGCGAGGCGGCCATGCAACTTGTAGTCAGAGAGCTGAAGGTGCTGCAGGCGCATGGTCAGTGCTTCACAGCGCAGAGATTGCTGAGTTCCTGCAGTGCCATCTGGGCCAGCAACTGCTGTTCAGGATCATCCGCTGATGTGGAGCGCTCCTGCAGCACTGCTGCAACCCGAGCCACCAAAGGATCTGAGCTGCGTCTGGTCAGATCCGTGGTTTCAACGTCATCGGCGACGGTGCGTAGACGATTGCGCAATTTCAGGCGCAGCAAGCGTGCTTCCAATCCCTCCAGCAGATCAGTGAGTGCACGGGTGTCCGCCATGTTGAGCTGACCATCCAGTTCAAGCAGGAGCAGGTCCTCACCGCTCCGTGCGGCGAGTTGACGTGCCAGCAAGCGCTGCAGAGCCTGGACATCTTCTCCACTGCTGCAGCGATGGCTGATCTGATGCCAGCGCATCTGCCCGGTGCTGATCACCTCAACGTCCGGCACGCAGCCCCGCTGCACATCGGCAATCAGAACCTGGCCGCTGCGGTAGTCATCACCGCGGGGAAAACGGTCCTGCTCCGGACATCCGCTGTACCAAGCATGAGCGGCGACTTGTTTGAGGCCATGCCAGTCCCCGAGCGCGACATAGTCGATCAGACCATCAGGCAAGGCGGAAAGATCGAGGCGATTGAGTGACGGGGCTGGATTCTCCTCATCGGCATCGGCATCGGATGCAAATCCCTGCACAGAGCCATGGGCCAGCAGAACGCGGGGATGGTGCGACAGCAGGGAGGAATCGAGACCTCGAACCCAGGCCGATGGGTCTGTGCTGTCGACCTGCCTCAGCAGCGGGCATGGCAGGACGGTGAGCCCGGCACGCAGGATCGGTTCAGGCTTGAGCAGCACCTCAAGGTTGGGTGCCAACTCTGAGGCGAGTTTCCAGAACCAACCCTGATGCCAGAGGCTGCCGGGGGCTCCATGGTCGTGGTTGCCGGGGATCACCAGGGCCGGGACCTTGAGCGCCCCGATGGCACTACAGATTTGAGCCACATCCGCCGTCGTCGGACCCGGCGAATCGAACAGGTCACCGGCGATGAGCACCAGCTCGATGCGATGCTCTCGCACCAGGGCAGCCATGCCGCGGACCGCATCGAATCTGGCCTGTCGCAACCGGGCGCGATTGTCTGGATCACGGACCCGGCCGTAGGGCTTGCCGATCTGCCAGTCCGCGGTGTGGAGAATGCGAACCAAAACTGAACGACCAGTCAATTAGTTCTAGCGTACTAATCGACTGGTTACAGGGGCGACGGTGACAGCCCGTGATCCGCTGGAGCGACAGGCCAATCAAAAGGCTCAATGTCCAACAGGCCAGCGAAGCAGGCACAGCAGATATGAACTGTTGCACCGACAGCAGAAAACTGACCACCCAGCCCTTAAGGTTGTCTTAACTGTTCCTTGAGGGCCCTTTATTGATTCAGCTTCCCCTCCTGATCGCTGCAGCCGCCCTGGGCGGAATTGAGCTCAGCGGAACAGCCATGTTCTGCGAGCAGAACAAACTGTCCATGGGTGGTTTTGATCCAGCCAAAAATGCCGTGATTCTCTGCCAAGGGAATCTCAAGGCCGAAAACAACTCGGCATTGACCGTGATGAAACACGAGTTAGCCCATGTGCTGCAGCACCGGCTGGGTCGCGGTGAAGTGGGCATCCTTCCCGATGCGCTGCTGACCCCCTTGGTTCGGGAACTGCTCCCCCAGCCAGAGGTCATGACGGTGCTGATGCGATACCCCAGCCGTGAGGTCAACGGAGAGCTCGAGGCCAGGCTGGCCAGCCGGTACGTCCCCTCCGAGCTGATTGCCCTCGGCGTTGTTGCCACAGGGGCTCTGGGCATCAATTGGGGTGAGCCGGTCTTCCAGCTCGAGGGCCATGGCCAGCAAACCGCGCTGATGCCCCTTGACTAAATTTGAGTTATGGAGATGATAAGAAGTTTTTTATCGACCGGAAGAAGTTATAAAGGTCACAGCGGACACACCATTTTCGTTCATAGTTGTTAGGGATATCGGGGGGTTATGGCGAGACGACAACTAGCGGCACTGGCATGTCGCACGTATCGCCTGACCGATCTCAATGGTGAATCTCACCCTGTCCTGGATGACCTCTACGACTCGTTTGAGTCCGCCTGGAATGACGCCCTGAGCTGGTGGACGAACCATGGTCACACCGCCCAGGAGGCTGTACCCATCGGTGTCGAGGTGAGCACCCCTCGCGGCAATTGGCGGACCCTGCAGTACCCCTGCCAGCAGCAGGGACGCGCTGTGTTGTTCCCGCGAACAGTGCTGCGCAAGCGCCTGAGCGGCACTGCTTGCTGATCAATCCTTCCCGTTCAAGACACCAATTCGTTCCTCAAGGCGGCGTACCACCTCCGGCCATGGCAGGTGCAAGGGCTCGTGTCCCACATGCGCTTGCAGGTCCGTTTGGAAATGCAGCAGGATCTGGTGGTGCAACCGGCTGATCTCATCAGGCCTCATGCGGCGAGGCAGTTCGCAGACCAAGCGGGTGTGACCGCGCTGGTCTGTGAGGGTGATGCAATCAGGCGTCGCTACAACCATCCCTGCAGCACTTCAAAGGACTCATATCTCCTAAGCCCGACTTGAGTCACGTTTACCGGCTCGTCAGCATGTCTTCCATTTCTTTGTCAAGTTCTTTCTGATACGTTCCACAGCACTGTTGGTACGCCATGGCCGCTGACGATTTCAGCCACCTTTCGGTACAGCAAAAAATCAGTGCCCTGGTGCGTGGCATTGAAGGGGACGAGCGTTGGAACAAAGCCCTGGCTCAGGCTGCTGATGCAGAAGCCATGCTCGATCTGCTGCAATCAGCATCAAGCAAACTCAAACTCGGTCTCACGCGCAAGGATCTGGCCAGCACGCCGCCTCTGAGGGACTGGCTCTGGTTCAAGCGCAACAAACCCCTCATCACCATTGGTGACGCCCTGCCCCGCTACCAGCAGGACTGATCAGTACAGGCGGCTCAACACAAACTCGGGGAGATCGAGCAGGGCATCCCTGGCGCTGCTGGGGGGGAGGAAAGCAAGGCATGTGCCGGCTTCTCGTGCCATCTCTTCAGCCATGGACCTGGAGCGCTGAATGCCATTGCTGCTGCGCACCAGCTCAAGGGCCTGTTCCAGATCACCACTTTCGCTGAACTCACGGTCAATCAGACCCGCCAGTGAGGGGGTCTCCTCCATGGCAAACAGCACCGGAGCGGTCAGGGTGCCGGAGGCGAGATCAGAAGCGGCCGGCTTGCCCAATTGGACATCACTGCCGGTGAAATCAAGAATGTCATCCACTACTTGAAACGCCAGACCCAGCTGCCGCCCAAAGCGGTGCAGCAAGTCAAGTTGCTCGGCGGGAAGCTCGGAGAGCACACCAGCGGCGCGTGCGCTGTTGGCAATCAAAGAGGCGGTTTTGCGATAGCTCTTTTCGATGTAGGTCTCGAGGCTCTGACCGGTGTCATAGCGGTACAGACCCTGACGGATCTCACCCTCAGCCAGGTCCATGATCACGCGGGAGAGCAGCTTGACCACTTCGAGGTCATCGAGGTTGGCCAGATGCCAGCTGGACTGGGCAAAGAGAAAATCGCCGGCGAGCACAGCAACACGGCTGTTGAAGCGGCTGTGGACAGTGGGCACACCCCGGCGTGTGTCGGCCTCATCGACCACATCGTCATGGACCAGGGAGGCGGTATGGATCATCTCGGTGATCTCCGCCAGGCGGCGATGGCGCGCACCCAGCTCACCGGCAGGATCAAGCGCCCGTGCCAGCAGCAGGACAATGCCGGGGCGCAAGCGCTTACCTCCGGCACTGAAGAGGTGCTCAGCAGCAGCTTGAAGGATCGGATGACCGGCGCCAATCAGGTTGCGCAGGTCACTCAGAAGGTTCTCGAGATCGGACTCGACGGGCTGAAGCAGCTTGGCAACCGTCGTCATAATCCCGCCTGAGTGGAGCGATCCTAGAGGCCTTGAGCCTCTGATTGAAGAGAAATCGCTTCCACCTCAGGCGCAAAGCCAAGCCAGCGGCCGGCGGCATGCGAGAAGGCGCTGGCATCACCGGTGCAGACCACCTCACAGGCGCTGAGATCGGCCTGGAGCGAGGCAGGCCGTTGGTCGGCGGGCAGCAGCGAGAGCACCAGGGACACCAGCGCTTCTGCCGGGTCAATCAACTGAACGTCACTGGGCAGCAACTGGCGCAGCATCGGCTGCAGCAGCGGGTAGTGGCTGCAACCCAGCACGATCGCCTCCACCCGGGCCTCAAGCAGGGGCGCCAGGTAGTGCTCGGCAGCCGAGCGAAGCGCTTGAGAATCCAACTCGTGACGTTCCACGGCAGGGACAAAGGCAGGGCATCCCACCTCCACCACATGCATGCCCTCGCGCTGCGCCCGCAGGGCTCGGCTGTAGGCACCACTGCTGGCCGTGGCCGCGGTGGCCAGCACGCCCACACGCTGCTGCTGAATCTGGCGAGCCACCGAATCGATCAGGCCAAAGACCGGAACACCGGCTTCCCGCTGGGCCACATCCAGGGCCAGGGCATTGGTGGTGTTGCAGGCCATCACGATGGCCTCCGCACCCTGGCCGCGCAGCCAGCTCACAACCTCAGCCGCGATGGTGCGGATCTCCTGGGGTGAGCGCGCGCCGTAGGGAAGCCTGGCGGTGTCACCCACATAGATGCAGGGGTGGCCAGGACGGCGGCACAGCAGACGCCTGAGCACCGTCAG
Organism: uncultured Synechococcus sp.; assembly: GCA_913049535.1. Lineage (GTDB taxonomy): Bacteria > Cyanobacteriota > Cyanobacteriia > PCC-6307 > Cyanobiaceae > RCC307. Next base: position 81,205 of record CAJWYF010000004.1, read on the forward strand.
ACCGCCCAGCCCGCTGTCAAACAGGCCCAGCCTGGCCTGGGCGCCAAGACCATGAAGCTCCGCCGTGGAAAGCCGCTGCAGGGAATGGCTCAACGGGTCGGTGTGGGAGCTCAGGGTCATCCGGCCAGTCTCAGGTAGTTGAGGATTCCCACGGCGATTGCCAGTGACAGCTGGCGCCGGTGGGCGGGGTCGGCGAGGTCTGCGGCATCGAGCCGACCGGTCAAGAAACCGAGTTCAACAAGTGAGGCGGGCATGGCGGTGCGGCGGATCACATAGAACCGCGCCTCACGAACCCCCCGGTTCTTGCGCCTGACTGTCCTCAGGATTGAGTTGTGAATCGATGAGGCGAGTTTTTTTCCCTGAAAGCTTTGGAAATAGAACGTCTCAAGGCCATTCACTTCCGGCCGGCGCATGCTGATCGCATTAGCGTGAATGCTCACAAAGGCATCGGGCTTTGAGCGATTCGCCAGACGGGCTCGAGGCGGAAGATCCACGGTGACATCACGATTGCGCGTCATCACCACCTGCACCCCTTTGCTGCGCAGGTGGGCCGCCACCTGGCGCGAGACATCAAGGACAACATCCTTTTCGCGTGTGCCGCCGATGCCGATCGCCCCGGGATCACGCCCGCCATGGCCAGGGTCCAGCACGACGCGGAAGTTGCCGCGGCGCACCCATGGCAGGCTGGCGGTGGTCAAAGGGCGCAGGGGCCGGCGGGGTTGACCGGGCCGTGACGCCGAGCCTGGTGCGCGGGGAGCTGGCCGTTGGCGCTCCAGAACCCCCTCTCCCATGGGCAGAAAGCGGGCTTCATCGATGGGAAAGCGCAGCCGCCAGCTATCCCAATCGACGCCCACCAGGCGCAGCTCACCAGGATCGAGCTGGGCGCCAGGCTGGAATTCGATCACCAGACGGGTGACGCCCCGCTCGGGCATCCCCACCCTCACCTCGCGAACAGCGCCGCGTCCGCGAATCTTGCGAGGTCGCTGGGGGCTACCGGGAAAATCGATCCAAACCCGATCTCCCCGTCGCTCATCACCTTGGAGGTAGAAGGCATCGAGGTTGATGTTGGGGGAGGTGCGCAACTCGAGCACCCCATCGGCATCGATGCGCCAGGCGGCCAGCCGGCTGAAGGCACGCGCCGGCTGTGACGCCAGCAAGAGCAGGGCAGCGCCCAGCGCCCATCCCACCGCCGCCAGGCGGCTGCGCTCAGGCATCGATGCGCTCAGAGCAGGGCTGGCTGCCGGTGACGAAGGCTTGGCATCTGAGCGCGGACCCGCCGCAGGTGCTCAGTGTCCACCGGAGCAATGGCCACGCCGGGGCCGACGCCGGCATCGGCCAGCACCGTTCCCCACGGGTCGATGACAAGGGCATGGCCATGACTCTGTCGGCGCCCATAGTGCAGCCCGGTCTGGGCTGGCGCCAGCACATAGGCCGTGTTTTCAATGGCCCGGGCCTGCAGCAGCACCTGCCAGTGGTCCTTGCCGGTGTAGGCCGTGAAGGCTGCTGGAACCATCAACAGTTCAGCCCCCTCGGCGGCCAGGTGGCGGTACAGCTCAGGGAAACGGACGTCGTAACAGATGGACAGCCCCACACGGCAGAGACCATCGAGGGAAGCGACCGGAGGGACCTGATCACCGGCGCGCACCGTCGATGACTCCCGGTAGGTGTTCCCATCCGGCAGGTCCACATCAAACAGATGAATCTTGTCGTATTGGGCCAGCAGCTGACCGTCACTGCTGACCAGCTCGGAGCGATTGAAGGTGGTGCCATCACCACTCGGTGCAGGGAAGCCGCCGCCGACGATCGCCACTTGATAGCGGCGCGCCATCGTCACCAGAAAACGGCTGCAGCGCGGGCCCAGATCTGGCGCCAGCTCCAGCTTCTGTTGCTCATCGCCGAGAAAGGCAAAGTTCTCGGGCAAACCGACCAGTTCGGCACCGCGGCGAGCGGCAAGGTCGATCAGCTCCTCAGCCTGGGCGAAGTTGGCCTCCGGATCGGGGGTACTGGTGAGCTGCAGCGCAGCCACAAGAAAGCTGGACACCGACACCCGCAGAAGATGAGTGGATCGTACCCAGCGCTGCAGGCGATCAGGAGGAACGCAACACTCCCGGCTCACTCTGCACAGGCACCACGGTGAGGCTGTCAACGGCGGCACAGCAGGCCAGATCGGCGTCATGGTCACCCAGCCGCTGCAGGCGCTGGCCATGGGAGGCCAGACGTAGGGCCTGCTCGGGCTGCCCCTGCCATTGCAACCAGAGCGCATGGGCTGCGGCGGCTTCATCGTTGCCGCAAAGCTGCAGCAGCGCGCTGGAGGTGCTGCCCTGTTGGCCCAGCAGGGCGTCCACCAGTGCACCGGCAGCCAGGCTGTCCTCGAGGGAGTAGGCCCCCTCCCAGCCACTGCCCACCACCCAAACGGTGGCGGGCTGGTGGTCCATAAGGCGTTGGGCAACGGCGCTGCGGTTGGCCAGAGCGCAGGTCAGCAGCAACGGGGCCTGCTGCACCCGATCCAGTGCCCTGGTGCCGTTGGTGGTGCTCATGAAGATGCGCCGACCGCTCACCACATCCGCTGTGACGGCCAGCGGTGAGTTGCCAAGGTCAAATCCCTCGAGCTTCTGACCGCCCCGCTCACCGGCCCGCAGGCATCGTTCGGCAGGCCAGCTCTGGGCAGCGGCATCAAGGGCCGCCAGATCAGCAAAGGCTTGAACCGCTTCGGCGCCGTGATGAAGCGCCCAGGCCATGGTGGTGGTGGCCCTGAGCACATCGATCACAACAGCGGCAGCCCCCATCCCCTCGGCCGGGACCCGATCAGGGCTGTGGAAATAGGAGAGGCGCATGGCAACAGCCGGCTTTTGCGTGCGCGACAGTAGGCCCACTTGATTAGTTGCCATGGCGCAGCGTGACCTGCGCGACTTTTTGCAGTTGCTCGAGGGCCGAGGGCAGCTGCGGCGCATCAGCGCCCCGGTGGATCCGGACCTTGAAGTGGCGGCCATCAGTGACCGGGTTCTGGCGATGGGGGGCCCTGCTCTGCTGTTCGAGAACGTGATCGGCAGCCCCATGCCTTTGGCGGTCAATGTGCTGGGCACCGTCGAGCGGGTGGCCTGGAGCATGGGTCTTGAAACGGTGGAGGAGCTCGAAGACCTCGGTTCGCGCCTGGCGCTGCTGCAACAACCCCGCCCGCCCAAGGGGCTCAAGGAGACCGCCGCATTCGGACGGGTTCTCTGGGATCTGGTGAAGGCCCGACCGGATCGGGATCTGACCCCGCCCTGCAAACAGGTGGTGCTGGAGGGCGACCAGATCAATCTGGACGCGCTGCCGTTCATCCGCCCCTGGCCCGGCGATGCCGGGCGGGTGATCACCCTGGGCCTGGTCATCACCAAAGACCCGGAGACCGGCGTCCCCAACGTTGGTGTCTACCGGCTGCAGCAACAGGATGCCCGCAGCATGACGGTGCACTGGCTCAGCGTCCGCGGTGGAGCCAGGCACCTGCGCAAGGCAGCGCAACGGGGACAAAAGCTGGAGGTCGCCATCGCCCTGGGGGTGCATCCATTGCTGGTCATGGCTGCGGCCACCCCGATCCCTGTGCAGCTCAGTGAGTGGCTCTTTGCCGGCCTGTACGCCGGCCAGGGCGTCCACCTGAGCCGCTGCCGCACGGTCAATCTCGAGGTGCCCAGCCACAGCGAGATCGTGCTGGAAGGAACGATCACACCAGGGGAAACCCTCCCTGATGGCCCCTTCGGGGATCACATGGGCTTCTACGGGCTGGAGGAACCCTCCCCTCTGGTGCGATTCCAGTGCATCACGCACCGGCGCGATCCGGTGATGCTCACCACCTTCAGCGGCCGTCCACCCAAGGAGGAGGCGATGCTCGCGATCGCTCTGAACCGGATCTACACCCCGATCCTGAGGCAACAGGTCAGCGAGATCTGCGACTTCTTCCTGCCCATGGAGGCGCTCAGCTACAAGCTGGCGGTCATCTCCATCGATAAGGCTTACCCAGGGCAGGCACGACGTGCGGCCATGGCGTTCTGGAGTGCACTGCCGCAGTTCACTTACACCAAATTCGTGGTGGTGGTCGATAAGGCCATCAATGTGCGAGATCCCCGTCAGGTGGTCTGGGCCATCGCGGCCCAGGTGGATCCCCAGAGGGATCTGTTCGTGCTCGAGGACACCCCGTTCGATTCCCTCGATTTCGCCAGCGAACGGCTCGGACTGGGCGGTCGACTGGCCATTGATGCCACGACCAAGGTGGGTCCTGAAAAACGACACAACTGGGGAGAACCCCTGCGGCGCGGCGCTGAGCTCGAGGAGCGGATCAGCAGCCGCTGGTCCGAGCTGGGCCTGGATGATCTCGGTGGTGCTGAACCCGATCCGAGCCTCTTCGGGCTGCAGCTGGAGCAGGTGCTCGAGCGACTGGTCAGCGCAAGGAGCTGATGCTCACCCGTGCCGGCACGATCGCGCTGAGGGCCCTGGTGGAATTGTCGCGTCAGCCTGATGCCGTGATTTCAGGTCCTGAGCTGGCGCGCCGTCAGGGCTTGCCGGAGGCACGGCTCGAGCAGGTTCTGCTGCAGTTGCGCGCTGCATCAGTGGTGGAAGCCCGCCGCGGTCGCAGCGGTGGCTACCGGCTCAGCAGCAAGCCTGATCAAGTTCCCCTTGCCAGGGTGCTGGATGCCGTCGGTGGGCGTCGGAGCAGCCTGATGCCCTCCGATCGCCACGGGTGCGACGACGCCACGGCACTTGCTGGTGATCAACTGGAACGACAGCTGCTGCTGCGGCTGGAGCGGGCGCTCGATCGGGAGCTGGGCCAACTCACCCTTGCTGAACTTCTCTACGACCAGCGCAGCTGGGAGGCGAGCCTGGATCCAGAGGGTGGGCTGATGCTGGGCTGAAACTCAACGGCGGCACTGAGCTTTGAGAGACGCCTCAGAGGTCCAGCGCCGCAGGCTCGCCAGCGAAGCGGCACGGGTCACGCGCACCACCTGCGGTTGGGGGGTGCAGCGGTAGAGAAACTCAAAATCCTCGGACCCGGGACGGTTGGAGAGGACCTGCTTGTACATCAGCGGGAAGCCACGGGCATCGCCGTCCTGCCATTGGTACTGGCAGATCAACTGGGCTCCATCAAGGCAGCCCTGCCTCAACCACAGCCCCGGGGGCGGTGCGGGTTCAGCGGCCACGGGTGCAGCCAGTGTCAGGGCACCAGCGAGAACCAGAGGGCGCAGCACGGAGAGTCAGACCATCAGTGCACGCACGGTATGGCGCTAGAGCGTCCGTGCAAGCCTCAGCAGGGGTAAGCCTTGCCGCGATAGACGCACATGGCCGTCTCGGTTGAGGGTTGATCGTGATGGACATCGGTGTAAGCGACGCCTCGGTACGCCTTGGCCATCAGCAGCTCCGCGTCATGGCGGCGCTGGGCCTTGACCTGTTGCTCTTTGATGATCGAGAGGATGTTCATGGGAACCTCCACCGGAAGTCCGCGTCCCCGTTGCCTGGCGCGGATCGAACTGCACCCCTTGGGGCCAACGTGAATTCAACCTAAGGCTGTTCTGTAGCAACAGCTACTTTTTTGCGATCTCTTCACACGCTGGCTGTCCTGCAGCATGGAGCGACCTTTCCGCAGCAGATATGACCAGCACAAGCCTCAGCGGTGGCGGCAGCCTGCGGGGTTGCGTGCGGGTCCCCGGCGACAAATCGATCTCCCACCGCTCCCTGCTGTTTGGAGCGATCGCGGAGGGGGAAACAACGATCGAGGGGCTGCTGCCAGCGGAAGACCCGTTGAGCACAGCGGCGTGTCTGCGATCGATGGGTGTGGCCATCAGCCCGATTGAAGCCGGCTCCACCGTCCGCGTGCAGGGCGTCGGCCTTGACGGCCTCCAAGAACCCGGCGCAATCCTCGACTGCGGCAACTCCGGCACAACGATGCGTTTGATGCTGGGCCTCCTGGCCGGCCGTGACGGACGTCATTTTGTGCTCGATGGTGACGGCTCCCTGCGTCAACGCCCAATGGCACGGGTGGCGAAGCCCCTGGCACAACTTGGCGCTGACATCAGTGGCCGGGAGGGTGGCAACAAGGCGCCCTTGGCCATTCGCGGCAGGGCGCTCCATGGTGGTTGCATCACCACAGCAGTCGCTAGCGCCCAGGTGAAAAGCGCGCTGCTGCTTGCGGGCCTCGGCGCCAGCGCACCCGTGACGGTGATCGAGCCAGCCCTGTCGCGGGACCACAGCGAGCGCATGTTGCGGGCTTTTGGTGCTGATCTGAGCAGCGATCCAGCGGCCGATGGTGGCCCCCGTGTTGTGGTCAGGCCCGGCGCCGTGCTCAAAGGTCAGACAGTGGTGGTCCCGGGCGATATCAGCTCAGCAGCCTTCTGGCTCGTTGCTGGCCTTCTGGTGCCTGGCGCCCGAGTGACCATCGAAAACGTCGGTCTCAACCCAACACGAACCGGAATCCTCGACGTGCTGAAGCAGATGCAGGCTCCAGTGCAGGTGCTGAACCAACGCGATGTCGCCGGTGAACCAGTCGGTGATCTCGAGGTTCAAAGCGCTGATCTGCAGGCCTTTTCGATCCGCGGTGAGCTGATTCCGCGGCTTGTCGATGAGATTCCCATCCTTGCGGTGGCAGCCCTGAAGGCCAGCGGCACTAGCGTCATTGCCGATGCGGCAGAGCTGCGTGTCAAAGAGACCGATCGACTGGCGGTGATGGCCCGCCAGCTCAAGGCCATGGGCGCTGAAGTGGAGGAGACAGCCGATGGCTTGATCATTCCTGGCCAGCAGCAGCTCAAGGGAGCTGAGGTGGACAGCGAAACTGACCATCGGGTGGCCATGAGTCTGGCGGTGGCAGCGCTGGTCGCAGAAGGAGAGACCCGCATCAACCGCGCTGATGCAGCCGCGGTGTCCTATCCGAGCTTCTGGGATGACCTGGCCCGACTGCAGCGGGGCTGAGCCGCGGCTGGAGCCACGCACCACTGGCGATGGCAGCTTCAGTCTCTGGAGTGAGGCCTTTGATCAGAGCTTCCACAGCGCCCGCGGCGCGATCCAAGAAGCCCGCAGCACATTTCTCGCCCCTGCAGACCTGGAAAGGCGGCCACAAGGCACTGAGGTCAAGGTGTTGGAACTCTGCGTCGGGACGGGCACCAACACAGCCGAACTCCTCGACCACTGCCGCCGTCACCACCTGAACCTGCGCTGGTGGGGCCTGGAATCAGACCAGCGGCCGCTCAGGCTTGCCTTGGCTGAACCGGGCTTTTGCAGCCAGTGCAGCCCTGAGGCGCTGGCGGCGTTGAGATCGCTCAATGACGTGGGCTTCTGCGGGGCCGGAGCAATGGTGTGGGGCGATGCCCGCTCGAGCCTGCAATCCCTGCTGCCCCAGCTCAGTAGGCAATGCGATCTGGTGATCCACGACGCCTTCTCACCCAGCGTCTGCCCCGAGCTGTGGAGCATGGAGTTCCTCGAGCTGGTGGCGCGTTGCCTGAATCCCCATGGCCGGATCGTGACCTACTGCTCTGCTGCGGCCGTGCGTCAGACCTGGCGGTTGCTCGGTCTGCAGCAGGCGGGACTGCCACCACCGGCGGGCAGTGGCGCCCATCAATGGAGCGGCGGCACGGTGGCCAGCTGGAACCCCTTGCCGCTGGCGGTCCCCCTGCGACCCTTCACAGCGATGGAGGAGGATCATCTGCTCACCCGTGCTGCAGAGCCCTACAGGGATCCCACGCTGGCCGGCTCGGCGGAGACGATTCGTGCCAGCCGCGCCCAGAAGCAAGCCCAAGGCCGTGGATCGAGCACCAGTGCCTGGCGGCGGCGCTGGCAAGGGGAGGCAGGCCTGACAGATCCCGGTAGATTCCGGCCCAGCTGAAGCTGCTCCATGCTCGCGATCGCCGTCCTGGCCGCCGGGAAAGGCACCCGCATGAAGAGCGACCGACCCAAGGTGTTGCAGCCCCTTGCAGGCGCCACATTGGTGGAGCGCGTCATGGCCAGCACGGCGACGCTGAGCCCCGAGCGCATGCTGCTGATCGTCGGCCACCAGGCCGAGCGCGTGGAGGCAGAGCTGCAGCAGCACCCCAGCAAGCCGGAGTTCGTGCTGCAGCAACCCCAGAACGGCACAGGCCATGCCGTTCAGCAGCTGCTGGCACCGTTGGCGGATTTTGGCGGCGATCTGCTGGTGCTCAATGGCGATGTGCCGTTGCTGCGGAGCGAGACCCTCGAGGCCCTGCTGAACAGCCATCGCAACAGTGGTAATGCGGTCACCCTGCTGACGGCTCATCTGGAGGACCCCACCGGCTATGGCCGTGTGTTTCTCGACGCTGATGGGGCGGTTCAGGAGATCATCGAGCACCGTGACTGCAGCGATGAGCAGCGCTCCAACACGCTGATCAATGCCGGCATCTACTGCTTCCACTGGCCCCGCCTGCAGCAGGTGCTGCCCAAGCTCAGCAGCGACAACGACCAGGGGGAGCTCTATCTCACCGATACGGTCGCCCTGCTGGGTTCAGCTGGCCACCAGATCGTCGACGATCTCTCGGAGATCAGCGGCATCAACAACCGCGCTCAACTGGCCCAATGCGAAGGCATGCTGCAGGAGCGTCTGCGCCAGCAGTGGATGGCGGCAGGGGTGAGTTTCATCGATCCAGCCAGCTGCACCCTCTCGGAGCACACACGCTTTGGCCGCGATGTGATCATCGAGCCCCAGTGTCATTTCCGCGGCAACAACACCATCGGCGATGGCTGCCGCATCGGTCCAGGCAGCCTGATCACCGACAGCACGCTGGAGCACGACGTCCATGTCGTCCTCTCGATGCTGAACGGCGCCACGGTCTCGAGCAGCTGTCGCATCGGCCCTTATGCCCACCTCAGGCCAGAGGCGGTGCTGGCGCGCGATGTGCGCATTGGCAACTTCGTGGAGGTCAAGAAAAGTCAGCTCGGGGAGGGTTCCAAGGTGAATCACCTCAGCTACATCGGCGACGCGGAACTGGGGTGCCACGTCAATGTCGGCGCCGGCACCATCACAGCCAACTACGACGGGGTCAGCAAACACCGCACGACCATCGGCGATGGCAGCAAAACCGGTGCCAATTCCGTGCTGGTGGCTCCCATCAAGCTGGGCCGCAACGTCACCGTGGGTGCGGGCTCCACCCTCACCAAAGATGTACCTGACAACGCCCTGGCCCTAGGACGGGCCCGCCAACTGCTCAAGCAGGACTGGGCTGGATCCCGCCCCTGATCCTGATTATGCGGATGCTGCCGCTGGCGCAAGGATCGCGATCAATCGCTCCAGTGCAACGCCGCGACTGGCCTTGAGCAGGAGATGATCGCCGGCTTGCAGCCACCGCCGCAGGGGCTCCGCCGCTTCCTCGGGCGATTGGACCTGAACCAGCTGTGCCAGCGGCGCGGCCCCCTGCACCATGGCGCGTGCTGCTGCTCCATCGGCCAGAACCACCAGCCCATCGAGCCCCAACTGGGCGGCACGGCGCCCCACCTCAAAGTGCAGGGACTCGCTCTGCTCGCCCAGCTCCAACATGGTGCCCAGGACAGCAAAGCGGCGTCCACCTTGCTGCTGCAGCACCTCAAGGCTGGCCAGCATCGCCTCCGGAGAGGCGTTGTAGGTCTCATCCAGCACGGTGACGCCATCAAAGGCGCCAGTGAGCTGCAGACGCCGCGAGCGGCCACCCGGCAGCGTCACCTCAAGTGCGGCCAGATCAGCGGCACTGATGCCCTGCTCAAAGGCCACAGCCAGGGCAAGCAGAAGGTTACGGGCATTGTGGCGACCTTCCAGAGGCGATGGCAGGGTGCATCGCGACCGGCCTGCCTGCTCCACATGCAATTGCGTGCCCTCGAGGCGACCGAGCAGATCAGCTGAAGGCGTTCCGTGGGCCCGATCATCGCCCGCAATGGCCACGCGGCAGATACGACCCTGCCAGACCTGAGCCAAGGCCGTCTCCAGACGTCGATCACCAGCGGGGATCACTACCAGCCCATGGCTGGGCAGTGCAGCAGTGATTTCGCACTTGGCAGTGGCGATGGCCTCCCGGCTGCCAAGACGTCCGATGTGGGCGGTGCCGATGTTGGTGATCACAGCCACATCGGGTTCAGCGCAGACGCTGAGGCGCTCAATCTCACCCAGGCCCCGCATGCCCATCTCCAGCACCAGCGCCCCATCGCCGGCCTGGGAGCGCAAGACGGTGCGAGGCACACCGATGTCGTTGTTCTCATTGCCAACACTGGCTTCCACACGGCCCAGGGGGGCCAGGCACGCTTTGATCAACTCGCGGGTGGTGGTCTTTCCAGCCGAACCGGTGACAGCAATCACCGGCTGCTGCAGCTGACGCCGCCAAGCCAGGGCGATGCGTTGATAGGCCGAAAGAGTGTCATCGACAGCAAGCACCGCCAGTTGCTCAGGGATGTAACCACTCCAATGCCTTGAGACGATGGCAGCCGCGACGCCGACACTGACCGCGGCATCGAGGAAGTCATGGCCATCAAAGCGCTCACCTTTGAGAGGAATGAACAGATCGCCGGGCTGCAGGGCACGGCTGTCGGTGCTGATGGATTCAAAGACCCAGCTGAGGGTGGCTTGATCCACTGGTGCGCCGCGGCGCCGGGGCTCAACCGCAAACAGCCGCGCCAGATCCTGCAGGCAGAGGGATGGGCTCATCACTGCGGCGTGCTCCAGAGAATCATGCCGCCTCCAATCTGTGCTGACCGCCCCAGCAGCCGCCCCTGTTCATCGAGCAACACCAAGCGGTCATAGCCATCGTCCTGCAACTGGGCCAACCAGACGTCGGCTTGCTGTTGGCGCTCGGCCATCGACAACGCACTGAAGCTCTTGCTGGGGACCAGTTCCATCAAGCCCTGATCGGCTCGCGGACGAAGACGATCCACCAGATCGTCGCTGTGATCGAGCTGCAACAGCTCCAACAAAGGTTCCACAGGCGCAGCTGACGGCTCTGCTTGTGTTGGAACAGCTGCTGGTTCAGCCTCTGGTGCCAGGGGAATGACGGGGGACGGAGGTTCTGGCAACAGCTGAGGCTCCATGGCCTGCTCCAGCTGTTGCTCCAGGCTCGCAGCTGGGGAAGGTGGAGCCATCGCTGGAGCAGTCGGTGATGGAGGGCGAAAGCCGATCACGACCAGCGAGAGCGGCAAGGCCAGCAGCAGAAGCAACATCAGGGGCCAGAAGAAAGCCCCGACGGAGTCAGGCCAGAAGCCAGGAACCGAGAGCTCACCGCCTTGGTTGCGTCGCCAGAGTTCCTGCAGACGCAGCCGAGCAGCGGCGATCACGGCGGGAACATCCCGTGCCAGATCCCGCCGCAGACGCTGCCAGGGGGAGTTCCACTCCACCGGCAAGAGAGAGGGCTCCCGGGACTCGGCGTCAGGACTCATCCGCCGTTGCGACGCAGCAGCGACAGGGGGTTAAAGCGCCGGGCGGGCGCCTGTTGCGGGGTCGGACTTGGGTCAGCCGCCTCTGCGGCCGCCTGAGCAGCCTGCTGCTCTGGCGGCTGTGGAATCGAGAACGCGGCCACCGCCTCAGCTTCCGGCGAGGGCTCCTTGATGCCGCAGACCTCTTTGTACATGAGGTCATATTCGATGGCTGAGCGGGCCCAGCTGAAGTCGAGCTGCATCACCCGCTGCATCAGCGCCTGCCAGCTGTCGCGATGGCGGAAGGCTTCCCAGGCCCGCACGAGTGCGGTGTAGAGGTCAATGGCCTCATAGCGATCAAAACAGAAGCCGTTGCCCTCCTGGATCGCTGGCACATAAGGCGGCACCGTATCTACAAGGCCACCGACGCGCCGCACGATGGGAATCGTGCCGTAGCGCATCGACAGCAGCTGGCTGATGCCGCACGGCTCAAACCGTGATGGCATCAAGAACGCATCACTGCCGGAGTAGATCAGGCGGGAAAGGTCATCGTCATAGGTCAGAAAAGCCGCGAAGCGGCCGGGATGGCTGCTGGCCATCTGCCAGAGACCCGATTCAAAGTGACGGTCTCCGGTACCCAGAACGACGATCTGGGTGTCGGTGTAGGCGAGGAAACGCTCTGCCACCTGCAGCAGCAGATCCACCCCCTTCTGATCGACCAGACGGCTGACCATGCCGATCACAAAAGTGTCGGGGTTGACGTGAAGGCCCATGCGCTCCTGCAGCTTCTGCTTGCAGAGCGCCTTGCCGCTCAGGTCGTCGTGGCTGTAGGTGGCGGGAATGCGCTCGTCGGTCGCCGGATTCCAGGACTTGATGTCAATGCCGTTGAGGATGCCGCGCAACTTGCCGCTGACGTAATTCAGTAGCCCTTCCAGCTTCTCGCCGTATTCGGCGGTGCGGATCTCCTGGGCATAGGTGGGGGAGACAGCATTGACCCGGTCGGCGTACAGCAGGGCCGCCGCCATGGTGTGATCGCCCTGCATGTACCAGGGACACCAGGTCATGCGCTCGAGCTTCCAGCGCCAGGGGCCCTGGTACTTGAGGTTGTGAATGGTGAAGACCGTGCTGATCTC
>CAJWYF010000005.1 GCA_913049535.1 uncultured Synechococcus sp.
TGCCACCAGTGATCTCAATGACCTTTATCGCCGGGTCATCAACCGCAACAACCGTCTTGCCCGTCTCCAGGAAATCCTTGCCCCGGAGATCATCGTTCGCAACGAGAAGCGGATGCTGCAGGAGGCCGTCGATGCACTCATCGATAACGGCCGCCGTGGACGCACGGTGGTTGGTGCCAACAACCGGCCACTGAAGTCACTCAGCGACATCATCGAAGGCAAGCAGGGGCGTTTCCGCCAAAACCTTCTGGGTAAGCGCGTTGACTACTCAGGCCGTTCGGTGATTGTGGTCGGCCCCAAACTGAAGATGCATCAGTGCGGCCTGCCGAAGGAGATGGCGATTGAGCTGTTCCAGCCATTCGTCATTCATCGCCTGATCCGTCAAAACATTGTCAACAACATCAAGGCCGCCAAGAAGCTGATTCAGCGCGCAGATGATGAGGTGATGCAGGTTCTGCAGGAGGTGATCGATGGTCACCCCATCATGCTCAACCGCGCGCCAACCCTGCACCGACTGGGTATTCAGGCGTTCGAGCCCAAACTTGTTGATGGACGTGCCATTCAGTTGCACCCCCTGGTCTGCCCCGCCTTCAACGCGGACTTCGACGGTGACCAGATGGCCGTGCACGTGCCCCTGGCCCTCGAAGCCCAGACCGAGGCGCGCATGCTGATGCTGGCCAGTAACAACATTCTTTCGCCAGCCACCGGCCAGCCGATCATCACGCCTTCCCAGGACATGGTGCTCGGCTCGTACTACCTGACGGCAATCAAGCGCGAGCGCGCGGTGCCGGAGTTTGGTGATCGCAGCCGCACCTTTGCCAATCTTGCGGATGTCTGTCACGCCTTCGATGAAGATCGCCTGACCCTGCATGACTGGCTTTGGGTGCGCTTCAACGGTGAAGTCGAGGATGACGATGAGGGTGACGCGCCCGTGAGCACGGAAACTCTCAGTGATGGCACCAACATCGAGCAGTGGAAGTACCGCCGCGATCGCCGCGATGAGGACGGTGCCTTGATCAGCCGCTATCTGCTGACCACTGCTGGCCGGGTGGTGATGAACCGCACCATCATCGACGCGGTGACCACCCGGTGACGCGCCTCTGACTGCCCTTTTCCGTTCACTCCATTCCCTTTTTTCGTCCCCGGTCATGACCAGCTCGTCCAAGCCCGCCGCCCGGAAGACCTCCAAGTCCAAGGCCGCCAAAGCTGCTGAAGCTGCTGCTGCAGAAGCCAGCGCCGAAACCAGTTCCGCATCCAACGAACTGTCCCGTGAGGCGCCGCCCTTCCGCAACAAGGTCATTGATAAGAAGGCTCTGCGCTCACTTGTGGCCTGGGCCTACAAGCATCACGGCACGGCAGCGACGGCTGTGATGGCCGACGAACTGAAGGATCTGGGGTTCAAGTTCGCCACCAAGGCTGCGGTGTCGATCTCGGTGGAAGACCTGCGCGTTCCAAGTGACAAGGTCTCGCTGCTGCAGCAGGCCGAGGACCAGATCACCGAAACCGAAGAGCGCTATCGCCTTGGTGAGATCACCGAGGTGGAGCGTCATACCAAGGTGATCGACACCTGGACCGAGACCAACGAGCGTCTGGTGCAGTCAGTGCGTCGCAACTTCAACGAGAACGATCCACTCAACTCCGTGTGGATGATGGCCAACTCCGGTGCACGGGGAAACATGTCCCAGGTGCGCCAGCTGGTGGGGATGCGGGGATTGATGGCCAACCCGCAAGGGGAGATCATCGACCTGCCGATTCGCACCAATTTCCGCGAAGGGCTGACGGTCACCGAATACGTCATCTCCTCCTACGGCGCCCGTAAGGGTCTGGTGGACACGGCACTGCGCACGGCTGACTCGGGCTACCTGACCCGTCGTCTGGTGGACGTTGCTCAGGACGTCATCGTGCGCGAGGACGACTGCGGCACCACCCGCAGCATCGTTGTGGCTGCTGACGACAATGGCAAGTACAAGGCGCGGCTTGTGGGTCGTCTGATCGCTGAGGACGTGGTGGATGCCGATGGCACGGTGATCGCCACCCGCAACACCGAGGTCGACCCGTCGTTGAGCAAGGCCATCGAGACGGCTGGTATTCAGAAGGTGCAGGTGCGTTCACCGTTGACCTGCGAAGCTGCCCGCTCGGTTTGCCGCAAGTGCTACGGCTGGGCTCTGGCCCACAACGAGCTGGTTGACCTCGGCGAAGCCGTCGGCATCGTCGCGGCCCAGTCCATCGGTGAGCCGGGCACGCAGCTCACGATGAGAACCTTCCACACCGGTGGTGTCTCCACCGCTGAAACCGGTGTGGTGCGCTCGGTGGTTGAAGGCACGGTTGAATTTGGCAGCAAGGCCAAAGTCCGTCCGCACCGCACCCCGCACGGTGTGGAGGCCCAGCTGGCTGAGACCGATTTTGTGCTGAGCGTGAAGCCTTCCGGCAAAGGCAAAACCCAGAAACTGGATGTCACCGCCGGCTCCATCCTGTTTGTCGCTGATGGGGCGAGCATCCCCAACGACACCATCCTCGCCCAGATCTCCAGCGGCTCGGCGGTGAAGAAGAGCGTGGAAAAGGCCACCAAGGATGTGGTCTGCGACCTGGCCGGACAGGTGCGTTATGAGGATGTGATTCAGCCCAAGGAAGTCCCGGATCGTCAGGGCAACATCACCATGAAGGCCCAACGTCTCGGCCGCATGTGGGTGTTTGCCGGTGACGTCTACAACCTTCCCCCCAATGCGTTCCCTGTGGTGGAGCGAGGCGCTGATGTCACTTCCGGAGAAGTGCTGGCTGAAAGCCGTCAGATCACGGAGTACGGCGGTGCCGTGCGCCTGCGCGAGTCCCAGGGCGATTCGCGCGAGGTGGAGATCGTCACGGCCAGCATCACGCTGAAGGACTGCAAGCTGATCGCCACCAGCACTCACAGTGGCCAGATCTGGCACTTGGAGGGCAAGGACAGCACCCGCTACCGCCTCAACACCGAGCCCGGCACCAAGATCGCCAACGGCGAAGTGATTGCTGAGCTCGCTGATGATCGCTTCCGCACCCAGACCGGTGGTCTGGTGAAGTTTGCCCCTGGGTTGGCGATCAAAAAAGCCCGCAGTGCCAAGAACGGCTATGAGGTCAACAAAGGCGGGACGCTGCTTTGGATTCCGCAGGAAACCCACGAGATCAACAAAGACATCTCCCTGTTGATGATCGAGGACGGCCAGTGGATTGAGGCCGGCACTGAGGTGGTCAAGGACATCTTCAGCCAGACGGCAGGCATCGTCACCGTTACCCAGAAGAACGACATCCTGCGCGAAATCATCGTTCGCTCGGGCCAACTGCATCTGGTCTCTGACAGCAAGGTGCTGGCTCGCTTCGGTGAGGGCGGCAAGATGGTCAATCCCGGAGAGGAGATCGCCTCTGGGCTCACTGCTGAGGCCATGCATTTGGTCGAGGCGGTCGACACTCCTGAAGGTGGCGCTCTGCTGCTGCGGCCTGTGGAGGAGTACGCCATTCCCGATGCGGCCCACTTGCCTGACCTCAGTTCGGTCAAGCAGTCCGGTGGTCCTTCGATGGGACTCAAGTCCATGCAGCGCCTGGCCTACAAGGACGGTGAGCTCGTCAAGTCGGTGGAAGGGGTTGAGTTGCTCAAGACCCAGCTGCTGCTCGAGACCTTTGACACCACCCCGCAGATGACGGTGGATGTGGAGGCGGTGCCGGACAAGCGCGCCAAGACCATCGAGCGGCTTCAGCTCACCATTCTCGAAACGCACCTGGTGCGCCGCGACACCCTCTCCGATGCCAGCCACGGTTCCACCCATACCGAGGTGAAGGTGGCTGATGGCGACAGCATCAAGCGCGGGGATGTGGTCGCCACGGTTCAGATTCTCTGCAAGGAGAACGGCGTGGTGCAGCTGCCCGACAGCAGCGGCGATGAGCCCATCCGCCGATTGATTGTCGAGCGCCCTGACGACACGATTCCCCTCGATCTGGGCTCAGCCAAGGTTGCGATCAGTGTTGGTCAGCGGGTCGTCGAGGGCGAAGCCCTCGGGGAGGGTGTTGTTTCACCCCACAGCGGTCAGGTGGAAAGCATCGATGGCGGCAAGCTCACCCTTCGTGTCGGCCGTCCGTACATGGTCTCGCCCGACTCGATTCTGCATGTGCGCGACGGGGATCTTGTGCTGCGGGGAGACACCCTGGCTCAGTTGGTGTTTGAGCGAGCCAAAACCGGTGACATCGTTCAGGGTCTGCCCCGTATCGAAGAACTGCTCGAGGCCCGTCGTCCCCGTGAAGCTGCCGTGCTCTGCCGCAAGCCCGGCAGCGTCAAGGTGGAGCAGGCCGAAGATGAGGACAATCCCACGGTGTCGGTCACCGAGGGCGAAGAACTCAGCACGGACTACCCGATCCTGCTAGGCCGCACGGTCATGGTCAGTGATGGCCAGGAGGTGGTGGCCGGTGATCTGCTCACCGACGGTCCCATCAACCCCCACGAGCTGCTTGAAGTGATCTTTGAGGATCTGCGTAGCCGTCTGCCATCGATGGATGCAGCCAATCAGGCCATCTCAGCCCTGCAGACCAAGCTGGTGCAGGAGGTGCAGAACGTCTACAAGTCCCAGGGCGTCACCATTGACGACAAGCACATCGAAGTGATCGTGCGTCAGATGACCAGCAAGGTGCGGGTGGAAGATGCCGGTGACACCACCCTGTTGCCCGGTGAGTTGATCGAGCTGCGTCAGGTGGATCAGGTCAACCAGGCTATGGCGATCACCGGTGGTGCCCCCGCGGAGTTCACCCCTGTGCTGTTGGGTATCACCAAGGCATCGCTGAACACCGACAGTTTCATCTCTGCGGCGTCGTTCCAGGAGACCACCCGTGTCCTGACAGAAGCCGCGATCGAGGGCAAGAGCGACTGGCTGCGCGGCCTCAAGGAGAACGTGATCATCGGTCGCCTCATTCCTGCCGGCACCGGCTTCAGTGGCTTTGACGAGCAGCTCAAGGCCGAGGCCCTGCCTCACCCGGACATCCTCGATGAGGAGAACGCCGGCTACCGCCGCGCCACCAATCTGCGTCCGGATTACACCGTGGAGATGCCCATGCCCCAGCCCAGTGCTGCGGTGTTGGATGATCCCTCCGACAGCGAGCTGGAGGCCACCCGCAGCCGTCACGGCATTGATGATCAGCGGCCTAACCTCGCTGCCTTCGCCCGTCCGCAGACGGGTGAGGACCTCAAGGAAGAACTCCTTCCTGATCCTGAGGCCCTTGAGGGTCTTCAGGAAGAGGGTCTGCTCAGTCAGGACAACTGATCGCCATGGTCGCCGCAACCCCTGCCGCCACGACAACCACCAAGCCGCTGCAGCCCAAGCTGGTGCCGCAGCGGCGCCTGCCCCGCTTCGGGTTTCATACCCATTGCGAGCGTGCCAACGGCCGGGCCGCCATGCTCGGCTTCTTCGCCCTGCTGGCGGCTGAGCAATGGCTCGGCCATGGCCTGCTGGTTTGGCCCTGAGCGCCCTTCTGGGGCAGAGCCGCGCCCAGCTGGAAGCCTGGGCGGTGGATCAGGGTCTGCCCGCTTTCCGCGGGCGCCAGCTGCATGATTGGCTCTATGCCAAAGGGGCCAGGCGCTGGCACGACATCACAGTGCTGCCGGCTGCTTTAAGGGATCAGGAACCAGCCCCCCTGGGGCGCTCCGCTGAGCTGCATCGAAGTGTGGCCCGCGATGGCACGACCAAATTGCTGCTGGCCACAGACGACGGTCTCTCGTTGGAAACCGTGGGCATCCCCACCCGTGATCGACTCACGGTCTGCGTCAGCAGCCAGGTGGGGTGCCCGATGGCCTGCCGTTTCTGCGCCACCGGAAAGGAGGGTTTGCAGCGCTCGTTGCAGGCCCATGAAATCGTCGATCAAGTGCTCACCGTGCGTGAGGTGATGGACCGTCGTCCCTCCCATGTGGTGTTCATGGGGATGGGGGAGCCGTTGCTCAACAGTGAGAATGTCCTGGCTGCGATCGACTGCCTCAGCCGGGACCTCGGCATGGCCATGCGTCAGATCACGGTTAGCACCGTCGGTGTCCCCAACACCCTGCCGCGGTTGGCGGAGCTGGCGCTTGAGCGCCTCGGCCGCTGTCAGTTCACCTTGGCGGTCAGTCTCCATGCTCCGGATCAGGATCTGCGCGAGGAGCTGATTCCCACGGCCCGCGCTTATCCCTATGAGCAGCTGCTGGAGGACTGCCGCCACTACCTCGAGCTCAGCGGTCGCCGCGTCAGCTTTGAATACATCCTGCTGGGGGGGCTCAATGACAGTCCCCGCCAGGCTGAAGCCCTGGCTGAGAAGGTCCGCGGCTTCCAAAGTCATGTGAATCTGATCCCCTACAACCCGATCGAGGAGGAGGCCTTTCAGCGCCCTGCCCCGGGCCAGGTGGAAGCGTTCGCGGCAACGCTCAAACGCCGAGGCGTCGCTGTGAGTGTGCGCGCCAGCCGAGGGTTGGATCAAGACGCCGCCTGCGGTCAGTTGCGGCGTCAGCGCCAGGACAGGGTGCAGGGCTGATGGTCGCCATCGATTGGATCCTGCTTGGGGCTTATCTGTTCTTCACCCTGGTGCTGGGCTTATGGCTGGCACGGCGCAACAGCAGTGAAGACGACTATTTCCTCGCCGGCCGCAGCCTCAATGGATGGCTCTCTGGTGCTTCGATGGCCGCCACCACCTTCTCCATCGATACTCCGCTTTATGTGGCTGGCCTGGTGGGCAGCCGCGGTCTGGCCGGGAACTGGGAATGGTGGAGCTTCGGTCTGGCCCATGTCGCCATGGCGGTGGTGTTCGCTCCGCTCTGGCGCCGTAGTGGTGTGCTCACCGATGCAGCGTTCACCGAGCTGCGCTATGGCGGCCCTGCTGCGGCTTGGCTGCGGGGCATCAAGGCATTTTTGCTGGCGCTTCCGGTCAATTGCATCGGCATCGGTTACGCCTTCCTGGCCATGCGCAAAGTGGTGGAAGCCCTGGGCATTGTTGAGGGCCAACCGTCGTTTGCCGGCCTGAGCGACACGGTCTGGCTGCTGGTGGTCGTGGCTGCCATGGTGTTGCTCTACACCGTGGCTGGCGGCCTGTGGGCGGTGGTGGTCACCGATGGCATCCAGTTGGTGCTGGCCCTCGGTGGTGCTCTGGCGGTGGCTGTGGTGGCGGTTCAGGCCGTCGGTGGCATGGATCAACTGTTGAGCCAGCTCGAGGCGCTGGATCGCCCTGAATTGCTCTCCTTGCTCCCCTGGCAGTGGAATGGCAACGGGGTGAGCTGGATCGAAGGCAGTGGCATCAGCTTCAGCATGTTCACGGCTTATCTCGCCCTGCAGTGGTGGAGCTTTCGGCGCAGTGACGGCGGCGGTGAATTCATCCAGCGCATGCTGGCCACCCGCGATGAGCGCCAGGCTCAGGTGGCCGGCTGGGTGTTCCTGGTCATCAACTATCTAGTGCGCAGCTGGCTTTGGGTGGTCGTGGCCCTGGCGGCCTTGGTGCTGCTGCCGGCCCAGCAGGATCTTGAGCTGGGCTACCCGGCCCTGGCGGTGTCCCTGCTGCCCCCGGTGGCCTTGGGACTGGTGGTGGTGTCGTTGGTGGCTGCCTTCATGAGCACGGTCAGCACGGCCGTCAACTGGGGTGCCAGCTACCTCACCCATGACCTGTACCAACGCTTCTGCCGTCCCGCTGCAGGTCAACGTGAACTGTTGCTGGTGGGGCAGCTCACCAGCGTGCTGTTGTTGCTGCTTGGTGTCATCACAGCTCTGATCAGCGACAGCATCGGTGCGGTGTTCCGGTTGGTGATCGCCATCGGCACCGGTCCAGGCGTTGTTCTGGTGCTGCGCTGGTTCTGGTGGCGCGTCAATGCAGCCGCTGAGCTGGCGGCCATGCTCAGCGGCTTCCTGGTGGGCTTCTCCACCTCGGTGGTCCCCGAGCTGCGCATTGAGGACTACGGCCTGCGGCTGATGGTCACCACCGGGTTATCCGCTGTGGTTTGGCTCAGCGCCCTGCTGCTCACCCCGCCGGAGTCGCCCCAGGTGCTGGATCGCTTTGTGCAAGCGGTCAACCCTCCAGGCCCGGGCTGGCAGCAGATTCGCCAGCGCATTGGCGTGACGCCGCTGGAGGGGCTTGAGCGGCTGATCACGCGCTTCCTCTGCAGCACCGGTCTGCTCTTCGGTGGGCTGCTCGCGATCGGTGCCTTTCTGCTGCATCAGCAGCGCGCCGGCTGGATCTCTCTGCTGGTAGCGGCGATCTGTCTGCAGCCGTTGCGACGGGACTGGCGTCGCTCGTCTCTGGCCGGTAGGCCCCAGAATGGCTGAAGGTCCGAGCTCGCTTTGTCCTTTTTTCGCTCCAAACTTCTGCCCGCCGCCATCCTGCTGGTGTTTGGCCTGGCCCTCTTTGCCGTGAGCGCAAGGATCTGGTTGCCTGGGGACATGGCGGCACCAGCGCCGATCGGTTGAAGCCATGGCGCAGAGCAATGATCTGAATCTCGAACTCGAGCTGCTGCAAGGGGAGCTGGAGGAGGAGAATGCACCGGATCCGCTGGATCTGATCGATGCGGCAGGTCCTGATCAGGGCATCAGTGAAGCCGAGCTGCTCGAGGCTCTCGACAACCTTCGCGGCAATTACGAGCAGTCCATGCAGGGGCTCAAGCTGTTCTGTGAACACCGCGATGCCCGGTGTCATCCGTTGCTGGTGCCGTTGTTGCAGAGCAGCTGTCCGATTCAGCGGATGAGTGCGGTCTATGCCCTGGGCCGTAATCCCTACAGCCAGGCGCTGCCTTTGCTGCAGCAACAGTTTCGTCTCGACAGCAATAGTTATGTGCGCAAGGCCCTGGCCTGGACCCTGGGCAATTACGCCGATGCCGATGTGACCGGTGATCTGCTGCAGGCCCTGCGTTTTGACAATGCTGCCGTGCGCCTCTGGTCGGCCGGGTCGCTGGTGGATGCGGCTCTGGCCCACCCTGACCAGCTTGAGGAGGTGACCTCCGAGTTGCTGCTGACGTTGCAGGTGGATCGGGAGGCCGCGGTGCGCAGCAACTGCGCCTGGGGACTGGGTCGATTGCACCCCAAGCTCCCCCCTGCAGAACAGCAAGTTCTCGAGCAGGGTCTGCTGCACGCGCTGTTGCACGATTGCGATTCCGGCGTGCGCCAGGACGCGCGCTCGGCGCTGGAGCAGCTTGACGATGGCGAGGTGCTGGGGCGGTTGCAGACCCTTGTGGATGAGGGCCTGATCGGTTGAGGCCAGCGCTTTCTGGTCAATCCGGCTAGCATCTGACATCAGCACGCTGGTTTTCTGTGCCGCAACAGAGCATCCGCTTTCGCATCAGGCCTGACGGCCGCGTTGAGGAGCTCGTTGAAGGTGTTCAGGGGGCTGGCTGTCAGGACCTCACCCGGTCCATCGAAGCTCGTCTCGGCACGGTCAGCTCGGTCCAACCCACCGCAGACCACTTCCAGCAGGCCAGCGCATCCCAATCCGTACAGCAAGGCAACCATGTCGCACTTCAGCACGGTCAAAACTGAGCTCCGCGATCGCGAGGCCCTCGTGGCGGCGCTGCGTGACCTGGGCCAGGAGCCTGCCAGCGGCGAGCAGCCCGTGCGCGGTTACCGCGGTCAAACGGTGACGGCTGATCTGTGCTGCGCCCAGGACGGGGGTGCTGATATTGGTTTTCGCTGGAACAGCGCAGAGCAGCGCTATGAGCTGGTGACTGATCTTGAGCTATGGAGCCAGCCCATCCCGGTGGAGCGCTTTCTGGCCCAGCTCACCCAGCGCTACGCGCTGCAGTCCATCCTCGCCAGCACCGCTGAAGAGGGCTACGAGATCGCGGAGCAGCGCCAGAGTGTTGACGGCTCGATCGAGCTAGTGGTGACCCGCTGGCAGGCCTGAAGCTTCGGGGTGACGGCCATGATTGATCCTGGCTTGGCTTTTGGCGCTCCACCTGTTCAAACGGGTTCCGCGGCCGTCACTGGTAAGGAACCCCTTCTTGGTGGTGAGCTCAGGGAGAAGGCCGTCTGGGTCGATGAGGCTGTCTGCATCGGCTGCCGCTACTGCGCCAATGTGGCTTGCAATACCTTCATGGTGGAATCCAGCTACGGGCGCTCCCGGGTGATTCGCCAGGACGGCGACAGTGGCGAGCGGATTCAAGAAGCCATCGACACCTGCCCGGTCGATTGCATCCATTGGGTCGAGTTTGAGCAACTCGAGGAATTGCGTCAGCGTCTGGCGGGCCAGGAGTTGCTGCCCTTGGGACTGCCCTCGGCGACTCGGCACAAACGGACGCTGCCCAGGCCATGATTCCAACCCGACGGTTTGGCCGCACCGAGCTGCCCATGCCCGTGCTCAGCCTGGGCGGGATGCGCTTTCAGCAGAGCTGGAGCGACCTCGATGCCAGTGCGATCGAAGCGGAAAGCCAGCGCAACCTAGAAGCGACCCTGGAAGCGGCCGTTGCCGCTGGCTTCCATCACATTGAGACGGCTCGGTATTACGGCACCTCAGAGCTGCAGCTCGGCCCGGCCTTAGCCAGACACCCCGATCCCCAGCGCATCCTGCAGACCAAAATTCCCCCCAGGGATGACCCCGCCGCCTTTGAAGCCGAACTGGAACGCAGTTTTCAGCTGCTGGGTGTGCAACGGGTGGATCTTCTGGCCGTGCATGGCATCAATCTGCATGAGCATCTCGAGCAGACCGTGCGTTCCGGCGGTTGCCTTGACGTGCTGCGGCGCTGGCAAGGGGAGGGCGCCATCGGTCACATCGGCTTTTCAACCCATGGCCCGCTCGATCTGATCCTCGATGCCATCGCCACCGATGTCTTTGATTACGTCAACGTGCATTGGTATTACATCCGCCAGGACAACGATCCGGCCCTGACGGCGGCGCGGGAGCGGGACATGGGGGTGTTTCTGATCAGTCCCACCGATAAGGGCGGTCATTTGCATTCACCCTCCAAGCGATTGCTGCAGTTATGCGATCCCCTGCATCCGATCGTCTTCAATGATTTGTTCTGCTTGACGGATCCGCGCGTTCACACGATCAGTGTCGGTGCAGCGCGGCCATCGGATCTGGATCTGCACCTGCAGGCAGTGGCGCAGCTCGATCGCGCGGGCCAGCTGGTGCCGCCGGTGGCGGAGCGACTGCAGGCTGCTCTGGTCGAGACGTTGGGGGCTCCCTGGGTTGAGACCTGGCAGCAGGGTTTGCCGAGCTGGCCTGAAACCCCTGGCGACATCAACCTGCCGGTGCTGCTCTGGCTGCACACCCTGCTGGAGGGTTGGGGCCTTGAGAGCTATGCCAAGGCCCGTTACGGTTTGCTGGGCAATGGCAGCCACTGGTTTCCCGGCCGCAATGCCGCCAGGTTCGAGGCTGGCGCTGATGAACCTGCAGCTGTGAGCGCCGAGCAGCTCGATCAGGTGCTGGCCTCGAGCCCGTGGAGAGAGGAGATCCCTGCGATCCTCCGCCTGCTCAAGCAACGGCTCGGCGGTGCCAGTGTCCGTCGCCTGGGCCCCTAGTTCAGACCAGGGGTTGTTTGCCGGGCACGCCCACGGCCCGTGGGTAGGTGCGCGGACAAGGACCGCTGGGGGTCAGGGCGATCACATGGCGCTGACCGCGCTCGGCGGGCAAGGTCATCCCTTGGGGGGCAGCCATCGTTGCGTTCAACAGAGCAGCAGCCCGCTGCAGCTGGCGGCTGTCCTCCTGCTGCCATTGGCCGCGGTAGAGCAGGGCTGTGCCGTTGCTTTTCAACAGCGGCACCAGGTATTCAGCAACGACCGGAGCTGCTGCGACCGCTCGAGCCACCGCCAGGTCAAAGCGGCCGCGACAGGCAGGATCACGGCCGGTTTTTTCAGCGCGCTCGCAGCGCAGCTGCACCCTTGGCTGCAGGCCGAGCTCCAGGGCCATCGCCTCCACGGCCTGCAGCTTGCGGCCGACTGAATCCACCAGGGTCACCTGCGCCTGGGGCAGGGCAATGGCGATGGCCAGGCCAGGAAAGCCACCGCCGGTGCCCACGTCGATCACCTGCAGCGGATCGCTGCTGCCATGCCAGCGCTGCAGTGGCCAGAGGCTGTCAAAAATCTGACTGATCCAGTAGTCATCGCCTTCCACCAGCCGCGTCAGATTGACGCGGCTGTTCCAGAGGCGCAGCAGGTGCTGAAGTTCGTTGAACTGCTCGACCTGCGCGGCTGTGGGCTGCCAGCCCAGCAGCTCCCAGGGGGCGGAGGTGGTCAGAAGGCACCGGGCAACCTTCTTAGGATCGCAAGCCACGGTCCCAACCGCCGCCTTGGCTGCAACGCCCCCGAGCCTCTACAGCCTTCTGCAGGTGCCGCCTGAAGCCAGCACCGAGCAGTTGCGCAGTGCCTTCCGCCTGCTGAGCAAGCGCTTTCATCCCGACACCACCGAGCTGCCTGAGGTGGAGGCCGCCGCCCGCTTCCGCCAGCTGCAGGAGGCGATGGCGGTGCTCGGGGACCCCGAGCGGCGACGGCGTTACGACGATCTGCTGCGGGCCCAGGCGCTCAACCGTGAGCAGCAGCGCCAGGCAGCGAATACCTGGCGCCCCAACACCGATCCCCCCGGTCGTCGTCCCCTCTCGGGCGGGGAATGGTTCGCCCTGCTGCTGCTGGCTTTGGCCTTGCTCTTCTCGTTGGTGCTGGGTATCGGGTTGGCGTGGTGGCGCGGAGCTGAAGTCCTGCAGAGCGCTCAGCCTTTGGAGCAGCTCAGTGCACTGGTGGATCGCACCAGAGAGGTGGTTGAGGTTTCGTTGCCGAAGGCTGCACCAGCAGAGGAAGCCGAGCAGAGTCCAGCGGCAGTGCCCACCCAGTCCTCCGATTCCGCATCAACCGGTTCAGCCTGAATGCTTCCCAGCTCCGACACTCCCCTCTACAGCCATCCGTTGCCCGCCCTGGAGCAGTGGCTGCAGACCAGCGGCTTCATCCAGTCGCCGGCGGATCCATGCCTCTGGACGCTGGTGCGCTCCCAGTGGACAGCAGAGCTGATCCTGCAAAGCGACGGCTTGGTGATCAGCTGGACCGCTGAGGGCCGCAGCACCCAGCGGGGGTTTTCCTACGGGCTGACCCGGGCCGATTTGGAGAGTGCCATTTTGGCGGGCCCTTAGGCCCGCGCGCTCAGCTGCTCCAGCACATCATTCAGCACGGCGTAGCAATGCTCGAGCTCCTGATCATTGATGCACAGCGGCGGCATCAGGTAGACGACCGAACCCAGGGGCCTGACAAACAATCCTTTGCCCAGGCAGAGCCGTTGCACCTCCAGGCCAATGGGCTGGAGATAGCCGCTGGCGCCGGCCAGTTCAAAGGCGGCGATGCTGCCCAGCAGGCGCGGGCGCTGCACGATCGCTTGGGATGCCAGGCGCTCAAGCTGGGGCCGGTGCCGCGCCTCGATGGAGCTGAAGCGCTCCGGTCTGGCTTGAAGCAGCTCCAGGCTGGCCACGGCCGCAGCGCAACCCAGGGGGTTGGCCGTGAAACTGTGCCCATGGAAAAAGGTGCACTCCGGTTCGGGCCCGACGAATTGTTGGTAGAGCTCCTCGCTCGCCAGCGTGACGCCCATGGGCAGGAATCCACCGGTCAGGCCTTTGGAGAGGGCCACGAGATCCGGTGTGATGCCCGCCCGCAGTGAGGCGAACAGTGCGCCGCAGCGCCCAAAGCCGGTGAGGACTTCATCGGCGATCAGCAGGGCACCGGCTTGATGCACCCGCTGCTGCACGGCCTGCAGAAAGGTTGGTCGCACCATGGCCATGCCCCCAGCCCCCTGCAACAAGGGCTCGAGGATCACCGCTGCGGTGGGTGTTTCAAGCAGCTGCTCGAGCTGGCTCAGCGCTTGTTGTTCTTTGTGCTCACAGGCGTCATCACCCCACCAGGTGGCGGGCCAGGGAGCGCGGGCCACCTCAAACAGCTTGGGCTCGAAGGGGGCGCTGAACAGTCCCCGTTCACCAACGGCCATGGCGCCAAAGGTGTCGCCGTGATACGCCCCATCGAAGGCGATCACCTGGTGGCGCTGCCCGCCCTGACGCCAGCTGCGCTGCAGCGCCATCTTGATGGCCACCTCAACGGCAGTGGAGCCGTTGTCGGAGAAGAACATCCGCTCCAGCCCAGGCCAAAGCGCGCAGACCCGTTCCGACAGCTCGGTGGCGGGCTGGTGACGGAAATTGGCGAAGATCACCTGCTCGAGGGTCTCGGCCTGGCGGGCGATGGCCGCGGCAATGCTGGGTTCGCTGTGGCCATGCAGGGTCACCCACCAGCTGCTGATGCCATCGATCAGCCGGCGGCCATCCTCCAGTTCCAGCCAGACGCCATCGCCCCGCTTGATTGGCAGTGGTGCCGGACCCCGGCCCGGTTGGGTGAAGGGATGCCAGAGGTGCGGATGCCAGCCGCTGCTGTTTGCCTCAGTCATGGGGACGGGCCATGCGGGTGGGGTTGACCGCTGCATCAAAAGCCTCTGCGCTGATGGCATCGAGGTTGAGTGCGGCCTCCTTCAGGCTCAGGCCTTCGCCATGGGCATGCAGGGCGATCTTGGCGGCGCGGTCGTAGCCGATCACCGGGGCCAGGGCGGTGACCAGCATCAGCGACTGGTCGCGGAAGTGCTCCACCTTGGCGTGGTTCAGCTCCAGCCCCGCCACCAGATGTTGCTCCAGGCTGCAGCAGCAGTCCGCCAGCAGCTGGCCGCTGCGCAGCAGGTTGAGGCCCAGGAGTGGTTTGTAGACATTCATCTGCAGGTGGCCGCCACTGCCAGCGATGGCGACGGCCTGGTCGAGACCCAGGATCTGGGCGGTGGCCATGGCCACGGCTTCGCATTGGGTGGGATTGACCTTGCCTGGCATGATCGAGCTGCCCGGTTCATTGGCGGGCAGTTGCAGTTCCCCCAGACCCGCGCGGGGGCCACAGGCCAGCAGCCTGATGTCATTCACGATCTTGTGCAGGGCCCCGGCCAGCAGCCTCAGCCGTGCCATCTGCTGCACCAGCGCGTCATGGCTGCCCATCAGCGCAAAGCGGTTGCCATCGCAGCGCCAGGTCACCCCCTCCCAGCTGCTGAGCAGGCGGCAGGCTTCATCGGCGAACGTTGCAGGCGCCCCCAGGCCCGTTCCCACCGCGGTGCCGCCGAGGGGGATGCAGCGCAGCTCGCTGAAGCCATCAACGATGCGATCTCCTGCTGCGCTCAGTTGCGCTGCCCAACCTCCCAGCTCCTGGCCCACGGTGAGGGGCACCGCATCCTGCAGGTGGGTGCGGCCGATTTTGACCACCTCAGCCCAGCGTGAAGCCTTGTTCTCAAGGGCCCCTGTCAGCTTCTCCAGGGCAGGAAGCAGCGTGAGGCGTTGCTGCCGCTCAGCAGCCAGGTGAATGGCGCTGGGGAAGACGTCATTGGTGCTCTGGCTGCGGTTGACATGGTCGTTGGGGTGCACGCAGCTCTTGCTGCCCCGCGGGAGGCCGGCCAGCTCGCAGGCGCGGTTGGCGATCACCTCATTGACGTTCATGTTCGTCTGGGTGCCGCTGCCGCTCTGCCAGCTGGAGAGCGGAAATTCCCCGTCCAGTTGGCCGCTTTCGACTTCAGTGGCCGCGGTGGTGATCCAGCCGCAACGCTCAGCATCCACCAGCCCCAGGCTGGCGTTGGCGCTCACTGCCGCCCGTTTCAAGGTGGCGATGGCGTGGATCAAGGGCCTGGGCACCGGATCATCACCAAGACGAAACTGTTGCCTTGCACGCTCGGTCTGGGCACCCCAGTAACGCTCAGCGGGGACCATCACCTGACCGAGGCTGTCCTGCTCCGTGCGCCAGGTCTGGTTTGTGACCTCTTGCTGATCAGCCATAAGGCAATGGAAAGGTCTAGCGAGTTCTTAATCGTTCATCTCTACCACTGAGCTGAGTCCGCTAGGGCCTCGCGATGCTGGAGAACCTGCTCCCCCCGCTCAACGACAAGAACCTGCCGTGGATGGATGTCCTCCATCCAATCGTGGTGCACTTCGTGATCGCCATGGCGCTGATCACCGTGGTGTTCGATCTGATCGGCGTCATCACCCGCAAACCCAACCTGTTTGAGGTGAGTTTCTGGAACTTGGTGGTGGCCACCGTGGCCATCTTCGTGGCCATCATCTTTGGACAGGTGGAGGCCGGGTTGGCCGGGCCCTACGGCGGTGCCCGCGACATCCTCAATTACCACAGCACGATCGGCTGGTCCCTTGCTGGTGTGCTCTCGCTGCTGACGGGCTGGCGCTACGTGGTTCGCCAGAAGGACCCGGCGGCGTTGCCGACAGGCTTCCTGGTCATTGACGGGGTGCTCGCTGCCCTGGTGTTCACCCAGGTGTATCTCGGCGACAAGCTCGTCTGGGTCTATGGGCTGCACACCGTTCCTGTGGTGGAAGCGATGCGTAGCGGAGTGATCTCATGAGCTTGTTGAGCACCATCGTCTCCCCCATCAACGAGATCGTTGATTCCCTGGGGCCCAATGACCTTCCTTACAGCATTCCGCTGCACCCGAACCTGGTGCACATGACCATCGGTCTGTTCTCGATCGGCATCGCCTTCGACTACGCCGGTGCGTTTTATCCCCTTGAAAAGCGGGTGTTTCGCTTCCTGGCCCTGCCGGTGACGCGCGTCGGTTTTCATGACGTCGGCTGGTACAACGTGCTGGCCTGCAGCATCGTCACGTTCTTCACCGTGGCGGCCGGCTTCTACGAGATGCTGCTGGCGGTGCCCCTGCCGGGGGTCAAGACCGTGCTGGGCCAAGGGGCCATCACCACCATGCTCTGGCATGCCGTCGGTGGTGTGGCCCTGCTGCTGATCATCGTCGCGATGACGATCTGGCGCGGCTTCATGCGCTTTGTCTGGCGCAAGGACCTGGGCCGTCAAGTGAGTTGGCTCTACCTGGCCGCCGGTGCCTTCATCCTCGTCGTGCTTGGGGT
Organism: uncultured Synechococcus sp.; assembly: GCA_913049535.1. Classification (GTDB taxonomy): domain Bacteria; phylum Cyanobacteriota; class Cyanobacteriia; order PCC-6307; family Cyanobiaceae; genus RCC307. The sequence goes on from CAJWYF010000005.1 coordinate 16,865, forward strand.
CCACGGCAGCCTTGGCGCCTGGCTGGCCAGTGAGTTCGGTGTTCACATCACGGCTGACCAGCTGCTGGCAGCCGGCGCCAACGTTCAGGAGGTGCTGCCATGACGACCACCACAAACAACAAAAGCCCCAACGTCGGCGCCATCGTCATCATTGCGGTGGCCGTTGCCCTGAACCTGGTGCTGGCTGTCCTGATGGCGCGCTGGTCCTACAGCTGGTTTCCGCCGCAGGCCTCCAGTGCAGCTCCCTATGTCGACGACCTCTTTGCCTTGGAGACAGGGATCGGCTCTTTCCTCTGGTTTGGCCTGACCGGAGTGATTGGCTGGACGTTGCTCTTCAATCGCGCCCCCAAATACGACGAGAGCTACGGCGAGCCGATCGAGGGCAACAACCGCCTTGAGATCACCTGGACGGTGATTCCAACGGTGATCGTGTTTGCGATCGCGATCTACTCCATGCAGGTCAACGACAAGCTTGATGCCCTCGGGCCGAAACAGAAGTACGCCCTGGGGACCGATCCGGCGACTGTGGCGGCGGTGGATCCTCGCGCCACGGTGGGCCCCATTGATGTGATTGCGCGGCAATGGAGCTGGGAGTTCATCTACCCCGATGGCGTGCGCAGCTCCGAGTTGCATCTGCCGATCAACCAACGGGTCAACTTCCGCCTGATCAGTGAGGACGTCAACCACAGCTTCTATGTGCCGGCGTTCCGTCTCAAGCAGGACATCATCCCCGGAAGCGTTATTTCCTACAGCCTCACCCCCACCCGTGAAGGTCGTTTTCGTCTGCGGGACGCCATGTTCAGCGGCGCTTACTTCTCGCAAAACCAGACCGATGTGATCGTCGAGTCCGATGAGGCGTACAGCAGCTGGCTCAAAGCCACGGCCAAGCAGCCGCTGCAGCCTGGCCTGAGCCCCGGCAGTGACCTCTACGCCAAACGTCTGGCCAATGGCGACAAGGGCTGGGCCACGGTGCCGCCAGCTCCGGCGCCTCTGGTCAATGACCCCGGTGATGCCTCTATCCCCCACGACGCCTGAGCATCATGACCTCAACCAAGTTTGATCCCCGCATCCTCAAGGCGCCGCACCCAGTCCCTGGCGCACCTGATAACTGGAAGCGTTTTTTCAGCTTCAACACCGATGCCAAGGTCATCGGCATTCAATACATCGCCACCTCCCTGCTTTTCCTGCTGGTGGGCGGCCTGCTGGCCATGATTGTCCGCGGTGAGTTGATCACACCGCCTGCTGATCTGGTCGATCCCACCGTCTACAACGGCCTGTACACGATGCACGGGACAGTGATGCTGTTCCTGTTCCTGTTCCCTGTTCTCAATGGTCTGAACAACCTGCTGATCCCCACCATGATCGGTGCCCCGGATATGGCCTTCCCGCGGTTGAATGCCGCGGCGTTCTGGCTGGTGCCGGTCTTTGCGGTGCTGTTGATGGGCAGCTTCTTCCTGCCTGGCGGCCCTGCGCAGGCGGGTTGGTGGTCCTACCCGCCGATCAGTATTCAGAACCCCATGGGGCTTTTCTTCAATGGCGAGCAGCTCTGGCTGCTGGCGGTCGCTCTCTCGGGAATTTCTTCCATCTTTGGTGCGATCAATTTCGTCACCACGATTGTTCGCATGCGGGCCCCTGGGATGGGCTTTTTCAAAATGCCGCTCTACTGCTGGACCGCCTGGGGGGCCCAGATCATCCAGCTGATCGGACTGCCTGCCCTCACCGGTGGGGCCATCATGCTGCTGTTTGATCTCAGCTTTGGCACCAGTTTCTTCCGCCCAGAGGGTGGGGGTGATCCGGTGCTGTATCAACACTTTTTCTGGTTTTATTCCCACCCTGCCGTCTACGTGATGGTGCTGCCGGTGTTTGGCATCTTCTCGGAGGTGTTCACCTGCTATGCCCGCAAACCATTGTTTGGTTACAAGTTCGTAGCGCTGGCTTCCTTCGGGATTGTTTTTCTCTCCCTGATTGTCTGGGTGCACCACATGTTCTACACAGGCACGCCCAACTGGATGCGCATCCTGTTCATGTTCACCACCATGACCATTGCTGTGCCCACAGGTGTCAAGGTGTTTGCCTGGGTGGCCACGCTATGGGGCGGCAAGCTGCGCCTGACGACGCCCATGCTGTTCTGTCTGGGTGGTCTGATCAATTTCATCTTTGCCGGTATCACCGGCGTGATGTTGGGCACCGTGCCGATTGATATCCATGTGGGCAACACCTACTTTGTCGTGGCCCACTTCCACTACGTCATCTTCAACGCCATTGTGCTTGGCGTGTTCGCCGCGGTGTACCACTGGTTCCCGAAGTTCACGGGGCATATGTATTACGAGGGGTTGGGTAAACTCCATTTCGCGCTCACCTTCATTGGCTGCACACTCAACTGGCTGCCGTTGCACTGGGCTGGCCTGCTGGGCATGCCCCGGCGGGTGGCTTCCTACGACCCGGAATTCGCGATTTGGAATGTGATTGCCAGCATCGGCGCCTTCATGCTCGGCGTGGCAGCGATTCCGTTCATTCTCAACATGGTGAGTTCCTGGGCGCGTGGGCCCCAGTCACCTCCCAACCCCTGGGGCGCCATTGGCCTGGAGTGGCTGCTGCCCTCGCCCCCCCCGGCGGAGAACTTTGAGGACGATGTACCCACCGTGATCAACAACCCCTACGGCTATGGCCTGGGTGAACCCCAGGTGGCCGATGAGGAGTACTACATCCGTCGCGCCCAGGAGGCCTGAATTATGACCAGCTCAGATCCTTCCATGCAACTCAATCACACCCCTGGCCACATCAAGCACTCCGGCCATAATCTCACGGGTTTTGTGATTTTTCTCTGCTCTGAGAGCATCATCTTTTTGGCTTTCTTTGCCGGTTTTACGCTCTTCAAGCTGACCTCGCCGGAGTGGCTTCCACCAGGCGTCGAGGGCCTCGAGGTCAGGATGCCTCTGATTAATACCGTTGTGTTGGTAAGCTCCAGCTTTGTGGCCTACTTTGCCGAGCGCTATCTGCATAAGGGCAACCTCTGGGGCTTTCGCATCGTCTGGTTCATCACCATGTTGATGGGCGCTTACTTTGTTTATGGGCAGTATGTGGAATGGTCCAGCCTTGAGTTCGGCCTCGGCAGTGGTGTGTTCGGAGGGACCTTCTATTTGCTCACAGGATTCCATGGCTTGCATGTGATCACAGGCATTGGATTGATGGGGCTCATGCTTTATCACTCCTTCCGTCCTGGCAACTATGAGAAAGGAGATATGGGCGTCACCGCTGTGAGTCTGTTCTGGCACTTCGTGGATGTGATTTGGATCATCCTTTTTGTGCTCATTTACGTCTGGCAACGCTACTGAGGAGCCGATCATGATCATCGACGACCAGGTTTACGACGTCATCGTTATTGGCAGCGGTGCTGCCGGTGGCACCCTTGCCGGGGACCTGGCAGGAAAGGGGCACCGGGTGCTGCTGTTGGAGCGGGGCCGCCAGATGCCCTTGCGGGATCAAAACGTGGCCGATGTGCAACTGCTGCGCATGAAAGAGCGCTTCCACCCCCAGGAGCGTTGGTTTGGCCCTGATGGTGATCCCTTTGCACCGCAGTCGATGTATGCCCTGGGGGGCAACACCAAGATCTGGGGGGCGGTTCTTGAGCGCATGCGCGAGAGGGACTTTGGGCCATTGCCTCTGCAAGAGGGTGTTTCCCCTGACTGGGAGCTCAGCTACAGCGATCTTGCGCCCTATTACGACCAGGCCGAAGCACTCTTCTGTGTCCATGGCCGCGCCGGTGTCGACCCGACGGAGCCGCCGCGTCAGAGGGATTACGCCCAGTCACCCCGCCCGGTGGAGCCCTTTCTCAATGAATTGCGTGGTGCGCTGGAGCGTCAGGGCTGCAAGCCCTATGAGTTGCCCTTGAGCTGGTCGGACAACAAAGAAGACCCCAGCGGAGATGCTGAGCTCTTTGGTGTTGCACCTGCCATCGCCGATCAGCAGGTGCAGTTGCGCACCGATGCAGTGGTTCGCCGTCTGCATGTCAACCCCTCCGGCACGGAGGTGCGGGGCGTTGAAGCCTGTATCGCCGGACAGGACTGGTTGTTCCAATCCCATCTCGTGGTGCTGGCCGCTGGGGCGATCAATACGCCTGTGATCCTGCTGCGTTCGACCAACGACAGCCATCCCCGGGGATTGGCCAATGGTTCCGACCAGGTGGGTCGCAACCTCATGAAGCCGCAGCTGACCTCCATCCTGCAGCTGGCCGCAGCCCCCAACAGTGGCCGTTACCAGCGCTCGTTCGGCGTCAATGACTATTACTTCGGCGATAAGAACGTCAGTTTTCCCCTGGGTCATCTCCAGAGTTGTGGTGGGGTCCTGCAGGACGCCCTGTTTGCTGAATCCCCGCCGGTGCTCTCGCTGGTGGCGAAGCTGATGCCGAATTTTGGCCTCGAGGAGCTGGCTTCCCGTTCCGTCGCCTGGTGGGCCATGAGTGAGGTGCTGCCCGACTCCCATAACAAGGTTTATCTGCAGGGTGAGCAGATCCGCATCAACTACATCGCCAACAACCGCGAGGCCCATGACCGCCTCGTCTACCGCTGGATTGACACCTTGCAGGCGGTGGAAGCCGATCCGCTCACCCATGTGGTGCGACAGGCCCCAACCCACCCCCGTGGTGAGGCCCCGTTGAGCGTGATGGGGTACGCCTGCGGCACCTGCCGGATGGGCAGCAATCCAGCCACATCGGTGGTTGATCTGCAGGGCCGCAGCCATGAGCTACGCAACCTCTACATCGCCGATGCCAGCGTCTTCCCCAGCTGCCCCAGCATCGGCACAGGCCTGACAACAATTGCGCTGTCGCTGCGGCTGGCGCAACACCTCGAATCGGAATTCTGATGTCGTTCACTGAGGCTTCAGCGCAAGCCATGCCGCCGAGTTCAGAGCATCGGCGCATGGCCGAGCGCGATGAAAAGCAGGTCCCCTGGATGCGATGGGGCAGTTACCTCAGCGATCGACAGTGGGGCACGGTGCGTGAGGACTACTCAGCAAGTGGTGATGCCTGGAGCTCTTTTCCCCATGACCATGCCCGCTCACGCACCTATCGCTGGGGCGAAGATGGTCTGCTGGGCATCTGTGATCAGCGCTGTTTCCTTTGCTTTGGCATCGCACTGTGGAATGGCAAGGATCCGATCTTGAAGGAGCGACCCTTCGGACTGGGCAATGGTGAGGGGAATCATGGGGAGGACATCAAGGATTACTTTTTTCATCTGCTGAATACCCCCACCCATAGCTTCATGCGCGGGCTCTACAAATACCCCCAGCAGGAATTCCCGTATCAGCATCTGGTGGAAGAAAACGGCCGCCGGGGCCGCGATGAACCTGAATACGAGCTGGTTGAAACAGGCATTTTTGATGATAATCGCTATTTCGATGTCATTGTTGATTACGCCAAGGCCAGCCCCGAAGATGTGCTGATTCGCATCCGCATCATCAATCGTGGCCCGGATGCAGCTCCCCTGACCTTGCTCCCGTCCCTCTGGATGCGTAACACCTGGGACTGGGGTTACAGCGATGCATGGCGTCAGCGCCACCCCCTCAAGCGGATCGCAACAGGTGTCGAAACCGCTGATTTGAACAGTCTTGGCACCTATCAACTGGTTTGCCGGGAGCAGGGATCGTGGCTGTTCACAGAAAATCAGACCAACACGGAGCGCCTTTACGGCCAGCCCAACCAGCAGCCTTATGTGAAGGATGCATTCCACCGCTATGTGATCGATGGCGATACCACAGCGGTGAATCCACAGCAGGAAGGAACCAAGGCGGCCTTGCTGCTTGAGAACACCATCCCTGCTGGAGATGAGTGGGTGGTGGATCTGCGTTTGGCCCGCCAGATGCCAGCGGCGCCTTTTGCGGCGGAGTTTGATCAGATCTTGCAAGAGCGGGAACGGGACTGCCTGGCCTATTTCCACTCCTGCGCCCCCAATCTCAGTGCGGCAGATGCCCTGATCTTCCGCTCAGCGGCCAGTGGCCTGCTGTGGTGCAAAAAGTTCTACCGCTGGGTCGTGATTCGGTGGCTCAGTGGTGATCCCAATCACCCCACTCCGCCCGTGGAGAGGCTCAAGACCGAGAACGCCTACTGGCGCCGTCTTTACGCCGATGATGTGATCTCCATGCCGGATAGCTGGGAGTACCCCTACTTCTGCCAGTGGGATCTGATGTTCCACTCGGTGTCCTTCGCACCCATTGATCCGGCCACGGCCAAAGTCCAAAGCATGCTGCTGCGCAGCCCGCGCTACACGGCTCCAAATGCACAAACCCCTGCTTATGAGTGGGCCTTGTCGGATCCCAATCCACCGATTGGTGCATGGGCTGCCCTGCGTGTGTTTCAGATTGAACGCCATGACCGCGGTAGTGGCGATCTTCCCTATCTGCGCGCCGCAATGCGCAAGCTCATCCTTGAGTACGGCTGGTGGGCGAACCGGAATGATCGCTCCGGTGACAATGTTTTTGAGGGTGGATTCCTTGGTCTTGACAATATCGGGGTGTTTGATCGCCGTTATCCACTGCCCGATGGCAGTGTGATTGAACAGTGTGATGGCACGGCATGGATGGCTATGTTGAGTCTCAATCTGCTTGAGATCGCCGTCATCCTTTCCGCGGAGGAGCCGGAGTATGGCGATTTAGCGGAACGCTTTGTCTATGACTTTGCGCAGTTGGCCTCCACATTGAACACCGATGCGGTGATTAATGATACGGCCAAGGTGATGCGCAGCTATCGGAGCTGGGATGAGCAAGATGGCTTTTATTACGACGTCATTAAGCGGCCGGATGGCAGCTGGGACTATCTGCGGTCTCGCTCGATCTCTGGCCTGATTCCTCTGCTTGCGGTGGCCAGCTTTGATGTGGATACCGTGCAGCGTGTGGACTCATTGAATGTCAATGCCATTCTGCGCCCATTTCTTTCTGAGCGCATCAGTCCTGCTTGGATCAATGAGCATTTTGGACGCTGGAATAATGATCGCACCTTGTTCTCGCTTGTTCCTGAAGATCATCTCAGGCGCATCCTCGAGTACGTCTTTGATGAGGATGAATTCCTCTCCCCCCATGGGATTCGATCACTGTCCAAGATCTATGAGCAGAATCCCTATACCTTCCATGAGGGTCTGGAGACAGGCACGCTTGCTTACAGCCCGGCAGACAGTCCTGTTGCCATGTTCGGAGGTAATTCGAACTGGCGCGGTCCAGTGTGGATGCCGTTCAATTATCTCCTGATCGAATCGTTGCAGAAATTCGGCCACTATTACGGGGATAGCTTCAAAGTTGAATTCCCCACACGCTCTGGCCATTGGATCAGTCTCTGGGAGGCCTCGCTGGAGCTGGAAAAGCGTCTGGTGGGCCTGTTCCGCTGTGGTGAGGATGGGCGCCGGCCCTTCAATGGGGCCGTTGATCTCTTTCAGCATGACCCCCACTGGAAGGATCTGTTGCTATTCAATGAGTACTTCCACGGCGATAACGGCTCTGGTGTTGGTGCCAGTCACCAGACGGGCTGGACAGCGATCGTGCTGAAGATGATCACCCAATTGCAGCGCTACAGCTCGATGTAGCGCTGCAATTCCACACACCTCCCCTGGCCTGCTATGGACACGCATTACGACGTGCTGATTATCGGCAGTGGTGCCGGTGGTGGCACCTTGGCCCGGTGCCTCGCTGAAGCCGGTCGTCGGGTGCTGGTGCTTGAGCGGGGTGGGTGGTTGCCCCGCGAACCACAGAACTGGGATTCAGCCGAAGTGTTCCAGGCCAACCGCTACGTCTCTCCTGATCTCTGGAAAGACAAGAACGGCCATGCGTTTCAACCCGGCAGTCATTACTTCGTTGGTGGTGCGACCAAGATGTATGGGGCCGCTCATTTCCGTTTTCGCGAACGCGATTTTGAGGAGGTGGTGCATGTCGATGGGATTTCCCCGTCCTGGCCACTGCGTTACAGCGACTTTGAGCCGTATTACACCAAGGCTGAAGCGACGTATCACGTGCATGGTCTGCGCGGTGAAGACCCCACCGAGCCACCCGCCAGTGGTCCCTACCCCCATCCCCCGGTGGCCCATGAACCGCGGATGCAGCAGTTGGTGGATGATTTCCACGGTCAGGGGTTGCATCCCTTCCACATGCCTGTGGGTGTGAATCTCCTTGAGGACAACCTGCCGTTCAGTGCCTGCGTGAAGTGCAACCGCTGTGATGGTTTCCCTTGTTTGGTTCACGCCAAAGGTGATGCTGAGGTGATGGGGATGCGTCCCGGTCTCGCGGCGCCAACGCCACTGACATTGCTGACCCATGCGGAAGTCAAACGACTGATCACCGATGCCAGCGGCCGCACGGTGACGCAGGTGGAGGTCGAGCATGAGGGAGAGCTGCGCAGCTTCTCCGCTGATCTGGTGGTGGTGAGCTGCGGTGCAGCCAATTCAGCGCGTCTGCTGTTGATGTCGGCGAATGATCACCACCCCCATGGTTTGGCTAACAGCTCCAATCAGGTGGGTCGCAATTACATGTATCACAACTGCAAAGTGGTGGTCGCCGTGGGGCACGAGCCCAACCACACGGTCTTTCAGAAGACCCCAGCTGTGAACGATTGGTACTTCGGTGATCAGGACTTTGACTATCCCATGGGTCACGTGCAGATGACCGGTAAGACCAATGGCGCCATGATCAAAGGCTACAAACCAAAGCTGACGGCCATGGCTCCGGCCTGGGCCATGGATCAGATTGCGAGCCATGCCCTTGATTTCTGGCTTCAGACGGAAGACTTACCTCTGAGTGAGAATCGCGTCACGGTTGATCGCACTGGTCAGATCACCCTGAGCTATACCCCGACCAATGAGCAGGCGTCAGAGCAATTGAGACATCGTTTGGAGGCGACCCTTGATCGGGCTTATGCCAAAAATCATTGGGCTGAGCGCGAGATCTATTACGGATCAGCAATGAATATTGCTGCAGTGGGGCATCAATCGGGTACCTGCCGTTTTGGCACTGATCCCTCCACATCGGTGCTCGATGTGAATTGCAAGGCCCACGATCTTGACAATCTCTATGTCGTCGACACCAGCTTCATGCCGAGCATCAGTGCGGTCAACCCATCGCTGACCGCGATCGCCAATGCGATTCGCGTTTCTGAGCATCTGCTCGAGCGGCTGGCCTGAGCCTGAAGGATGATTCAATGGCACGCAAGCTGAACGTTCAATCAACACCTGAGTGGATGCGGGTCCTTGAGGATCAGCGGGGTGATATTGACTGGGGGCTATGGGGGACGTACCTACCGGATCGACAGTGGGGAACGGTTCGTGAGTGCTATTGCCCCAGCCTGGATGCTTGGCGCTCGTTCACCCATGATCAATCCCGATCGAGGGTGTATCGCTGGGGCGAGGATGGACTGCTGGGCTTGAGTGATCGCCATTGCATGCTTTGCTTTGCACCGAGTTTCTGGAATCACCGTGATCCAATCCTCAAAGAACGTTTGTTTGGCTTGGCAAACCATGAGGGCAATCACGGAGAAGATGTTAAAGAGGTTTATTATCATCTTCTGAATACGCCAAGTCACAGTTATGCCAAGGGTTTGTACGTCTATCCCATTCAGGCATTCCCTTACGATGAACTGGTGGATGCCAATCAGGCCCGAGCTCGTACTGAGGCTGAGTATGAGCTAGAGGATACTGGCGTCTTTAAGGAGTTGGGTGCTTTTCACTGTTATGTGGAGTATGCCAAAAATCATTTCAATGATCTTCTGATTCGCATCACTGTAGAAAATCAATCGCAGTTCTCGGCACCAATCACCATCCTCCCCACTCTCTGGATTCGTAATCAGTGGGATTGGGGCTACCCTGAAATTCAAAAAGGCTCAATCAGGCCTGGTGAGCATCATTCCCTTGATATCAGCAGTATCAAAGGTGTAGGCCCTGGTCGCTTTCGCTATGAGGAGTTGGAGGAGTATTCTTTTTATTGTGATCAGCCCAATTCATGGATTTTTACCGATAATGAAACCAACCATGATGTGGTTTTTTCGCAGGCTTCAAAGACGCCTTACACCAAGGACGCTTTTCATCGCTTTGTGGTGGATGGTCAGAGCAATGCTGTTAACGCTGTGGGGGGGACAAAAGCCGCCATGGTTTGTCAGCGGGAGCTTTCAGCTGGTGAGTCGTGGACGATTTGTTGCCGCCTGAGTCAAATTGCCACGGATGATCCGTTTGGCGGTGAGTTTGATGTGATGATGCGGCGCCGCGCCATGGAGGCGCAGCAGTTTTACGCTGCATCATTTCAAGCTCTTGAGTTGGAGCCCAGCGGTCAACACTATGCAACGTATTGCGCAGCATCGGCAGGTTTGCTTTGGTCTAAAAAGTTTTACTCCTTTAATGTACGGCGTTGGCTGAAGGGAGATCCAGGCCATCCTGTGCCGGCAGAACAGCGCAAGTTGACGGATTATGCCAATTGGAAATATCTGAACTCAACCGGACTCTTTTTAATGCCTGATGCTTGGGAATATCCCTATTTTTGTAAATGGGATCTGATGTTTCATGCCGTTGCCTGCGCTGATCTTGATCCAGCTCTTGCTAAACAGCAGGTCAATATTCTCAGGACCAGCGAATATGCAGCATCCAATGCCCAGGTTCCCGCCTATGAATGGGCTTTCTCCGATGTAGACCCACCATTAGGCGCCTGGGCTGCTTGGCGCGTCTTCACAACAGACCGCAGCCGTCGCAGGGATGGAGATTGGGACTTTCTGGTTGATGCCTGGCGCCTGTTGCTTGTGGAATATGGCTGGTGGGCGAACCGCACGGACCGTACAGGGCACGAGCTATTTGATGGTGGCTTCCTTGGCCTTGACAATATTTCGCCATTTGATCGTCGCTATCCACTGAAAGATGGACGTCGTATCGAGCAGGCGGACGGGACAGCTTGGATGGCATTCCTGACCCTTTATATGCTCAAGATCACCGTAGCGATTGACCAACATGATGGTTTGGCAGATGTTTCTGAGATGGTCAATCGATTCAAGATGAGCTTCATCAATCTTGTGGTGACGATGAATCATGCTGATGAGCGTGGTTATCAGTGCTGGGATCCAGAAGATCAGTTTTATTATGATTTGCTGTCTTCAGCTGATGGACGCGCTGAGTATGTCAAAGTGCGCTCATTGACAGGTGTGATTCCACTGCTGGCTGTTCAGTCTTTCTCAAAGGAAGAAGTGGAGTATGACCAGCGCCTTGATATTGATGAATTTCGGCGCTCCTATTCACGCTTTTATTCACAAGACGCTTTTTACGACTCTATTCATCACCTTGGTCGCTATGGCACCGGCCGCTATCTGTATGCAGTGGTTTCGCCCGAACGCTTGCGTCAAATCTGTCGATGGTTGTTTGATGAGGACGAGTTTCTTTCCCCTTACGGTATTCGCTCATTGTCCAAACACTACCAAGACCATCCTTACCGCTATGACGTTGCTGGTGAGACCTTTCAGATTGAGTACACGCCAGCTGATAGTCCAGTTTCCATGTTCGGGGGCAATTCAAACTGGCGAGGACCTGTCTGGATCCCCATCAACTATCTTCTGATTGAAGCGCTGCAGGAGTATTTCCGTGCGCTTGGGCGTGACTTCCTCATTGAGTATCCAACAGGTTCAGGTCAATATCTGAATCTTGAGCAGATTGCCAGCGATTTGCGCAACCGGCTGCTGGCTTTATTTGCGGCGGATGAATCAGGCCTGCCGCCCTTTGTTCCCCCCGGCTCATACCGCGACACCCATCGGGAGCTGGTGCCCCATCTGTTGTTTCATGAGTATTTCAATGGTGACACCGGCCAGGGGGTTGGCGCCAGCCATCAGACCGGCTGGACTGCGATGGTTCGGCGCCTGATTCTGCAGTGCTCTTGATGGCTACCTTTGGAGGGTCCATCTCGTGTCGCGGCCATGACAATCGGTGATGTCCTGAAAACCACCGTTAGCCATCCCTTCATCACCCGCATCAATCACATTGCGCTGATGGCCAGGCCCGGTGAGCATCATCAGGCTCGTGCATTTTATGCTGGTCTGCTGGGGATGACGGAAGTTCCGTTGCCGGATGATCTTTGTGGCAACAGCAATCTTGATCTCGTTTGGTTCGTCTTTAATGACGTGATGATTCATGTCTCCTTCACAGATGACTATGTGCCTGTGCCTGTTGGTCGGCATGTCTGCATTGAGGTGGAGAATCTTGGTGATCTGCGCGTCAGAATGGAAGCGGCTGGTTGTGGGATTGAGGAGCAGGTGAGGCTGCCGGATCGAGAGCGGTTCTTTGTCTCCGACCCCTTTGGGAACTACTTTGAATTCATGGAATTCAACTGATTGTTGACTTTGGTCCGCGTGCACGGGTGTAGCAAAGCACCCCGCCCAGCACGCTTAAGGCCACCAGGCTGGCGAACAGTGTGTCTTGCGCTTTGAGATAGATGCTGGCTTCGATTTGGCCGTGGAGCGCCTGGCGCAGCATCGCGGCGGCATAGGCGGTTCCCACAGCTGAGCCGATAAAGCTCAATGCCCAGATCACGCCCGAGGCTGTGCCTGTGCGGGCGAGTGGTACAGCATCAAGAGATGCACTGTTGTTGGGTGATACGAATAAGCCAGACGCCGAGCCAAGCAGCAGCATCGCGCCCACGAGCTTGATGATCACCAGCATGGAGTCTTGGTTCATGCTTCCCGGTCCATGGCCGATCGAGTTCAGCCAGAGCAGGGCGACCCCGCCGGTGATGAACCCCAAGGTGGTCAGCCAACGTGGTCCAAAACGATCACTGAGGTGACCGGCGATGGGGCCGGCAACAGCCAAACCCAATGAGTAAGGGAGCATGACCAGGCCGCTCTGGAGAGAATTGAAATGCAGCACGGTCTGGGTGAAAAAGGGGATGGCAAAAAGACAGGCTGCAACGATGGTGTTGTTGAGCAAACGCGTTCCAGATCCTCGAGCAAATTCGCCGATTCGAAAGAGGCGCACATCGATCAGGGGATGGCTCTGCTTGAGTTCCACCCAGATGAACCCAAGCAAGCCCGCTAAACCAGCGCTGGTGAGGCCAACGGTGAGCGTCGAGAGTGACTGTTCCTTGGCAAAGTGCTGCACACCCAACATCAATCCGCCGACACCGATTGAGGCCAACGCAAAGCCAGGCAGATCAAACTGTTGAGGCCCTGCCGTCTTCTGCTCTGGCTCAAGCTGGTCGGAGCGCAGGATCCAGCAGCCCACCAACAACGAGGCCAGAGCGATGGGCACATTCACAAAGAAGATTGAGCGCCATCCCAGGAGTTGAATCAAGATCCCGCCGAGCGTGAAACCCAATGCAAAACCCACCGAATACACCGTCCCATTGATCCCCAGGGCCAGGCCGTGTTGCCGCAAGGGGAAGACCGCCAAGGAAATCACATTGCTGTTGGCCAGCAGGGCTGCAGCTCCGACCGCTTGCAGGGCTCGCATGGCAATGAGCATGCCGATGTTGGGAGCTAGCCCAGACAGCGCTGAGCCCATGGCGAAGAGCGAAAACCCAACCACAAAGACGGTTTTTCGTCCTCGAATATCGCTGATGCGTCCAGCTGCTGGCAGGGCCAACGCCACCACCACAAAAAAGACGGCAATGACCCATTGGGAGCTGGCGACCGACACCTTGAATTCGCTGGTGATGCTCGGTAAGGCCAGATTGGTGATGGTTGAATCAATGCCGATCAGCAGGATGCTGAGTTGCACGACAAGCAGAGCCCACCATTTGTAGCGGTCTGCTGCGACTTCTTGATCAATCCAGCGGTCCCGAGGGTGCTGCTGTTGAGCGGCCGCCATTGATCTGCATTGTCTCCAGGCATGGTAGGCAGCACTTCAGCGCGACTCTGATTCACCTGGAATCTGTTGTTAAGTCCTGACGGCTGGGGCTCAAGCACGAAGACATGTTGGCGCTGTGATCTGCTGCTGCTTCGTGATTGCTAAAGACGCTGGTGATGCATGACGAGCGATGCCAAATCTCCTGTGCCTCCAAGGCCTGATCAGGAATTGCAGCGATCTTGATGGCCTCAAGAACTGGTATGTCGAGCAACTTGGCTTGACGCTTGCATGGGAGCAGCGCTGCACGGCGGCATGGATTTCTGAGCTGTTTCCAGGGACTGTTGCTGCAAGCTTGGACTGTTGTGCCTTGCGACTGGGCCAGGAGACGTTGTGGTTGATGTCCTGGCCCGAGGTGTTGATGCAGCCGATGCCTGCCGCAACCCGGGGAATTGACCACTGGTTTCAGCACATTTGTCTGGTGAGTGATGCGCTGGAGAGGGCTTATGCCGAACGGTTGCAAGGCGCCTGCCGTCCCATTTCCACCGCTCCCCAGACCTTGCCCGAGTGGAATCGGGGTGCTGCAGGGATTCAGGCGGTGAAGTTCTTTGACCTTGAAGGGCACCCCCTCGAGCTGCTGCAGTTTCCGCCGGGGAAGGGGGCGCCGCGTTGGCATGCTGATCACGATGGCTCCGGCCAGCCTCGGGGGATCGATCACACCGCGATTTCCATTGCTGACACCACCATCAGCCTGTCGTTTTATGGCGAGCTCTTGGGGCTCCAGCGTGTCGGCGGAGGCCTCAACCATGGTCCTGAACAGGATGCGCTGGATGGACTGGAGTCAGCCCGCGTTGAGATCACCGCGCTGCAGGCTCAACCCGGCCAGATGGGGGTTGAGTTCCTTCACTATCAGAGTCCACGCGGTGGCATGAGCCGCGCCGATGCCCGTTGGAGTGATCTGGTGAACGACACGATGGTGATCCAAGCCGATGGGATTCGCGATCTTCACGCTCGCGCTCAGGCATCGCCGTGGGCTCAGCACTGCAGCTCTCTGGTTTCGCTCCCCTTGCCCCTGTTTGGCGGAGAGTTGGGATTCACCCTGCGGGATCCCGACCTGCATGGGGTGCTCCTGGTGGGTGAGGATCGCTAGTCGGTGGTTACGGCAAGCAGTTCGCGCAGGGCCTGCACACCGGCGCTGGCAATGGCACTGTCCTCAGCAGGTGTCATGCCTGAAACGCCAACGGCGCCGAGACATTGATCCCCTGCCATCAACGGCAGGCCTCCACCCATGGAGACCGCTGGCTGGTTCAGGGCCATGCTCAATTGCAGCAAAGCAGGTCGGTTGGTGTTGATGGAGGCCTCGAGATCGGCGGTGGCTTTGCCGCTAAGGGCCGCCATTCGGGCCTTGGCGATGGCTATCTCACAGCTGGCTGGTGCTGCTTGATGCAGACGTTTGAAGCGCAGTAGGTAGCCATCCATGCCCACCAGAGCAATCGAGACACGCGCCTGGTTGCGCTGCGCAGCCGCATCTGCTGCGGCCATGATCACGTCGCTATCGGCGGACTCGAGACAGAGGATGGATCGCATCAGTTCCAGAGAATGCGCATGAGCCAGAGATGACCCTGGAGTTCCACGCCTGCAGCAATCGGTGCCAGCTCTTCGGGCGTTAAGCGAAGCGTCGCCTCGGCTTGATGGGTCACCACATCAATGCCGCTGAAGGCGAACCCGTGCAGGCGGCCCAGCGCTGCAACTTCATCGAGATTGGGGCAGCTGGCGCATTGCTCACGCAAGGCAGGATCTGCCTTGACCTGGCGCAGGAAGGCTTCCAATTGCTCGTTGGCCATGGGATTAGATGTCGGTGGTTGGCAGGCCGCGGGTGTTGGTGAACAGGGCGTACACGGCGTTTGTGGCACAGATGAACAGCCGGCAGTTCTGACGATCCCCGAAGCACAGATTCGACACCCGGCGGGGCACCAGCACCTTGCCGATCAACTGGCCGTCAGGGGCTATGCAATGGACCCCATCTGCGGCACTGCACCAAAGGTTTCCCTGCTCATCCACCCGGAATCCATCGGCCCATCCGGGGTTGATTTTGTGAAAAATCTCTCCGCCACTGAGGCTGCGGCCATCCTCAGACACCTGGAACACCCGGATGTACTGGCGAGGTTCTAACGCTCCTGGGGTGCCGGATTCAGCGACATACAGCAGCCGTTCATCTGGTGAGAAAGCCAAGCCATTGGGACCGTCAAAATCGGTGGCCATGGCATCGATCTGACCGCTGGTGGGGTCAAGGCGATAGAGCGCTGGTGGTTGCTCTGAAGTGTGGCGACCTCCTTCGTAATCGCTCATCAAGCCGTAAAGGGGATCGCTGAACCAGATCGATCCATCGCGGGTCACGGTCACATCATTAGGGCTGTTGAGTCGCTTGCCGCCAGCGTGGGTGGCAAGCACAGTGATGTGTCCGTCCAGTTCGCGGCGTGTGAGACAGCGGCTGCGGTGATGGCACTGAATCAGACGGCCCTGGCGATCCCGGATTTGGCCGTTGGCGAACTCCGATGGCTCAAGAAAGGTGGTGAGGCCGTGCTGGCTGCTCCAGCGCAAGGTGCGGTTGCTGGGGATGTCGTTGAACAACAGGCATTGGTGATCGCCAAACCAAACCGGGCCTTCTGGCCATCGGAATCCACTGGCCAGGCACTCCAGCTCTGCGTTGAAGAGCACGAGTGCATCAAAGCGGGGGTCAAAGCTTTCCGTGCAGCTGGAGGGTTGATGGCTCATCACTGCTCCGGCCTGGGGGGTGGGGACATTGCGGCGCCGAGCTGGACGATCATCAGGCGGCAGGGCTCATCCCCCACGACCCAGGAGAGATGGCCCCGCTTGCCGTCCTGGGCCATGGTGTTTTGATCGCCGCCGAAGGAGAGATCGCCAACGCCCATCTCCACCCGTTGGCCATCCATGGTTTCAACGGCCCAGGCACCACTGATCGGCATCACCCATTGCGGCGCGGGATTCTCATGCCAAGGACTGCTCCACCCGGCTGGCAGTACAGAAAACAGCACCGTGGCATCACCAGAGCACGGGGCGGAGAGCCATTGCGGGGTGTTGCCTGAGGTGATCTCCTGCATCTTGAAATCCTGCAGCATCTGACGTGTTTGATGAGTGATGCCGCTGTTGTCAGTCCAGACATGCCAGAAGGGGATTCCAGGTTGCTCTTGTGATGTCATGCCGACTCCCCGTGCTTCATCGGCATAGGCGCTAGTGGTAAAGAATGCGTTGTTACTGCTGGCATCTGGTGGCTTTAGATCTTGCACAGCATTGGATGTCTAGCCTGAAGACCATGCGGCTGTTTTGTCATGAATCTGACGGTTGTTGAATTACTCGTGCCGGCCCCACCGTCAACGGCAGAAGAGTTTTCCTTATTGGTGATGCGGCTATTTATTGGCATTAGTTTCATTCGCCATGGCTGGCCCAAGCTGCGCAACCTCAAGACGTGGGCCACATCCATGCGTACGCCAGCCTGGCTGTGCTTCCTCTCGGCAGCTTCCATGTTCCTCGCGGGCCTGGTGCTGCTTCCTGGGCTGCTGACCCCGCTGGCAGCCCTCGCCATTTTGTTGAACATGGCCTATGCCATGGTTCTCGAGGCGCGGTCTGGTTTGCCCTTCTTTGCTCCAGATCCGTATCAGATTCCTGACGGTGAATATGAAGGGCCGGAAGGCCTTGGTGAGCCACCGAGTTGGGAGAAAGCTGCGATGTATGTGGTGATGTGCTTCGTCTTGATGTTTGCAGGTGGTGGTCTGCTTTCTCTCGATAACCTCTTGATTGCCGATCTGCTGCAAGCTTGGGCATGACGTCCAGCTCTGTCGTGATGATTGAACGATTCCTTGACGGCAAAGTTGCCATTGTTACCGGTGCCAACACCGGGATCGGCAAGTCGATCGCAGAGGAGCTGGCCAAGCGGGGGGCCAAGGTTGTGATCAACTACCGCTCCCACCCCGAGCGCACCGATGAGATCGTCGCTGCAATCCAAGCAGCAGGTGGTGAGGCGATTGGTGCCCAGGCGGATGTGACAGAGCTCGATCAGCTCCAGGGTGTCGTCGATACAGCCGTTTCCACCTATGGCCGGCTCGACATCATGGTCAACAACGCCGGCCTCGAGACCCGCACCTCGGTCCTCGACACCACTCCTGAGGACTATGACAAGGTGCTTGATGTCAACCTCAAGAGCGCGTTCTTTGGCACGCAATTTGCGGCCAAGCAGATGATCAAGCAGGGCGGTGGCGGCCGCATCATCAACATCTCCTCCGTGCATGAGGACTGGCCGATGCCCAACAACACCGCCTACTGCCTCTCCAAAGGTGGGGTCCGCATGCTCACCCGCACGGCCGGGCTTGAGCTCGCTCCCCACGGCATCACGATGGTGAACATCGGTCCTGGAGCCGTTGATACTCCCATCAATGCCTCCTATGCCGGCAACCAGGCGTTGCTGGCAAAGCTCAACGCAGCGATTCCGCTTGGCCGCATGGCTGAACCCGAGGAAATTGCTTCAGTGGCTGCGTTCGTTGCCAGCGATGGCGCCAGCTACATCACCGCCACCAGCATCTTTGCCGATGGCGGCATCATGCAGAGCAGCCCTGGGCTCTGAGCGCTTCAGCCGGTGCCGCCCAACTTGGCGTGATCCCACACACGCTGCAGCGTCTGTTGATTGAGCTCCTGCTGCGGTGTGAGCTCCGCTAGGACCGGAACCTTGCCAACGGTTTCCAAGGTTTCACGGTTGGCAGGGTGCAGAGGGCCATTGAGCACCAACCCCAGCACAGGGATCGTGCGTGCTGCCAGGGCCTCCAGCGACAGCAAGGTGTGATTCAAGGTGCCCAGGCCGCTGCGGGCCACCAGCAGCACGGGCAGTTCCCAGCGCTTGATCTGCTCGATCTGCATCAGGTCATCGCGCAGGGGCACCAGCAGACCGCCAGCGGTTTCCACCACCAGGGGACCTTCAACGGCCGGCAACTCAAGCCGGGAGGCATCCACGCTGATTCCTTCATCCCGCGCTGCCTGGTTCGGCGAAGCCGGTGCGGCCAGCCGGTAAGCCTCCGGCAGCACGCAGGGAGGTGTGCTGCCTCGGCGCAGGCCGGTGAGCCCCGCAACGCGGCCGCTGTCACCGCCCAGCTCCAGCTCTCCGCACTGGACCGGCTTCCAGTAGCTGGCTCCTAGACCCTGCACCAGCAGGGCGCTGACCACGGTTTTGCCCACGTCGGTGTCGGTGCCCACCACCACAAGGCGGCCATCGCTGGGGATCCAGGCAGGGTTCACAGGCGGCGTGCCAGCAACAGCAAGAGTCTCCAGCGCAGCACGGCGCGTCCATCGTCGCTGAGGGGCCAATGGCGCAGCAGCTGCCGCAGCTCGGTGGCGCGCAACTGATGGCTGGCACCGCCGTGCACCCCGAGATGCCGCAGTTCCCGCAGGAAATCCATCGGGCTGGGATAAGAGCAGCTGAAGCTCAGCACTTGCTGCTGGTGGATGGCCGCCACCCCATCGAGTGCCTCGCTCAGCGCTTCTGAGGCCGGCAACTTCAGCGCGCTGCAGCGCACACCGGCTGCTTGAGCGGCTTGATGCCAGCTGCAGAGGCTGCCGGCTACCGGCACGGTGAGCGCCAGCCAGCCCTGAGGCGCCAGTGCTTGGGCCCACTGCCGCAGCTGTGCCGCTGGCCGCTGCAGCCAGTGCAACGCAAAGCTGCTCAAAAGCAGTGAGCTGCACTCTGCTTCGGGAGGCAGTCCCTGGTTGAGATCCCAGTGCAACTGTTGCCCCTGTGGCACCTCAGCCTCCGCCAGCAGGGCAGGGCAGTTGTCCACCAGCAGCGGCTTGATCGCCGGGCGTTGCATGGCCAAGGCCCGGCTGAGATTGCCCGAGCCGGCCCCCAGATCAAGCACAGGCCCGGGCCCCAGGGGCAGATCGCTGCAGTGATGGGCCAAGCGCCAGGCCACGGCCTGCTGCAGCCGGGCCTCACGGGCGTAGCGCGCAGCTCCCTGGCTGAAGGCCGTGACGCTGCTGCGTGCCACCGGATTCAACGCAACTCCGCAATCCACTGCAGCACCTGAGCAGGCAGAGAGGGCACCATCAGGCCATGGCCCACCCCATCGAGTGGAAGCACTGTCGCTTTCGGCAGGGCCTGCCGTAGGGCTTCCCGGCTCAGGGGGTGAACGATCTGATCGTCGCTGGCCTCCACCAACAGTACTGGCGCCGCCTGCGGAAACGAGGCCGGCAGGTCGCTGCAGTGCGCCAACACCGCCAGGTCATCCCGCAGGCGGGCCAGTCCCTGGGCTTGCACCGGTCCGTCTTCCACCCCGGCAGGCAGCAGCTCCACCGGCTGGGGTTCGGCCACCCGAATGCGGAAATCGGCGAACAGTTGCGGCAGTTCGCCAGCAGCGAGGCGCTCGTCCATGCGCCGCAGGGCCAGCGCCAGCGGCCGACCTGCAGCACCGCTGGGTACAAAACGGCCAAAGCTGGCCAGCAGCACCACCGCCTCAGCGGCCGCCAGGGTCTGCGGTGGCACCAGATGCATGCCAAGGGAATTCAGCAGCAACGCGCGGCGGCCCGGTCCCTCCCAGTCCGGTTGGGCTGCTGGGAAACGGCCATAGCCCCGTTCGAAACATCGCAATGGCCACTTCCGCAGCTCGCAGCTGCGGCGAAAACCATTCCAGGCGCGCTGGTCACTGCCCCAGCCATGCATGCACAGCAGTTGCCAGTTGGTTGTCACGGCCGCCCCTTGGCTGCTCTCCATCATTGAGTGCCGCTGCAGCGCTCCAGCACCTCGAGCACGCTGCCCAGGGCATGGTCAGGCAGCTGGGGCCGCAGGCTCAAGCGCAGCATCGCCTCGCCCTCCGGCACCGTCGGTGGTCGGATCGGCACCACCAAAAGGCCGCGCTGCTCCAGTGCGGCAGCGGCTTCATTGGCGCGGCGGTCATCCCCCAGTTTGATGGCCAGCACCGGACCTTGCCCCGGCGGGCGTGGCCAGCCGGATGCTGCGATCGCCGCTCGCCACTGCTCGGCCGTGTTGCACAGCTGTTGGCGTCGCACGTCCCCTTCTGCCCCTGCAATCAGTCGCAGGGCCGCCAGTGCCGCTGCGGCCAGTGGCGGCGCCAAGGCGGTGGTGTAGCGGAAGGCGCCACTGCCCTGTAGCAGGGCGTCCCCCAGGGCTTGATCGCAGGCCAGAAAGGCGCCGCCGCTGCCGAAGGCCTTGCCGAAGGTGCCGCAGAGCAGGCTGATGCCTTGATGCCCGTGCCCCAGACCGCGTCCACCAGGGCCCAGGACCCCCAGGGCATGGGCTTCATCGAGCAGTAGGGCTGCATCGTGCTGATGGCAGAGCCCAACGAGGGCGCTGATGTCTGGGCTGCTGCCCTCCATGGAAAACAGGCTTTCGCTGAGCACCACCAGTTGTCGCTGGGGGTCGTCGCGCCGTTGCTGCATCAGCCGTTGCTGCAGATCGCTGAGGTCGTTATGGGCAAAGCGCTGCAGCCTGGCGCCGCAGGCGCGCACGCCCACCAAAAGCGAGTGGTGGATCCGCCGGTCGGCCAGCACCAGGCTGTGACGGTCAGCCAGGATCTGCAGGGCGGCGATATTGGCCTGAAAGCCACTGGGATAGAGCAGGACCCGCTCTCTCCCCAGCCAGTTCGCCAGCTCGTGTTCCAGGGCTTGGTGCTCCGGCCGGCTGCCGCTCACCAGCCGCGAGGCTCCGCTGCCAACGCCGCTGCGGCTGATGCAATCGATGGCGGCCTGTTTGAGCAGGGGATGGTCGCTCAGCGCCAGGGTGTTGTTGCTGGCCAGATCCAGCAGGGCTGAGGCGGGCTCCTCGGCCAGATGTCCGGCACCCTGGTGCACAAACGTGCGCAACCGGCGGCGGCGATGCGGACTCTGCTCACCCATAGGATTCATCCATGACTTCCGCCACCGCCGACGCCGCTGCTGCTGACGGTGGACTGCATCGCTCGGACCCGGGAGGTCTGGATCCGTCGGTGCTGTTTCCCTTCCCCCTCGATGACTTCCAGTTGGAGGCCATCGCTGCATTGAACCAGGGCCATTCGGTGGTGGTGAGTGCGCCCACCGGATCCGGCAAAACCCTGATCGGTGAATACGCCATTCACCGGGCTCTGGCCCACGGCCAACGCGTGTTCTACACGACCCCTTTGAAGGCGCTCTCCAACCAGAAGCTGCGCGACTTCAGAGAGCAGTTCGGCGCTGAGAAGGTCGGTCTGATGACCGGTGATCTGACCGCCAATCGGGAAGCTCCGATCGTGGTGATGACCACCGAGATCTTCCGCAACATGCTCTATGCGGAACTCGATGACGGCATCGATCCGCTGGAGGGCGTGGAGGCGGTGGTGCTGGATGAGTGCCACTACATGAATGACTCCCAGCGCGGCACCGTCTGGGAGGAATCCATCATCCACTGCCCGCCTCCAATCCAGCTGGTGGCGCTCTCAGCAACGGTTGCCAATGCCGGGCAGTTGACCGACTGGATCGAGCAGGTGCATGGCCCCAGCGATCTGATCGTCAGCGACTACCGGCCGGTGCCGCTGCAGTTCAGCTTCTGCAGCGCCAAGGGGCTGCATCCGTTGCTCAATGATCAGGGCACAGGCCTGCATCCCAACTGCAAGGTGTGGCGCGCCCCCAAGGGCCATCACCGCCGCGGCAAAAACCCCAAGCCGCCCCAGCCTGAACCGCCCTCGATGGCCTTTGCGGTGGCGCAGCTGGTCGATCGTCAGATGGTGCCTGCGATCGTCTTTCTCTTCAGTCGGCGGGGCTGTGACAAGGCCGTACGCGATCTGCTCAAGGCCTCTTTGGTGAATGAGCAGGAGGCGGCGGAATTACGCCGCCGCTTTGATGCCTTTGCCCGCAATTCACCGGAGGCGGTGCGTGACGGCGTTCATGCCGAAGCCCTGCTGCGCGGTGTGGCCGCCCACCATGCCGGCGTGCTGCCGGCGTGGAAGGAGTTGATCGAAGAGCTCTTCCAGGCCGGTCTGGTGAAAGTGGTGTTTGCCACTGAAACCCTCGCTGCTGGCATCAACATGCCGGCCCGCACCACGGTGATCTCCTCGCTCTCCAAGCGCACCGAGAACGGGCATCGGCCGCTGATGGCCAGTGAATTTCTGCAGATGGCCGGCCGCGCCGGCCGCCGCGGGCTCGATACCCAGGGCTACGTGGTGACGATGCAGAGCCGTTTTGAGGGGGTCCGGGAGGCCGGTCAGCTGGCCACCAGTCCTCCTGATCCGCTGGTCAGTCAGTTCATGCCCAGCTACGGCATGGTGCTCAACCTGCTGGCCCGCTACGACCTCGACAAGGCCAAGGAGCTGGTGGAGCGGAGCTTTGGGCGCTACCTGGCCACCCTCGATCTGGCCGAGGATCAGGCGCGCATCGCTGAACTGCGCCAGCAGCTGGAGCTGCTCGGAGAGTCGGTGCCCGATGTCCCCTGGGAGGACTTCGAGGACTACGAAAAGCAGCGCGGCCGCTTGCGGGAAGAGCGACGCTTGCTGCGCATCCTGCAGCAGCAGGCCGAGGAGACCCTGGCCCATGAGCTGACGCTGGCCTTGCAGTTCGCCAGCCCCGGCACCTTGGTGAGCCTGAAGGCCCCCCAGCTCAAGGGGGCTGTCGCAGCAGCGGTGATTGTCGACAAGCTCGATGGTCCTGGGCAGTTCCCGCTGCTGCAGTGCCTCACCGAGGACAACATCTGGATCGTTGTCCCTTGCAACGCTGTGGTGGGACTGCATGCCGAGCTCAGCTGCCTGCAGGTCGACGAGATCGCCACCCCAGCAATGGAGCGTCCTGGTGAATTGCGCCACGGCGATCAGACCAGCGGAGGGCTTGCTCTGGCGGTGGCGGCGATGGCCCGCCGGCATGACATGCACACCCCCCAGTACGACCTGGCTGGGGAGGTGCGTGAGCATGCCGAACTGGTGCACGCCCTCGAGGAGGAGCTGGAACTGCATCCCGCCCATCGCTGGGGTGATCGCAAGCAGCTCAAGAAGCAGCGGCGGCGCATGGAGGAGCTGGAGCTGGAGATCGCCGAGCGTCAGCAGGTGCTGCACCAACGGGCCAATCGCCACTGGGAGACGTTCCTTTCGCTGATCGAAATCCTGCAGCATTTCGGCTGCCTGGATGAGCTGGAACCCACCGAGATCGGTCGCACGGTGGCGGCGCTGCGGGGGGATAACGAGCTCTGGCTTGGTCTGGCCTTGATGAGCGGCCACTGTGATGAGCTCTCTCCCTCAGATCTGGCTTCGGTGCTGGAGGCGATCTCCACAGAAGTCAGCCGGCCTGATCTTTGGACGGCGTATCCGCCACCACCACAAGCTGAGGAGGTGCTGCATGACATCCGCGGGCTCAGGCGTGAGCTCCTGCGTCAGCAGGAGCGCCACAACGTGCTGTTCCCGGTCTGGTGGGAGCCGGATCTAATGGGGCTGGTGAAGGCCTGGGCCGATGGCGAAAGCTGGAGTGATCTGATCGCCAACACCTCACTCGATGAAGGCGATGTGGTCCGCTTGCTACGTCGCACTGTCGATCTGCTGGCCCAGCTTCCCTATTGCCCTGCGGTGAGTGAGGAGTTGCGCCGTAATGGCCGCCGGGCGCTGCAGCTGATCAATCGCTTCCCGGTGAAGGAAGCAGTGGTGGAAGGTGTGGTGGATGATTCGCTCAATCCGGCCACTCAGCGGGCTGCTGGGACTGACTAGGACAGTCCTTCAATCACTGAAATTCTGCCGCCGCTAGTTATCGGACTGGCTCTGAAAGTTTGGAAGGCTGTCTTAGCAGGCTTTTATTTATCGGTCGGTTGCCAGAGCGGCGAACCAATCGGCGGCATGACCTCAGCAAGTTCCAGCATCTGGGCGTGAGTGAAGCCGATCTCACTATTGAAGACAGCAGTGAGGTGGTCCCGCGATAACTCGAGTCCTTCTAGGACAGCTGCTTCACGGCTGGAGGCATTGGTGGGCTCAAGGCGCGACTGGTGGCCATCCCAGAAGCAGAGCCAGTAATTGGGGTTGTTCATGACTGCTCATCCGAGCTGTTCAACGGGTGCGTCGGTGGGCGTGTCAGTGGGTGCATCGATTACTGAGACTGTTAAACCCATTAACCCAAGTGCCGCAATGCAGATAACAAAAGTGCGAATGGACACTCCCTTGGCTTGATTGGGTGCGAACGCTTCACGAATGGACGAGGTTGTTTTGATCGTGGTCCGGTTGGTGTTGTCGGTCATGGTTTGACCTCTGTTTCGACCCTTTCACTATCACTGCCATTGATGGTTCCCCGCTTCCCCCAAAAGGGTGAATTGCCCTTGGCCCTTATTGCCGCCTGCCGAGCACGTAACCGATCAGTAATCCAGAGCCAACGTTCAGTAAGGCCATTTGCAGGCGCTCCAGATCCTTGTCACTCATGCCTCTGCTGAACGCCAATGCACCAGAGATCAGCAGCATGAAAACCGCTAGCCAATAGACACGCCCCTTGCTTTGGCGCTTGCCTGAACCACTTGATCCTCTGCTCGATATCGATCTCCCAGTTGGTGGTTGCTTGACCCCGCTGCATCGGTTTGGCTCAAGCGCTTGGCCTCCGCTTCATCCCGGGCCATTTCCTCTTCGACCTGGCGGAGTTGTTCTTTGGGGTCCATCCGCTCAGCCTCCCGTAGTCGCTGGGGTCGTGGCGAGGAAAGCAGGGAAAGCTGGCTGCTGCTACCGGAAACGGGTCTCGATCTCCAGGGGTTGATTGGCTGGTGGTGCCAGCTCGAGGCTGTAGGCGGTGAACCCGACGCAGGCGAGCAGGGAGACGGCGATGACCAGCGGCCAAGTGCCAAAGATTTCTTGGAGGACTTTCATCGTTCAGGTTCAGAGGATGATTTCGGTGCGTGTGTTGCGCTCTGCCATCGCATTGATCAAGGTGCGGGCAGTCAGTGCGAAAGCGGTGCTGGCGATGACGGCGACGAGGGTCATGGGTCTTGCTCCGATGCCTTCACCATCACGCCGGAGCCAGCATCAGTGGATCCCCAAAGGAGTGAATGGCCAACAACAACTCCTGCTTCAGCAGGGGCAGGCAGCGCTCGCCACTCTTGGGTTTGATCATCAGAGACTTAATCCATAGATGGTTGCGAATTCATCCTGAAATGGAGAAGCTTTCAGGAGCTCGGTAATACCCAATTCGTCCTGCCAATCGATGATCGATCGTTCCCAGCCCTCTTCCCAGCGAGGCGAGAAAAGATCAGGCACCTTTTGACCAACGGTGATGCCAAAACCGATGGCATCCCAGATCAATCGGTGCTCACTTGGCTCGTAGGCACCACGTAGCATCCACGAGGACAGAATTCCAATCTGAAAAGGGCTTGATCCAGAGCTTGCATAAAATGCTGTCGCTGCGGCTTCACCTGCGACGGTGATCGGAAGACCAAGAATCGTGTGGTGAATTTCGTGCAGACGCGCACCTCTTGTGATGACGAACTCTTCATCCGTTTGGGATTCTGGCACCTGAGCCTGATTCACTAAAAAAGAAATACCCAGCCTCTCCAGGCGGCGTTGGACGCACCATCCAAGGCTTCCTTGGGGCATGGCAGCCATCTGCTCAAAATCTGGCCAAATCTGTGAAGGCCGGTTGGCAAGCAAGGCCTGAACTTTCGGGGTGGCCAGGGTTCTTTCTAGAATGCTTTTTTCCAGCTTGGTGTTTGCTGGAATGCCAAAATATCGGGCGTGTTGGAAGGCTTTGTGAGGCTGTTTTGCTGTCTGCAGAATGGAAATCCCTAGTTTTGCAGCACCCTTGGAAAATGAGGAGCGGACGTAATGCTGTTGTTTTGAAGTCATCGCTTGATGAAGCTCTGCCATCAATGTCGCTGGAACCCCAGAAGATGTGCTCCCCCGAAAGGGTGATTGGCCCCTGAGACTTTGCTGAGTTGGCGACAGAACAAGCCACAGCCCTCGCCGTAGCAGGGGCCGTGGCTTGCTCAGCCTGGGGATGGATCACGGCAGCCCGTGCCCTGCTTCCCCATGCGCTGGTGAGCTGTGCCTCAGTCTCCGCAGAGACAACGCCGACGGATCAGATCGCCAAACGGGCGTAGATGGTGTCGAGCTGGGCTTGATGCCGCTCGGTGCTGAAGCAGTCCGCCAGCTGCTCAGCGCTGATGCGTTCGGTGACCTCCGGATCGTTCTCGAGCGCCTTGCGGAAGTTGCCGCCCTCCACGTTCCAGGCGGCGTGGGCATGGCCCTGCACCAGCCGGTAGGCGTCTTCTCTGCTCATGCCGCTCTCCACCAGGGCCAACAGCACCGTTTGGCTGAACACCACACCGCCGTAGCGATTCATGTTGCGCAGCATCGTGTCGGGATACACCTGCAGGCCACTGACCACCTTGGTCATCTCCCGCAGCATGAAGTGCAGGGTGGCGCTCACATCAGGCAGCATCATGCGCTCCACTGAGCTGTGGCTGATGTCCCGCTCGTGCCAGAGCGCCACGTTCTCCAGGGCCGCCACCGTGTAGCTGCGCAGCACGCGGGCCAGCCCACTGATGCGCTCGCTGCGGATGGGGTTGCGCTTGTGGGGCATGGCCGAACTGCCCTTCTGCCCCTTGGCGAAGGCTTCCTCCACCTCCAGCACATCACTGCGCTGCAGGTTGCGGATTTCCGTGGAGAAGCGCTCCAGGGCGGTGCCCACCAAGGCCAGGGTCTGCACGTAATCAGCGTGCCGGTCGCGGCTGATCACCTGGGTGCTGGCTGGATCAGGCCGCAGCCCGAGCAGTTCACAGGCTCGTTCTTCGATCTGGGGCTCGGTGTTGGCGTAGTTGCCCATTGCGCCACTGATCTGGCCGACGCTGACGGCTTTCTGCAGTCGCTTGAGGCGTTTGATGTTGCGCTCGGTTTCCGCCAGCCAACCGGCGAGCTTGAAGCCAAAGGTGATGGGCTCACCGTGGATGGCGTGGGAACGCCCGATCATCACGGTGTGTTTGTGGGCCCGTGCCTGCATCCGGATGGCTTCTGCCAGCTTGTCCAGCTCCTGGCGCAGCAGCTGCACCGATGCCCGCAGCTGCAGGGCCAGGCCCGTGTCGAGCACGTCGGAGCTGGTCATGCCGACATGGATGTAACGCCCGGCATCGCCCACATGCTCGTTGACGTTGGTGAGGAACGCGATCACGTCGTGACGCACCTCCGCCTCGATCTCAAGGATCCGCTCGCGACTGAAGGCTGCCTTGTCTTTGATCGTCGCCAAGGCCTCAGCCGGCACGCGCCCCTGATCGGCTTGAGCCTCACAGACAGCAACCTCAACGTCCAGCCAGCTCTGGAACTTGGCCTCCTCGGTCCAGATCCCGCCCATCTCCGGCAGGGTGTAGCGCTCGATCAAAGGTCCAGCTCAACCAATCGACCAAATTAGCCGGGGCTGAGACTGCGGCGAGCCACTTCCCACTGGACCATGGGGCCCCAGGCTTGTTGGCGCACCCAGCAACGGCGGCCCTCACAACGGATCAGCTCAAAGGCGGGCAGATCACTGGGGTGGTGCTGCAGCTTGACAAAGCTCCCCGGTGCCAGGCGCTGGGGAAAGGGCACCACGTCCCCGCTGGATTCGTGGCGTTGGATCGTTTGAGCCATCGACCCTCAGGCGTTGGATAGATCTTCGCGGGGTTTTTCCTTCTGTGAGAAGTCCGTCTGGATTTCCTCGGATTTGCAGGCGAGCTCTGTGATGGAATGCAATTGAACCCCTGCAACCAGGGCGTATTTGCCCTATGGCCAAGCGTCAACGCCTTGATCTGCGCCTGATGGAGCTCGGGCTGGTGAGCAGTCGTCAGCAGGCTCAGCAACTCATCCGCGCTGGCAAAGTTCGCCTTGGCGATGCAGTCCTCGATAAGCCAGGCCACGAGATTTCCCTCGAGGCTCTGCCTCAGGTCACCATGCCGCCGCGCTTTGTCTCCCGCGGTGGTGAGAAGTTGGCCGCCGCGCTCGATCAGTTGCCCGTCCAGGTGCAGGGACGTTGCTGTCTGGATGCCGGCATCTCCACCGGTGGCTTCAGCGACTGTCTGCTGCAACGGGGCGCCAGCCGCATCTATGGCGTCGATGTCGGTTATGGCCAGACCGCCTGGAGCCTGCGACAGGATCCGCGCCTGGTGTTGCGCGAGCGCACCAACCTGCGCCATCTGCTCCCGGAAGAGCTCTACGGCCCTGCTGACCAACAGCCTGATCTGGCTGTAGCGGATCTCTCGTTCATTTCCCTGGCTCTGGTGCTGCAGCCGCTGCAGCGCCTACTCGCTGGCGGCAGCCGCGCAGAAGCGGTCCTTCTTGTCAAACCGCAGTTTGAAGTGGGCCGCGAGCGGGTCGGCAAAGGGGGGGTGGTCCGTGACCCGGCAGCCCATGCCGATGCCATCGATGGCGTGGCAGCTGCGGCCCTGGCCCTGGACTGGCATCCCCACGGACTGGTGGGATCACCCATCACCGGGGCTGCCGGCAACCATGAGTACCTGCTCTGGCTTGGCCCCAAACCTGCTGTTGCCGTGGGGCCATGGCCTGAGCTGGTTCAGGAGGTGGTGCGCCGCACCAATGGCTGATTCAGATCGCCGTGCCGTCCCGGTCACCGGTGCGGATGCGCACCACGGAGTCGACCGGTGAGACAAAAATCTTGCCGTCGCCGATCTCACCGGTGCGTGCCGCCTCTTGAACGGCGCTCACAACGGTGTCGACTTTGTCTTCTTCCACAACGATTTCCAGTTTGAGCTTCTGGAGGAATTCAACGGTGTACTCCGAACCCCGATAGCGCTCCACCTGGCCTTTCTGTCGACCAAAACCACGGACTTCGGTGACGGTCATGCCAACAATGCCGGCATTCACCAGTGCCATTTTCACATCGTCCAGCTTGAAAGGACGAATGATCGCCTCGACTTTCTTCATGGGTTGGGACGCTTTGCAAGGATTATGGCTCCGCCCTATTTCAGGCACTCAACCGTAGTGATCACGTAACACTCGTTACCGATCCTGCTTCTCATCGACCGACTGCTCCATTGACATCCCCAGACCCTGGCCCTGTGAGCGAAAGCAGCACGCAGCGCCCCTCCTACGGCGAGCGAGCCATTGCAGAAGCCGAGCTGATCTGCTTCGACAACCCACGTCAGGGACGGCCCTATGACGTGGCCATCACCCTGCCGGAATTCACCTGCAAGTGTCCTTTCTCGGGCTATCCCGACTTCGCCCGGTTGGAGCTGACTTACCAGCCCGGTCCCAAAGTGCTTGAGCTCAAGGCGCTCAAGCTCTACATCAACAGCTGGCGTGATCAGGCCATCTCCCATGAGGAAGTGGTCAATCGCATCCTGGATGATCTGGTGAAGGCTGCATCACCGGAGTGGATGCAGTTGGTCGCTGATTTCAATCCTCGAGGCAATGTCCATACGGTGATCACCGTCAGACACGGCGAGCGGGGTTAATGGCGTTCGCCCCCAGTGGCCATGGCTGCGAGCTGCGGCAGCTCATCGGCAAAGGCCACCAGATTGCGGTTGCATAAACCGGCAAGGTGCAAGCGGTCATCCGCTGCGATAGCCCAGAGCTGGCGGGTGGCCACCAGGCTCAGACCACCACCGACCAGGATGATGGCAAATCCCCCATAGACCAGTGGCACGCCGGGATCCCGCTTGATGAGCAGGCCGCTGGCGGGCAGAACCTCCGCCACCCGCAGCGGCAAGCCTTGAATCTCAACGGGCTCCCCGCCCACCGGCAGCAGTCCCAGCAGGCTGCTGTCGGGTCCAAAGACCTGAACGGGCCCCTGCTCGCTCTGGAGAGCCAGCAGCACAGGTGCGGTGCCATCCGGTCTGGTGGGAAGCACCAGACCCCAGACCTGATCACCGAGTTCTGGGAATGTCTGCAACGGCAGCTGCAGCAGCGGGCTTTGGCCGAACTGCAGCGTCACCGCCGCCAGCGCCCAGTCGGCCTGGTACACCGTCACACCCCGGTGTCGCAGCGGGTGGTTGACGCTCACATCGGCGCTCTGGGTTTGGCTTGCATCGCCATCGCGCAGCAGCAGATGGGAGGCGAATTGTTCGGGCCGCCCGGCTGGGTCGCGATCGATATGGAACGCTTCCAGCTGCAATTCCAGCTGGGTGCTCCCCTGGGGGTCCATCAGCTCCAGGGAGCGGCCGGGGGCAAGAAAGCGCTCCAGTCGTTGGCCGCCGAAGGCACCTATCACGGCGCCGACCATGAAAATGATCAGGCCGGTGTGGACCAACAGAGGCCCCACCCTGCCGATCAGGCCGCGGCGTGCTGCCAAACGCCCGCTCTGACGCCGCACAGCCCAACCTTGCTGCTGCAGCTGCTGATCGAGACGATCCAGGTCCTGCTCAGGATTGCTGCTGTCGAGGCTGGTCGCTGCCGCCAGCTTGCTGAGCTGGCGCGGCTGGCGGTAATCAATCCAGCGGAGTCCCGCTTGCAGCGCGGGCCACTGCCGCCGGAGGCTGCACAACAGCAGAGCCAGACCAAGCCAGGCCAGCAGCAGCAGGAACCACTGACTGGTGTAGAGGTGATCGAGTTGCAGTTGCAGCAAGTTATTGCCGTTGATCAGACCCAGCCACGGCGCTGCGTCGTAGCGCTCGCGATAGAAGCTGGCCGGCTCGCCTTGGGGAATGGCCGTGCCGATGCCACTGCAGGTGGCAATCAAGAGCAACAGGACGATGGCCACGCGCAGATCGGAGAGCCATGCCGCCAATTTCAGGGCCAGGGTCTTCATGGCAGGCGTGCCACCAGGCTCAGGCCTCCAACCCCCACCAGCACAGCACCGCTGATGGGCGGTATCCACTGGCTGATGGAGCGCAGTGCCAGCAGGCGGGGCAGCGCTGCAGCCAAGCTGCCGGCCAGAAGGAGGGGTAGCACCTGCCCGGCACCAAAACAGGCCAACAGGACCACGCCAAGCAAGGGCTGGCCGCTGGCTGCAATCCAGCCCAGCAGCACTGCCAGCACCGGCGTTGTGCATGGGGAGGCGGCAAGCCCAAAGGCCAGGCCGGCGGCAATCGGCCCCAGGCCGGGTGGGGCGAGTTTGCGCCAACGCTCGGGGTCAGGGCCGGATGGGAGACGCAGGGGCAGCAGGCCGAGCAGGTTCAGCCCCATCAGCACGGCCAGGACGGCGACGGCAATGGACAGCGCTTCTGGCGTCTGCCCATACAGCTTGCCCAGCAGGGCACTAGCGCTGCCAAGCACCACCAGGGAGCCGACGACGCCGCTGCAGAATCCAGCGCTGCGGCGCCATGCGGCACCCTCGCCGAAACCGGCCAGGTAAGCCAGGCTCACCGGCAGGATCGAGAGGCTGCAAGGCCCCAGGCTGGTGAGCAGACCACCGCTGAACACAAGCAACAGGGTCAGCGGGGTGGGATGCTCCAACCCGTTGCGCAGCAGCTGCTCACTGGCTTGGGCCAGGTCGGCGAGCGAGATCGGAACCATCACGGCTGCAGCCTATCGAGCGGGCGGGGCACTCCATGGGGCTTGATCGATGAATGTGG
Organism: uncultured Synechococcus sp.; assembly: GCA_913049535.1. GTDB lineage: Bacteria > Cyanobacteriota > Cyanobacteriia > PCC-6307 > Cyanobiaceae > RCC307. The sequence goes on from CAJWYF010000005.1 coordinate 49,115, forward strand.
CCACAGGCACCGGGCTCTGTCGCTCGTAACCCTCCGGCAACCAGAGGTCGCCCATCGGTGAGGCGTAATGGATCTGCCATTGATGGAAAGCATTCAGGCGGCGAGGCTCCTCCCGCATCAGATCGGCGTAGGTCTGGACGGCACGCACATAGTTCCAGCTGTTGTTGTACCCCCAGATCGCCTGCGGCATGTTCTCCGGTCCGCCGCGTCGCACGAGGTAGCGGGCTGCCGCAGCGATGGCATCGGCTGGATCATCGATGGAGCCCGCGCCGATGCCTGGCTCAGCCCATGTGGTGGGCAGAAACTGCATCGGGCCGCGAGCACCCGCCACCGACAGCCCCTGCAGGCGACCCATCCCTGTCTCCACAAGGTTGATCGCTGCAAGGGTGGCCCAGTCGATCCCGGTCTGACGCTCGGCCTCTTGGTAAAAGCTCAGCAGTTCAGCGGCCGGCACTGGACTGACGATGCGCCAGGCGGGGAGCTGGGCCGGCGGCGGGCTGTTGCGATGCATCGCCAGAAACTCGCGCCTGGCCTGCACTTGCCGTTCGGCCACAGGGCGCAGCGGGGCGCTGAGTTGCTTCAAAACGTCCCCGTCCCAATCGCGGTGGTGGGACCAGCGGCGGTAGAGCACCTGTTGCCGGTGGGCTAGCGCCGCGAAATCCGGACCGGCTGGATCCATCGCCAACAAGGCCTTCTCCACCTGTTGCAGCTGTTTCCCCAAGGCGGCAGCAGTGTTGGGCACCTGCGGGTAGCGGCGACCGTTGGGGGCGGGAACACCGCCTGGCGCTGAGGTGACGGACTGTTGGCTTGTCGGCTCAGCCTGGGGCTGCTGTGCAACGGAGGCCGATGGTGGTTGGGCCGCGCCGCATGCGCTTAGGAGGGCGACAGCTGCGAGGAGGGCGATAGGGGTTCGGTGGTTTCCAGAGAACATCGAACGAGCAATCCGGCAGTGAAGAGGCTGGCCAACAGAGAGTTGCCGCCATAGCTGACCAAAGGCAAGGGCAGTCCAGTGGTGGGCATGGCGCCGCTGGCCACGGCGATATTCAGTATCGACTGACCCACGAGCAATGTGGTGCAGCCAATCGCGACAAGACGCAACTGATTCCCTCGGGCCCTCAGGGCCACGCGCAAGCCAAGGAGCGCAAAGACGCTGAGGAACAGCAGCAGGGTCACTGAGCCAATGAAGCCGAACTCTTCGGCGTAGACGGCAAAGATGAAGTCCGTCGTTTGAATCGGGAGATACATGAGCTTCTGCGTGCTCAGTCCGTAGCCGCTGCCGCTGATGCCGCCTGAGCCGATGGCCAGCAGGCTTTGCACCAGTTGATAGCCGTGACCCTGGGGATCCTGCCAGGGATCGAGAAAGGAGGTGACCCGCATGCGCTGGTAGGAGTTCACCAGGATGCTCACCGTGCCGGCAGTGAAGCCAAGCCCTGCTGTTCCCACCAGCCAGTGCAGCGGCAGACCGGAAGCCAGGGCGGTCAGCCACAGCAGCAGGCCGGTCAGGGCGGCGGTGCTGAGGTTGGGCTGCTTGAGGATCAGCAGGATGAGGCCAGCGAAGATGGCCAGCCACAGCACCCGTTGCTCCAGGCCGAGGCGGCGCCAGTGGGAAAAGAGCATGGCCCCTTGCAGCACCACAAACGGTTTGATCAGTTCAGTGGGTTGCAGCTGAATGGGGCCGAGGACCAGCCAGCGGCTGGCCCCATTGACGGTGGTTCCCATCACGAGAGTCAGTGCCACCAGGCCCGTGCCGATGAGCAAGGCAGGAGCTGCTAGCCGGAGCCAGCGGCGCATGGGGGCTCGGATCACCATCAAAAACAGCCCCCAGCCAGCGATCATCCAGATCACCTGGCGCTTGATCGTGTAGAGGGCATCACCCAGTTCGCGCTCGGAAATCCACCAGCTGGCCGAGGTCAGGACCAGCAGACCAAACACACTCCAGGTGATGACCAGGCCCAGGAGCAGCCGAGTTTCCGCAGGCCAGAGGCTGAGGTGCAGCGGCAGAAGTCCCTGGCGGGGCTGGCTGCTGGACCTGGGCATGGCAGATCAATGTCCAATAGCCCATTCAGCCGTGTGATGGACAGCAGTGCTTCGGTGTAGGGACAAAAAAAAGCCCGGCTTGCGCCGGGCCTCAGGATTCGATGGTCGCGATCAGTTGCCGACGTTCGTCTGCAGCCGCCCGGTGGCCAGTTCCACCTTGATGATCTTCCCGCCCTGCTTCATGATCCGCTGCTGTTCAGCGAACCAGCTGTCGTAGGGCACCCACTTGGTGAAGTAGGTGTTTTGAATCTCCCTCTGGGTCCTGACTTTCTCAGGACTGGGAATGCAGGCAGTGACTTTGAAGAGACGCATGGTGCTCCTTGAATGAAGGGGAGCGTGATGCTCAGTTGCCCAGGCCGGAGCAGATGTAGTCGAAGTAGACCGCCATCTCCTTGCCAGCATCGGGACCAACCAGAGCTGCGGTGGCTTCCTTCATGGCCTGGATGGCCTGAACGGTGGCGCCGATGGGCACACCCAGAGAGTTGTAGGTCTCCTTGAGGCCGTTGAGGACACGCTCATCGAGGATGGAGGTGTCACCAGCCAGCATGGCGTAGGTGGAATACCGCAGGTAGTAGTCCATGTCGCGGATGCAGGCTGCATAGCGACGGGTGGTGTACATGTTCCCGCCGGGGCGGGTGATGTCGGAGTAAAGCAGGGCTTTGGCGACGGCGTCACGGATGATGGCCGAGGCGTTGGCACTGATCGTCGCGGCGGCACGAACGCGCAGCTCACCGCTGGCGAAGTACTGCTCAAGGCGGCCCATGGAGCCGGTGTCGAGGTAGAGACCTTGAACGTCAGACTGGTTGATGACGTTGGTGATCGCGTCTTGCATGGAATCCTGAGGTGGAGGTGAAGGAAGCGTTCGGGCCTCAGGAGAGGGCGCCGATCACATAGTCGAAGTAGAAGCCAGCTTCCTCGGCGTCTTCGCCGGTGAGCAGGCCCATGGCGGCGTTTTTCATTTCACGCACGGACAGCGCCATGGCCTCAAGGTTGGTGCCAAGAGCCTTGTACATCTCTTTGGCACCGATCACGCCGATCTCTTCAATCGGGGTGACATCACCAGCGACCACGCCGTAGGTCACGAGGCGAAGGTAGTAATCCATGTCACGCAGACAGGTGGCGGTCATCTCATCGCCATAGGCGTTGCCGCCTGGGGAGATGACATCGGGACGACGCTGAAACAGCGCGCCACCGGCCTGCTTCACAATCCGCTCGCGACCCTCGGCCAAGACCTGGGCGACGCGAAGACGGCGCTGGCCGCCGCTCACGAAAGCCTTGATCTGGTCGAGTTCGCCAGGGCTGAGATAGCGGGCCTCGGCATCCGCGTTGATGATCGAGTTGGAGACGATGCTCATGCAGTTCTGCCTCGAAGCAAGCGGTCGCCTTAGAGGAGACCGGGTCCTGTGGTTTGGGGGGGGGGTGCCCTCGGCCGAAACCGAGCGCCGGATCAGTGTGACTGATCGCCAGAGCATTCTGTGGCAAGCGCTCAGAATCCCTGGGTCGCTGGTAACAGTTCTTCACGGCGGATGGGTTTTCTAGATCCCTTGCCCGGCAGTGCTTTTGGGCTGAGTTGCTAATAATAATTCATGCAATCAGTTGTTAAGAATGAAGACCTGTTGATTGCCGTTTTTGGTTAAGACTTTGTCTGTCGCTTCAGGTGTTCTCTCTGCCGAGCATATTTCTTGGTTTTCGCAAAAAAAATCCCCGCTCTTGGCGGGGATCAACGTCTGTGGGGTGGTGTGCGCTTACTTGTCAGATCGCGGCGTCGCTTGGTGGTGTGATGCCGGCGCTGCCACGCACCAGGGCTGCGGTGCGGTTCAGGCTCAGCAAAGGGACCCCTGGAGTGGTGGCCAGCCCCTGCGGATAGGGAACGGTGTCAGCTCCAAAGCTTGTGCTGTAGGCCGCTGAAGTCACAAGGGCGGTGGTGGCTTCCACTTGTCCTTGTGATGCCCGGCAGGTGAGGAATTGGCTGACTTCCTCCGGCAGTGGTGCGCGCCCAAGCAGATTGAGGTGCGCGGCGGCTGCCGCACGCAGCGGGGCGAGCCCGTGCAGCCGGCGCTGGTAAAGGTCACTGGCAGCCACGAGGGCGACAAAGTCGACAACGCGGATCGCTCCGTAGCGCAACTGGGACTCCGCATCGCTGAGACGCTCAGCGTCGAAGGGGACGCGGTTCAGGAGCTGGCGGTACACCGCAGCAATGACCTCCTGCAATTGGTCTTCACCTGCTGAACTCACCAGCTTCAGGGGGGTGAAGCGTGTCGCTGCTTGGCGTAGCGCATCCGGTTGTGCCCCGGTCAGCATCCGGGTCATCACATCGGCGCTGGTCGGGCCGGCCGATGGGCTGCCAAGGCGACGGCTGGGGGTCAGGCTCAGGTCAGGGAGCTTGAAGCCTTTGGAAGCTGAGCCAACCTCCGCTCCTGACGGCTCTGACACCCTCAGATTGCGTTTCGTCAGATCACCCGGAGTCTTGAGGGTGTCCTTCTGAAGGGCGTCAGGGCGTCTCTCCTGGCGGAACGATCCTGCTGGCGCCACGACTTTGGAGGTGTCCAGCGCGGGACGGAAGGAGGGCACCCGCCGGCTGCTGACATCAAAAGGAGTGATGAAGCGTTCGAAGGGAACGGTGTCTTCTCCGAAGGCTTCGGCGTACTCCTGACTGTCGATCAGCGCATCCACCAGGCCGTAGAAGCCCTTGCGCGCTGCGGTGTCGAAGTAGGCATCGATTTCCCAACGACCAAAGGTGGGGCGTCCTAGCAGCCGGCGATGCATCACCTCGATGGCCTTGGTGATGTACAGACCATTCCAGTAACGACGTTGGAAGGCCTTCGAGCGCGCAATGGCGCGAATGAAGTCCCGCAGGCTGAGGTCGCCGTTTTCAAGCCGTGCTTCAGCGGACTTGAGCTGCTCACCTTCGTAGCCACTGTTGCCCAGAACCTGGGTGTAGACCGCACGGATCACGGCCTGGGTGCTGGCTTCGGTGTTGCGCACACTGGGGGTGCCACCGCGGCTGGGAACTGAATTGCCACCTGTGGCGATCTGCTGCAGCCGGACCACACGGGGACCAACGCTGCGGGGTCGCGCGGAACGGAACTCCGGTCCATCGATCTGGCCGGATAGATCCAGACCGTTGCCGACCATGAGTCGGCGCGTCCGGTATCCGAACGGTGCTGGTCTTGTGCGCACCGAGGCGGTTGCCGAGGGGAAGATGGCGCCATAGCTCAAGGCCAGAGGGTCATTGCCACCGCCGTAGGCGTGTTGATCGCCCAGAGGCTGGCGGTAGGACGCGTAGAGGGTGAGGTACTGCGGCGCACCGTCGAAGGGGGCGCTGAATCGGAACAGCTTGCGATTCGAGCCCCAGCCCGCACTCTCCTGGGCCTCTTCGCCCAGATCGCGCAGGTAGGGCACGGTCTCTTCGCCGAAGACCCGCGCGTACTCCATGGAGTTGACCAGTGCGTCCACCAGTCCATTGAGGCCCTGGGCGCTGACGATGGAGAAGTAACGGCGGAACTCCTCGATCGAACTCACCCCACGGCCGAGGAAGTGGCGGAAGGCCAGCTCCACCGCACGGGTGTTCGAGAAACGGCTGAAGAACTGCTGGCGATACTCCTTGCTGCGACCAAGGGCGCGGATGAATTCCCGCGTGGAAATCTGCCCCTGCACCACCTGGGACGCTTCCACAGCACAGGGGGCCTGGGAGTAGGCCTTGGCGATATCCCGCTGGAAGACCTGGCGGTAGGCCGCCTTGATGATTTCTGCCTTCTCCACCCCGGAGAGTCCCGGCTTCATCACAAAGCGCTGGGGTGTTTCTGCCGCCAGGGCGTAGATGGCTGGAAGCTGCAGGCCCTGCTGCTGAGGGCTGCCGGGCCGTTGACGGGTGGAGGGGGTGGCGACGGCAAGTTCTTCGAGCAGAACGTTGAAGCAGGCAATAACCAGGGACCGTGCTTCGGAGCCGACCTCAAACAAGGCTCCTGCTGCCGCACGCATCTCCTGCAGGGCCAGGTTGGTGGCCGGCAAGGAGCAATTTTTTTCAAGGATGTCCCTCAACCCGCGCGCATTCACCCGCAGGATGCTCGGATCGCCTGCAACGACGGCATACCCCACGTAGCGCACAAACCAGCCAAGGTCCCGCATTGACTTGCGAGTCCGCTCGGCTCCATACCTGGAGATATTGATCGGGCTGAAACCCGTCGGGATGATGACGCGCACATCAGGCCCGGTGCTCAAGCCACCAAAAAGGCGGCTGAGAAGTCCACCACTTTTGGTCTCACCACCCTCGACAAAGGTCTGCACCGACGCATTGAACGCCTGTTGGTCGGTGGCCAGAACCTCGCCGGCGTCGTTGGCTGCTGGAGCTCCGACTGGGGCGTCCAGATAGGACAAGGGCGTCCCACCAACGAAAATTCTGTTGGCGGCTCTGGCCACAATCGCCGTGGCGTTGGCGCTCAGCTTGTTGGATGCCTCGACACGGGCCTGTCCGCTTTGGAAGAACGTGATCAGGTTCTCCAGCTCGCCGCGATCCGGGAAGCGGTCCTGTTGCTCCGCCTGGCGAACGCTGGAAAGAGGCAGGGTGTCGTACAGCTGGGGGCTGACCCTGGGGCTGCCGCTGCTTGCGGTCACAGACATGTAAGGAGCTCCTCTGGCAACCGGCCAACACCGGGGCTCGAGCACGTTACGGCTGAGCCGATCAGGGCTGAGGGACGTTTAGACAAATGTTTGCAGCTCTGCTCTGAGGGTCGGCATGCCCAATGAGAGGCTCAAGTTCTGATCTGCAGTGCCCTCCTGATGACGGGGAATTCGCCCAGTGATGGCGCCACGCCGCTGGTGAGCGCCTTTTACGACCGATTCCCGTATCCCGGTGATCCTGTCCAGGACGGTCCGCCGCCGGGATACAACTGGCGTTGGTCGCTGGACGATATCGACAGCTTCTGTCGCGGCGAACGTCGCCCTGCCATCGAGGGGATGTGCATCCTTGATGCGGGCTGCGGCACAGGCGTCAGCACCGACTATCTCGCCCACCTCAATCCCGGGACCGATATCTTGGCCATCGACATCAGTGCAGGGGCGCTGGCGGTGGCCCGTGAGCGCCTCAACCGCTCAGGAGCCCATCAACAAGCGCGTGTTCGCCTCGAGCAGCGCAGCTTGCTCGATCTGAGCGCTGAGGGGCCTTTCGATCACATCAATAGTGTGGGGGTGCTGCATCACCTGGCAGAACCCCTGGCTGGTCTTCGGGCCTTGGCTCCGTTGCTGGTCGCCGGTGGAACGCTTCATCTCTTTCTCTATGCCGATGCTGGGCGTTGGGAGATTCATCGCATCCAACGGGCTCTGGCGCTGCTCGGCGCGTCTGGTGACGCCGAAGGCTTGAAGCTGGGTCGCGCTCTGCTGGCGGAGCTGCCTGAGGAGAACCGGCTACGGCAGCGCCATGAGCAGCGCTGGGCGATTGACACCGCGCCTGACGCGAACTTTGCCGATATGTACCTGCACCCGCAGGAGACCAGTTACGACCTGCGGGGCCTCTGGGATTTCCTCGCGGCAGCTGGGTTCCGCTTCCTTGGCTTCAGCAACCCTGAGCAGTGGGATCTGAGCAGGGTGCTGCAAGGGGACCTGTTGGAGAGGGCTCAAGCCCTGTCTCAGACAGAACGCTGGCTGCTGATGGAAGCCCTGGATCCTGAGATCAGCCATTTTGAATTCTTTGTCTCCAACGAGGAGCTGAGCCCATGCTCCTGGGGCGATGACGCCGCCCTGCTGTTGGCCCAGCCCCGGCGCAGCCGATGTCTTTGGGGTTGGCCAGGCCAGCGCTTGCTGGATCGCAACCTGGCACCGCTCAACCTCAGCGAGGACCAGTTCGCCTTGCTTGAGGCGCTCGAGGCCTGTGATGCAGACGCTCCTGGCCTTGGGGATCTGCCCTTGGCATGGACCGCTGAGCGGCGTTGTGCCGTCGCCCGAGAGTTGTTGAGCAGCGGCGTACTTTCATTGGCCCGGAAGGCCTGAGCTCACGTGATAGATTCCGCGGGCCCTGGCCGCCTGAAGCGCTTGCGACATCCCCGGCGACCAGCTTCTTTCGCCCATGTGAGAGAAGTTTTCGCCTCTGGATTGCAAATCTCTTCGGCAGCTTTTTCCTGTGATCTCTGATCCCATGGCCGACTACCGGCGCGTTCAGCGCCGGTTCTTGTTGTTCACACTCGCGTTCACTGCGGTCTGTGTTCCACTTTCGGCGCTTTGGTTCAGCTCGATGACGGTGATGAGTTTGGCCATTGGTTGCATCGGCGGTCTGCTCTACCTCCTGCTTCTCTCCCGTTCGGTGGCGAAGCTTGGGCCCCAGAGCCGACAGCTGGGACGAGCACAATTGCTTGTTCCCGTGGTGCTCGTGCTGTTGTCATCGCGCTGGGATCTTTTCCAGCTGGTGCCTGCACTGATCGGTTTTCTGATCTACAAACCTGCGGTGATTCTCAGCACCGCACTGGACCTCCGTGACGGTCAATCCGTTGCCGAGGCCTCTCCCAAGCCCTCAAACGCCTAGGAACCGGTGCCCTTACACCTCCCCCTTGCCGAACTCGAGGTTGGCAAACACCTCTATTGGCAGATCGGAAATCTCAACATCCATGGCCAGGTTTTCCTGAGCTCCTGGATCGTGATCGGAGCCCTTCTGGCAGTCGTTGTCGTCGGCACTCGCAAGATGGAGCGCGATCCACGCGGCGTGCAGAACCTGCTTGAGTTTCTGTGGGATTACCTGCGTGATCTTGCACGTGATCAGATCGGTGAAAAGGTCTATCGCGACTGGCTGCCTTTCATCGGCACCTTGTTCCTCTTCATTTTCGTGAGCAACTGGGGTGGCGCACTGATCCCCTGGCGCATCGTGCACCTGCCCAGTGGTGAGCTTGGTGCTCCCACGGCCGACATCAACACCACAGTGGCCATGGCCCTGTTGGTGTCCTTGGCGTTCTTCTATGCCGGTCTGAGCAACAAGGGCCTGCGGTTCTTCGAGTACTACGTCGAACCCACCCCGATCATGCTCCCCTTCAAGATCATCGAGGAGTTCACCAAACCCCTGTCCCTCTCCTTCCGTCTTTTCGGCAACATCCTTGCTGACGAACTTGCGGTTGCAGTGCTGGCCTCTTTGGTGCCAATCCTTGTTCCTCTGCCCGTGATGTTGCTGGGCTTGTTCACCAGTGCCATCCAGGCGTTGATCTTCGCCACTCTGGCGGCCTTCTACATCGGCGAGGCCGTCCACGAAGAAGCCCATTGAGGCTTTTGAGGGCCCAATTTGGGCCCTTTGCTTTCGCCGGAACCCGGCGATCTGCTAAACACTTCGCGCGCAGGTCCGGTTGCTGTCCGGGCCCTTCCCTGCCGAGCAGGGATGTCCCAGGCGCGAAGGGGTTCAAAACCCCATCCCCATCGCCCATCTGCGCTCCTGCAGCGCCCCCCATAGCCCCTCTCAACATGGATTCCATTACCTCCGCTGCTTCCGTTGTGGCCGCTGGTCTGGCTGTCGGCCTCGCCGCTATCGGCCCCGGTATCGGTCAGGGCACCGCTTCCGGTGGCGCTGTTGAGGGCATTGCCCGTCAGCCCGAAGCCGAAGGCAAAATCCGCGGCACCCTGCTGCTCTCTCTGGCGTTCATGGAATCGCTCACCATCTACGGCCTGGTGGTGGCACTTGTGCTCCTGTTCGCAAACCCCTTCGCCGGTTGATTTGAGGACTAGGGGGCGTTTCCACGCCCCCTGATCACCCTCGCTCTCTCTGTCCCAGCGCCCCCGGTTCCATGCACAGCTGGCTTCTGCTGGCCGAAGCAGCTGCCCCTAAAGGCGGCCTGTTCGATCTCGACGCCACCCTGCCGTTGATGGCAGTCCAGGTGGTTTTGCTCACCTTCATTCTCAACGCACTGTTCTTCCGCCCTGTCGGTAAGGCCGTTGAGGACCGCGAGGGTTTCATCAGCACCAGCCGTGCCCAGGCCAAGGAAAAGCTGGCCCAGGCCGAGCGCCTTGAAGCCGAACTCAAGGCCCAGCTGCTTGATGCCCGTAAGCAGTCCCTGGCTGTGATCCAGGAGGCAGAGGAAGAAGTTGATCGCTTGTTCCGTGAAGCTCTTGCTCTGGCCCAGAGCGAAGCCAATGCGGTTCGCGAGAAAGCCCGCGTCCAGGTGGACGCTCAAAAGGCCGAAGCCTTTGCCGGCATTGATGCTCAGGCTGAGAAGCTTGGCTCCCTCATCGTTGACCGCTTGCTGGCCGCCTGATGACAACACTCCTTCCCACCGTTCTGGCCAACCACGGGTTCGGCCTGAACTTCAACATCCTTGAGACCAACCTGCTCAACCTGGTCCTCGTGATCGTGTTGCTGGTGTATTTCCTCAAGGGATTCCTGGGCAACATCCTCGAGCGTCGCCGCGAGGCGATCCTCGCTGACCTCAAAGATGCTGAAGAGCGTCTTGTCACGGCAGCCAAAGCCCTCGAGGAGGGCCAAAGCGAGTTGGCTCAGGCCAAATCCACCGCTGAAAAGATTCTGGCCGAGGCCAAGCAGCGCGCCAGCTTGATTCGGCAGGACGGTGAGCGCCGCACTGTCGAAGAGATGGCCCGCGTCAAGCAAGACGCCAACGCCAACCTCAATGCCGAAGCGGCGCGTGTCGTTGAGGCCCTGCGGGCGGAAACCGCACGGGTCGCCATCGATAAAGCTCTCGCTGCCCTGCCGCAGCGTCTGGATGACGCCAAGCGGGCGGAGCTGATTGATCGTTCCATCGAGGCACTCGGATAAGGCCATGCCCCTGCTCAACACCCTCGCAACTCCATACGCTGACGCCCTGCTTCAAGTGGGTGAGGCTCGTGGAGCCACGGATGCCCTGGCTGAAGAAGCCAAAGCACTGCTTGAAGCCTGGAACACCAGTGCGGAACTGAGGGACGCCATGCGTTCCCCCGTGCTGTCCGTCGACGGCAAGAAAAAGGCGCTCACCAGTTTATTCAGCGCCGGCGCCAGCCCAGCGATGCTCAACCTGCTGAAGCTGCTGGCTGACCGCCAACGGATCGGCATCCTCGACGCCGTTCTGGAGCGCTTCCTCGAACTCCATCGTGAGCTTCGCGGAATCACCCTGGCTCACGTCACATCCGCCACTGCTCTGACCGAAGAGCAGCAGACCAAACTCACCGAGAAGGTGAAGGCCGTGGCCGGCACCGCTTCCGTGGACATCGATATGTCTGTGGATCCCACCCTGATCGGTGGTTTTGTGGTGCGCCTTGGCTCCAAAGTGATCGACGCCAGCCTGCAGGGCCAGGTACGGCGTCTTGGCCTGTCCCTGGCACGGGCCTGATCACCCCTCTACCTCCCTCAGTCCTCCCTTCACCTCTTTCCCGCCATGGTTTCCATCCGTCCCGACGAGATCAGCGCCATCCTCAAGCAGCAGATCGAGGACTATGACAAGTCCGTTTCGGTCAGCAATGTCGGCACCGTGCTGCAGGTGGGTGACGGCATCGCCCGCATCTACGGCCTTGACAACGTCATGGCCGGCGAGCTGGTGGTGTTCGAAGACGGCACTGAAGGTCTTGCTCTGAACCTGGAAGACGACAACGTTGGTGTCGTGTTGATGGGTGAGGGCTATGGCATCCAGGAGGGCAGCACCGTCAAGGCCACCGGCAAGATCGCGTCGGTGCCTGTTGGTGAAGCCATGCTCGGCCGTGTGGTCAATCCGCTGGGTCTGGCCATCGACGGCAAGGGTGACATTCCCGCCACGGATACGCGCCTGATCGAAAACCCCGCGCCTGGCATCATCCAGCGCAAGTCGGTGCACGAGCCCATGCAGACGGGCATCACCGCCATCGACGCGATGATTCCCATCGGTCGCGGCCAGCGCGAACTCATCATTGGTGACCGTCAAACCGGCAAGACGGCCATCGCGATCGACACGATCATCAACCAGAAGAGCGAGGACGTTGTCTGCGTCTACGTCGCCATCGGTCAGAAAGCTGCCTCTGTCGCCCAGGTCACCGAGGTGCTGCGCGAGCGCGGTGCACTCGACTACACCATCATCGTTGCCGCTAACGCTTCTGAGCCGGCATCACTGCAGTACCTGGCTCCCTACACCGGTGCTGCCATTGCTGAGCACTTCATGTACCAGGGCAAGGCCACCCTGGTGATTTACGACGACCTCACCAAGCAGGCCCAGGCCTACCGCCAGATGTCCCTACTGCTGCGTCGTCCGCCCGGTCGTGAGGCTTATCCCGGCGACGTTTTCTACTGCCACAGCCGCCTGCTGGAGCGCGCCGCCAAGCTTTCTGATGCCATGGGCAAGGGCAGCATGACCGCCCTACCCATCATCGAAACCCAGGCCGGTGACGTCTCGGCTTACATCCCCACCAACGTCATCTCGATCACCGATGGTCAGGTGTTCCTGAGCTCTGATCTGTTCAACTCCGGTTTGCGGCCTGCGATCAACGTCGGTATTTCCGTGAGCCGCGTTGGCGGTGCTGCCCAGACCAAGGCCATCAAGAAGATCGCCGGCAAGCTGAAGCTTGAACTGGCCCAGTTCGACGAGCTGGCTGCGTTCTCCCAGTTCGCTTCTGATCTGGATGCAGCCACCCAGGCTCAGCTGGCTCGCGGCAAGCGCCTCCGCGAACTGCTCAAGCAGGCCCAGTTCAGCCCCCTGCTGCTGGCTGAGCAGGTCGCCATCGTTTACGCCGGCACCAAGGGTCTCCTTGATGAGCTTCCCGTTCAGGACATCACCTCCTTCGTGCGCGAGCTGCGCGAGTACCTCAAGACGTCCAAGCCTGAGTTCATCAACGCGATTCAGAGCGAGAAGAAGATGAGCGAGGAATCCGAGGCCATCCTCAAGGACGCCATCAGCACCGTGGTGTCCGGTCTCCTGGCAGCAGCCTGAGGATCTGAGTCATGGCGAACCTGAAAGAGATCCGCGACCGGATCAAGTCCATCAAGAACACGCGAAAGATCACTGAAGCCATGCGCTTGGTGGCGGCAGCCAAGGTGCGCCGCGCTCAGGATTTGGTCCTGCGCAGCCGTCCTTTCGCCGACCGTCTGGCCAGGGTGCTGGAAAGCCTCCAGAGCCGCATTGCTCTGGAAGCTGCCGATACCCCTTTGCTGCAGGCCCGCGATCCGCAACACATCACCCTTGTGGCGATGACCGGTGATCGCGGTCTCTGCGGCGGCTTCAACGCCAACATCATCAAGCGCACCGAGCAGCGTTTTGCTGAGCTCAAGGCCACCGGTCATGAGGTGGCGCTGATCCTGGTGGGTCGCAAGGTTTCCACCTACTTCCAGAACCGTGATTACCCAATCACGGCCAGCTTCACCGGCCTTGACCAGCTGCCCACCTCAGCGGATGCCATGCAGGTGTCGGATGCCATTCAGGCTGAATTCCTCGGCGGCGCCACCGATCGGGTTGAGCTGGTGTTCACCAAGTTCATCAACCTGGTGAGCACGACCCCTGTTTACCAAACACTGCTGCCGCTTGATCCCCAGGGGATTGCGCAGGCTGATGATGAAATCTTCCGTTTCATCGGTAAAGAGGGTGATTCCGCTGCAGCGGCCTCCAATCAGGCTGACAAACTCAAGTCGGATCTTGTGTTTGAGCAGACCCCCAGCCAGCTGCTTGATGTTCTGCTTCCTCTCTATCTGCAGAACCAGGTGTTGCGTTCGTTGCAGGAATCCGCAGCCAGTGAATTGGCCAGCCGGATGACAGCCATGAACAACGCCAGCGATAACGCCAAGGCCTTGGCCAAGACGTTGACCCTTGATTACAACAAAGCCCGCCAAGCGGCCATCACCCAGGAAATCCTTGAGGTGGTTGGCGGTGCCGCAGCGATGGGTTGAGCCAGCGGGCTCTGTTTGACCGGCCCTGAGGGGCCGGTTTTTTTATGCCTGGATGTCGTTCATGAGACCTCACTCCTCCGCTGAGCTGCAGCTGGAGCCGCTCTTCCCGATGGCCTTGGCCAGGGCCCAGTTGCACCTTGATCCACTCGATCTGGCCGCATGGATGCAGCAGGTGCTGCATCTGCGTGGTGCTGCAGCTGGCAATCCGCAGCATGGCTGCGCGTGGACCGGTGACATCAACGGTGTCTGGCAGCTGCACCGCCTGCCCCTGTTTGCACCCCTGGTGCGGCAGCTGCAGCAGCACGTGGAGGTGTATCTCCAGGAGCTGGGCTTTGATCCATCCCAGGTGTTGCCCATGATCCAGCGCTCATGGCCGGTGGTGAGCGAGCCGGGTCAGCAGGTGGGTCGCCATCACCATCCCAATGCCCATCTCAGCGCCTTGCTCTACCTCAACGGTGATGGCCGGGGTGAAACCGGCTGCCTCAGGTTGTTTGCCCCCCACCAATGCAATGAACTGGTGCCAGGTCTGTCCGTGGGCCATGGTGGACCGTTGCGCGAGCAGGATCCCGCCCGGCGGCGCTGGAATGCACCCTGGTTGGATCATGCCCCTGTTGCCGGAGAGTTGCTGCTCTTCCCGGCGGCGCTGGATCATGCGGTCACCGAGAACTGCAGCGCGGATGAGCAGAGGCTTTCCATCGCCTTTGATCTGGTGCTGTGCTCCCCCCGCCCAACGCCTGAGAACGCCACCCCTGCGGAGTACCTCTCGCCCCACCCCAGTCAGTGGGACCCGTTGCGTCAGGATGAGCCGCTGAACCCGTGACAAGCGATTCAACCGACGATGGCAGAGATCTATCAGGTGAGCGTTGAGCTCGACGGACAATGCCATCAGTTTCCATGTAGCGCTGATCAGACCGTGCTCAATGCCGCCGAGGCAGCCGGTGTCCCCCTGCCCAGCTCCTGTTGCGCAGGGGTCTGCACCACTTGTGCGGCCAGCATTCAGGCCGGCCAGGTGCACCAGCCTGATGCCATGGGCGTCAAGGAGGAGTTGCGTGAAAAGGGGTTTGCCCTGCTGTGCGTCAGCTATCCACGCTCTGATGTGCAGTTCATTGCCGGGCAGGAAGACGCCCTCTACGAGGCCCAATTCGGTCAGTACCAGAAGTGATGCAGCCCGAGCTGGGGCTGCAAAGCATGCAGCTGGTGTTGCCCTGGCCTGATCACATCCCCTGCTCAGCCCTGCGCGGTTGGATCCGCCAGCAGTTGGCCCGTCACGGTGAGCCGCTGCGCTGGTCCATCACGGCCGTTGAATCCGTTGATCAGACCCGCCAACTGCGCCTGGAGGCGGTCGTGCTGCAATGACCAGCGCCCCCCTGCCCACCTTGATGGTGGTGCCGACCGGGATCGGTTGTGCCATCGGCGGTTACGCAGGTGATGCCCTGCCCAGTGCTCGCCTCTTGGCCGCCGCCAGCGGTTGCCTGATCACCCATCCCAACGTGATGAACGGGGCGGCCTTGTACTGGCGTGATCCCCGCATGCATTACGTGGAGGGTTACAGCCTCGACCGTTTTGCGGCGGCGGAGTGGGTGCTGCGACCTGTCCGTCGTCAGCGGATCGGTCTGTTGCTGGATGTCGGGATCGAGCCGGAGCTGGCCCAGCGGCAGATTCAAGTGGCCGAAGGCTGCAGCGCCACCCTCGGCTTGGAGATCGGACCGGTGGTGCAGACCGATCAACCGCTGGAGGTGCAGCTGGAGCTCGGTGCCAGCGGTGCTTCCAGCGGCCGGATTGCTGCTCCTGGGACGTTGCTGCGCGCGGGCGAGCGTCTCAAACAGGCCGGAGCCACCGCGATTGCCGTGGTGGCGCGCTTCCCGGAAGATCCTGACAGTGAAGCGCTGGCGGCGTACCGGCAGGGCAGCGGCGTCGATGCGCTGGCTGGTGCTGAGGCGGTGATCAGCCACCTGCTGGTGCGCCACTTGCAGCTGCCCTGTGCCCATGCCCCGGCTCTGGCCCCCCTGCCGTTGGACCCGGCGCTGGATCCACGGGCCGCCGGGGAAGAGTTGGGCTATACCTTTCTGGCGTGCGTGCTGGTGGGTCTGAGCTGCGCCCCCGATCTGTTGCCCGCCGCTCAAGCCCAGCCTGGCGATCTCCTGGCCCAACAGCTTGGTGCGGTGGTGGCTCCCCAGGGCGCGTTGGGTGGGGAAGCGGTGCTGGCCTGTCTTGAGCGTGGTGTTCCCTTGATCAGCGTGGCCAACCCATCGCTGCTGGCGGTGGATCAAGCCGCCCTTGGACTGGAGTGCGGCGTTCTGCAGGCGTCGAGTTACAGCGAGGCGGCAGGTCTGCTGCTGGCGCTGCGTGAAGGCCTGGCCCCAGCGGCCCTGACCCGTCCTGTCTCACCGCTGCAACGACTGCCGTGATGGGATTGGGATTTGGCTCGGCCTGCCCCTGTGGCGGCGGCCGCTACCAGCACTGCTGCGCTCCGTTTCATCGGGGTGAGCAACGGCCGGCAACACCTGAGCAGCTGATGCGTTCCCGTTACAGCGCCTTTGCCTTGGGCCTTGCGGCCTACCTTGAGGCCACCCATGCCGGCGGTGGCCCGGTCACGATCGATCCCCAGCTGCGCTGGCTCGGCCTCAAGGTGCTCCACAGCAGCGCCACCACACCCACCGATGTGGAGGGAACCGTGCGTTTCATCGCGCGCTACCGCGCGGGTGGCGGTGACGGCCAGCTGCGTGAGCACTCCCTGTTTCAGCGGCGCGGTGGCCGCCGCGATGGCGATTGGCTCTACATCCGAGCACTGGATGCACCGGAGTGAGTTCAGCGCAGGCAGGCCATGGGATGACGCGGCGTCAGGTTGAGGGCACGGCCGACACCGGGATGGCACACCGATCCCTCCACGGTGTTGAGCCCTGAGAGCAGTTCAGGGCGTTCGGTGACGGCTTCCCTGAGGCCCCTTCCGGCAATGGTGGAGATGTAGGGCAGCGTGACACTTACCAGGGCTTCTGTTGAGGTGAAGGGCACCGCCCCAGGCATGTTGCCCACGGCGTAGTGCTGAACACCGAATTTCTCAAGCACGGGGTCGGTGTGGGTGGTTTCTTCACTGGTGGCGATGCATCCCCCCTGGTCGATCGCCACATCGACGATCACCGATCCAGGCCGCATCTGCTGCACCAGCTCTTCGTCCACCAGGGTGGGGGCACGGCCTCCGGGGGTGAGTACGGCTCCAATCAGCAAATCGGCCGTGGGCACCACGCGTTCAATCAGGCCCCTGCTGCTGACCAGGCTCACCAGCCGGCCGCGGCGATCGGCCTCCAGGCTGCGCAGCCGCTGGGGTGAGCGATCCAGCAGCAGCACCTCCGCATCCATGGCGGCGGCGATACGGGCTGCATTCCAGCCCACCGTGCCAGCGCCGAGGACCACCACACGCGCCGGTTTGACCCCCGTGCAGCCCCCCAGCAAGACACCGCGGCCGCCATGGGGGCGCTCCAGTAGGTACGCACCCGCCTGGGTGGCCAGGCGTCCGGCGATTTCGCTCATGGGCGCGAGCAGCGGCAGCGTGCCGTTCTCGAGTTGAACGGTCTCATAGGCAATGGAGGTGCAGCCGCTCTCCAGCAGCGCGCGACCCACGGCCGGGTAAGCCGCCAGGTGCAGGTAGGTGAACAGCACCAGGTCATGGCGCAGCAAGGGGAACTCCTCGGGCTGCGGTTCCTTGACCTTCACCACCAGGTGGGCGGCCCAGGCCTCATCGCGGCTGACCAATGCCGCCCCGGCTGCAGCAAAGGTGGCGTCATCGATGCCGGCACCGGCACCGGCGTCCCGTTCGATGCGCACCTCCAGCCCCAGGCTGACCAGCTCCCGCACCGCATCTGGGGTCAGTGCAACCCGCTGCTCATCGCGTTTGATCTCCCGCGGAATACCAATGCTGCTGATGGAGGCGGCGTGCTGGGGGGCGGCCATGGTGCACTCGTGCTGTCTTCAGCGTGGCGATTTCGCCGCAGTGATGCCAGTGCCTGCGGCAATCGGCATGCGCCAACCGCTGCCAAAGGCCTGCTCGCTGAGCTTCAGGACAGGGGCTGCCTGGCGGCGTTTGAACTCCGAGCGTTTCAGCAGACGCCAGATCTGCTCGACGGTCTGAGGATCCTCACCGGCGGCGATCAACTGCGCTGGCCCGGCATGCTCCTCAATCAGGCTGCGCAGCAGGCGATCGAGCGCTGGGTAGTCGGGCAATGAATCACTGTCGCGCTGATCCGGACGCAGTTCAGCGCTGGGGGGCTTCTCGCGGATGGCATCGCCGATGAGGGGTCCTTCCGCTGGCAGGCCGCAACGCCTGCGCTCCTCGGCTGCTGCGGGGCTGTCGAGCCAGCGGGCGAGGCCGTAAACCTCGGTTTTGTAGAGGTCGCCGATCACCGCCAGGCCCCCGTTCATGTCGCCGTACAGGGTGCAGTACCCCACGGCCAGTTCCGATTTGTTGCCGGTCGCCAGCAGCAGCTGCCCCTCCGCGTTGGCCACGGCCATCAGCAGGGTGCCGCGGATGCGGGACTGGAGGTTTTCTGCGGTCACGCCTGCCGGAACGACCCCGAGGGCCGGGGTCAGGCTGGCGTCATAGATCCCCATCAACGCAGCAATCGGCACGGTGGTTGTGCGCAGTTGCAGGCGCTCCGCCAGCGCCTGGGCATCATCGATCGAACCGGTGGAGCTGTAGGGCGAGGGCAACAGCAAGGCCCTGACCTGCTGGGCACCAAGGGCTGCTGCGGCAACAGCGGCCACCAGCGCCGAGTCGATGCCGCCGCTCAGTCCCAGCAGCGCTGAGCGAAAGCCGCACTTGCTGGCGTAGTCCTGCACGCCCAGCACCAGCATGCGCCAGATTTCGGCTTCAGGACTTAAGTCATCGAGCGCTTGGCTCAGGGGTTCACGCGTGTTCCACAGGGCGACGGACCGCTCCGCGCAGGGGAGCTGACAGCAGCGTGAGCCGCTCGTGTTCACCACAAAGCTGCTGCCATCAAAGATCAATTCATCGTTGCCCCCCACCTGATTGACGTAAACCACCGGGCAGCCAAGACGGCTTGCTGCGGCGGCGGCCAGCTGCTGGCGGCGGCGGGACTTGCCCTGGGCGTAGGGGGACGCGGAGAGATTGATCAGCAGCTGCGGATGCAGGGGCACCAACGCAGCGATCGGATCGCAACTGGGTTGGGGCTGACCGGTGATGGCCTCATCCACCCAGAGGTCTTCGCAGAGGCTCAGCCCCAGTCGCACAGGCGGCTGGCCCTGGAGCTTCAGCTCGAGAAGACCGGGCTCCTGGCCTGCTGTGAAGTAGCGCCGCTCATCAAAGACGTCGTAGCTGGGCAGCAGCCGCTTGCGGGCCACCACCTTCCACTGCTGCTCGTGCACCAGGGCCAGCGCGTTGTACATCGCCCGTGGCTGCCGCTCCACCACACCCAGCAGCAACGCCAACTCAGGCGGCAGGCTGGCGGCGAGATGGTCCAGCTGCTGGTCCTGCAGCGCAACCAGGTCCTGTTGCAGCAGCAGATCGCGCGGTGGGTAGCCCCACAGGGCCAGTTCCGGGGCCAGGGCCAGCTGGGCTCCAGCTGCAGCGGCTTGGCAGGCATCGCTCAGCAGCGCGGCCGTATTGCCGCGCAGATCACCCACCAGGGGATTCGACTGGATCAGGGCGATCCGCACAGGGCCGGAGGGAGGTCGTCACTGGTGAAACCGTAGAGGTTCTGCGCCACCAGCTCCGGTAACAGGGTGGCCGGGACGAGTTCCGGGTTGGGGTGGCGGCGGATGATGGAGCTGGCGGAAGCCGGAATTTCCAGCGGCAGCTCTTCAATGCTTGCCCCCAGAGTCCTGAGTCGATCCAGGGCATCGGCTGCCAGCGGCCAGCCCTGCCGTGGCACGACGGCCAGGCGGCATTGGCCGAGCCATTCGCCAACCGCATACCAGCGGGGGATTTGCTCCACCAGGTCGGTGCCCACCACAAAGACGGGTTCCTCCTGCGGAAACAAACGCTGGGCTGCGCTGATGCTGTCGATGGCGCGGCGGCTGCTGAGGTCCTGGCGCAGCTGCAACCGATGGGGCTCTTGATGGGCTGCAAGGCTCTCCACTACAGCCCCCAGCAGCGCTGCGCGCACCTCCAGGGGCGCACCATGCTCCTTAAAAGGGTTGTCACTGGCCCAGGTGCAGACCCTCGGGTAGAGCTGCAGCAGTCCGGCAAGAACGGCTTGGTGCCCAACGGTTGGTGGATCGGCGCTGGTGCCGAACAGGGCCATGGCGCTGGTCATGGAAGCCCCACCTCCGGCGCCCAGGGCCTGTGGTGTTGCAGCCAGCGGCTGGCCTGGGGATCGAGGCGCTGCAAGCGCCGCAGCAGGCTGGCCGGGCGGCTGGGGCCGCGGTGCACCGAAAGCAGCAGCTGGCGCGTCGCTTCTCGGCCGGTCATGCGGGTGCCATGGACCGCCAGGGCTGCCTGGGCCAGGGCCACAGGCGCGGCAGGCGCCAGGCTGAGACCACCGCTGATGGGCGCGGCCAGCAGCAGCAGTTGTTTGATCAGCCCCAGTCCCCCTTGGAGCCCCCACTGCACCCCGCCCATCAGCAGGCTCTGCCCGCCGATCCGCTGCAGCAGCCGGCGGGTCATGGGACCGTGCAGCGGGACGCCATAGAGCTTGGCCAGCTGCACGATCAACGTGCTGTCCACCGCCGCGCTACCCGCGAGATCCAGCAGCACCAACGGGTTGGCGGCCAGGCCTGCGGCTTTGACGCTGGCGCAGCGGCCGATCAGGGCCTGGGCGGCTTGACGCCGCTGTCCCAGGCGCCAGCTCAGCAGTCGCCCGCTGAAGCCATCAGCCGCTCGCAGACTGTTGATGGCCAGCAGCAGCTCGCCGTGCTGCTCAAGTAGGGCATCGAGCCGCTCTAGCAGCGGCTCCACCTCCGGCGCTACCGCCACGGTTCGCACCCGTCCATCGGCCAGCAGGGCCGGCCGGCGCGGTGCGGCGGCCACCCAGATCAAGGCGTCGCTCGAGCCGCTGCGGCGCTGGATGGCCTGTTCAAGTTCGCGCTGCTGTTCTGCGCTGTAGTGATCGGCGCGATTGGCCACCAGCAGTACCGGTTTGCCGCTGGCCCGCAGGGTGTCGAGGGCTGCCAGCTCAGGGTTGCTGATGTCCCCATCAAGAACCATCACCACCAGATCGCTGCCGGTGGCCACGCGCCGCGCCAACCGCTGCCGCGCGGCCGCTGCGATTTCATCGATTCCCGGGGTGTCGACCAATTCCAGCTGGCCGCCATGGCCCCAGGGGCGATGCCAGGGGGCAACGGCCTGATGGCGTGTGGAGCCATGGGCCACATCCGTCGCGAAGTGCGCCTGGCCGAGCAGGGCATTGAGCAGGCTGCTCTTGCCCACACCCACACGGCCGAAAACCGCCAGGCGCAGCTCACGCCGCTCGAGCCGTTGCAGTTGCCGGTCCAGGCTCTGCAACTCAGGACCCAGCAGGGACTGCTCGCGCCGGCTGAGCTGCAGTTCGGCGCGCCAGCGCTGCAGGCAGCGGGTGATGCTGTCGGTGCGATGGGGTGGCATCAGCGCAGGGGCTCCGCTCGGGGCCGCTTCCAGCCGGCCAAGACCGCCAGCACCACCTCGGCACCGACAAGGCCGACGAAAGCGCCGAATTCATCCACCACCACACGAACCGAGTCGCTGTCCCGGCGGAAACTGGTGAGCAGCCGGTCGGCGCGGATCATTTCCGGCACAAACTGCACCGGTTCCGAGAGGCTGGCCGCTGTGGCATGGCCGCGGCCTTGCACCAGTGCCGTCAGCAGGCTGTCGCGGCTGGAGACCCCCAGCACCTCATCCACCTCCTCCCCCAGGACAACCCACCAGGGGTCCTCTTGGCTGAGAAGGGTGTCGCGCAGATCATCCAGCCGAGCCTGCGCACGGATGGTCGGTGCCGAGACCCGCGGCAGCATCAAATCCCGTGCGGTGAGGTCATTGAGTTGAAAGACCTTGGCAATCATTGCCGCCTCATCGGCTTCGATGCGGCCGGTCTGGGAGCCGAGCCTGGCGAGCAGGCGAATCTCGCCTTCATCGGTGGTCAGCTCGGCCTGCTCGCTGAGGCTGGGCATCAGCCGCTCGAGCAGCACGATCAGCGGTGTCCCCAGCCGCGTCAGCAGGGCCAGGGTGGGCGCCGCCAGCAGGGACGTGCTGGCCGCCATGCGGGTGCCGAAGGCTTTGGGCAGGATCTCTCCCATCAGGATCACCAGGACGGTGAAGCTGAAGGAGAAGGCGGTCAGTGCTGATCCCTGCAGGCCGTGGTGGCGAAAGATCACAGCGGCCAAGGCGCCGAGCATCAGGCTGCCGAAGATGTTGAAGACGTTGTTCACCACCACCAGCACCACCAGCACGCGGCCGAGGCGGTTTTTGAGGCTCTGCAGCAGCTGCGCGCCCGGCACGCCACGAGCCACCATTTCATGTACGCGCAGCGGATTCACCGTCAGCAGGGCCGCCTCAACCCCTGAGCAGAGGGCCGACCCGGCGACCAACACGACCACGAGGCCGGCTAAGACGAGGAAATCGCTCACGGAAACCCGGGCGCCGGGCCAACCTGACACACTCATTTAACCGCCTGCCCCAAGGGCCGTCAGACCCCGTGCCGATCTCTCACGCCGCCCGGCGTCAATTGTTCATCGACGCCCTTGAGGGCCAGGCCGCTGTGATTCCAGCGGCACAGGCGATGCAACACCACGCCGATGTGGAGTTTCCCTTCCGTCAGAACAGCGATTTCTGGTACCTGACTGGTTTTGATGAACCGGGCGCAGTGGCCCTGTTTCTGCCGCATCGCCCTGAGACCCCCTTCGTGCTGTTCGTCCCGCCCAAGGACGCCACCGCTGAGGTGTGGGAGGGGTTCCGCTGGGGCACCGAGGGGGCGGTGCAGACCTTCGGGGCTGACATGGCCCATCCCCTGGATCAGCTGGAGGCGTTGCTGCCGGACTACCTCAGCGGCGCCGATGGCATCTGCTTCCGTGTGGGGCGTCATGCGGCTGTTGAGCCCCTGGTGCTGAGGGCCTGGGCCCAGCAGCTGGACCGTGCGCCGAGGCTGGGGATGGCGCCCCGGCAGCTCAGTGCCCCCTGCCCGATCCTGCATGCCATGCGGCTGCGCAAGGAGCCCGAGGAACTGGAGCGGATGCGCCTGGCGGCCCGCATCAGCGCCGAGGCCCATGAGCAAGCCCGGCAGATGGCGCGCCCTGGCCAGAACGAGGCTCAGGTCCGGGCGACGCTGGAGCAACATTTTCTGGCCAGTGGCACCAGGGGTTTCGCTTACCCCTCGATCGTGGCCGGCGGAGACAACGCCTGCATTCTTCACTACACCGCCAACAACGCACCGCTGCAGGACGGAGACCTGCTGCTGATCGATGCCGGCTGCTCGTTGAGTGACTACTACAACGGCGACATCACCCGCACCTTCCCAATCAACGGCCGCTTCACCGGCGAGCAGCGCGAGCTCTACGCCCTGGTGCTGCAAGCCCAGGAAGCAGCGATCGCGGAGGTGCGCCCTGGTGCCACCGCCGAGCAGGTGCATGACCGTGCTGTGCGTGTGCTGGTGGAGGGTCTGCTCGAGCTTGGTCTGCTCTGCGGCGAAGCCGATGGACTGATCGAGCAGGGGGCCTATCGCCACCTTTACATGCATCGCACCGGCCACTGGCTGGGACTCGATGTGCACGACGTGGGGGCCTATCGCCTCGGTGACCACCACGTCAGCCTTGAGTCGGGCATGGTGCTGACCGTCGAGCCAGGCCTGTACATCAGTGACCGTCTGCAGCCGCCCGAGGGGCAGCCGGCCATTGATGATCGCTGGAAGGGCATCGGCATCCGCATCGAGGACGATGTGGCCGTGTGTCCCGACGGGGCTGAGGTGCTCTCGGCCGCGGCGCTCAAGAGCATCGAGGCCATGGAGCGCTGAGCTCTAGACCAGCTCCAGCACAAACCAGAACAGGAACACCACCAGCAGCATCAAGCCTTCGCTGCCGAGCACCCGGTTGTGGGGCCGCAGCAGGAACAAGGTCAGCGCCAGCAGGACCATGGCGTAGGGCTCCAGCCCAAGGATCACCTCGGTGCCGGTGAGCTGGCCGATCACCAGAACAGCGGGCACGGTCAGGCTGATGGTGGACAGCACCGAGCCATAGAGGGTGTTCAGGGCCCGTTGCAGCTTCCCTCTGCGGGTGGCCTGAATGGCGTTGATCGCCTCTGGGGTCAAGATCAGAGCGGCCACCAGGATGCCCGCCAGGGCCCCTGGCAGGTGCAATTCATTGACGCCGCGCTCGATCAGCTGTCCCATCGATTCGGCGATGACCACCACGATGGCGAGGGTGCCCATCAGCAGGGCACCGGCCTGCCAGGGCCCCCCCTGCAACTCGGCGGCATGGCGGCTGGCAGCGGGGGAGTTCTCATCGAAGGGTTCGATGAAGAAGTCGCGATAGGCCCCCATTTGGTTGGAGAGAAACAGCCCGTACACCACAAGCGCCACGACCGAGAGGACGATGTTGAGGGGCAGGCTGAAATTCCCCTGGTCGGTGTCAGTGCTGAAGTTGGGGATGATCAGCACCAGCACACTCATGGTGCTGATGAGGTTGTAGTAGACCATCGCCCCTGGAAGGTTGGGCGCGGCAAGGTCCTCGACCCGCATGGGCGCGTTGGGTTTTTGCTTCTTTTTCTGCATGCGCGTGGTCAGGCCCATGCACAGTCCGGTGATGCCCGTCAGGGCGATCATCAGCACCGAAAACATCGAATCCCGCGCCAGGGTCGGGTTTTGATCGCCGGTGAGCATGGTGCTGCCGATCAGCGCCAGTTCGATCACGATCACCGAGCCCGTCAACACGAGGGTGCCGTAGGGCTCCCCCAGCTCCTCGGCCAGCAACTCAGCCTGATCGGCCACCTGGTTGGAGAGCACCACCACCACGGCACCCAGCAGGGCCAGGCCGGTGATGATGGCTGCAGCACTGCCGGCCAGGAGCCACTCCAAAAGGCCGCTGAAGCTGAGGACGGCCAACACACCTCCGCCCAGGGCGAGGACCAGCAGCTCGGGGGCAAGCAGGCTGAGACGTTGCTGAAGGCTGAGGCTGCTGGATGCCATTGCTGTGCCAAGACCACCCCAAGGTGGCCTCAACCGCTGGGGTCGGCCATGGATTGGAGATGCTCCAGCACCGCGGTCGTGCTTGTGACAATGCGATCAGCGCCGGCCCGTTGCAATTGCTGCTCATAGTCAGCGCGCGCCGCCGGTTGGCTCCATAGATGCGGTGGTGACACCGCCAGGCTGATCCACTGATGTGCTGGGCACCGCAGGCGGGCGTTGAGAACCACCTTCACATCAGCGACGGTGTCTCCGAGGTAGGCCACTGGGTCGCTCGTGCCGGGCTGCAGTTCTGCGCTCAGCCGCACCAGTCCGGTGGGATCAGGCTTGTCCGGGGCATCCCCCATGGCGATCAACGGCGGATCCGCCAGTCCGAGTCGCTGCTGCAGCACATAGCGGGCTGAGGGGGGCTCAGCGCCGCTGACAAAGCCCCAGCCCCAGCCGTTGGCGCTGAGCTGGTCAAAGAAGTCGCGCTGCACCAGGAGTGGTTCATCGCCGATGAAACCTGTCCATCCCGCGGGATCGCCGAGCGGATCACCACCGAAATAAAAGTCACTGAAGACCGCGATCAAGTCGTCGCGTTGCGGCCGGACTGATCCGCGTCGACGCAGCAGTTCCTCGCTGGCATCCCAGTCATTGTTCCAGCGTCCCTCCCCCTTGAGGGCATCGACGACGGAGCTCTCCGGCCGCCAGCCGCTGAAGTGATGCACCGTCTCGATCAGGGCCCGGCGATAGCTGCCACTGACATCGCGGATCACCCCGTCGATGTCAAACAGCAGCAGTGGCGCCACGTCAGAGCCTGAGCATCAGGGGCTGGTAGGTTAGTCGTTTGCCTGCCCCGCCAGGTCTGTCTCTGAACGCCCCTTGAGCACCGAAACGAGTCCCGTGAGCGAAACCGAAACCGCGACTGCGGTCAGCGAGGAAACGACTGCAAGCAGCGCTGCTGCGGAGACCAGCCCTGCTGGTGCGAGCGAAAGTCCTGCTGGTGAAGAGGTCTCTCAGGCCAGTGGCATGAAAAGTGCCAACGATCACCTGGCTCGCTCCACGGTGGATGCTGATGGCGTCCCTTCGGGTTACACCCCCAAGGCTGACGAGGGACGTTTTCTGCTCAAGATTCTCTGGCTGCCTGAGAACGTCGCACTGGCTGTCGATCAGATCGTTGGCGGCGGCCCCAGCCCCTTGACGGCCTATTTCTTCTGGCCCCGGGAGGACGCTTGGGAAACTCTGCGCGGTGTGCTGGAAGCTAAAAGCTGGATCACGGAGAACGAGCGCGTTGAGATCCTCAACAAAGCGACCGAGGTGATCAACTACTGGCAAGAGGAAGGCAAAGCCAAAAGCCTGGATGAAGCCAAGCTCAAGTTCCCGGAAGTCACCTTCTGCGGAACCGCCTGATTGGTCTGCCAAAGGCGTTCTGTGCACCCGGAGCCCATGGGGTTCCGGGTTTTTTTGTGTTCGGCATCGTTTGAGATGCCATAAAAAAAGCGGCCTGGGGCCGCTTTGTTCATGCATTGGACGTGACGTGAATTCGCGTCAGTTGGCGCGGGTGGCTTGCAGCCGTGCACGAGCCTTCTGGAAGGCTTGCTGGGCCTTGATCTTCTCAGGGCTGTTGGGCTTGCCGTCAAAGCTGTCCCAGGCCTGCTGGGCGCTGTTCAGGTCTTGTTGAGCAGCGTCAACATTGATGCTGCTGGCAGGTTCTGCCGCATTGACGAGGACGTTGACTTCATCCTCATCAATTTCAGCAAAACCGCCCATCAAGGCGATGGCAGACCAGGAGTTGCCGTCGCGGACGCGCAGCACACCCACATCAAGGGCAGTCAGCAGGGAGACGTGGCCTGGAAGCACACCGAGTTGGCCGGTGGTGCTGGGCAGGATCACCTCATCCGCCTGACCGTCGAACACGTTCTGATCGGGGCAAAGAACCCGCAGAGTCAGGGCCATGGCTTGTAAACCTCAGTGGAAAGAGTCAGAAGGGATCAACCCTTGGCTTCCGAGCGCAGCTTCTCAGCTTTGGCCTTGGCCTGATCGATGTTGCCGACCAGGTAGAAGGAGGCCTCTGGCATGTCGTCGAGCTCACCGGCCAGGATCATCTGGAAGCCTTTGATGGTTTCGTCCAGCTTCACGTACTGACCGGGCATGCCGGTGAAAATCTCAGCCACAAAGAAGGGCTGGGAGAGGAACTTCTCAACCTTGCGAGCGCGGTCAACCGTCAGGCGGTCTTCCTCAGAGAGCTCATCGAGGCCCAGGATCGCGATGATGTCTTGGAGTTCCTTGTAGCGCTGCAGGGTGGACTGCACAGCGCGAGCCGTCTTGTAGTGCTCATCGCCCACAACGGCGGGCTGCAGCATTGTGCTGGTGGAATCGAGCGGGTCCACAGCGGGGTAGATGCCCTTGGAGGCCAGACCACGGCTCAGCACGGTGGTGGCGTCGAGGTGGGCGAAGGTGGTGGCAGGTGCCGGGTCGGTCAGGTCGTCAGCAGGGACGTAGACGGCCTGAATCGAGGTGATGGAACCCTCCAGGGTGGAGGTGATGCGCTCCTGCAGCTCACCAACGTCGGTGCCCAGGGTGGGCTGGTAACCCACAGCCGAAGGCATGCGGCCCAGCAGTGCGGACACCTCAGAGCCGGCCTGCACAAAGCGGAAGATGTTGTCGACGAACAGGAGCACGTCCTGCTTGTTCACATCACGGAAGTGCTCGGCCATGGTCAAGGCGGAGAGACCCACGCGCATGCGGGCACCGGGGGGCTCATTCATCTGGCCGTAGCAGAGGGCCACCTTGGACTTGGACAGGTCCTCGGCGTTGATCACGCCGGAATCCTTGAATTCCTCGTAAAGGTCGTTGCCTTCGCGGGTGCGCTCACCCACGCCGCCGAACACGGACACACCACCGTGCTCCTTAGCGATGTTGTTGATGAGCTCTTGGATCAGCACGGTCTTGCCCACACCGGCGCCACCGAAGAGGCCCACCTTGCCGCCTTGGCGATAAGGGGCCAGCAGGTCAATCACCTTGATGCCGGTCTCAAACACCTTCGGCTTGGTCTCCAACTCAGTCAGCTTTGGAGCACCGCGGTGGATGGGGGAGGTGGTGTCGGCCTTGACAGGACCCTGCTCGTCAACGGGATCGCCGAGCACATTCATGATGCGTCCGAGGGTGCCCTCGCCGACGGGAACAGAAATCGGAGCGCCGGTGTCGAGGGCTTCCATGCCGCGCACCAGACCGTCGGTGGTGCTCATCGCCACAGCACGGATGCGGTGGTCACCGAGGAGCTGCTGCACCTCGGCTGTCAGAGCGATGTCCTGACCAGCGGTGTTCTTGCCCTTGATTTTCAGGGCGTTGTAGATGCGCGGCAGCTTGCCGGCGGGGAATTCCACGTCAAGCACAGGACCAATGACCTGGCGGACGATTCCTTTCGTGCCGGTGGTGGCGTTTGCTGCAGCGGCCATGGGTTAAAGACGTTGGGGCGGAAAGGCAGCGCCTTTCGGGCGGCGCAACCATACCACTGCACAAGCGGCCAGAAAGAGGCCGCCACAGAAGGGGTTCGGAGAACCGCCCACTGGTCGCAATTGCGACACAGAACGTTCCCGAACTAGGTTGGCACTCGAGCGCGGAGAGTGCCAGATCGGCATGACCCGCTCCCCAACAGTTCTGAGAACAACCATCCACGTATGGCTGCCGTATCCCTCAGCGTGTCCACCGTGAAGCCTCTCGGTGACCGCATCTTCATCAAGGTGTCCGCTTCCGACGAGAAAACCGCCGGTGGCATCCTTCTGCCTGACACCGCCCAGGAAAAGCCCCAAGTGGGCGAAGTCGTCCAGGTAGGGCCTGGCAAGCGCAACGATGACGGCAGCCGCCAGGCTCCCGAAGTCAGCGTTGGCGACAAGGTGCTCTATTCCAAGTACGCGGGTACTGACATCAAGCTGAGCGGCGACGAGTTCGTGCTGCTCAGCGAGAAGGACATCCTCGCTGTCGTCTCCTGAGCGCCAGAGGCCTCATCCGACTTTGAAGCTGTTGTCCCCGTCCTGAGCTGACCGGGCGCTGCTTCCACGCCACATCCTCTTCATCTCATTCCCATGCCCAAGCGCATCATTTACAACGAGCAGGCCCGCCGCGCCCTCGAGAAAGGCATCGACATCCTCACCGAGTCCGTGGCTGTCACCCTTGGACCCAAAGGCCGCAACGTGGTGCTCGAGAAAAAGTTCGGTGCTCCTCAGATCATCAATGACGGTGTCACCATCGCCAAGGAGATCGAGCTCGAAG